>NZ_UTBG01000254.1 GCF_900580675.1 Pseudomonas viridiflava
CGCCGACGTCTTTGCCCATCGTCTTGTCATCTTCGCTCAGCGCGGGCGTACCTTCGGTGCCGACAATGCGATAACCGGTGCCGGCGCAGGAGGCGTCAGCCTTTTCGTAGCAACTGGCCCAGGAGTTGGCTTCGCCTGAACAGTCGATGGTCAGGCCTTGTTCACCGTTTTTCAGGTAAACATCGGAGGTGGTGGTGCAGCCGGTCAGCGCCAGTACCGCAGTCAGTGCCAGAATTTTGTTCATGTGAGTTCGTCATCAAGGGTGTTGGAAGGGAGCGCTGACACTGTCGTGGGGCGTTTGCGGAAGATTATAGCGATCTGCCACCTAGGTACAGACAAACGCAAAAAAGCCCCGTTCAACGGGGCTTTTTTTGCAGGCGCAGAGGCTTACTTGCCCTTGGGCCGTTTGCTCGATGCATGGCCTGCCTCATCGACGAACACTTCGGCTACAGCAATCGCCATTTGTTCGGTCGGGAATACCCCGGCAACGCTGTCGCCATGGAAGTTGATCAGGTGCCAGCCGTCCGCTCGCTGTGTGATCAGGTAGCCGTTCACGCCTTTTGGTTCTGACATCTATTAACAATCTCATGGTCTGGTTCAAGGGGCTAATGATAGCGCCAAATGCCGCGGGCCCGCGCAAGTTATTCCAGGTCAGTGTTCTGGGTTGAAAAGCGTGCTAAAAAGGTGTCAGCCCATGGACACGGCGCGGTGCAGGTATTTTGGCCGACCGGGAAAGATGCTCTTTGTAAGTTCAGCGGAACTTACGCGGACATTTTTTCTCTATGATGACATCGCAACGCCAGCAGGACCCATTGTAAGGTGACTGCGGCCTGATTAGACTGCGCCGAATTTCGTACGCACAGCCCTTTGTAAGGACCCATATGATCAAGAAATGCTTGTTCCCAGCAGCCGGTTACGGCACTCGCTTCTTGCCAGCGACCAAGGCCATGCCCAAAGAGATGCTGCCGGTGGTGAACAAGCCACTGATTCAGTACGGCGTCGAAGAGGCACTGGATGCCGGCTTGAACGAAATTTCCATCGTCACCGGCCGCGGTAAGCGCGCGCTGGAAGACCACTTCGACATCAGCTATGAGCTGGAAAACCAGATCAAGGGCACTGACAAGGAAAAATACCTGGTCGGCATCCGCAAGCTGCTCGACGAGTGCTCGTTCTCCTACACCCGTCAGACTCAGATGAAAGGCCTCGGCCACGCCATCCTGACCGGCCGCCCGCTGATCGGTGACGAACCGTTCGCCGTGGTCCTCGCGGATGACCTGTGTGTCAACCTGGACGGCAAAGGCGTCCTGGAGCAGATGGTTGATCTGTTCAAGAAATACCGCTGCACCATCGTTGCAGTGATGGAAGTCGATCCATCGCAAACCAACAAGTACGGCGTGATCGCCGGCGACGAAATTGGCGATGGCCTGATCCGTGTGCGTGACATGGTCGAGAAGCCAAACCCGGAAGATGCTCCGTCGAACCTGGCGATCATCGGTCGTTACATCCTGACCCCGGACATCTTCAAGCTGATCGAAGAAACCGAGCCAGGCAAAGGCGGCGAGATCCAGATCACCGACGCCCTGCTCAAGCAAGCCAAAGACGGTTGCGTGATTGCCTACAAATTCAAAGGCCAGCGTTTTGACTGCGGTGGCGCTGAAGGCTACATCGAAGCGACCAACTTCTGCTTTGAGCACTTCTACAAAACTGGCAAGGCTTACTGATTCAGGGTTGCCCGCACAGTTGAAAAAGCCACCTTCGGGTGGCTTTTTCGTTTTTCAGCCCCATGTAAGTCGGTATGCTGGTGTCCTGCCGAGGAGAGTGAAATGGCCTACGATTTTGACCTGTATGTAATTGGCGCCGGTTCCGGCGGTGTTCGCGCGGCGCGCTTTGCCGCAGGCTTTGGCGCCAAGGTGGCCGTGGCGGAAAGCCGCTACCTGGGCGGTACCTGCGTCAACGTCGGCTGCGTGCCGAAAAAACTGCTGGTCTACGGCGCGCATTTTGCCGAGGATTTCGAGCAGGCCAGTGGTTTTGGCTGGTCGCTGGGCGAGGCGAATTTTGATTGGCCGACCTTGATCGCCAATAAGGATCGCGAGATCAACCGCCTCAACGGTATCTACCGGAACCTGCTGGTAAACAGCGGCGTGACCTTGCATGAAGGGCATGCGCGGCTGGTGGACCCGCATCAAGTGGAAATCAACGGCGAGCGCTTTACCGCCAAACACATCCTGATCGCCACCGGTGGCTGGCCACAGATTCCGGAGATTCCAGGACGTGAACACGCGATTGGCTCCAATGAAGCGTCCTTCCTGAAAGAGCTGCCCAAACGCGTGCTGGTGGTGGGCGGTGGTTATATCGCCGTCGAGTTCGCCGGGATTTTCCACGGTCTGGGCGCGAACACTACGCTGCTGTACCGCGGTGATTTGTTCCTGCGTGGCTTTGATGGCTCGGTGCGCACGCACCTGAAAGAAGAGCTGACCAAGCGCGGCCTGGACCTGCAATTCAACGCCGACATCGAGCGTATCGACAAGCAGGCCGATGGCAGCCTCAAGGCCACCTTGAAAGACGGCCGAGTGCTGGAAGCCGATTGCGTGTTCTACGCCACCGGTCGCCGCCCGATGCTCGACAACCTGGGCCTGGAAACTCGACAAGCGCGGCTTTGTCGAAGTGGATGAACTGTACCAGACGGCAGAGTCCTCGATCCTGGCGATCGGCGATGTGATTGGCCGCGTACAGCTCACGCCGGTCGCCCTGGCCGAAGGCATGGCCGTGGCGCGTCGCTTGTTCAAGCCTGAGCAATATCGCCCGGTGGACTACGCGATGATCCCGACGGCGGTGTTCAGCCTGCCGAACATCGGCACCGTCGGCCTGACCGAAGAGGAAGCGAAGGACAAGGGCCATAAGGTCCAAATCTTCGAAAGTCGCTTCCGCCCCATGAAGTTGACCTTGACCGAGTGCCAGGAAAAAACCTTGATGAAGCTGGTGGTCGACGCCGACACCGACAAGGTGCTGGGTTGCCACATGGTCGGCCCGGACGCCGGTGAAATCGTGCAGGGGCTGGCGATCGCGCTCAAGGCGGGCGCGACCAAGCAGCATTTCGATGAAACCATCGGCGTGCACCCCACGGCGGCGGAAGAGTTCGTCACCATGCGCACGCCTGTGGCGAGCTGATCAAGCGTCCGGTGTTGCCTCTGGCGCCGTTGCAACGACGGCGGCCAGGCGCAATGTCTCGATCTGGGCCTGGGCCTTTATAAGGTCCAGCTCCAGGGTTTTGTTGGTTTGTTGATGTTCCGCCAGCGCCTCTTGGCGTGACTGGTTTTCCAGCATGGCCACCCGCAAGCGTTCCTGAATCAGGGTGCGGTCGCTTTCTACCAGGCTTATCTGTTCGCTCAACTTGAGCTGTTGTGCCTGATCCTTGCGGCTCTGTTCCTGCAGGGCGGCCAATTCCTTCGCCGTCACCCGGTGCTCAATCAAAAGTCGCTCGTTGTCACGATGCAGCTGGGTGATTTCATCCTGGCGCACCATGGCGCTCTGCTGGGCCTGGCGCAATTCCGCCTGCAGCTGTTGCACCTGACCTTCATGCCGGCGCTGTTCTTGCTCGCGTTGCTCCTTGATTGCATTGCGATAGTGCTCGAGCGCGTCACGCGCGTGCAGGTGTTTCTCTTCCAGTGAACGAATCTGTTCGTCTTTATCCGAAATGCGCAACTCGTAATCGCTGCACGCCTGGCTGAGCCCGGCGTTACGGGTTTGCTCGGTCTGCAGGCTGGTGCTGGCGGTTTGCAGCGCAGCGCTTTCTTCAGCCAAGGCTGCGGCTTGGATATCACATTGCTGCTTGAGCTGGCTGTGGGCTTCTTCAAGCGCTTCTACCTGGGCGAGCAGGGCGGTTTTCTGCTGTTCGAACTGCGCCTGGGCCAGATCGATCGGCTCCTGCGCCTTCTCTTTCAGGCGCTGCGCCAGCCGCGTGACCAACTCGCCAAGCTCATCATCGATAGGCGCTTCGGTGATGGTGAGGCGAGTTTCGCTGTCGTCCAGCTCCTTCAAATAACGGTGAATCGTGGTTTTTGAGCCGGTATTGCCCATCTCGATGCGTACGGCATCGATGCTCGGGTTTTCGCCGCGGGCCAGGATCGCCAGGCGTGCCGTTTGAACTACTGCTTTATTAATGCCGCCGCGGGCCATGGGGTCTCCGTCGATTTCGTAATGTGATACGTAGTATGTATATACATAC
>NZ_UTBG01000253.1 GCF_900580675.1 Pseudomonas viridiflava
CAGGTCAAGACTGCCGAGTTGCTGGTCAATATCTGTGGCACCGAGGAACGGCCGTGAGCCTGCTGGGTGATTTGCAGCGCGGTTACGCGCTGAGAAAACTCACGGGGATGTTCGAAGGCTTTGGCGCGCCGGTTTCGGCAGAGCAGTACCAGCGCAATACCCAAGTGATTGGCCATTGGCTGGACCGTCTGCAAGGCAGCTCTGCCCAGCAGATCACGCATACGCTGTTCAAGCAGATGAAGGACGCGCGCCGCCGGGGTGATGTGCGGCGCTTCAACGCGCAGACGGTATTGCTGGAACTGATGGTGGAAAGCAACCTGGCGCTGGACCTGGTGACTTATTCGGCTTTCCTGTGCGCCGCGTCGAGTCGCCAGGAAGGCTCCTGATGCGCCTGCTCGGCACCTGACAGGCTGACGGCGACCCGGTTGAGCAGCAACTCGGCGTTGTACTTGGGCACCCATGCGCAGGCCAGCACCGCCACCAGCCCAGCGCCGATGACTGCACGGGGGACATTGACCTCTGCGGGTTCGATTCGCCACAGAAAGGCACCCGCCGCCAGCGCCCCCAATGCCGCACCGGCCAATGCTTCATTGAGCGGATGGATATAAGGCGCCACGCAATAAGCGCTGAACCAGATGCTGCAGATCAAACCCACTAACGCTGCCGGCCAACGCCACGCCGGTTTATAGTGGCGCGCCACCAGGCTTGATCCCACGGTCACCATCAAGCATGTGTTCATCGCATGGCCACTTAATACCGCAATGTCCAAGTATTGAAGTGATACACCCCAGCCTTTAAACAGCAACTTACTGGCGGCCACTATCGAATAAGCTACCGCCACTGTTATTGCCCAGGCCCGAAGGGCCCACGGAGTGGAATACCTTAACCAAACAGCAATGATGATGGCGGCCGGAATCATGACGGTAATACCGCCATAGTGCGCAAGTTCTGCCCGCATGAGAATCAACCTGTGAGGCGCTGTTTTCGGCGCTCATCAGACATCAGCCCCAGCAAAATTACAACGTTATCCACGGTCAGCCTTGCGCGTTGCGACGGGCCTGGGCCGAGCTAAAATGCGAGTTACTCATTTATTCAATCAGAAATGATTCATTTTTTTAATAATTACGTTAGAACCAATCGGCATTTCACAGGCCTCGCCCTTGCCCCTACTTTAGAGGCGAATAACCGACCCCCTGCCCGGTGGAGGTGTTAATCCCGCACTCGACAAGGACAGACCATGAGCATTGAATTCATCGGCTATATCGGCGGCCATCACGCGTCCGAGATCCACCCGCGCAGCGGCCCTACCCTGCAACCGGACTACGTCGAAACCGTGGCCCGCGCCCACGAAAAGGCCGGTTTCGACCGCGCCCTGGTGGCGTTCCACTCCAACAGCCCGGACAGCACGCTGATCGCCTCGCATGCCGCCAGCGTCACCAAGAAGCTGCAATTTCTGATCGCCCACCGCCCGGGTTTTACCCAACCCACCCTGGCTGCGCGCCAGCTCACCACCCTGGATGTGTTCAACGGCGGGCGCACCGCTGTGCACATCATCACCGGTGGCGATGACCGCGAACTGCGGGCCGACGGCAGTCATATCGGCAAGGACGAACGCTACGCGCGCACCGACGAATACCTCAGCGTGGTGCGCCAGGAATGGACCAGTGAACAGCCCTTCGATTTTACCGGCACCTACTACCAGGTCGAAGGTGCGCACTCCACCGTGAAGTCGCCGCAACAGCCGCATATCCCGCTGTATTTTGGGGGGTCCTCCAAGGCTGCAATCGAGGTCGCGGGCAAGCATGCCGACGTGTATGCGCTGTGGGGTGAAACCTATGAGCAAGTGCGCGAAATCGTGACCCAGGTGCGTGCCGAAGCGGCCAGGCATGGGCGTACGATTCGCTTCAGTTTGTCGCTGCGGCCGATCCTCGCCGAGACTGAAGAACTGGCGTGGGCGCGCGCCGAGAACATCCTGCAGCAAGCCACCGCACTGGCCGAGAAGAATGGTTTTGTACGGCGTGAACCGCCAAATGAAGGCTCGCGCCGGTTGCTCGCGGCGGCAGCGCAAGGGTCGCGTCTGGACAAGCGCTTGTGGACCGGAATTGCCGGGCTGCTCGGCGCGCAAGGTAACTCCACCTCGCTGGTCGGCACCGCCGAACAGGTCGCCGAGGCGCTGGTGGATTACTACGACCTCGGTATCACCACCTTTTTGATCCGTGGGTTTGATCCGCTCAATGACGCGATTGATTACGGCAAGCGCTTGATTCCCCTCACCCGCCAATTGATTGCAGAGCGTGAGCAGGCCAAACAAGTGGCCTGAGCAACAGCGCATAACAAATGTGGGAGCGGGCTTGCTCGCGAAAGCGGTGGATCAGTCGGTACTTCTGTTGACTGACATTCTGCTTTCGCGAGCAAGCCCGCTCCCACATTTTTAGCTCTACGGTGGACTCAAGATCAGTTTTTGTAGTCGGTATCGGTCCGCTCCAACTGCCGAATCAACGCATTCCAATGCCGCGCCACCCCCGGTCCTTCACCACTGGCGTGCGCCTTGGCTTGCTGCTCGACTTTTGCCACCACTTCGGCCGGCGGGAAGATCAGTTCCGCATTCCCGGCCGCCTGCGCCGCGACTTGAATATTGCACGCACGCTCCAACTGCTGCAGTTGCTGGAAGGCGTGTTCAACACTCACCCCCGCCGTCAACAAACCGTGGTTACGCAGGATCATCACACTCTTGTCGCCGAGGTCCGCCACCAAGCGCTCGCGCTCGTCCAGGTCGAGGGCAATGCCTTCATAGCCGTGGTAGGCCACGCGCCCGGAGAAACCAATCGAATGCTGGGAAATCGGCAGCAAGCCGTCTTTTTGCGCCGACACCGCAATGCCGTCGCGGGTGTGCGTGTGCAGCACCGCTTGCAGGTCATGACGCGCGCCGTGGATGGCGCTGTGGATCACGTAGCCGGCGTAGTTGATGCCCAGGCCGGTCGGGTCGTCGACGATGGTGCCGTCGAGGTCGACCTTGACCAGGTTGGAGGCGCTGATTTCATCGAACAACAGCCCGAAGGCGTTGATCAGGAAATGCTCCTCCGGGCCCGGCACGCGGGCGGAGAAATGGGTGTAGATATGGTCGGTCCACTTGTACAAGGCCGCCAGGCGGTAAGCGGCGGCCAGTTTGACGCGTACTTCCCATTCTTCGGGAGTGACGCGCTGGCGAACATTGTTGGAAACGCTGGAGATCGAGGTGACGCAGCTCATGGCAAAACTTCCTGGATGGCCTTAAGGACTTCCAGGCAAGCCTATGGGATGCAAAAAAATAATAAAAAGCACATTTTAATCTAAGCTAATTATTATATTTTTTTATGATCCTCAGGCAGCATTGCGGATTTTGTGCAGCGAATCGGCTACCCACTTGCCGAAGGCATCCACCGGCCCTTGCAGGTTGCCGAGGAAGTGCGGGTAGATCAGCCACAAATCCATCACCGGTTTGAAGTCCTTGAGTGGCATCACCGCCAATTGCTCACGGTGTGCGCTGCGTTCCAGCAACGGACGCGGCACCAGGCCCAGGCCGAGCCCATCCGCCACCAGGCCCAGTTGCAGCTCGGTGCCGAAGGTTTCCAGGTTGACCCGCAGCGCCAGCCCCTGATCGGACAAGGTGCGTTGCAGACCGGCGCGAAAGCCGCAGCCGTCCGGGTTGAGAATCCAGCCGCTCTGGTACACGTCCGCCAGCTTGCAGGGTTTTTTCGGCAACTGCGCCTTGGCACACACCACCACCAACTCCATCTTGCCGATGGACTCGCCGACCACGTTATCCGGGAAAATCTTGCCCGCCGGGAACAGCGCGACCGCCGCGTCCAGTTCACCGCGTTCGATCTTGCCCACCAGCTGGCTGCCCCAACCGGTGGCGACCTGGGCACGCAGGTCGGTGTATTCGGTACGCAGGTGTTTGAGCGCATCCAGCAGCACCACATCGCCGATGGTCTGCGGCACGCCCAGACGCAGCAGGCCGGTCGGCGGCGCATCAGTGGCGACCAGTTCGCGCAGGGCATCCATCTCGCGCAGGATCAACCGGCACTGCTCGTAGACGCGCGTACCGATCAGCGTAGGCTTGAGGGGCTTGGTGTTGCGGTCGAACAGCTCCACACCCAGCGCCTGCTCGAAGTTCTGCACGCGGCGGGTGATGGCCGGCTGGGTCAGTTGCAACGACTCGGCGGCATGGCTGATGGACTGGCAACGAATCACTTCGACAAAGGCATCGATATCGTCAATTTTCATTTGGGCCGCACATAGAGAACAGTCATTAAGATGTGTGCGAAGCATAGTTGCCGGAACGTTGTCTGGATAGCCTGCGCTGCGATCGATAACGTCTAACGCTATTCAGACCGGTTCTAAATTACCTATGGCTATAAGCTAATCATTAAAAAATAGCATATTAACTATAAACATTATGCTTAGATAAACCCATCAATGCAGACCACCGATGGAATTGTCATGACCCAGGCCCGACACCCCGAGAGACTCAGAGCCTTCATTGGCGCCCTGGCGGAATTGATCGACGGCAATCCACGCGAAGGCGACCTGTTGCACCGTGGCGGCAAGCTGCTGGCGCAACTGGTCAGCCATGATGACTGGCTCCCCGATGAATTTGCCCAACCCGACCCCGAGCGCTACCAGCAATTTCTGCTGCATGCCGATTCGCGCCAGCGTTTCAGCATCGTCAGCTTTGTATGGGGGCCGGGGCAAAGCACGCCGATTCATGACCACCGGGTGTGGGGCCTGATCGGCATGTTGCGCGGCGCGGAGTTTTCCCAGGGCTTCGAGCGCGCGCCCGACGGCCGCCTGGTCGCCGAAGGCAAGCCGATTCAATTGGTGCCCGGCCAGGTCGAGGCGGTGTCGCCCAAGGTCGGCGATATCCACCAGGTCAGCAATGCCCACAGTGACCAGGTGTCGATCAGCATCCATGTGTACGGCGCCAATATCGGTGCCGTGCGCCGCGCGGTGTATCAGCCCGACGGCAGCGAGAAACTGTTTATCTCCGGTTATTCCAACGCCTTCCTCCCGAATATCTGGGATTTGTCCAAAGAAAAGAGCCCTGCCCTATGAGCACCGTATCGACCCAAAGCTTCGCCCGGATTCGCCAGGCCCTGTTGGACCGTGCAGAAGTCGCCCTGATCGACGTGCGCGAAGAAGCGCCGTTTGCCGAGTCCCACCCGCTGTTCGCGGCGAATATCCCGCTGTCCAAGCTGGAACTGGAGGTGTATTCGCGCATTCCACGGCGTGATACCCAGGTCACGGTCTATGACAACGGTGAAGGCCTGGCCGCGCGTGCAGCCGAGCGCCTGGTCGCGCTGGGCTACACCCAGGTCAGCCTGCTGGAAGGTGGGCTGGACGGTTGGCGCAAGGCCGGTGGCGAGCTGTTTATCGACGTGAACGTGCCGAGCAAGGCATTTGGCGAACTGGTCGAGAGCGAGCGCCACACGCCGTCGCTGGCTGCCGAAGAAGTGCAGGCGCTGCTCGACAGCCAAGCCGATGTGGTGGTGCTCGACGCGCGCCGTTTCGACGAATACCAGACCATGAGCATCCCCACCGGCATCAGCGTGCCCGGCGCCGAACTGGTGTTGCGCGCGCGTGAACTGGCGCCGGACCCGGCCACCCGCATCATCGTCAACTGCGCCGGGCGCACCCGCAGCATTATCGGCACGCAGTCGCTGATCAATGCCGGTGTAGCCAACCCGGTGTCGGCGCTGCGCAACGGCACCATCGGCTGGACGCTTGCCGGGCAAAAACTCGCCCACGGCCAGTCCCGCCGCTTCGCGCCGACCTCGGAAGAACACCGCCAAATCGCCGCCGGGGATGCGCGCCGGGTCGCCGACAAGGCCCGCGTCGGCCGCGCCACCCTGGCTGACCTGCAACGCTGGCAGCAGGAACCGCACCGCACCACCTACCTGTTCGATGTGCGCACCCCGGAAGAATTCGAAACCGGCCACCTGCCTGGCGCACGCTCCACCCCGGGCGGCCAGCTGGTACAGGAAACCGACCATGTCGCCAGCGTGCGCGGTGCGCGCCTGGTGCTGGCGGATGACGACGGCGTGCGGGCGAATATGTCCGCGTCATGGCTGGCTCAATTGGGCTGGGAAGTGCATGTGCTGGATGACGTGCACGCGGCCGAATTCAGCGAAAAAGGTGCCTGGGTGGCTCCCGTGCCCACGCCGCCCCAAGCCGAACTGATCAGCCCGCAGACCCTCGCCGAGTGGCAGGCGCATGGCGACACCGTGGTGCTGGATTTCACCGCCAGCGTCAACTACGTCAAACGCCATATCCCCGGTGCCTGGTGGGTGCTGCGCGCGCAACTGCCCGAAGCCCTGACCAAGGTGCCGGCCGCCCAGCGTTATGTATTGACCTGCGGCAGCAGCCAACTGGCGCGCCTGGCGGTGGCCGAAGTCGAAGCCATCACCGGCAAGCAAGTGTTCCTGCTGCAGGACGGCACCGCCGGCTGGATCAACGCGCAACTGCCGTTGGAAGAAGGTGAAACTCACCTGGCGTCTCCGCGTATCGACCGCTACCGCCGCCCGTACGAAGGCACTGATAACCCCAAGGAAGCCATGCAGGCGTACCTGGATTGGGAGTTCGGCCTGGTCGCCCAACTCGGTCGCGACGGCACCCACGGGTTCTATGTGATCTAACCCTCCTTTGCCTGTGCCCACAGCGGGTGCAGGATTGATGGGTGGCCCCCGAAGCCCGCGAAGCCGCGATCGACAAACGCCTGGCCATCGCCTATGGCTTGGCCGATACGAGCCGCCACGCGGATAAGATAAAAGCCTCTTCCCCGCGAATTGATCAGTTTGACGTTATAACGGTAGCGAACAAAAATTTAGGATTAATGCAGAATAAATTCTATCGAAACACTTACTTTTGGCAATACTTGAAGAGCGCGGCCCGTCTGTAGTTAATCGGCCGTTAAAGTAATGCCCTCAGCGTCTTTGTCGTATGAAAAGCTGTATTACTTTTCAGTGCGCAAAAAACATGTCCAGTGGACGATCGTCCACTCGTGCAAATCGCTGAGGAAAAACACATGATAAAAAATATCTGCACGGCTGCTGTCGCAATATTATTAATCAGTGCCTGCTCATCCCCGCCAGTCATAATAGATGTGCCCACCGTAACCGGCGTGGTCTATGTGCCTGCTTCAAAGACAGCAAACATAAAGCCGGGCGAAAAGATCCAGGACTTGTTCAAGATCAATACCGAAAAAGAGTACGCGTTGCAAAAAGTCGACGGTGGTCTCTATGTAATGTTCAGCCAGTTTTATAACGTGCCCTTTTATGTTGGAACCACGGGCGTCCTGGTATTCGATCCTGCAATCGGCTCCGATGAAGCGTTGCTGAAGGCTATAAAGGAGGTCACGGACCGGCCCATCACCCGCATCGTTTATAGCCACCATCACTTCGACCATATCGGGGGCTCTGCACCGCTGGTCGAGGCGATGCGCGCCAGGGGTGTAAGGGTTGAAGTGATAGCAACCAGGAAGACTGCGGAAATTCTGAGCGATACCGGATCCACTCGGCAGGCGCCTGTTACTCGCACCCTGGACGTCGCGGCAGGGCAAACCACGCTGGACTTCGAAGGCGTGAAACTCAAAGTGGTCGAGTTCAAATACCCCACCCACAGCCTGGATCAGGCTGTATTTCTGGTAGAGCCTTACAACGTGGTTATTACACCCGATTTTGTCTCGCCGGACCAACTACCGTTTTTCAGGTTTTCTTACGCCGCCGCTAACGTGGGCTCCTACAGAGAAAACCTTGAGGCACTCAACACGTTGCCTTGGAGCCGGCTGATCGGCGGGCACGGCAATTTCGGCAGTAAAGCCGACGTGAATTTCCTTATCGAATTTATCGCCGACCTTGATAGAGAAGTTGCAGCGGCCCGTGCCAGTGCGCCGGAAGTTGACCCGGTGAAATATGGCTCGGACACCGCGATTCCCTATATCCAGGAACCCTACATTATTAAACAGGTGAGAGCACAACTGGACAGCAAGTACGGTCGTTATTACGGCTACACCTACGGTATCGACTCGTTTATCCAAGAAGCAATCGTTTATGCCACGACGGGCATTCGAGCGCCGCGCAATTAAGCGCAGCAAACAGAGGTTGAGCAGCCCCGACATCCGAACATTCGGATGTCGGGGCTTTTTTCGCGGGTGATGGTAACCACTGTTATCACCTTAGCCAGCAACAAATGCATTTATCGAATAATTATAAAAAATATAATCAGTTATTTTAATAATTACCTTATAACCAAAAAGAACTTCACAATGGTTTTTTATGGGAATAACGTGAAGTCCTCACCGACCCCTTCTCCAGGCGGAGGTAACCGAACCTTCTTTTGATCTGCCTGGAGCCTGCATCCCATGGTCTTTTCCACCCCCTTCAAACGCCTGCTCCTGGGCACCGCCCTGGCCCTCGGCCTGGCCTCCACTGCCCACGCCGCCGACCTGCAACCGCTGCGGGTCGCCAACCAGAAATCGACGATCAAGGCGCTGCTTGAAGTCTCCGGCGAAACCAAAAACGTGCCCTACGAAATTCAGTGGTCGGAGTTCCCTTCCGCCTCGCCCCTTGGCGAAGCCTTGAATGCCGGGGCGGTGGACGTCGGTGCCCTGGGCGACGCGCCTTACGTGTTTGCCCTGGGCGCCGGTGCGTCGCTCAAAGTGGTCAGCATCATCCACGCCGAAGGGCGCAACACCACTGCCCTGCTGGTGCCCAAGGACTCGCCGATCAAGACCGTCGCCGACCTCAAAGGCAAAAAGATCGTCACCGGGCGTGGCTCCATCGGGCATTACCTGGCGATCAAGGCCCTGGCCAGTGCCGGGCTGAGCACCAAGGACGTGCAGTTCATTTTCCTGCTGCCCAGCGAGTCACGCCTGGTGCTGGATAACGGCACCGTCGATGCCTGGGCCACCTGGGACCCCTACACCACCGTGGTCACCTCCCAGAGCCAGGCGCGCGTACTCGTCAGCGGCGCCAAGTTGCTGAGCAATCACCTGTACTTCGCCGCCACCAGCCAGGCCATCGCCGACAAGCGCCCGCAGCTGGACGACTTTGTGGCGCGGGTGGACCGCGCCTACGCCTGGGCCAACACCCACCCCAACGAATACGCCGCCGCCCAGGCCAGGATCACCGGCCTGCCGCTGGCCGTGCACGTGGAAGTGGCCAAGGACACCCATTTGAGCCCGGTCGTTATCGACGACACGGTGATCAGCGGCCTGCAAGCCACGGCCGACGCCTATCAAAAAGAAGGCCTGCTACCCCGGCACATCGATGTGTCGCAGGGTTTCGACAAGAGCTTCAACGCCAAGCGTGCGCCCAATTCCCAAGCATCGCGTTGATCAGAGCATCGCGCTAAAAGGAGCAGAACATGAGCAAGCCACGTCAAACAACACCCCGTTATTTGAAACTGGGCGCAATGGTCCACGGTGTCGGCCACGGCTGGGGCGAATGGCGCCACCCGCAGGCGCAACCGAATGCCAGCACGAATTTCGGATTTTATAAGCAGCAAACCGAATTGGCCGAAGCCGCCAAGTTCGACTTCGTCTTCATCGCCGACAGCCTGCACATCCATGCCAAATCCAGCCCGCACTACCTCAACCGCTTCGAGCCGCTGACCATCCTCTCGGCCCTCGCCGCCCTGACCACCCATATCGGGCTGGTCGCCACGGTGACCGTCAGCTACACCGAGCCCTACCAGGTGGCGCGCCAGTTCTCGTCCCTGGACCATATCAGCGGCGGCCGCGCGGGCTGGAACGTGGTCACCTCGTGGCTCAGCGGCACCGCCGACAATTTCGGCAAGGCCGAGCACCCGCCCCATGCCGTGCGTTACCGCATCGCCAAGGAACACCTGAATGTGGTCAAGGGCCTGTGGGACTCCTGGGAAGACGACGCCTTTGCCTACGACAAGCAAAGCGGTGAATTTTTCACCCCGAACAAGCTGCATGCGCTGAATCACAAGGGCGAGTTTTTCTCGGTCAAGGGACCGCTGAACATCGCACGCTCGCGCCAGGGCCAGCCGGTGATTTTCCAGGCCGGCACCTCGGAGGACGGGCGCAATTTCGCTGCAGAAAACTCCGATGCGATTTTTGTCCACGTGGACAGCCTCGAAGAAGGCCAGGCCTACACCCGGGACCTGAAACGCCGCGCCAAAAATTTTGGCCGTGACGCGGACAGCCTGTCGATCCTGCCGGGCATCCGCCCGATTGTCGGCCGTGACGAGGCCGAAGTGGAAAGCCGTTATCAGCAGGCCGTAGACCTGGTCACCGTGGAAGACGCCATCGTCGCCCTCGGCCGCCCGTTCAACGACCATGACTTCAGCAAATATCCACTGGACGCGCCGTTCCCGGAGCTGGGCGACCTGGGCGCCAACAGCCAGAAAGGTGGCTCCGACCGCATCAAGCAACTGGCCAGGGACGAAGGCCTGACCCTGCGCGAAGTGGCCCTGCGTTTCTCGCGGCCCAAGCGTGATTTCGTCGGCACCCCGGAGCAGGTCGCCGATGCGATCCAGACCTGGTTCGAGGCCGGCGCCAGCGACGGTTTCATCATTAATTCGGTGCTGCCGGATGGCTTGCAGTACTTCACCGAACTGGTGGTGCCGGTGCTGCAACAGCGCGGTCTGTTCCGCACCGAGTACACCGGCCACACGCTGCGCGACAACCTGGGCCTGGACGTGCCGGCGAACCGTTACAGCGTCGCCGCCGAGGTCGAAGCACAGCAGGAGGCGCTGGCATGAGCGAATCCCTCAACCGTCAGTTGGCCGATCTGCATGCCGAACGCGTGGCCACCTGGGCACCGGCGGCGTTGCAGGTCAATATCGACCAGCGCCAGCGCCTGGTGGATCAGGCCCGGCCCGCCGACTACGTGCAGGTCGGCGATGAGCTGGACCCCTTCACCCTGCTCAACGTGGAAGGCGGCGAACTGACCCGCGACCTGCTGCTGGCCGACGGCCCGGCGGTGCTGGTTTTCTTCCGCTTCGCCGGCTGCCCGGCGTGCAACATCGCCCTGCCCTATTACGAGCGCCAACTCTACCCACGCCTGCGCGAACTCGGCGTGCCGCTGGTGGCGGTGAGCCCGCAAGTGCCTGAGCGGCTGGTCGAGATCAAGAGCCGGCATAACCTGCAATTGCTGGTGGCCAGCGACACGGCCAACAACCTCGGGCGCCGCTTGGGCATCCTCTACAGCTTCGACGAAGCCTCGCGCAACGCCGCACTGGCCAAGGGCAACAGCATCGGTGAGACCACCGGCACCGGCACCTGGGAGTTGCCGCAGCCGACGGTGGTGGTGATCGCCGGGGGCGGCACTGTGGCATTCGTGGAAGTCAGCCCGGACTGGCTGGTGCGGACCGAGGCCGAGCCGGTGCTACAGGTGGTGGAGCGTTTGTTGGGCGAGCAGCCGCTACGCCTGGCCATCTGAATCACCCCAGCGCCCACCTTTAGACCGAGTACTTTTTTATGACCCAACCTTCACTGCGCTCCGTGGAAGTCGCCCATTTCGAAGCTTTGCTCGAACGCCTCAGCGCCGAGCTGGCGAGCACCGCGCACCTGTATGACGAGAGCGCCGAATTTCCCCACGCCAACTTCCAGTTGCTGCACGAACACGGCCTGGTGGCGCTCACCGTGCCCAAGGCCCTGGGCGGCGGCGGTGCCAGCCTGCCGCAGGCGCGCAAGGCGGTCAGTGCGATTGCCAAGGGCGAGCCATCCACCGCGCTGATCCTGGTGATGCAGTACCTGCAACACACCCGCCTGCAAGACAGCAAGACCTGGCCGGTCCACCTGCGTACGCGAGTGGCCGAGGACGCGGTGCGCGACGGCGCCTTGATCAATGCCCTGCGCGTCGAACCCGACCTCGGCACCCCGGCCCGCGGCGGGCTGCCGGCGACCACCGCGGTGCGCACCGCCGAAGGCTGGCGCATCAGCGGGCGCAAGATCTACTCCACCGGCAGCCACGGCCTGAGCTGGTTCAGCGTGTGGGCGCGCAGTGATGACGCCGACCCGCTGGTGGGCGCCTGGCTGGTGCCCAAGGACAGCCCCGGCATCAGCATCATCGACACCTGGGACCACCTGGGCATGCGCGCCACTTGCAGCCATGAAGTGGTGCTCGACAACGTGCTGGTGCCGCTCGACCACGCCGTCAGCGTGAGCCCCTGGAGTGCGCCGCAGCCGGAGCTGGATGGCGACGGTTTCCTGTGGATGTCGGTGTTGCTGTCCTCGGTGTATGACGCCGTGGCCCAAGCCGCGCGGGACTGGCTGGTGAACTGGCTGGAAGAACGCAAGCCGTCCAACCTCGGTGCCGCACTGTCGACATTGCCGCGATTCCAGGAAACCGTCGGGCATATCGACACCTTGTTGTTTGCCAACCGCAGCCTGCTGGACGCCGCCGCCGAGGGCCACACCCCGGCCGCGAATGCCGCACAATTGAAGTACCTGGTCACCAACAATGCCATCCGCGCCGTCGAGCTGGCGATCGAGGCGTCCGGCAACCCCGGCTTGTCGCGGCATAGCCCGCTGCAACGGCATTACCGCGACGTGCTGTGCAGTCGCGTGCACACCCCACAGAACGACGCCGTGCTGCAAGGCGTCGGCAAAGCGGTCTTCGCCCAACGCCACAAGGAACGCACATGAGTCAGGTGATTATTGCCAGCCAGCTGGACGAAGACTACAACGACGTGATCCGCGAGCGCCTCGCCGCGCTCCACGCCGACGCCCAGGTGATCGGCGTGCCCGTGGGCGTGCCAAGCGACCTGCCGCCCCAGGCGAATATCCTGCTGCTGCGCCCGATCAACGTACGCGGCTACACCGCGCCGGACACTCCACCACCCGGCTGGCCTTACGGCGCGCAGTGGGTGCATTTGGTCTCATCGGGCATCGACTTCTACCCGCAATGGCTGTTCAACGGACCACCGGTGACCACTTCGCGGGGCAGCGCCGCCGACAACCTGGCCGAGTTCGCACTGGCGGCGATCTTTGCTGCGTCCAAGCATCTGCCGGATATCTGGGTGAAGGACGCGCAGTGGAATTTCACTGCTTTGCGTCCGCTCAAGGGCACGACGCTGGGCATCCTCGGCTTTGGCGCAATCGGCGAAAGCCTGGCGCACAAGGCCCTGGCGCTGGGGATCAAGGTAGTCGCCTTGCGCCAGAGCCAGGCGCCATTTGGCGTCGCTGGTGTGGAAGCCGCCAAGGATATCCACGACCTGTTCGCCCGCGCCGATCACCTGGTGGTGGCGGCACCGTTGACCGAGGCCACGCGGCATATCATCAACCGTGATGTGCTGGGCAGTGCCAAGCCGGGGCTGCACTTGATCAACATTGCGCGTGGTGGGTTGATTGATCAGGAGGCACTGCTGGAAGCGCTGGATAACGGCCAGATCGGCTTGGCGTCGCTGGATGTCACCGAGCCGGAGCCGTTGCCGGATGGGCACCCGCTGTATACCCACCCGCGTGTGCGCTTGTCGCCGCATACGTCGGCGATTTCGACGAATAGTCGCAATGAGATTGCTGACACGTTTTTGGCGAATCTGGAGAGGTATGTGGGCGGGAGTGAGTTGGTTAATTTGGCTAACGCTTGAGGCGGGGTTTTGTGTGCGTATCCGTTGCTGCGGTTATGGCGGATATTGGTTTCGCCCTTACGGCGAGTCACTTTTGGAAAAGAGCCCCAAAAGTAACCAAAAGGGCTCTTGCCCCACCACTCGGCACCTCGCCTAGGCTCGGTGTGCCCG
>NZ_UTBG01000252.1 GCF_900580675.1 Pseudomonas viridiflava
ATCAGTGGCGAAGCGGCGCCGGGGCATAGCACCGGCGAGGCCATGACCGAAATCCAGCGCCTGGTCAGCCAGTTGCCGGCAGGTCTGGGCCAGGAATGGACCGGCTTGTCGTTGCAGGAGCGCTTGTCGGGCTCCCAGGCGCCATTGCTGTTGGGCCTGTCGCTGCTGATCGTGTTCCTGTGCCTGGCGGCGCTGTATGAAAGCTGGTCGATCCCGACCTCGGTGTTGCTCGTGGTGCCGCTGGGCGTGCTCGGCGCGGTATTGGCCGTGACCTTGCGCGGCATGCCCAATGATGTGTTTTTCAAGGTGGGCTTGATCACGATTATCGGCTTGTCGGCGAAAAATGCGATCCTGATCATCGAGTTTGCCAAGGAGCTGTATGACCAGGGCGAAGACCTGATCGACGCCACCCTGAAGGCCGCACGGCTGAGGTTGCGGCCGATCATCATGACCTCGCTCGCGTTTATCCTCGGCGTGGTGCCCCTGGCGATTGCCACCGGGGCCAGCTCGGCCAGCCAGCAGGCCATCGGCACCGGTGTGATTGGCGGGATGATCACCGCGACACTGGCGGTGGTGTTTGTGCCGGTGTTCTTTGTGGTCGTCATGAAGCGGGTGCGCAAGCGTACAAAGCCCTCGTAAAAATGCGCTATGGTGCTCACAACATCCCCTGTCGTGAGCACCTATGGCCTTCCTCGCCCGCACCCACCCTCGCCTCTCCGCCGCCGCCGTTTTGGGCCTTGCCGTGGGCATCCTGGCGCCGGCCGATACGCTCATCGCCAAAATTCTCTACGGCTGGAACGCCGGGGTCTGGACCTACCTGGTGCTGATGCTGTGGCTGACCAGCCGCGCCCGGGCCGACGATGTAAAACGCATCGCCGAAATCGAGGACGAGAACGCGGGGTTGGTGCTGTTCATGGTGTGCATCGCGGCGATTGCCAGCCTGGCGACGATCACCCTGAATCTGCTGGGCAGCAAGGACATGGATGGCACCGCGCGCCTGCTGCATTACGGTTTTACCGCACTGACGGTGATCGGCTCGTGGTTGCTGATCGGGGTGATTTTCAGCGTGCATTACGCCCGCCTCTTCTACACCTGGGACGGTGACGAACCGGCGCTGCGCTTTGCCGAAGGTTTACGCACGCCCAACTACTGGGACTTCCTGTATTTCTCGTTCACTATCGGCGTGGCCGTGCAAACGGCCGATGTCGGCGTGGCCACGCGCGGCCTGCGTAAAGTGGTGCTGGGGCAGGCGCTGATCGGCTTTGTGTTCAACACGGCGATCCTCGGATTCTCGATCAATATTGCCGCAGGTTTGTTCAACTGAGCCGGTACTGATCGGCCAGACAAAAAAAAAGGGGAAGCCAAAGCTTCCCCTTTTCACGTGCTTAACAGTGTCAGAAGGCGTAGCGCAGACCGACGGTGCCGCCCCACGGCATATCGATTGCCTTGCCTTTGCTGGTTTCAATCTCGGCGTGCATGCTGAGGTTTTCCGAGAACGAGACCGACATGCCGCCCGCCACTTCATAACGCGACCCGGACAGGTCGTTGTTAAAGGCCTGGTTGTTGATAAACACTTTGTTGTTATCGTTGAACTCACGCACTGCGGCAGTACGCACGTACGGTTGCACAATCGTGCCGCTGTCGAGCTGGATGTTTTTACCCGCCGTCACACCCACCTTGCCGACGATCGACTTGGTACGATCACCGTCGACCTTCAGGCCGTTGTCCATGGTGTAACCCGAGCCGCCAATAAATGAAGTGCTCAGTTGTGTGTAGGGTTCAACGAAGAAATCATCGTCAAGTTTGATGTGCCTGCCGACTTCTACCGATGCACTCACCGCATCTTGCGTGTAGTTGCCTTTGGCACGCTTGCCGTCGCTCATGTTGACCTGGCTTTGGTTGTTCAGGCGGTTGACCTTACCCACGAGGTCGACATACAGACCGGTCTCGGCTTCCAGCCACGTGGCGTAAGCACCGACGTGGTAGCTGTTGACCATACCGCTGCTGCCGCGACTCAGGCTCAGGTCGGACTTGCTGTAACCACCCATTACACCGACCAGCCACTGGCCATCGCCCGCTTCGACAGGGGTATCGACACCAATGGTCAGGCCGCTTTGGTTCTGTTTGTAGCCCAGGCCGTTGCCGGTGGCGGCCACGTCATATTTGTTGCCGTAACTGCGCATCCACAGGCCCTGGCTCTTGCCCTGGCTGAAGCGCAGCTCGCCCATGCGGGTTCGCAGGATGCTCGCCTCGCCCAGTATCACGGTCGGCGCGGCGTTGGCCAATGCCAACGCGGCCTGGGCGCTGTTACTGGTGCCGCGGCGCTCGGTGTCCAGGTACCAATCGGTGCCTTCCTGCTTGAGCCCGTAGGAGAAGGCGCCCACGTCGACGGTGTCGCCCACCAGGCCGAACTGTGCGCCGCCGCCCTGGGTGTGAACAACCATGATCGGCTCGCCGACGGCCAATTCATTGCCGCTGGCGGCGATCAACAGCTCGTGGCTGCCTTCAGCGGTGCCATTGACGTTCAACAGGTCGGTCTCACCGTTGTTGAAGTTGGTGTGCATCACAAAAGTGCCGTTGCCGGCCAGGCTGTTGGTATCGAGTTTAAAGAACTGGGTCGGCCCACCAAATTCGACGGAGCCGCCGCCCATTCTCAATGCGCCGACGGCGCTGTCACCGACCAGCATCCACTTGCCGCCACTGTTGGCATCCAGTTGCGCGACGTTGCGCAATTGGCCGGTGAGCAAGGCGTTGTTGTTGAGTTGCAGCGTGCCGGTGCCGCCTGCGTCAACGACCACGTCGCCGGTCAAGCGGCTGTTGTCGACGTTCATGTTGGCGGTGGCGCTATTGGCGACCTGAAGCAGGACGCCATTACCGCTGAGCAAGTTGGAGCCGTTGAGCACCTGGATATCGGCCCGGGTGGCATTGGTCGCCGGAGGGTTCACCAGAATGGCAGGCCCGGTCAGCCCTTGAACCACCGACCTGTCGAGGATCAAGCTGTTGGTTCGCGTAAGATTGCCTTCCATACGCATGTTTACGCCGCTTGCCCCGCCCACAATGGTGCTGTTGTTTCTGGCGACCGCGTCGGCGTTCAGCAGTACCACGCCCATCCCGGTCGCATTCGTGGCCTGGACATGAGCATTGTCCAGATCCACCACGCTGTAGCCAGCGGCACTGATACCGCGGGTTGTACCTGAAACAGTACTGTCTCTGACCGTGACCGATGGACCGTCCGTGCCGGTAGTGGTGCGGGCGACACTTACACCAATGCCATTGGCATGCGTAACACTACTGTTATTGGTGATAATGACGTTGCCGCCGTTTGAAGAGGCGATGGCAGCCCCTACTGTCGGGAGCGGACGGGCAGTCACCCTTGAGTTATCGATCACAACGGTCGATAGATTTACCGCACTGATATCTAAGGTGCTGCTGCCTGCCAGCACCCGCAAAGAGGCGTTATCCGTTGTAATTTGATTGGTGGTTGCGCCGGTGGCGGTCAGCCCCGAAAGTGCAAATAATGCATAATTATCAAGCGGCGTCGTCGAGGAAATAGCCGCATTAGGCGCCCTCACTTGGGTGAGTGCCTGGGCGTCGGGTGCGACCAGAAAGAATAGCGAGACAGCTTGGGCCGTTAATGCAAGGCTCAGGGGGGTAGGTTTGAAACTGAATACTGCCGACATATTAGTGGACCTCTAGTGCCTTCACGAAACGATAGGTAGGGTTCTAAATCTCGTGAGACCCCGACCAATCAAGCGGCGCCATCATTGTTTATCCTTTGCCTAAATTCTGTAGGACTAATCTTAAGAAGCCAGAGGAAACGTACGCGGTTTATGTAAGGGCTGGAGACAGCCGGTTAAATGCTAAACAGCAGGGCGTTATAAAGCTAAAAAGCCAAAGAGGGCTCTCACCCTCTTTGGCATATACCGACAACTAAGGAATTACCCCACCGTTACAGTAGAAGGACATTCCATTACCCGGCCTGTAACCTCTGATACGAACAGTGGCAGGAAGTGAGGTGACTGTTTGCCCCTGGAACTGAGTGGAAACAGTGATCGATGCAGAGGCCAGACTCAGGAACGCACGGGACGTGATGATCGGGTTGTAAAGATCGGCAGCCGTGCCCAAATCCACCGTAAACCCAACGACCCCGGCGTTATCACTCGGTACGGAGAAAGTTCGAACGACAGTCACCACACTTGGTGGTGCAGCCGTATTGTTTTGGAACCCGGTAAACGTCACTGTGATCGGTACCGCTGGCGACAAGTAGGCGGAGCCGGTGATATTGAGCCTGAGGTTGCCGCTGTTGATAGGCCGCAAGGTGTCGCAGGTGGCGTTTCTGAATCCGTTGGGTGCCGTCACAATATCCGGGAAAGTGGGCGCATCCATAATCAGGATCGCCGAATCCACAATGACCGTAGTTGGGTTCGAACGCTGCGGGTTGGGGTTGCCTGCACGACTGACGGTGTAGTACGCCTGTTGAGTAGGCCCGCCCAGGGTTCTGATATCCGCAAACGGAATCGTGAATGTGACCTCCCTGCCAGGCGGGATGACCAACACGTCCTGTGTATAAACGCGGGTGCCATACACCAGGGTAATGGTAAACGGCAATTGCAGATCAGGCGTTACGGCGGCAGTCCACAATGGGATGCGCGCCCTCGCGTCGCGGTTTACATCCACAGCCTCCAGGTGGTTAAGCGGCCCGAATGTATTGTTAGGGCGAATGGCTTCAACAATGACGGGAAGCAGGTCGTTATTGATACCCTGTGGCCCCGGTGGGTTCGGGTTCGGGTTGGGCCCCGCAACCGACAGATCCAGGTCGAAGGCAACACTCAACGGTGTCGCCGGGTAGGTGTTGGTACCGCGTCGTACTGTGTAAGTAGCCGTTACCGGCACCCTGCCTGGTCCGGGCCCGTACAGGGTAGTCATATTGGCTTGGGTGAAGTTGAACGCAATCGGGAACGCTGTCGCGGCTACCGGTAACGTCAGCGGTATTGAGCCGTTGACCGATGTCAGGGTAACGGTGATTTCATCCCCTGGGCGCTCAACATTCGTATAGATAGGCACCTGGACGATTGCGCCATTGTTATCTGCCACATCACGACGATGGATCAGCCCATCACCGGGCACAGCCAGCAAGACCACCGGAGGTTGAAAGTCGGCGGGAATCGGCGCCACGCCTACATCCGTCAGCGTTAACCTGTAGGACTCCTCGGACGGGTTGCCGGAAGCATCGACAAGCCTGTAACTCAGGTCATAGTTGCCGCGCGTTTCAGCGAGGATTGAGGCCAACGACAATGGAATGGTTCCCAACACAGTTGGGTCGATCGGAAGGGTGGCGATGGGTTGCTGATTAGAGCCAAAGTACACGCGAACCGTATCGCCCGGGGATCTGCCGGCGGTTTGGTCATAAGGAATCGGGAAGTTTACCGTCTGATTTGGTTGGTTCTGGAAATACGTACGGTCAAGCGGCACCGTCATGCCCGGAGGCGCGGTCGGTGCAGGAGGCCGATCGCCAGTACGCTCATAAGGTGCCGTCTCGTCAACGATCAACAGTTGCGGGACTGTGTAGTTCGTGGCACGAGAGTCGCCAACGAACACATCAGCCCTGACCAGCCATACGCCATTAGGAACCAGGCTTTCAGGCAGCGTCACTACCACAGGATCGGGGGGGTTGAGGAGTTCCACCGTGTAGCTATAAGCAGCATTTTGGAAATAGGCATTTTCGACAAGTGGGTCCGCAAGAGTGCTCAGCTCTACCAATGGACGAATGCTGATCGTCAATCTATCCAGGTTGTTTGGATCAGTACTGAAGGCATCCCACCGGGGAATACTATAGGTTATGAATTGGCTTTTGGCAGCCTGCCTCGTGAGCAGCCCAGTGTAACCCGGTACCTCGCCTGTAAATGTACCGGGTGCCAGCCGAGTAGGCGTATAACTGCCAGGAAGCCCTGGCTGAAAGCTGTCAATAATATCTCGGTATGTTCTGTCCATCGTTTTTGCTCCGCATAGTTAGACTAATAGAACAACTACTCTCTTCGTGAGTTGAATAAATACAAACGCATCAACCACGAACCTTTCGCGCACGCAGGGCCCACGGACATGGCTCAACCCAAACAATCACAAGCGCGTCAAGAACTTAATTACGCACACACAATCCCGCGCGGCGTGCAATAACAGCCCGTGGAGTAAGTCAGATCAACTCGCACGCGTCCGGGCAGCGACTCGCCCACTCTTACACCGTTGCGCCACACCTCATATATAAAGGTGGCCGATGTAAACCTGCGCAGAGGAAACAACGTGGTGTCGAACGAATCCACCACAACTATTGCTCCAGCTGTTACATGTTGCTGGGCCCAGATCAGCGAGCGTTGAAAAACAACATTCAAGTTCGGGGTCGCCCAGTTGTTTTCGTTATACCCCTGCCAGATGCACCTGACTTCATCACCTACTTGCAGGGTATTGACGGGGGAAATCAACCAACTCACGCCGGCCATCACACTGGGCACTGAACTGCAGTTCAAGTAACCGTTGGTTAATGTGTGTTGCACACGGGGTGCAGGCAGCGTAGTGGTCGGGGTGGGCACGGTCGCGCCCAGGCTCACATTAAACGGTAGACCGATACTGCGAACGCTGAAGTTTCCAGTCAGGTCGAATATCTTGAAGAACACGTAGGCCGGGCCATCATTCAGACTGCGAAAGGCGTTGCCATCCAGCGAAATGGTCCACGGCGACGTGCTGAAATTCACCGGGGAACTTCCAGCGGCTGCCAGACCGGGAGCAGGGTTGGGTGAGTTGGATAAATAGATTTCGATTCGATCCCCTGCAGCCCCGATGTTATAGACCGGGACGTAAAAGGCAGGGCGCGGATTGTTCAGTAGATACTGGTTGTCTAGCGCCGGTACAGGCGGTACGACAAACCGCAGCGTA
This sequence comes from Pseudomonas viridiflava, assembly GCF_900580675.1. Classification (GTDB taxonomy): domain Bacteria; phylum Pseudomonadota; class Gammaproteobacteria; order Pseudomonadales; family Pseudomonadaceae; genus Aquipseudomonas. The sequence continues at coordinate 6,928 of NZ_UTBG01000252.1, forward strand.
TCGGTCGGCGTCACCAGCCGTGGAAGATCCAGATCAAGGGTGATCGGAATGCTCGGCTCCATCCGGTTGGCACCGCCCTCAGTGGTCACGATGTAGTAAAGCTGTGCGACACGGGTTGCGCTGCGCAGGTCAGCCAGTTCGATCTGAAGCTCGTGAAACGCGGGAACAGGCGGCGGTGGTGCGGTGATAGCCCGTGTGGCCAGTAGCCTCACTCCATCGTGGCTGGACCAAAAAAGCTGGAGAATATGCGGATCGTCACCCACCGCAGGTATGGGGGCCCACATGGGAATTCTGACGGGCAGCGGTGCCAGCAGTAACGTCTGTGGCACCACCCCCCTGCGGTCGGTGGTACTGACGCCCGCGATTGTCAAAGGGGCCAAGCCAGGGATAGTAGACATGTCGCAGCCTCAGGGTTAGGTTCACCAAGCCAAGCCAGGAGCGAACTACGTACCTGTCTGTTGTTAGGAAAAATTAAACGCCTAAAGCCCTTGGCTGGATACTGTCAGAACTAACAGGTAGAGCTATCCGCTCGTCGGCTTGGCGCGGGCAACCGCCGTCGGTCTTTATAAATTTCCCTTGACGAGAATAATCGGCTGGCATCTTATGAAACCGGTTTCAACGCTGCTCCTTGGCGGTAAAACCGCTAAATCCAATAAGAAAGGCCTGCTACCGTGACTACCTTTTCCGCCGCCCAGCGCAGCCGTGTGACCATGCTCGACGTCGCCGAACGCGCCGGTGTGTCCAAGGCCAGCGTGTCGCGCTTTATCGGCGATGACCGCGCCCTGCTCTCCGACGCCATCGCCCTGCGCATCGAGCAGGCCATTGATCAACTCGGCTACCGCCCCAACCAGATGGCCCGTGGCCTGAAACGTGGCCGCACCCGCCTGATCGGCATGCTGGTGGCCGATATCCGTAACCCCTATTCCATTGCCGTGATGCACGGCGTCGAAACCGCCTGCCGCCAGCACGGCTACAGCCTGGTGGTGTGCAACACCGACCGCGACGATGAACAAGAGCGCCAGCACCTGGCGGCGCTGCGTTCGTACAACATCGAAGGGCTGATCGTGAACACCCTCGGCCACCACCTCGACCAACTGCTGGAGCTTCAACAGGAGATGCCCCTGGTGCTGGTCGACCGCAAGGTCGAGCCGCTGCACAGCGACCTGGTGGGGCTGGATAACCCGGCGGCGGTGCGCATGGCAGTGGAGCATCTGCAGCAACAGGGTTATCGCGATGTGCTGCTGGTGAGCGAAGCCCCCGACGGCACCAGCTCGCGCCTGGAGCGGGTTAACGGCTTCAACGCTGAAATCGCCGCCCGCCCGGGATTGACCGGCGCGGTGGTCGAGCTGGACGGCGAACTGAATACCCACCTGCAAACCTTTCTTGCCAAACCTGGCCGCAAAGCGGTGTTCTGCGCCAACGGCGTGGCGGCGCTCGCCTGTACCCGCGCGCTCAAGGCCCTGGGCTGCAACCTGTTTGCAGACGTCGGCCTGATCGCCCTGGATGACCTGGACTGGTACCCGCTGGTGGGCAATGGCATCACCGCCCTCGCCCAGCCGACCGAGGCGATCGGCGCCAGTGCGTTCGACTGTTTGCTCAAGCGCCTGCGCGGGGACAGAGAACCGTTACGCACCCTTGATTTCCTGCCCGAGCTGATTGTTCGCGGCTCCACCCAAACTATCTGAATTTTTTACCCGACCTTTTGCTCAAACAAAAATGAAACCGGTTTCAGAGGTAACCCACAATGCACAAATACCCCGTTTCCATTAGCCTTTCCAGCTACGGCGCCGACCTGGTTCGCCAGCAGGGCCAATTGAGTTTCGTCGAGCTGCTGGCTGCTGCCGGCGCCCAGCGCATCGAATGGCGTGAAGAACTGCTGACCACCGAACGCCCCGCTGATCTGGCCCAGGCCGCCGCCGAGCAAGGGCTGGAATGTGTGTTTTCATCGCCCCTGGAACTCTGGGTTGCCGGACGCGCCCAGCCAAACGCCGAACTCGCTGCCACCCTGGACCGCGCCCAGGCCTTCGGCGCGCGCTGGCTGAAAGTCTCCCTCGGCTATTTCACCGACACCAACGACCTGGAAAGCCTGCACGCCCTGCTCCAGCGCCACCCGGTAAAACTGCTGGTAGAAAACGACCAGACCCTGCACGGCGGGCGCATCGAGCCGATGCAGCGGTTCTTCACCGAGGTCGAACGCCTCGGTTTGCCGGTCAGGATGACCTTCGATATCGGCAACTGGCAGTGGCAGGACCAATCCGCCCTGACCGCCGCGCGCCTGCTGGGCCGCCATGTCGACTACCTGCACTGCAAGGCCGTGGCCCGTCGCCCCGACGGCAAGCTGGTGGCACTGCCGCCGAGCGCCACCGACCTGCATCTGTGGGAACAAGTGCTCAAACACATGACTCAAGGTATTACCCGGGCCGTGGAATTCCCGTTGCAGGGCGATGACCTGATCGAGGTCACCGCGCATCAGGTCGCCGCCCTCGCCCTCCTGGGCCAACCCCGTGCGGAGAATGCGCATGTCTGAGATCGATATCCTCTCGTTTGGTGAAACCATGGCGATGTTTGTCGCCGAGCAGACCGGCGACCTGGCCCAGGTGGCGCAGTTTCACAAGCGCATTGCCGGGGCCGACAGCAATGTTGCGATTGGCCTGTCGCGCCTGGGTTTCAAGGTCGCCTGGCTGAGCCGGGTGGGCAATGATTCGCTGGGGCGGTTTGTGGTCGACACCCTGAAAAACGAAGGCCTGGATTGCCGGCATGTGGCGGTAGACCCGCTGCACCCGACCGGCTTTCAGCTCAAGTCCCGCGAAGAAGCCGGCGCTGATCCCCAGGTCGAGTACTTCCGCAAGGGCTCGGCGGCCAGCCATCTGTCGGTCGCGGCCATCAGCCCGACGCTGCTGCAGGCGCGGCATGTGCATGCCACCGGCATTCCGCCGGCGCTGTCCGAGGCCACACGTGAACTGTCCGTCGAGCTCATGACGCAGATGCGCAAGGCCGGGCGCAGCGTGTCATTCGATCCAAACCTGCGCCCTTCGCTGTGGGCCAGCCAGGCGCAGATGGTCCGCGAAATCAACGCCCTCGCCGCCCTAGCCGACTGGGTCTTGCCGGGGTTGGGCGAAGGCCGTTTGCTCACGGGTTTTGACGACCCGGCGGACATCGCCGCTTTCTACCTCGACCAGGGCGCCGAAGCCGTGGCGATCAAGCTCGGCCCGGACGGCGCCTACTTCCGCACCCACATGGACAAAGGCTTTATCGCCGCCGTGCCGGTGGCCAAGGTGGTCGACACCGTGGGCGCCGGCGATGGTTTTGCGGTCGGCATGATCAGTGCGCTGCTGGAGAATTTAAGTTTCCCCGAGGCCGTGCAGCGCGGCAACTGGATCGGCAGCCGCGCCGTGCAAAGTCGCGGTGACATGGAAGGCCTGCCCACGCGTGCCGAGTTACCCGCCCGATCCGTCGCGTGACCCACACCCTGTTGCCACAACTACAACAAGCTCAGGAGCAACCCCATGGAAACCGTGAAACTCGCCACCCGCCGCTGGTGGTACATCATGCCCATCGTTTTTATCACCTACAGCCTGGCGTACCTGGACCGCGCCAACTACGGCTTCGCCGCCGCCTCCGGGATGGCCGAAGACCTGATGATCACCCCGGGCATGTCGTCATTGCTCGGCGCACTGTTTTTCCTCGGCTACTTTTTCTTCCAGGTGCCGGGGGCGATCTATGCGCAAAAGCGCAGTGTTAAAAAGCTGATTTTTGTCAGCCTGATTCTCTGGGGCGGGCTGGCCACCCTGACCGGGGTGGTGTCCAACGCCTACATGCTGATTGCGATTCGCTTCATGCTCGGCGTGGTCGAGGCAGCGGTGATGCCGGCGATGCTGGTGTACCTGTGCCACTGGTTCACGCGGGCCGAACGCTCACGCGCCAATACCTTCCTGATCCTCGGCAACCCGGTGACCATGCTGTGGATGTCGGTGGTGTCGGGTTACCTGGTGCAGCATTTCAGCTGGCGCTGGATGTTTATCATCGAAGGCTTGCCGGCCGTGCTGTGGGCCTTTATCTGGTGGAAGCTGGCGGATGAAAAGCCCGCCGACGCCAAGTGGCTGAGCAACGGCGAGAAACAGGCCCTGGAAACCGCCCTCGCTGCCGAGCAGGTGGGCATCAAGGCCGTGAAGAATTACGCCGAGGCGTTCCGCTCGCCCAAGGTGATCATCCTCGCGCTGCAGTTCTTCTGCTGGAGCATCGGCGTGTACGGTTTTGTGCTGTGGCTGCCGTCGATCCTCAAGGCCGGGTTGCAGATGGACATGGTCGAGGCCGGCTGGCTGTCGGCGCTGCCTTACCTGGCCGCGGTGATCGGCATGCTGGCGGTGTCCTGGGGCTCGGACAAACTGCAAAAGCGTAAACGCTTTGTGTGGCCGCCGCTGCTGATTGCCTCCATCGCGTTCTATGCATCCTACGTGCTCGGCGCCGAACACTTCTGGTGGTCCTACACCCTGCTGGTGATCGCCGGGGCCTGCATGTACGCACCTTACGGCCCGTTCTTTGCGATCGTCCCGGAGATCCTCCCCGCCAACGTGGCCGGTGGCGCCATGGCGCTGATCAACAGCATGGGCGCGCTCGGCTCGTTCGGCGGCTCGTACCTGGTGGGTTACCTCAACAGCAGCACCGGCTCGCCCGGCGCCTCGTACCTGCTGATGAGCGGCGCGTTGATGCTCTCGGTGGTCCTGACCATTTTCCTCAAGCCCGGCGCCAGCGACCGTGAACGCGCGCCGCTGCCGCCCCTTGAATTGAAGGCGAAAACCCTATGAAAAAATCTGTCGTTTTATACAAGAAACTTTCCTCCCCGCTGATGGCGCGCCTGCACGAACACGCCGACGTCACGCTGATCGAGGCGCTGGACGAAACCGGCCTGGCCAAACTGCGCGACGCCTTGCCGACCGCCCATGGCCTGCTGGGCGCCAGCCTGCGCCTGGACGCCAAACTGCTCGGCC
>NZ_UTBG01000251.1 GCF_900580675.1 Pseudomonas viridiflava
GTACGGTCGTACTCCAGGTCAAAGTCATCCCCGCTTCCTCTGGTTTCCGCTGGTCCCGGTCATTCCGGCCATTGCCTGGATTCTGACTCAGTCGGGCACCTCCTCCGCCAATCTTGCTGCATGCGTCGTACTGGCCGTTCTCGGCGTGGGTGCCGGGGTGTGGAGTGCGCGTTCGCAACGTGAACAGGCCGTGCGTCTGACGGCGGATACGCTCACACAGCATCAGGCCAATGACGCTGCAATCGGCGCGAAGGCTTCTCGGGCTCAGCTCAATGAAG
>NZ_UTBG01000250.1 GCF_900580675.1 Pseudomonas viridiflava
ACCCGGCCGGCAACCTGCTGATGCAAGACCGCCCCGGCCCCGACATCGTCGCCGGCAACCGCCTGCTGATCCAGGGCGACCGCCATTACGACTACGACGCCTTCGGCAACCTGATCCGCGAGAGGCGCGGACGTGGGCACGCGCTCATCACCGAATACCGCTACGACTGCCAGCACCGCCTGATCGGCCTCACCCAACCCAACGGCAAGACCGCCAGCTATCGCTACGACCCGTTTGGTCGACGCATCAGTAAAACCGTGGACGGCATCACCACCGAGTTCTTCTGGCAAGGCGA
>NZ_UTBG01000249.1 GCF_900580675.1 Pseudomonas viridiflava
GGAACAGCGTGATCGGGGTCAACCTCACCGGCCAATTCCTCTGCGCCCGTGCGGCCGTGCGTATTTTCAAGCGCCAGGGCATCCGTGACGACGTGTCACGCGCCGCCGGCAAAATCATCCACATGAGCTCGGTGCACCAGTTGATTCCCTGGGCCGGTCATGTGAATTACGCGGCGTCCAAGGGCGGCGTGGAAATGCTCATGCGCACCCTCGCCCAGGAAGTCAGCGAACAGCGCATCCGCATCAACGGCGTCGCGCCGGGAGCCATTCGTACCGCGATCAATCGCGCAGCGACCGAAGGGGCGGCGGAAAAGGAACTGCTTAAGTTGATTCCCTATGGCCGCGTCGGCGATGTGGAGGACGTGGCCAACGCCGTGGTGTGGCTGGCCAGTGATGCCTCCGACTATGTAGTCGGCAGCACCCTGTTTGTTGATGGCGGCATGAGCCTTTATCCGGAGTTTCGTGGCAATGGTTGATTTGAAGAACGAGCCACAAAGCGCCATCGATGCCCACGGCATCATCGGTGATATGCGCAGCGCCGCACTGGTGAACGACAAAGGCAGCATCGACTTTTTCTGCTGGCCGGAATTCGACAGCCCCTCGATCTTCTGTTCGTTGCTGGACACCCCCGACGCGGGCGTATTCCAACTGACCCCGGACCTGCCTGACGCCCGCCGCGAGCAGATCTACCTGCCCGACACCAATGTGCTGCAAACCCGCTGGCTCAGCGATGAAGCCGTGGTCGAGATCACTGACCTGTTGGTGATCAGCGAAGAAATCGACGACCTGCCGCTGCTGATTCGCCGGGTACGCGTGGTCAGCGGCAAGGCCACCCTGCACCTGCGCTGCGCCGTTCGCCATGACTATGCGCGCGCGTCTACCCATGCAGCACTCGACAACGGCACGGTGTGCTTCAGCGCCGACGGCCAGCCCGGCATGCGCTTGTCCGGCAGCCATCCACTGCAGGTCAAGGACGGTGCCGCCGTGGCCAGCTTCGAGCTGGGCCAGGAAGAAGACGCCGAGTTTGTATTCGGGGGCCAGGATGATGAACGCGTAGACAGCGGCTGCACCGACCTGGCGCTGGCCCACACCTTGAAGTTCTGGCGCGGCTGGATCGCGCAGTCGAACTACCGCGGGCGCTGGCGTGAAATGGTCAACCGCTCGGCCCTGGCCCTCAAGCTGCTGACCTCGCGCAAACACGGCGCAATCATCGCCGCCGCCACCTTCGGCCTGCCGGAAACCCCAGGTGGCGAACGCAATTGGGACTACCGCTACACCTGGATCCGCGACGCTTCGTTCACTGTCTATGCGTTTATGCGCCTGGGCTTCGTCGAAGAGGCGAATGCCTATATGCGCTGGCTCAAAGGCCGGGTCAGCGACTGCTGCGGGCAAGCGACCAAAATCAATATCCTGTACGGCATCGACGGTCGCCAGGAGCTGCCCGAAACCGAGCTGGACCACCTCAGCGGGCACGGCGGCGCCAAGCCGGTGCGTGTCGGCAATGAAGCGGTCGACCAGATCCAGCTGGATATTTATGGCGAGCTGATGGACGCGGTGTACCTGGTCAACAAGTACGGCGAGGCCATCTCCCACGAGGGCTGGAAACACACGGTGGAAGTGGCCGATCAGGTCTGCGAAATCTGGAACCACAAGGACGTCGGCATCTGGGAAATGCGCGGTGAGCAGCATCACTTCCTGCATTCGCGGCTGATGTGCTGGGTGGCGCTGGACCGCGCTATCCGCCTGGCGTCGAAGCGCTCGCTGCCGGCGCCGTTTGCGCGTTGGGACCAGGTGCGCCAGGCGATCTATGCGGATATCTGGAGCAACTTCTGGAACGAAGAGCGCGGGCATTTTGTGCAGCATATCGGCAGCACGGCCCTCGACGGTTCGATGTTGCTGATGCCGCTGGTACGCTTCGTCGCGGCCACCGACCCGCGTTGGTTATCGACCCTGGAAGCCATCCAGAAAAGCCTGGTGCGCGACGGCATGGTCTACCGCTACCGCAACGACGACAGCCAGATCGACGGCCTGCAAGGCACCGAAGGCGCGTTTGCCGCCTGCTCATTCTGGTATGTCGAATGCCTGGCCCGCGCCGGCCAAGTGGAGAAGGCCCACCTGGAATTCGAACAACTGCTGCGCTACGCCAACCCGCTGGGGTTGTACGCAGAAGAGTTCGACAGCCAGGCCCACCACCTGGGCAACACGCCCCAGGCATTGAGCCACTTGGCATTGATCAGCGCGGCAACCTTCCTCGACCGCAAGCTCAGCGGCGAGAAGACCACCTGGCAACCCTGACGCCGCGCTAGACAAGTCAACGCCCTGTCTTCAAAAGCCGGGCGTTGCTTCACACCTTTCGGCTACAGTCCCAGCACTCCTGATTCGCCAACAAGGGCCCGCCATGACCACCCCCGCCCCGCTGCTCCATGTGCGCACCTCCATGCTTGACGTGGCCTATGAAGCCCACGGCCCCGCCGACGGCACGCCGGTCATCCTGCTGCACGGTTTCCCCTATGACCCGCGTGGCTATGACCGGATCGCGCCGGTGCTGGCCGCGCGCGGCTGCCGGGTGCTGGTGCCGTACCTGCGCGGCTACGGCCCGACGCGGTTTATCAACGCGCAGGTCATGCGCTCCGGCCAACAGGCGGCGCTGGCCAGGGATCTGCTGGATTTCATGGATGCACTGGCGATCCCGCAGGCCACACTGGCGGGTTATGACTGGGGTGGCCGCGCGGCGTGTATTGTCGCGGCGCTCTGGCCGGAGCGAGTGCGCGGGCTGGTGACCGGCGATGGCTACAACATCCAGGACATTGCCAATTCGACCCAGCCACGGGCGCCGGCCACCGAGCATCGGCTGTGGTACCAGTTCTACTTTCATACCCAGCGCGGCGAGGATGGGCTGACAGCCAATCGTCGTGAGCTCTGCGGGTTGTTGTGGTCACTGTGGTCGCCGTCATGGGCCGAGGGGCCGAGCCTGTATGGGCAGACGGCACCGTCGTTCGATAACCCGGATTTTGTCGAGGTGGTGATCCACTCTTATCGCCACCGTTTCATGTACGCCGCCGGCGACCCCGCGCTGCAAGCCATCGAAGACGCCCTGGCGCTGCAGCCGGCGATTTCGGTGCCAAGCATTTCGTTGTGCGGTGCCGATGACGGTGTGGGCGCGCCGCCCGATGTGGATGACGACGTGGAGCATTTCAGCGGCTTCTACCGGCGCGAGGTTTTACCCGGCGTGGGCCACAATATTCCCCAGGAAGCGCCGCAGGTCACCACTGCGGCGATCATTGAATTGCTCGACAGGCCCTAAAGCGCCGCCGGAAGCCTGAAGCTGAACACACTGCCCTGCCCGATCACGCTTTCCGCCCACAAGGTGCCGCCATGGGCCTGGATAATGCCGTGGGAAATGTACAAGCCCAGGCCGCTGCCGGTGGGGTTGCCCTCGCGGGAGGTCCAGTAGCGCTCGAAGATGTAGGGTAATTGCGCCGCGCCAATGCCCGCGCCGTTGTCGCAGATGCGAAACAGCACCTCGTCGTCTGCCGCTTGGGCAATCACTTCGATCGCACCGCCCAGGTCGGTGAACTTCAAGGCGTTGCCCAGCAGGTTGGAAAACACTTGGAACAGGCGCTCCGGGTCGGCTTGAATCTGCAGCCCTGGCTCGGCACGCCAAGTCAGGTTGACCCCCTTGGCCGCCGCCAGCGGGTGCCACATCAGCCCGAGCTGTTGCAGGGTCGACGCCACGTCGAGCGATTGCAGGGCAACCCGGTAACGCCCGGCCTCGATGCGCGAAATGTCGATCAAGTCCTCAAGCAAGGTGTTCATGCGCGACGTGGCGTTCTGCATGGTTTCAATGGCGTTGTTCAGGCGCACATTGGACTTGGTGTCACCGGCCGGCACCAGCTTGCGCATCATGCCGCATTGCATCAGCAGGATGGTCAACGGGCTGCGCAGGTCGTGGGACACCACGGCCACCATCTCATCGCGCGCGCGCACGGCGGCGTGTTCACGTTGTACCTGGCGCGCCAGGTCGTGCTCCAGGGCATTACGGCGCAGGCTCTCCACCGCCAGCAGTTCCGAGGCTGACCACTGCAACGCCTTGCCGTCGACCTGCTGCTTCCACTGTTCAAACGACAAGCGCGGGCTTAACGCCGTGGCGCCGGTTTCGCGTCGCTTGATCGGTTCGCCGCTCCAGTGCACGGTGGTCTGGACCTCGGGGCGAAACCACATCACCGCGTTGTCCACCGGCTTGGGCAGACGGAACGCCAACAGGCCGCTGGCGATAGCCTGATAGGCAACCGCCGGCGGAAAATCCGCGCCCAACTGGTGGCTGCAGACCACGCCTTTGCCCTGCTGCCGGAGCCAGGGATACAGCGCGCGAACCTCATCTTCGCTCGGGCACACGCCAAACCGGTGCAACCGCTCTTCAACCAAAATGGCCAGGCCTTCGGCGGCGGTCAGGTTGAGCAAAGTCTGGGCATACGGGCGCAGGCTCTCCATCACGTCGCATGTCTCCAACGCCATGGCGTTGGCCAATGCATCGATCATGGTGGTTTTTTCCAGCTGCTGACGACGCGCGTCCTGCTCCTGGAGCAAGGTGATCTGCATCGACAGCAACTGGCCGATGCTGGTGCAGGCCGTGCGCAGTTCATGGGGCACGCGCAAGGGCTCGCGGTGGCCGCAGGTGATCAGGCCCCAGAGCTGATCGTCCTTGAGCAGCGAGATGCTCATCGAAGAGCGCACGCCCATGTTTTTCAGGTAATGGCAGTGCACCGGCGAGACACTGCGCAGCACGGCAAAGCTGAGGTCCAAGGCCTGGCCGTTGTCAGGTCGCAGCGCCGGCAGGATCGGCACCGGCGTGTAGGCGGCATCGGGAATCACGCGGACCCAGTTCAGGCGGTACAGCTCGCGGGCTTGCGGCGGAATGTCCGAAGCAGGGAAACACAGGCCCAGGTACGGCTGCATGCCCTCGCTGAGGGATTCGCCGATGACCTTGCCGTGGCCTTCCTGCTCGAAGCGGTACAGGGTGACTCGGTCGTAGCCGGTCAATGCGCGAATTTCGGTGACGCAGACCTGGTACAGCCCATCGAGGGTCTTGGCCGACTGCAGGCGACGCAAGGTCCGTGCGACATTCATCGCAGCGGCGTGCAGGGGCGTCACGCTGCGTTCCAGCTCCAGGAACAACAGGCCCTGATGGCGATGCAGCAACGCGTCGAACACGTCGTCGTTGAGGGTCACCTGGTGCAACTCGTCCTCACCCGCATCCAGGTCCGCCAGCGCCTGGCGTACTTGAGCAAGCGCCTGATCACCGATCAGGCTGCCCAACGCCTGCCCGGACAGTGGCGCGGGGCCCAGGCCCAGCTCGGCATTGACGTTGGTGCTGGCCTGCAACACTACCAGCGTCGGTTCACTGAGGGTCAACAGCAAGCCGTGGGGCTGGATCGCACCGGGAAGGTGAATCGGCTCGCTGGCGCAATCGTCCCGAAGGTCGGCGCCGGTGGCAGGCAATGGCTTCATTAAAGGCGTCACGCCGGGGGGCGGAGGGAGTAGCGGCGCAATCGCGGGAGCTGACTGCGGAAGGTAGTCCGCCAACATAGCACCTGGATGCAACTGTGTACGTTTTCGTTCAAGCAGGCTGGCAGAACCGCTCCCGGTAGGCCTGGGGCGTGACATCCAGGGCGCGCAGGAAACTGCGGCGCAGGGTTTCTTCACAGCCAAACCCGCAGTGCACGGCGATACGCTTGATCGACGCGGTGCTGTCGGCCAGTTGCCGGCGTGCCGTTTCGACGCGGATCAGTTCGACCGCACGCGCCGGTGTCTGGCCGGTTTCGGCGCGGTAGTGACGCACAAAACTGCGTTCGCTCATGCCGGCCTGGGCCGCCAGGGTGGCTAGGTTCAGCTCAAGGGTCAGGTTGTCGGCGATCCAGGCGTGCAGTTCGGCGAAGCGGCTACCGCCCTTTTGCAGGGCCAGGGTCGCGCTGAACTGCGACTGCCCGCCAGGACGCTTGAGGAATACCACCAAGTGCCGCGCCACTTCCAGGGCCACGGCGCGGCCCAGGTCTTCCTCGACCAGGGCCAGGCACAGGTCGATGCCGGCCGTCACCCCGGCCGAGGTCCACACCGAGCCTTGCTGGATAAAGATCGGGTTGGACTCCACGGTCAGCGCCGGAAACTTGCGCGCCAGCTCTTCGCAGCGGGTCCAGTGGGTGGCGACGCGGCAACCATCGAGCAGGCCGCTGGCGGCCAGCAGAAAGGCGCCGGTGCACACCGAGGTCATGCGCCGGGTGTGCCGGGCTTTGTCGCGCACCCAGTCCACCAGCGTGGGGTCTTCGGCGGCGCCGTAAACACCCCAGCCACCGGCGATCACCAGGGTGTCGCACGGCGTGTCGGCGGCGGGCAGCGGCTGCGCGACCAGTGCCAGGCCGGCAGAGGTCATCACCGGTTCGGCCTGGTCGGCAATCACACTGACGGCATAGGGCAACGGCACACCGCGCTGGCGCGCCAGGTCATTGGCCGAGGCAAAGACCTGCAGCGGCCCGGTCACATCCAGCACCTGGGCATTATCGAAAGCGAGCACATGGACAATTCGGATCATGATTGGCGTGATTCGTGGGTTCAATGGCGTACTCGCCAAAGCCTAGGCCCCTAGAGTGAAGCCGTCCACCCCTTTATCGGAGCTTCATTGATGACCTTGCAGATCGGCTTTGTGTTGTTCCCCGGCATCCAGCAACTGGACCTGACCGGCCCCTATGACGTGCTCGGCTCGCTGCCGGATGTGAAGCTGCACCTGGTGTGGAAAGACCTGGCGCCGGTCACCTCCAGCACCGGCCTGGTGTTCACGCCGACCATGACCTACGACGACTGCCCGCGCCTGGACGTGATCTGCGTGCCCGGAGGCGCAGGCGTCGGCGCGTTGATGGAAGACCCGCAAACCCTGGACTTCCTCAAGGCCCAGGCGCACACCGCGCGCTACGTGACCTCGGTGTGCACCGGCTCGCTGGTACTCGGCGCGGCGGGTTTGCTGCGCGGGCGCAAGGCGACCACGCACTGGGCCTACCACGACATGCTCGCGCCTCTTGGCGCGATCGCCGTGCAAGACCGCGTGGTGCGCGACGGCAACCTGTTGACCGGGGGCGGCATCACCGCCGGCATCGACTTTGCTCTGACTCTGGCGGCCGAGTTGTACAGTGAAGCGGCGGCGCAACTGGTGCAGTTGCAGATCGAATATGCGCCCGCACCGCCATTCGATTCGGGCAGCCCCGAGCGCGCGCCCAAGCAGGTGCTGGAGGAAGCCCGCAAGCGCACCGCCGAGTCACGCAAGACCCGTGGCGAGATCGTGGCGCGGGCAGCTGCGCGGCTGGGCTGACCTGCGAGCGCACGCTGGCCTGTCAGTTCGGGCGCGACATCACCGCCAGGCGCACGGCCAGCACCACCAGCACCGTCGCCAGGCCCCACTTCTGCAGCCAGGCGCCTTTCGAGCGCCTGGCAAACAACCGGCTCAGCGCACCACCAAAAGTGCCCAACAGCGCGTGAAATACCGCAGCGATCAACGTAAGAACGCCGCCGAGCAGCATCAATTGCACGGCTATAGAGCCCGCCTCAGGCTTTACGAACTGTGGCAAAAACACCAAAAAGAACAGCAATGCCTTGGGGTTCAGCAGGCTGTTGAGCATGGCCTGCACAAATACCTGCCTCAGGGGCACGCGGCTGACAGCGGTCGTGTGCAGGCCAGGGCTTTTTTGCAAGGTTTTGAACACCAGCCACAGCAGATAGACCACACCCGCATACCGGATCAGATCAAAGGATGGCGGCCAGCTGGCGACCAGTGCCGTGACCCCGGTGGCGGTCAACACCGTCAGCAGCAGGTCGGCCACGCCGATGCCCAGGGCCGACGCCATTCCCCCGCGCCAGCCATGGGTCACACCATGACTGACGACAAAGGCCATGTTCGGCCCCGGCGACAGCAGTAACAGCAAAACAGCGCCGGAAAATACCGCCAGGGTTGCGAGATCGGTCACGTGGGCGCCATCCAATGGGGAAAGCCGGCAGATTAATCCGCGACGCTCAGGCAAACAAAAAATTGTGCTGGATACATCCCTCCGTACCCAGTGCGCCGCACCAACTTTTACGGAGCACCAAACAATTTTACGGTCAGTTTGGAAAGTAACTTCTGAGCAAGAGAAAACCCCGCTGGCACGGCACTTAGTGCGCCTTGTCACACACTCTTTGTCCCCCTTTCCTACTGCGGTTAGAAAAAAGGTTTGTAGTTTAAGCAGGAAAAATCCGACATTTGTTCCTACACTCAAAAACACACCCATTCACCGAGTGCTCGGACAAGGAATGTCAATAAAATGCCGAAAAAAAGACCCGTTAACCTCTCTAGTATGCCGTCTGCGCACCAGCGTCAATCCTTTGACTAAATTCTTAAAGGAACACTCCTTTAGCCACTACCCCCGCAAAATCCCTTCAAATGGATAGCTGCATAGACAGGCCCATTTAGATTGGTAGTTGCGTATTACCCAGAGTAGTCGCCGTTCGAATTGCCCTTTAAAGCAGTCCACCGCTTTATTGAACAAACTATCGAACAGCAGAGTCTGGAGTGCAATGAGGGATGTTTTTATGCGAGAGAAGTCGTCCGTCGACAGCCTGTTTTTAACGCGCGCCGGTTTCGTTGAGTTCTTTGTTGTTTTCGTCAAGTTGATCCATGGTCTTACGGCCATTTTGCCCCCCCTGGTCCTGGTGTTATTCCTCGACCCCATGGACCCTGAACTGCGCCCTCATTTTCTCGGGCTGCTGGTGTTTTTTGCCGTCCTGACCATCATTCTGTTCCAGGCCCTGGGCATCTATTCCGAGGAACTGTTCAGCAACCGGCTGCGCCTGAAAACCAAGATCAAAGCCTGGTCGGCGGCGTTTTGCATCCTGCTGTTCATGTACCAGATCCTGCAGTTTTTCCCGCAATTGACCCCTCGAAACCTCATCGCGTGGTACTCCGCCAGCCTGGGTCTGTTCTGCCTGGAACGCCTGCTGATGCTGCGCCTGTATCGCAAGCTGATGCGCGCCGGCAAATACCTGCAGCGCACGGTGATCCTGGGCTTCACCGACACCGCCGTGCACGTTGCCGATCACTTGCAGCGCAACGGCGATATCCGTTCCGGCCTGGTCGGTTTTATCGACGATCGCACCGAACGTATCCCCAAGGAGTTGAGCAACCTGCCGTTGCTGGGCAACACCCGTGACCTGGAAAAACTGATCCGCGCCGAGCAGGTCAACCAAGTGATGATCTGCCTGCCGTGGGCCGCCGAGCAGCGCATCCACGGGCTGGTCAACCGCCTGCGGCAATTGTCGGTGAACGTGATGCTGGTGCCCGACATGGCCGCGTTGCGCTACGGCCACAGCCGCATTACCGACGTGGGCGGCATCCTGATGTTCAACACCTCGCAATTGCCGCTGCGCGGCTGGTCGCCGGTGATCAAACGCTGTGAGGATTTCCTGTTGGCGGCCCTGGCGCTGGTGGCACTGTCGCCGGTGATGGTGGCGACGGCGATTGCAATCAAGCTGGATTCCAAGGGCCCGGTGCTGTTTCGCCAGAACCGCTATGGCTACAACGACAATGAAATCCGCGTGTTCAAGTTCCGCTCGATGTACACCGACCAGAGCGACTTCACCGCCGAACGCCAGACCACTCGCCAGGACCCGCGCATCACCCGCGTGGGCCGCATCATCCGCAAGACCAGCATCGACGAGCTGCCGCAGCTGTTCAACGTGCTGCTGGGCAACATGTCGATGGTCGGCCCGCGCCCGCATGCCACCGCGACCAAGGCCGCCGGTGTTCCCTTCGAAGTGGCGGTGAGCGAGTACAGCTCGCGGCACCGGGTCAAACCCGGCATCACCGGCTGGGCGCAAATCAACGGTTATCGGGGTGAAACCGACACCCTGTTCAAGATCCAGAAACGTGTCGAGTACGACCTGGAGTACATCTCCAAATGGTCGGTGTGGTTTGACTTGTACATCGTCTTCATGACGGTCCCCGCCGTCCTTTCCACCAAGGAAGTCTATTGATGAATACCCTCAACGGATTGATTCCCTGCATCATTTCCGGTGGTTCGGGCACCCGGCTGTGGCCGGTGTCGCGGCAGAACATGCCCAAGCCCTTCATGCGCATGCGCGATGGCCAGAGCCTGCTGCAGAAAACCTTCCAGCGCGCGGCCAAACTGCCCGGCGTGGAAAGCGTGTTGACGGTGACCAACCGCGACCTGCTGTTTCGCACCCTGGACGACTACCGCCTGGTCAACAAGGCCCACCTGCCCCTGGACCTGCTGCTGGAACCGTTCGGCCGCAACACCGCCGCCGCGATTGCCGTGGCGGCGCTGCATGTGCAGGAGCATTTCGGCGGTGACGCGCAACTGCTGGTCATGCCTGCCGACCATTTGATCCTGAATGAGGTGGCGTTCGCCGAAGCCGTGACCCAGGCCCGCGACCTCGCCGAGGCCGGTTACCTGGTGACCTTCGGCATCCAGCCCGATCATCCCGAAACCGGCTTTGGCTACATCGAACAAGGCGAGCCGCTGAGCACCGGCTACCGGGTCAAGCGCTTCGTCGAGAAGCCCGACCTGGCCACCGCCCAGGCCTACCTCGACGGCGGCAAGCACCTGTGGAACGCCGGCATGTTCTGCTTCAAGGCCAGCACCCTGGTGGACGAACTGGCCGCGCATGCCCCCGACGTGCTCGAAGCTGCGCGCGCCGCGCTGGAACACAGCCAGGCCCTGGAGAACAAAACCTCACGCCAGCGCGAACTCGATGCGCAGGCGTTCGGCAGCGCGCCGGACATTTCCATCGACGTGGCGCTGATGGAAAAGTCCGCGCAAGTGGCCGTGGTGCCCTGCGACATCGGCTGGAGCGATATCGGTTCCTGGGAAGCCCTGCGCGCCCTCACCCCGAGCGATGCGCATGGCAACCAGGTCAATGGCGAAGCCATCCTGCATGACGTGCACAACTGCTATATCGACTCGCCCAAGCGCGTATTGGGCGCTGTGGGCGTGCGCGACCTGATCATCGTCGACACCCCCGACGCGCTGCTGATCGCCGACGCCAACCGCAGCCAGGATGTGCGCTACATCGTCGCCGAACTCAAGCGCCAGAACCATCCGGCGTACAGCCTGCACCGCACCGTGACCCGGCCGTGGGGCACCTACACCGTGCTCGAGGAAAGCAGCCGTTTCAAAATCAAGCGCATCGTGGTCAAGCCCCAGGCGTCGCTGTCGCTGCAGATGCACCACCACCGCAGCGAGCACTGGGTGGTGGTCAGCGGCGCAGCGCAGATCACCAACGGCGAACGTGAATTCCTGATCAACGCCAACGAGTCCACCTACATCCCGGCCGGGCACAAACACCGCCTGACCAACCCCGGCATCATCGACCTGGTGATGATCGAGGTGCAGAGCGGCGAGTACCTGGGCGAAGACGACATCGTGCGCTTCGACGATATCTACGGGCGCGCGCCCGTGCTTGACGTGAAAAAATAATATGCGCACGTCCTTGATCATCCCGACCCGTAACGCATCCAGCCACCTGGCGCGCCTGCTGCCGGCGCTGAAAATGCAAACCCTGCAACCTGACGAGATGCTGGTGGTGGACAGTGCCTCCAGCGACGACACCGTGGCGCGCTTTCGCGAATTCGGGGCTCGGGTCGAGGTGATCGACGCCCGCGACTTCAACCACGGCGGCACCCGCCGCTGGGCCAGCGAACAGGTGGGCGGCGATGCGCTGATCGTGATGACCCAGGACGCGATCCCCGCCACCCCCGAGACATTCGCCAACCTGCTCGTCGAACTGCAGCAGGATTCGCTCAACGGCGTCGCCTATGGCCGCCAACTGCCGCACCCGGAGGCCGGTGTACTGGGCGCGCAATCGCGGCACT
Source organism: Pseudomonas viridiflava (assembly GCF_900580675.1). GTDB lineage: Bacteria > Pseudomonadota > Gammaproteobacteria > Pseudomonadales > Pseudomonadaceae > Aquipseudomonas. The sequence continues at coordinate 11,909 of NZ_UTBG01000249.1, forward strand.
TCAACTACCCCGAGCAGAGCCGCAGCAAAAGCCTGGCCGACGCGCCGGAGCTGGGGATCAAGACGTGCTTCAGCTCCGACTCGTTTTCGGTGTATCGGCGCAGCGTGCTGCAAGCCGTGGGCGGCTTTCCGGCGGATGTGATCGGCAGCGAAGACGCCTATGTGGCGGCGCGCATGCTGCTCGAAGGCTACAAGGTGCGCTACGCGGCCACGGCGCTGGTGCATCACTCCCACGATTACAAGCTCATGGATGAATTTCATCGTTATTTCGACATTGGTGTGTTCTACGGCCGCGAGCCGTGGATCAAACAGGCCTTTGGCGATGCGGGCGGCGAAGGCAAGCGCTATGTGCTGGCCGAACTCGCTGCCCTGCGCAAAGCCGGTGCCTTGCACCGCGTACCCGAAGTACTGGTGCGCAGTGCATTCAAATTGCTCGGCTACCGGCTGGGCCATCTTGAGCGCCGCCTCCCCCTCGCCCTCAAACGGCGAATCAGCATGTTTCCCGGTTATTGGAGGTGAGCAGCATGACCTACAGGAAGTTTCCCTTGATCAAACCTACCGTGCTCGTCCTGGCCATGCTGGCCCTGGCCGCCTGCAATACGCCCGCGCGCATCGTGCCGCCGGACGACCAGACCGTCGAAGACGGCAAGCGCGCCCTCGACCAACTCGCCCAGCTGCCGCCGGCGGTGGAGCGCATTCGCATCGGCGACCAATTGCGCATCGTGCGTGATGCCGGCGAGATGCCGACGCTGTCGGCGTTCAACGTCAGCACCATCTACGAGCTGACGCTGTACACAGTGCAGAACGACGGCAAGATCAACTACCCGTTCCTGGGGCCCATCCAGGTGGCACGGCGCACGCCCGCCGAGGTCGCTGCGGACCTGACCAAAAGCCTGACGCCGATCTACCGCGAGCCACGCGTAACGGTCAACATCAACCAGGCGCCGGGCAACACGGTGATTGTCGGCGGTGCGGTGAACAACCCGACCGCGGTGCAGATCGCCACGGCCAACACTCTGGAGCAAGCGATTGTCGGCGCCGGCGGGGTCAACCCTGCGGGCAATGCGAGCATGGTCGCGCTGCTGCGTGAAGATGCCCAGGGCGCTTACCACGCCTATTTTCTGGACTTCAGCCAGTACCTCAAGACCGGCCCCAACGGGCGCAGACAAGTGCAGTTGCAACGCGGCGACGTGGTGTTCGTACCCAAATCCAACGTGGGCGAGCGCATCCAGGGAGTGGATACCTACTTGAACCAACTGATCCCGTTCACCAAATCCATTGGGGTTGGCTACAACTATTCGCGAACCAGCGGCGGCACTAACTAAAGGAGCGACATCCCATGATCGAGATCCGTTCTTTTCGTGATCTTCTGCGCCTGTTCTTCATCTTCCGGCACGAGTTCAAACTGGCGGCCATTGCGGCGCTGGTGATCATTTTGCTGGGCGCATTTCTGCTGCCGGCCAAGTACGAATCCACCGCGCGCCTGTTGGTCAAGCCGGGGCGCGATTCGACCCTGCCGATCGAGATCAGCAACCGCCAGGCGCTGGTGATGCCCAGCACCCAGCGCGACCCGATTGTCGACGAAGAACGCTTGCTGACCGGGCGCCCGATCGTGCGGGCGGTGGCCGAGCACTACCTGGAAGTGATCGACAACGCGCCGCCGCCCGAGGGTTTCGTCAAGAAGCTCAAGCACTACGTCAAGAACGCTATCGGTGCGGTATTCGATGGCCTGCGCGTGGTGCTGGAAACCGTCGGCGTAGTCGAAAAAACCACCCCGGTTGAACGCCTGGCCGCCAGCCTGGAAAAGAGCTTTGAAGTGAGCCACGCCGCCGGCTCCACGGTGATGGACATCAGCTTCACCTGGGGCGACCCGGAAGTTGCCCAAGCGGTGGTCAAGGATTGGGTCGAGACCTACATCAACGAACGCACCCAGGCGCTGGGGCGCAAGAGCCTCTACGCGTTTTATGAAGGCCAGGCGTCCACCAGCGCCACCCAGATCAAGAGCCTCAAGGAGCAGATCCTCACGCACTTGAACGAGATCGGTGCGGCGAGCATCACCGACCGCCTGGAAGATTTGTCCGAGCGCATCAACGTGCTGCGCGGCGAAACCTTCAACACCACGCGCCTGATCGCCTCATCCGACAGTGCGATCGCAAGCACGCGCACTCAGCTCAAAGGCCAGCCCAAGGAAGTGACCACGGTGCGCCAGATCGCACTGAACCCGCAGCAGCAGGATTTGCGTCGCTTGCTTAACCAGAAGTTTCTGGAGCGCGCCGACATGATGCGCACCTACACCGACAACGCGCCGCCGATCCGAGCCCTGGATGCGTCGATTCGTGAGATGCAGGCGCATGTCGCGAGTGAGAGCAACACGGTGCAGGCTTCGGAGAACCGCGCGCCGAACACGCTGGAAATCCACTTGCAGCGAGTGCTGCTGGATGAGACGAGCAATAACCTGGCCCTGCGTACCCAACTGGTTCAACAACAAAAGCAACTGGTGAACCTCGAAGGCCAGCGCAAGCAGGCCCTGGAGATCGAGCCGGAACTGGCGCGCCTCTCCCGCGAGCTGAATGCCACCGAGCGCAACTACGCGCTGTACGTGGACAACCTGGAGAAATCCCGCATCGACCGCGAACTGGACAACAGCCAGATCAGCAACATCGCGGTGATCGAAGAAGCGACCCTGAATCCGGGCCGCATCTTCCCCAAAACCCTGGTGATGCTGGTGCTGGCGATCCCGTTTGCGATCGTCGTCGGGTTGCTGGTGATCTACCTCTGCTACCTGCTGGACCAACGCATCCACGACGGCGGCCTGGTGGGGCGCAAGTTCGGCCTGCCGCTGTGGACCACCTTGCCGGAGCTGGACACCACCACCGCGCAAAGCACCAACGCCTTCAATGCAAGCATCTACCGGCTGTACAGCCTGCTGCAGCCCGCGCGCATTGCCGAGCAGGGCGTGACCCTGGGGCTGACCTCGGCGCGTCACGGCGAAGGGGTGACCTTTGTGGTGGAACAGCTGCGCCTGCTGTTGCAAGAGAACGGCATCAACGTTCGGGTCGGCGGGCTTGAACCGGCCGCGCCGGGTGAAGTGGTGCTGCTTGACGCCTCGGCCCTGCTCGACAACCGCGACGCGTTTATCACCCTGCGCCGCGCCGACTTGATCGGGCTGGTGGTCGAAGCGCGCAAAAGTACCGTGCCGGTGGTCGAGCATGCGCTGTCGATCCTCAACACCGCGTTTGGCAAGGTGGACGGCATCATCATCAACCGGCGCAAGTTTGAAGTGCCGAGCAAGGTGCTGCGCACCATCGCCAAGTACCGGGGGGCGTTCTGATGCGGATCGCCCTGCTCGCTCCTTTGCCGCCGGAAAAAAACGGGATCGCCGACTACGCGAACCACTTCCGCACGGCGCTGGAACAGCTCGGTGTCACGGTGGTAACGCCGTTGGCCGGGGTGGCGGGCAATTCCGCGGCGATCAAGCAGGCCGTCGCGGCCTTCGACTGGCAATCCGTGGATCTGGTCCACGCCGAGCTGGGCGGTGGGCGCCTGGGCGAGTTTTTGGCCCTGCGTGAACTGCGCAAGGCCTACCCCCACCTGGCGCTGACCGCCACAGTGCATGATCCCGAGCGCATCGTCTGGCGCCGCGAGCACTTGCCGTTTCCGCTGAACCTGCTGGAACGCTAGCCCAGCCCGTTGCCCCAGGCGGCGGTGGTGCTCGCCGACCCCCTGACCCTGCGTGAAGAACGCCAGGTCGCCAAGGGCCTGACCCGGCTGATCACCCTCACCCGCCTGGGCGCCGATTGCCTGAGCCAGCGCATGCAATTGCCGCCCGGCAAAGTGGCGGTGATCAACCACGCCAACCTGGCCGTACCATCGGTTGCGCTGCCGTCGATTGAAACCCTGCGTCTGCTGTATTTCGGCTTTATTTACCGTGGCAAAGGCATTGAAGACCTGGTCCAAGCCCTGGCCAATGTGTTCGAACAAGCCCCCGAATTGCGTGGCCGCGTGCGCCTGACCCTGGCTGGCGGCACCGCGGCGGAGATGGCCTTTGGCGCGGGCGGCAATTACCTGGAGCAACTCACTGGCCAGATCGCCGCGCTCGGACTGACCGATGCCATTGACTGGCGGCTGAACCTGCCCGCCGACGAGATTGTCCAGACCATCCAGGCGCACCATGTGATGGTGCTGCCCTACCGCGAATCGAAAAAACTCGGCCTGCTGGGGCGCCAGCGCGGCACCAGCGGTGCGCTGTCCTGGGCCACCGCCTGCGGGCGCGGCGCGATCACCTCGGACGCGCGCGCATTCGCCGAGGAAGTCGCCAGCGGCAACGGCGCGATTTACGCCGAAGGCGACGTGGCGGCACTCGGCGAGCAACTGCTGCGCCTGGCGCGAACCCCACTGCTGGCCCGTGACTGGGCCGAACGCGCGGGCGAAATCGGCCGCGAACGCTTGTGGCCGCTGACCGCGCAGAAACTCAAGGCGCTGTTCGAACAGGCCATCGCAGGAGACAGCCATGGCGCGTAAACGCACCTACCTTGCCACACTCGCGGTGGTCGCCGCCCTGGGCCTTACCGCATTTTTGTGGGGGCGCCCCGCGGATGCCGAGAACCACGTGCTCAAGGGCAGCAAGGTCGTGGTGTGGAAAGACTTTTTGGGGGTGAACGCGCAGTTCCTGTGGTTCAGCCCCACGCGCTATCAGATGCAGATCGACCGCCTCAAGGCCCTGGGCCTGGAATGGGTGCGCCTGGACCTGCACTGGGACCAGCTGGAGCCGGTGGAGAATCAATATCAGGTCGCAACCCTTGATCAATTGGTGGGCAAGCTGCAAGACAACCAGCTCAAATCGGTGTTTTATCTGGTCGGCTCGGCGCCCTTCGCCACCACTGCGCCAGCCGGTGCGCCCTATCAGGACCAGTACCCGCCCAAAGACCCGACTGTGTTCGCCAACCGCATGGCGTTGCTGTCCCAGCGCTACCCCAGCGTCAACGCCTGGCAGGTGTGGAATGAACCGAACTTGCTGGGCTTCTGGCGCCCGGCGGCGGACCCGGCCGGCGTCGCCACGCTGCTGACCGCCAGCGCTGCGGCCCTGCGCGCGGTCGATCCGAGCAAACCGGTGGTGGCGCCCGGCATGGCGTTTTTCAGTGAAATGCCCAACGGCCAGACCATGTTCGACGCCCTCGGCGCACTTGGCGTGGCCAGCCTGAATACGGTGATTTCCTACCACCCCTACACCCAATTGCCCGAAGGCAACGATCCGGCCAACCTGGATTTTATTGCCAAGACCACCCAACTCAACCAGGCCCTGCGCAACGGTGGCGTGCAGACCCTGTGGAGCACCGAGTGGGGCTGGTCGACCTACCCCGGCCCCAAAGACGCCCAGGACCTGATCACCCAGCAGGGCCAGGCCGATTACATCCTGCGCCGCGTGGCGCTGATGAGTGCGATGGATTACGACAGGATTTTCCTGTTCACCCTCAGCGACCTCGACCAGCGCGCCAGCGTGCGTGACCAGTTTTATGGCTTGCTAGACATCGACGCCAACCCGAAGCCCGCCTACACCGCGCTGAAAAACTTCCTCGACACCAGCGGCCCGCAGCTCACGCCGGGCGACCCACCCGTGGCCGACCAACTGCCCGACGGCCTGTTCAGCATCGGCTGGACCCGCGCCGACGGCCACAAGCTGTGGTTCTTCTGGTCGGCCGAGGGCGGCAACGCGCACTTGCCCGGCTTGGCCAGTGCGACCCTGTTTGACCCGCTGCGCGGCACGCAAACCCCGGTAAGCGGCACGAATGGCCTGACCGTGCCGGTCAAGCCGAACCTGCAAATTTTGTTATGGGACTGAGGCCTGCCATGCGCATTTTATGGATCCTGCCCTACTCGCCCTGGCCCGCCACCAGCGGCGGCAAGACGCGCCAGTTCCA
>NZ_UTBG01000245.1 GCF_900580675.1 Pseudomonas viridiflava
GCAGCGTCAGATGTGCATAAGAGACAAAGTGTATTCACGGCGAGCGGCGCAGGTCAGTCCATTTTATTCGCTGGCCTTTGCGTTCGTCGGAAGGCATTTTTTCGACGTATGGGGGCTTTGTGCGAAAATATTGTATACAAAAACAAATGTCATTGTGTTCTATTTGTTTGATCGAGCATCTGATCACACAGACCTCCACCGCATTCCCAATAACAAAAGAAGGACGGCACCATGAGCGCTTTAACCTTGAAACTCGCCACCCAACTGGCCAGCCAGGCCCTCACCGCAGGCCGCACGATTTCAGCTGCGCCGCTGACCATCGCGGTGCTCGACAGCGGCGGCCACTTGATCACGTTGCAACGCGAAGACGGCGCCAGTTTGCTGCGCCCGCAAATCGCCATCGGCAAAGCCTGGGGCGCGATTGCGCTGGGCAAGGGCTCACGCTTGCTGGCACTGGACGCGCAGCAACGGCCGGCGTTTATCGCAGCGTTGAACAGCCTGGGGCAGGGCAGTGTGGTGCCGGCACCGGGTGGTGTATTGATCCGGAATCAGGCTGGGCTGGTGCTGGGGGCGATCGGGATCAGCGGGGATACGTCGGATATCGATGAGCAATGCGCGATTACGGCGATCGAGGGGGTGGGGTTGTTGGCGGATGCGGGCGTGTCGGCTTGATTTGAGCTGACTGTTCTGGCCTCTTCGCGAGCAAGCCCGCTCCCACATTCGACCGCATTCCAAGGGATGCACTCGGTCAATTGTGGGAGCGGGCTTGCTCGCGAAGGGGGCAACTCGGTCTCCAGCCTACAACCAAACTGCATCCCACAGCGGATAGTCGCCGATCCGATTCACCAGGCCCGCCCGCAGAGGATTGGCCACCACATACCTGGCCAATTTTACCAAGTCATCTTCCTTGCGCAGTGCTCGGTCATGAAAACTGGTTTGCCAAAGACGCCCCTTGCGGCCTGTGGCACCGTTCACAGTCCGGGTGCTTTTGGATTTCACCTGGCACAGCAGGTCCCCCAGCGAGCCTTTTTGGAGTTCGATCAGCCAATGGAAGTGGTCCGGCATCACCACCCAGGCCAACGAGGTGACCAGCCCTTGATATTGGGCGAGTCTGAATTGCCAGACCACTAATCTACCCAAGTGAAAGTCACTGAATATCGGTACGCGTTCGTGGGTATTGGTAGTGATCAGGTAAATGCGGTTCGGTTCGCTGAACCGCCCGATACGCAGGCGGTGTGAGGTGGCGAGATCAGGCATTCCTTGGCCTCTCTTCAGGTGGGGTTCTGAGAGGCTAGGTCGCCGCGGCTGATATTGATCGCAAGGCTGTTGGCAGGATGTGTCTGGGAGGGTGCTTTCGCGAGCAAACCCGCGCCCACGTTGGCTCCGAGGAGTTCCGACAAATTATGTCTGGCGCAGCTCAACTGTGGGAGCTGGCTTGCCTGCGATGGCGTCGCCTCGGTATCTCAGTCCGGCTCACACCCCTTGAGCACCAACCGGATAATCGTCTGCGCCGCCGCCTCGTAATCCGCTTCATCCAGCTTGGCCTTGCCGGTCACTGCCGAGATCTGCCAGTCAAAATCCGCGTACGTCTGCGTGGCCGCCCAGATGCTGAACATCAGGTGATGGGGGTCAATGGCTGCGATCAGGCCGCGATCCACCCAGCTCTGGATGCAGTCGATATTGTGCTTGGCCTGGGCATTCAGCTGTTGGACCTGATCCGCGCTGAGGTGCGGGGCACCGTGCATGATTTCGCTGGCGAACACCTTGGAGGCAAAGGGCAGGTCACGGGAGATGCGGATTTTCGAGCGGATGTAATTGCTCAGCACCATCGACGGTTCACCCTCGGGGTTGAACGGCGTGGAGGCTGCCAGGATCGGCTCGATAATGCTTTCGAGCACCTCGCGGTAAAGGTTGTCCTTGGACTTGAAGTAGTAATAGACATTGGGCTTGGGCAGCCCTGCCTTGGCGGCGATGTCGCTGGTTTTGGTCGCGGCGAAGCCCTTGTCGGCAAACTCCTCGCTGGCCGCCCGCAGGATCTTTTCTTTGTTGCGCTCGCGAATGGTGCTCATAAACCAGGGTTTTCCTTGCCAGGACAGGCGGTCGGGCATGGTAGCACCGGCTATCTGTGAGCCTCAACAATGTGCCCGCAATGCGCTGCGCCGCGCTATGCTCGGTCCTCTCTCTTTTAAGGATGCTCGATTCATGGCAGGAAGCAGCTTGTTGGTGTTGATCGACGATATCGCCGCGGTACTCGATGACGTTGCCTTGATGACGAAAGTGGCCGCAAAGAAAACCGCCGGTGTACTGGGCGATGATCTGGCGCTCAACGCTCAGCAGGTCTCCGGGGTACGGGCAGAACGGGAAATCCCGGTGGTATGGGCGGTGGCCAAGGGCTCGTTTATAAACAAGCTGATTTTGGTGCCCGCCGCTTTGTTGATCAGCGCGTTTGCGCCTTGGGCGGTGACGCCATTGTTGATGCTGGGGGGCGCTTACCTGTGTTTCGAGGGCTTTGAAAAGCTCGCGCACAGCTTTTTGCACAAGCGCACCGAAGAGCAGGCACATCTTGTCGAAGCCGTGGCCGACCCGGCCACCGATCTGGTGGCCTTCGAAAAGGACAAGATCAAGGGGGCGATCCGCACCGATTTCATCCTCTCGGCGGAAATCATCGCCATCACCCTCGGCACCGTGGCCGATGCGCCATTGATGCAGCAGGTGATCGTGCTGTCGGGCATCGCCATTGTCATGACCATCGGCGTGTATGGGCTGGTGGCCGGGATCGTCAAGCTGGATGACCTGGGCTTGTGGCTCACCCAGAAGCCCGGCCAAGTGGCACGCAGCATCGGCGGTGGGATTTTGCGGGCGGCGCCGTACATGATGAAAAGCCTGTCGGTGATCGGCACGGCGGCGATGTTCATGGTCGGCGGCGGCATCCTGACCCATGGCGTGCCGGTGGTGCATCACTGGATCGAAGCGGTGAGCCAGAGCACCGGCGGCTTGGCGTGGTTGATGCCGACCTTGCTGAATGCGGTGGCGGGGATTATTGCGGGCGCCATCGTGTTGGCGATGGTCAGTGCTGTCGGCAAGGTCTGGAAAGCTGCCAGGGCATAAATCGCGGGCAAAAAAAGGCCATTCAATCGAATGGCCTTTTTTGTGGGCGTTTACTCCGCAATCTGCAACTTGCGCGATTCGGTGTAGATGTAGCGCACCTTCTCGTATTCGAACGGCGAGTTCATCTGGCCGTAGCGGAAGCTGGTCTGGTAGCGCTTGTCGACGGCGCGCAGGGCCCAGATTTCCGGGTGGTTGGAGCTGACTTCCGACACGTTGAGGAAGTTGATCTCGGTTTCGGCACCGTAGTCGACGATCAGGCCGGTGGTGTCGCGCAGGTTCGATGGGCCGAAGATCGGCAGCACCAGGTACGCACCGCCGGGCACGCCGTAGAAGCCCAGGGTCTGGCCGAAGTCTTCGCTCTGGCGCGGCAGGCCCATGGAAGTAGCCGGGTCCCACAGGCCGGCGATGCCGATGGTGGTGTTGAGCAGCAGGCGTCCGGTGGTTTCCAGCGAGCGCTGGCCCTTCAACTGCAGCAGGCTGTTCAACAGGTTGGGCACGTCGCCCAGGTTGTTGAAGAAGTTGCTGACGCCGGTGCGCAGGAAGCTTGGCGTGACGTAGCGGTAACCGTCGACCACCGGCAGGAACACCCATTGGTCGAAGCGGTAGTTGAAGTGGTACACGCGGCGGTTCCACGACTCCAGCGGGTCATAGACGTTCAGGGCGTTGACGGAAGAGCGCTCAAATTCACGCTGGTCCAGGCCCGGGTTGAACTTGAGCTTGGTCAGTGGCTCCTTGAAGCCATCGGAACCCACCACGGTCGGTGCGTGAGCCTTGCTGTTGTCGGCATTGGCCACGCCTGCACACATCAAGGCGGCAAGCAGCAGAAGATATTTAGCCACGGAAGAACTCCAGCATGGCGTCGGCGTTGACGCGGTAATTGAGGTTGCCGCAATGGCCGCCCAGCGGGTAGACGGTCAAGCGATCGCCGAAGGTTTTGCGCAGGAAACCGAGGTCACCCGGGCCCAGGATCACGTCGTCGGCGTTGTGCATTACCGCGATTTTCGGACTGTCGTGCAGGTAGTCCTTGAGCGCGTAAAGGCTGACCTGGTCAACCAGTTGCAGCAGGCTGCCGCCGTCGGAACGGGCGCGCCACATCGGGATCACCTGTTCGGTGAGGTAGCAGTCGAAGTCGCATTGCAGCGCACGCTTGAGAAACGGCGTGAGGCTGGTGCCTTCGGTGATCGGGTACTTCGGCGGGATGATCAGGCCGCGGCGGTTGATCAGGTCCGAAGTAAAGGCGATATCGGCCGCCGAGAAGCGGAACGAGGTGCCGATCAGCATGGCCATCTGTTCGTTGGTCAGGTGCTGTTTGGATTGTTGGAAATCGTAGAGCAGGGCGTCGTTGAGGTCGATATAGCCCTTTTGCTGGAAGTAGCGGGTCAGCTTGTTCAGCACCAGCTCATAGAAAGTGGTGGTGTTGTTGATGCCCTTGACCTCGGTCTGTACCAGCTTGTCGAGGTTGGTGATCGACGTGTAGAGGTTGACCGGCGGGTTGAGCAGCAGCACTTTCTTGAAGTTGAAGCTGCGACGCGTCTCGTCCAGCTTGCTGACAAATGCCGCATCCAGGGCGCCGAGGCTGTAGCCGGTGAGGTAGAAGTCGGTCACTGGCAGGGAGGCATTCTGCGCACGCACGGCCTGCATCACGCGGTACATGTCCTCGGCGTCTTCCTGGCTGATGCCGGGAGTGGCGAAGCGCGAGGCAGAAGCGATGAAGTCGAAACTGGTCGGCGACGACAGCTGAACCACATGGTAGCCAGCCTGGTAATACAGCTTTTTCAGGTATTCGTTGATGCTGCTGTCGAACCGCGCACCGGTGCCGGCGATAAGGAAGATCAGCGGTGCGGCACGGTCCTGCTTGGCGATTCGGTAGGTGAGCTTCTTAACGGCCCAGAAGTTGTCGGGCAGGCTGAACTCGCGCTCGGGGCGCATGTTCAGGGTGTAGTCGGATTGGTTGATCTCATCGTCGGTCGGCAATTTAGGCCGAAGGTCGGGCGGGGTGGTGGCGATAGTCGCTTCGAACGGGTTCGTCAAAGGGTAGCCATAGGTGGCTTGGTCGATATCGACGGCCAGTGCTGACGCACTCAAAAAAAGGCTGCCCAGCAAGGCAGCGCAGCGCAAGGAACGGAGCATGACTTAATCCCTAAGAGGAAAGGTGCTGAATGAAGTTCGCAGGCTATGACCACCGCGTTGCCACCGAAGTGCCAGCCCTCGGCACTAAAAGTCGGAAAAAACGTCGGAATCGGGGTAATAGTAGCCAGAAGATACACTTTGCCAGGCACTCATGGACACTAATTGTGTGTATGCGCCTTGCTAACGGCAGCAGGGGCATTAAGCTGAGCGCCGTTTTTGCCTATCGGAGTGCCCCATGTCCCGCCGCTTGCCGTTGATTCTACTGCTTATTGCCCTGTCGTTATGGTTGGCTGCCAGCTATGGCGTACGTTATGGCTTTATGGAGGATGGCCGCTGGGTTGGCATCTGTGTGGATGAAGCCAGCCGCTGGGAATGCCAGGTGCGCTCGAACCTGGGGATGATGATTCACTTCAAGGTGATGGGCTGGACGGCACTGGTCGCGTCGGTGTTGGCGTTCTTTGTGCCGGGCCGTGCGGGGTGGGGTATGGCGATGCTGGGGATGGTATTCGGGTTGCCGGCGTTGGCGCTGTACAACACGACATTTGCGGTGTTTGCGGTGGTGATTGCGGGGTTGCGGTTGGTCAGGAAGCCTCGGGCTGTCTGAAGGGGAGTATCAGTTTTTTTGTGTTCGGGCTGGTTAGGGCCTGCCGTCAGGCAGGCCGTTGTTTTACCAGCTCGGTCTGGTAAATCGGTCTCCGTAAAGAATCGCAAACTGATTCATTGCCACTTTC
>NZ_UTBG01000244.1 GCF_900580675.1 Pseudomonas viridiflava
AGCCCTTTTGGCTACTTTTGGGGCTCTTTTCCAAAAGTGACCCGCCGTAAGGGCGGAACCCTAAGCCGCCGTTACCGCAGCAACGGTTACCCCCCCCCCCGAAAGCCCCCCTCAAAGCTGATAATTCTTCAACTCCCGAGCAATCACCATCCGCTGAATCTCACTCGTCCCCTCATAAATCTGCGTAATCCGCGCATCCCGGTAATACCGCTCCACCGGATGATCCTCCAGATACCCATACCCCCCATGAATCTGCATCGCCGAGGAGCAGACTTTCTCGGCCATTTCCGAGGCGAACAACTTGGCCTGTGAAGCCTCCGACAAACACGGCTTGCCCGCGGAACGCAGGCGCGCTGCGTGCAGGATCAGCAGCCGTGCAGCATTCAGCCGGGTCTGCATATCCGCCAGCAGGTTGGCCACGCTTTGATGCTCAATGATTGCCTTGTCGAATTGCACGCGGTCACGGGCATAGGCCAGCGCAGCTTCAAATGCCGCACGGGCGATGCCCAAGGCCTGGGCAGCAATGCCGATACGCCCGCCCTCCAGGTTCGACAGCGCAATCGCCAGGCCTTTGCCGCGCTCGCCCAGCAGGTTGGCCTCGGGAACGGTGCACTGGTTAAGGGTGACGGCGCAGGTGTCCGAGGCGCGAATGCCCATCTTGTGCTCGGTGCGGTCGACCACAAACCCTGGCGTGTCGGTGGGCACCAAAAACGCCGATAAGCCTTTTTTGCCCAAATCAGGGTCGGTCACCGCGAATACGATCGCCAGCTTGGCGCGCTTGCCGTTGCTGACAAATTGCTTGGCACCATTGATCACCCAGTTGCCGTCGCGCAGTTCGGCGCGGGTGCGCAGGTTGTGCGCTTCGGAGCCGGCCTGGGGCTCGGTCAGGCAGAAGCAACCAATCGCCTGGCCGCTGGCGAGGTCGGCCAGCCAGGTTTCCTTCTGTTCTTGTGTGCCGTAGTTGAGGATTGGCCCGCAACCGACTGAATTATGGATACTCATCAACGCGCCGGTAGCGCCATCGCCGGCGGAAATCTCTTCAACCGCCAGGGCATACGCCACGTAATCGACATAAGTGCCACCCCATTCTTCCGGCACCACCATGCCCAGCAGGCCGAGTTCGCCCATCTTCGCCACCAGCGCGTCGTCGATCCAGCCGGCTTTCTCCCAGGCTTGGGCGTGGGGTGCGATTTCACCGCGGGCAAAGTCACGCGCCATGTCGCGGATCATTATCTGTTCTTCTGTATATTCAATATCTTGCATGATTTAGTTCACAACCTGCTCGAAGTGATGGAAGAAGCTTTCGACATGGGTTTTATCTAGCCCATGCAGGCTCGACGGGTTCCACCGCGGTGTCTTGTCCTTGTCGATGATCAGAGCGCGGACACCTTCAATCAGATCGCCGCGTTCGAACCATTGACGGTCCAGGTGCAGTTCCAGGGCAAAGCAGCGTTCGAGCGGCAAGTGACGGCCGCGCCTCAGCATCTCCAGGGTGACAGCCATGGCCAAGGGCGAGCGGGTTTGCATGAGCTGGACGGTATTGAGTGCCCATTCATGGCTATCGGCGACGGTGACTTGCTGCAACTGCTCAACGATGCTCGGCACATCCGGCAGCCCGAAGAAGTGGTCGATGGCCGGGCGCAGGGCGGCGAGCGGGGCGTCGGGCAATTGCTGCACCGCGAGTTTAGCCAGCACCCCTTGTAAATCCTTGCGCGGGGTGTCGTGCCATTGCAGGTGGTCGAGTGTGTGGTCCAGGTCTGTGAGTTTGCTACTGTCCAGGTACCAATCGGCCAAACCGCAGTACAGCGCGTCGGCCGCGCGGATCTGTACCCCGGTCACGCCAAGGTAGATCCCCAGCTCGCCGGGAATCCGTGGCAGGAAGTAGCTGCCGCCGACGTCCGGGAAGTAACCAATGGCCACTTCCGGCATCGCCAGGCGGCTGCGCTCGGTGACAACACGCAAATCGGCGCCTTGCACCAGGCCCATGCCGCCGCCCAGCACAAAGCCGTCCATCAGGGCCAGTACGGGCTTGCGGTAGTGATGGATGGCCAGGTCCAGCGCATATTCTTCAACGAAGAAGTCCTGGTGCAGGCTGTCGCCGTTGTTGAAGCTGTCGTAGAGCGAGCGAATGTCGCCACCGGCACAAAAGGCCTTGTCGCCGGCGCCGCGCAGCACCACGGCATACACCAGGGGGTCGTCTTCCCAGTCCTGTAACTGCCGGGTCAGGCTGCGCACCATGCCCAGGGTAATGGCATTGAGACCGGCGCGGCGGTTGAGGGTGAGGTGGCCGATATGGTTGCGTACGTCGGCCAATACGTCGTCCTGCAGTAAATCGGCGCTGCGAGCGTGGATCGAAACCTCGGCAGTCATCTGTAACTCCCTGCTTTTATTGTTCTTTATCAAGATGTTCGCGGGCGAACCTTCTCTTGATCGTACCAGTGCAAATTTGCCCAGTACAACCTTCAATCATGCAGGTCGTTTTTGCATTTATGCAGCGAAGCGTGGGTGGCTTCAGGGCACCCGGCTGGCCAGGACCTCGCCAATGCTGCGGCGCCGCGCATGCTGTTCTGCGGTGTGGATCAGTTGTTCCAGTTCCGCGGGCGCCACGTCGAAGAACTGCTCCATTTCGGCCAACGCCAATTTCAGGTCGGTGGCGGTAATGGCAGGATCGGTCCCGGCTTGAGGGACAGGTACGAGCATCGCTGGCGCCTCGGCTGCACCCTTGGGGTAGCGCGTGCGTGTTGCGTTGTTGTAGGCCAGTGCGAAGCCCAGCAGCGCCCCGGCCCCCAGGAGCACGGCGCCCAATTCATGCCAGCCAAGGGCCGCCGAGGCCGGGTCCGCCAGTACCAGGGTCATGGCCAGACCGCCGGCAGGCGGGTGCAGGCAGCGCAGCCAGCACATCAACACCACTGCCATCCCGGCCGCCAGGCAGGCGCCGCCCAGGGTACGCCCCAGCACGCGAGCAACCAGCAAGGCCACGACACCGGCGCACACATAGCTGCCAATGATCGACCACGGCTGAGCCAGCGCCCCGGATGACACCGCGAACAGCAACACTGCCGAAGCCCCCAGCGGACCCAGCAGATGCAGCGCTACCTGCATGCCAAATACCTGGGCACACAGCCAGACACTGAAAAGCGAGCCCAGCGCCATGCCGATCGCGGCGCGGCTCCATTCTGTCGGGCGGGTATTGATGGCGGCGGGGAACCAGCGAGTAAGCATGAGACGAGTCCATAAACAGCAGGCAAAAAAAAGGCTTGTCTGGTTGCCCGGAAAAGCCCTTGAAGGTTCCAACGTTTGGGGGAAGGAACCTGTGCAGTGTGCCGTGCCGGTCAAGGCAGTGCCAATGCATATTAATGAGGGTTGAATACAAAAAAATGAATTTAAAGGCCATGAACCCAGCAGACTACGTCGGGAGCGGTGTGGTGAGTTTTCCCAGTACACGGTCATCGGTTTCAGCGTTGAACAAGCGGTTACGCAGGTTTGCCTGTAGCTCGGGGTCATTGCTCAGCGGCCCTTTCAGTGCCACCAGGGCATTGCGCAACTGCATCAGTCGGTGCAGCGGCGGAACGGGTAGATAGCCGACGTGCACCTTATCGCGGGCTGGAGCAGTACAGGTGTCATGCGAAACATCATCTGGCACGGCGTTGTCCTCATCTGAAATAAGCCGCGATGGCTATAGCGTCCCTGTTGTTATCCATGACCCATGGCGGTAAATATTCACCGCACATGGGACTGGAGTTTACAGAGGGGTTTCAGGCGCGGGAAAGTGAAATGACACCAGCCATTACGTATAGGTGTGTAGGACTATTCCAGGCTGGTGACGTTGATTCAAGGTCGCGGGATTTTGGCCAGATACAGCAGCACATACGCGTTGCGATCAAACTCGCCGGTCAGGGTGGGGGTGATGTCGCGAAAACGCGGGTCTTGCAAACTCTTGTAATCCGCCTCGCTCATCACCAGCCAGGCCGGCCCTTGTATCGGGTTCAGGTCAGCGGGTTGCTGGGTGAACAAAGGTACCTCGTCGCAGTTGAGGTTAACCATATATTTGATCGCCTTGGCGTCTTTGCCCAGGCCGTGCAAGATCACCGGCGCCCGCTGTTGCATGACCTGCTCATGCACCTGCAGCGTGAAGGTGCGGGTGTCGTACACCGCGCGTACCAGCGGCTCGACCACGCCGATATAGGTCACCCATACCGCCACGACGGCGACCAAAGCCGGCCCAATGGGCCTGGCTTTCCACAACGCCAGCAGCGCCAGGGCCTGCAACCCGCCCAGCACCGCGAATGCCAGCCCTAAAGCGTCCAATTGCTCCGCATAGTGGCGACGCGCGACGATCAGGCCGGCGATCAGCAACGCCGGAAGCACCGTCCAGATGGCCAGCATCAGCCCGCGGAGCCCGGCAAACAGTCGACCGTGCCCGGCCTGGAACGGATAGGCCGCAATGATCGCCGCCATGGGCAGCATCGGCAGCACATAGCGGGCTTTTTTCGCCTCGGGAATCGACAGGCCCAGCATCACCAGCAAGCCGGCGGCCGCGCAGTACAGTACCAACTGCAGGGCCGGTTCCGGCGTGCGTCGCCCACCCAGCGCCACGGCCAGCAGCACCAGCAGCGCCAGCGGATACGCCATCGCGTAATTGCCCAGTGAGCTGGTGAAGTAATACAGCACGCCGCTGGAGCCTTCGCTGCCATCCATGCGCCCCAGGAACTGCATGCGGATCACGTCCTGCATGAAGCTTTCGCCGCCACTGAGCTTGGCCATCAGCAGCAACAGGCCCACGCCGGCCACCAGCAGCGCAAAGGCCAACAAGCCAAAACTGAGCAATTGGCGCCATTGGCGGTTGATCAGGTAATAGCTGCACAACACGCCTGCAGGCACCACCAGGCCAATCGGGCCCCGGATGGCAAAGCCGATAATCAGCAGCAGGTACAACCAGTGCAGGCGTTTGTTTGCCCCGAAATGGTCATGCGCATACCCCAGGTAGAACACCGCCAGGGTGATGGCCGCGAGCATTTGGTCGAGGGACACCGAACGGGTCTCGCTGATAAACGTACTGCTCAGCAACAGCAGCGCGATGCTCAGCAGGCCCCAACGCTGGGAGTAGGGCGCCGTGAGGCGGTACACCAGGGTGACAATCACTGCCGACGCCGTCGCCGTGGGCAGCCAGGCCGTGAGGCTGGTGACCTGGCCCAGAGGCAGCGAGAGCAGCCAGGTCAGCAGCGTCGAGGTGGCCAGGTAATCGGCATACGGCTGCCCGTAGGTGGTGGGGAAGAACCCGGGCCCATGGCGCAGCATCTCCTGGGCGAAGAGCACGAAGCGCGAGTCGAAGCCGATAATCGCCTGGTGCCAGCTGCCGGCGATAAACAACAACAGCGCGAGCACGCCCAAGCCGAGGGATTGGCGGCGGATCGTCAGGTTCAGCAGGGGCGGTTGAGCTTTGTTCACCTATCAGGCTTCCACGACCTGCGGAAACCATTGCCGTTGCGGGATAGGTAACTGGCAGGAATCCCCACGGCCTATCGGGAAGTACTGGAAGCCTTTACGCGCCAGGCGCTCACCTTCGTACAGGTTGCGACCATCGAAGATCACCGGGGTTTTCAGGCGTTGGTGGATCAGGTCGAAGTCCGGCGCCTTGAACTGCTGCCACTCGGTGCACACGATCAGCGCATCGGAGCCGCTCAAAGTGGATTCCGGAGTGCCCATCAGCATCAGCCGCGGGTCATCACCGTATATGCGCTGGGTTTCCTGCATGGCTTCGGGGTCAAACGCGCGTACGTTGGCGCCGGCGGCCCACAGGGCTTCCATCAGCACCCGGCTTGGCGCATCGCGCATGTCATCGGTGTTGGGCTTGAAGGCCAGCCCCCACAAGGCGAAGGTCTTGCCGCGCAGGTTGCCCTTGAAGAACGCATTGACGCGCTCAAACAGTTTGCTCTTCTGGCGCTGGTTGATCGCTTCCACCGCTTCCAGCAAGTCGCTCGAGCAGTTGGCCTGCTTGGCGCTGTGGATCAGGGCACGCATGTCCTTGGGGAAGCACGAACCACCGTAGCCGCAGCCGGGATAGATGAAGTGGTAGCCAATGCGTGAGTCGGCGCCGATGCCCAGGCGCACGGCTTCGATGTCGGCGCCAAGGTGTTCGGCAAGCTCGGCGATCTGGTTGATAAAGCTGATCTTGGTCGCCAGCATGCAGTTGGCGGCGTACTTGGTCAGCTCGGCGCTGCGCAGGTCCATGAAGATAATGCGGTCATGGTTGCGGTTGAACGGCGCGTACAGCTCGCGCATCACTTCGCGCACTTCTTCGCGCTCGCAACCGATGACGATACGGTCCGGGCGGCGACAATCGGAAACGGCCGAGCCTTCCTTGAGGAATTCCGGGTTGGAGACGATATCGAACTCCAGGTGCCGGCCAGCCAGGCGCAGGGCTTTTTCCATGTGCGCGCGCAGGGTGTCGCCAGTGCCCACGGGCACGGTGGATTTTTCCACCAGAATCACCGGGTCGACCCGGTGACGCGCCACTGCGTCGCCCACCGACAGCACATATTTCAGGTCGGCCGAGCCGTCCTCGTCCGAGGGCGTGCCCACGGCAATAAACAAGACCTCGCCGTGTTCCACCGCGAGTTTTTCGTCATAGGTGAAGTGCAGGCGCCCGCTTTCCAGGTTCTCCTTGACCATCGCGGCCAGCCCCGGCTCGAAGATGCTCACATGGCCCTGCTGCAACAGCTTGACCTTGTTCTGATCGACGTCCATGCAGATCACATCGTGACCGACTTCGGCTAATACGGTGGCCTGTACCAGACCGACGTAACCACTACCAAATACACTGATTTTCATGGGGCATTCCTGGGACTTGTAGCGCTAGCACGGCGAGAGTTGATAACCAGCACTCCGAGGATGACCAGCGCCACCCCCAGGGTTTTTGAAAGCGAAAAATCTTCGTTGAACACTGGCAGGCTGGCCGCCAGCAGGTACACCAGCGCGTAGCTGATGCTCAGCAGTGAATAAGCGCGGCCCAATGGCAGGTGCTTGAGCGCGCCGAGCCAGCAGAGCATCGACAGCGCGTAGGCCAGGATCGCCAGGAACACCACGCCGAGTGCCGCGAGATCAATCCGGGCACTCAACCATTCGTTGGGCAGCGGCAAGCGCGTCATGCTCCAACGCATCCCCAGCTGGGCTGCGCTGACCAGACCGACGCTGCCCAGCGCCAGGGCAAAGCCTGTGGCGCGGCTCATACGTGACGCCCCAGCAGCACGACGCCGCCGATCACCAGCGCCACGCCCAGCCAGTGGCGGCCGTCGATGTGCTCATGGAACACAAAGCGCGCCATTAACGTAACCAGTACAAAATTCAGGCTGAGCATGGGGTAGGCGATGCCCACTTCCAGGCGCTGCAACACCAGCAGCCACACCAGCAAACCCAGGCCCAGGCACACCAGCGCCGTCCACAGCCACGGCGAGCGCAGTTTCAGCGCCCAGCCGTCCGGCAGGTCACGCCAGCTTTCCACGGCAAACTTCTGCGAAACCTGGCCCATGCAGGTCAGGAGGCAGGCGGCCAGTAACAGCAGGAGGGTGATCATGGCGCGGCCTGCGGGAAGATCAGAATCACGATATTGCCTTGCTCATAGCGCTTGCCGTCGGTGGGCAACAGGGCGACTTCGGCCATTTCATCGTCGCCTTTAACACGCATCACCACGCCGACCGGGCCTTGTTTGCGCGCCTCGCTCATCCATTGCCGGACTTGCCGGGTATCGACCTGGTGATGGCCGGCATCCGGGTAGGCCAGGCCGTATTTGACCTCGCCGACGGTGTTGTAAAGCGTCACATCCGGGCGTTGCAGGCGCCACGCCAGGGCTGATGCGGCGCCGAGGTCGTTGCTGAGCAAGGCGCTGGCGGGGCTCAGCTCCGGCAGGTGGTCGATGATGAATTGGTCCGGGGTCTTGTTGTAAACCACCGAATGCGGCAAAGCGGCGGGCAACAGCGCAACCATCAGCCAGCTGCCGAGCACCGGCGCGGCCCACAGGCGCAAGGGCCGGGCAGCCTGCAGCAGGTTGGCGAGGATCCAGCCGAACAGGAAGACAAACACCAGCACCAGGCTGAGGGTTTCCTGGCCGTGTTCATACACCGGCTTTTTCAACTGGAACCACGTCAGCGCGAGCAATACCAGCACGCCAATCACCAGGTTCAGCCAGCCATTGATGCGCAGCGCTCGGTCGCGGCCCGCGGCCAGCTTATCCGCCAGGGTGTTGCCCATCAGCAAGGCCAGGGGCAACAGGCACGGCATGATGTAGGACGGCAGCTTGCCTTTGGCCAGGCTGAAGAACGCCAGGGGCATCAGCAGCCACAGCAACACAAAGCCGACTTTTGCACTGCGCTTGTTCAGCCACGCTTGTCTGGCGGTAGACGGCAGCAACGCGACCCACGGCAGGCTGAACGCCACCAGCAGCGGCAGGTAGTACCAGAACGGCTCGCTGTGCTGTGCATCGTCACCGGCAAAGCGCTGGATATGCTCGTGCCAGAAGAAGAAGTTCCAGTAGTCCGGCTCTTGCAGGTGCACGGCCAGCGCCCACGGCAGGCTGACGGCAATCGCCACTACCACAGCAACCAGACCGTAGCCCAGCAGCTCGCGGAAGCGTTTCTGCCAGATCGCGTAGGGCAGGGCGATCAATACCGGCAACAGCCACGCCAGGAAGCCCTTGGTCATGAAGCCCATGCCGCAGGCGAAGCCGAGCAGCGCCCAGGACCACAAACGCCCGCTGCGGGTGCTGCTGTCAAAGCAAAACCACAGGGCCACACCGGTCAGGTTCACCCAGAAAGTGAATTGCGGGTCGAGGTTGGCATAACCGCCCAAGGCCGCGACGCTGACGAAACTCATGTACAGCAGCGTGCTGATCAGGCTTTTCTGCGGGTCATTCCACAGGCGGCGCGACACCAGGTACACCAGCAGGATGCTCAAACCAGTGCTTAACGCCGAGGCAAAGCGCACGCCGAACAGGTTCTGCCCGAAAATCGCCTGGCCCAGCGCGATCATCCAGTAACCAGCGGCGGGCTTTTCGAAATAGCGGATGCCCATGAAGTGCGGCGCGGCCCACTTGCCGGTCAGCAGCATTTCCTGGCTGATCTGCGCATAACGGGTCTCGTCCGGAATCCACAGGCCATGGGTGGCCAGCGGCAGCAGGTAAAACACGCCGAACGCCAACAGCAGCAGGGGCAGCGCCAGACGCCGGATCATGCTTGCTGCACTCCGAGCCAACCCTCACGGCCACTCAATGCGCCGCGCACCAGCTGTTGCCGGGGCAGGGTGGTCAGGTCCGCCGGCAACAAGTCGCCCAGCGGTGTGAAGTCGATGCCGCGCTGCCCTGCCTGGGCAAGCAACTGGCGAAAATCATTGGCCATCAGAATCCCTTCTACCTCTGCGTGGATCGTGTAGACGTTCAGTTTCGACGCGTTGAACCGGTCAAGAATGAAGCGGTTGAAGTCTTTGGCAGCCACCACCGGCCCGACCACTTCGTCGAAGGTCGGCAGGTCCACCGGAATTTGTGGGGTGCCCGCGCTGCCGTCGGCCAGGGTTGGACGAAACAGGCTGGTGCCCCGGCAATCGCTGTTGTAGCGGAAGTTGAAACCTTGCTTGGCTTGCACCACGCGCTCGTCGGCACGCCAGCCGGCTGCGGCAGAGCAGTCGATGCGTTCACCGAGGATGTCGCTCAAGGTGTCGACGCCGCGCCGGATCTGCTCGACCAGTTGCGCATCGTTCCAGCGCCCGGTGTTGGCCTGCCAGCCGTGGTGGTCCCACGCGTGCAGGCCGACCTCATGCCCGGCGGCCTTGGCCTGGCGCATCAAGTGCCCCAGGTCGCGGCCGATGGGCTTGCCCGGCCAGGCGGTGCCGGCCAGCAAAATATCCCAGCCGTACAGGCCGGCAGCGTTGGAGCGCAGCATCTTCCACAGAAATTGCGGGCGGATCAGGCGCCACAAGTGGCGCCCCATGTTGTCCGGCCCGACACTGAAGAAGAACGTCGCTTTGACCCCGGCTTCGTCGAGGGACTCGAGCAGCCGCGGGACACCCTCACGGGTGCCACGGTAGGTGTCGACGTCGATGCGCAAGCCTGCCTTCATTACTTTTTGTCCGCGATTTCGAGCATGGCTTCACGCAGGAAGAAGTCCAGTGTGTTGCCGATGGTCTCGCTCATTTCCACGGTCGGCGCCCAGTTCAGCAGGCGCTTGGCGTTCTCGATACTTGGCTTGCGGTGCGCCACGTCCTGGTAACCGGTGCCGTAGAACGCCTTGCTCTCTACGTCGCGGAAACCGGCGAACGGCGGGAAGTTGCTGCGCAGCGGGTGCGCCTCGAACTGACGCAACAGCTCTTCGCCCAACTGGCGGATGCTGGCTTCGTTTTCCGGGTTGCCGATGTTGATGATCTGGCCGTTGCACACATCGTTGTCGTTATCGATGATGCGCGCGAGGGCTTCGATGCCGTCGGCGATGTCGGTGAAGCAGCGCTTCTGCTCGCCACCGTCGAACAGACGGATCGGCGTGCCTTCCACCAGGTTCAGGATCAACTGGGTGATGGCGCGCGAGCTGCCGATACGGGCTGAGTCCAGGCGATCCAGGCGTGGGCCCATCCAGTTGAAGGGACGGAACAGGGTGAAGTTCAGGCCCTTGGCGCCGTAGGCCCAGATCACGCGGTCGAGCAGTTGCTTGGAAACCGAGTAGATCCAGCGTTGCTTGTTGACCGGGCCGACCACTAGGTTGGAGGTGTCTTCGTCAAAGTACTGGTCCTGGCACATGCCATAGACTTCGGAGGTCGACGGGAAGATCACGCGTTTGTTGTACTTGACGCAGTAGCGCACCAGCTTGAGGTTTTCCTCGAAGTCGAGTTCGAACACACGCAGCGGGTTGCGGGTGTACTCGATCGGCGTGGCGATGGCCACCAGCGGCAGGACCACGTCGCACTTCTTGATGTGGTATTCGATCCATTCGGTGTGGATGCTGATGTCGCCTTCCACGTAATGGAAATTCGGGTGGCTGCGCAGGCGCTCGATGGCGTCGGAGCCGATGTCCAGGCCGTAGACTTCGTAACGGTCGTCACGCAGCAGGCGCTCGGACAGGTGGTTACCGATAAAACCGTTCACGCCCAGGATCAGTACACGCGTACGGCGTGGCTTGCGGCCCGACTCGGCGCCGCGCAGTACGGAGCCGTCGACCAGGCCCAGCTCATTGGCCAGCGACGGGCCGGCCAGGTACAGGCCGTTGTCGTTGCGTTGGCCGAACTTGACCACCAGCGAGTCTTCGCCGCAGGCAATGCGCAGCGGGTTGACGCTGATCACACGGCCCGGCGCCAGGCCTTCGTTGCCCTTGGCCACTTCGGCTTGCCACACGATCAGTTTGTGCTCGCCGACCGCGCAGAATGCGCCTGGGTACGGTTGGGTCACGGCACGCACCAGGTTGAACAGTTCTTCAGCCGGTTTTTTCCAGTCCAGCTTGCCATCGGCAGCAGTGCGGCGACCGAAGTAGGTGGCCTGGCTTTCATCCTGGGCCGTTTCAGTCAACTTGCCCTGGGCCAGTTGCGGCAGGGCATCGCGCAGCAGGTTACTGGCGGCGTCGCGCAGTTTGGCGTGCAAGGTCAGGCCGGTGTCGGTGCGCTCGATGGCGACTTTCTGCTGGGCCAGGATCGCGCCGGCATCGGCACGCTTGACCATACGGTGCAGGGTCACGCCGGTTTCGGTTTCACCCTTTACCAGCACCCAGTTGGCCGGTGCGCGGCCGCGGTATTTCGGCAGCAGCGAGCCGTGCAGGTTGAACGCGCCTTGGCGGGCGGTGGCCAACAGGGCTTCGCTCAGCAGGTTGCGGTAGTAGAAGGAGAAGATGAAGTCCGGGTTGAGCTTGGCGATGCGCTCGATCCATAGCGGGTGGTTGGCGTCTTCCGGCGCATGCACCGGGATGCCGTTGCGGGCGCACAGCTGGGCGACGGAGCCGTAGAAGTTGTTTTCCTTGGGGTCATCGGCATGAGTAAACACGGCAGCAATGTCGTAGCCGGCGGTCAGCAGGGCTTCAATGCCTGCGCAGCCAATATCGTGGTAAGCGAAGACAACGGCTTTTGAATTCATGACGAAACCTGATCGGAAGGAGGAGTAGAAGTGGTATGGGAGGACACCAGGCCGTCAACGACGACCACCGGAGCCGGTGCTGCGGGTTGGTTACGCAACACTTTTTCAATAAAGAACCGGGGGCGGGCGCGTACATCGCTGTACATGCGGCCCAGGTATTCACCCAGCAGGCCCATGCCGATGAACTGGCCACCGGTGAACACGAACAGCACTGCGAACAGCACGAACATGCCGTCGCCGGCCCATTCGGCACCAAAGGCCAGGCGCAGGATGATCAACGCAAAGGCGAACAGCATGCCCAGGGCCGCCAGGCTGAAGCCGACGATGGACAGCAGGCGCAGCGGGGTGGTGGTCATGCAGGTCAGCAGGTCGAACATCAGGCTGATCAGGCGCATGGCGCTGTATTTGGATTCGCCGTGTTCACGTTCGGCGTGGTGCACCAGGATTTCCGTGGTGTGACGGGCAAAGCCGTTGGCCAGGATCGGGATAAACGTGCTGCGCTCGCGGCAGGCGAGCATGGCGTCGACGATGGTGCGCCGGTAAGCGCGCAGCATGCAGCCGTAGTCGGTCATGGCCACGCCGGTGGAGCGTTGCACGGCGAGGTTGATCAGGCGCGACGGCCAGCGGCGAAAGGCCGAGTCCTGGCGATTGTTGCGCACGGTGGCGACCACGTCGTAACCCAGGGCGGCTTGTTCGACCAGGCGCGGGATTTCTTCGGGCGGGTTCTGCAGGTCGGCATCGAGGGTGATCACCACTTCGCCCCGGCATTGCTCGAAGCCGGCCATGATCGCCGCGTGCTGGCCGTAGTTACGGTTGAGGATCACCGCCACCACGTTGCTGCCGTCTTCAGCGGCGGCGTCTTCCAGCAGTTGGGCTGAATTGTCGCGGCTACCGTCATCTACCAGGATGATTTCGTATTCGTAGGCCAGCTGTTTGCAGGCGGCGGTAGTACGGCGCAACAGTTCAGGCAGGCTTTCTTGTTCGTTGTAGACCGGGATAACGATCGACACACAATGAATTGGGTAGGGTTTCAAAGATTCATGACCTCGGGGGTTAGAACAATTTGGAGCGTGAAAACAGCAGCAATCATTGGGCGAAAATACAGCCCGCCGGATACAAAGCGATGCTAAAGGTGAAACGTAATCAACAGGTTAGACGCCTATGCGTGGTTTGCTCTGAAGTTATGTATCCAAGATTAAGCGCAAAAATGTTGAACAGATATGAAAGGCAGATGAAAAACTCGTTTATTTGACAGGTAGACAGCTAGGGTTCAGCTAGCCAAATAGGGGTATTAAGCGGTTCAGTTGGCCGGCGATATAGGAACTGTCTGAGGAACATTTGGTTCAACGGCGCCGGGCCTGAGCAGCCGTCTAATTTTATTCAACAATCTTCTCTGCAATGCGCCCCAAGTGCCGGTAAAGTAAGCCGTCTCTTGCCAGGGTAGTCGGATGAATAGCGTGCAGCTTTTACGGCCAGTATTGATGGGTTTGCTGATGAGCGTGGCGTGCGTCACGACGGTGCAGGCCGATGAAGCGGTAGCACTGACCAGCATCGACCAGGTGCCGGACGGTGTGGAAGTGCGTGGTAAACAAATCGCCGCGTATACCTGGGACGATCATCAGGGCAAGAACCTGCTGGTGCTCGCCGAGCAGGTCAGCGAGCGCGACGATGACGGCACTCAGTCGGCATTTGTGTATGCGGCCCAGTACCTCATCGATGGCAACCGCCCCAAACGCGTGTGGATGCTCTACGACGACGTACAGCATTGCGAATTCGACGCGTCCCTGCGCTTCGACATGGCCGCGACCAAGGTCACCGACCTGACCGGCGATGGCATTACCCAGGCCACGGTGGGGTATTCGCGGACCTGCACCAGCGATGTCAGCCCCCATGAATTCAAGCTGATCATGCACGTGGGCAAGTCGCTGAAGTACCGCCTGCGTGGCGTGGACCGGGTCGGTGCAAGCTGGTGGGACGAGGAAGCCGGGGCCCTGCGTGGCATGCCGTTGCCCAAGGATTGCAGCGTGGCGGGCCAGCAGGCACTGGTCAGCCAGTACAAGGAGCAGGGCACCGAGTTGCCGCTGCCAGGTTGCTACGGCGATGAGAAGGATTTTGCCAAGGCCCCAGAGGCTTACCTGACGTTTATGCGCCAGCACTGGTTCGCGCTGATGCAGAAGCAGGACACCGAATGGAGCCAGACGCAGACTCAGCCGCCAGCGCCGACCGAGGACGACGACAGCGCCCCGTGATTTGGTCCGAGCGCCCGGAGTGGGGTAGACTCAGCCTTCGCCAATTCACTAAATACCTCGATTAAACAATGGCTTGATCGAGGTATTTAATCCAAAGGCTGATCTACCTTGACTGAGTCTATCCGCAACCCGCTGACGCTTTATCTCACCCGCCTGGCCCCCTCGAGCCAACTGACCATGCGCTACGTGCTGCAGGACGCCGCCGACCGCCTGGGCTTCGACGACATCAACCTCGAAGACATCGACTGGCACCTGCTGCAACCCGAACACGTGATCGCCTTGGTCGCCGCTTTGCGTGAGGACGGCTATGCGCCGAACACGTCGTCTTTGTACGTAAACGCAGTGCGCGGGGTGATGAATGAAGCCTGGCGCTTGAGCCTGATCAGCCAAGAGCATTTGTTGCGCATGCGTACAGTCAAGCCCGCCCCCGGCACCCGACTGGGCCAGGGGCGCAACCTGCGGCGTACGCTGATCCGCGAGTTGATGGACGTCTGCGCTGCCGACCCGCGCCCACAGGGCCTGCGCGACGCAGCGGTGATCGGGATTTTGTATGGGTCAGGCATGCGCAAGTCGGAGTCGGTCAACCTCGACCTGGCGCAGATCAACTTCGAGGAGCGCAGCCTGCGGGTGATCGGCAAGGGCAATAAGGAGCTGATCAAATACGCGCCGGATTGGGCCTTCGCCAAGTTGCAGGCATGGCTGGCGTTTCGCCGTGAGCAGCTCAAAGAGGGCGAGCAGGACGATAGTTTTCTGTTCAACCGTATCCGCCGCGGCAGCCATATCACCCGTGAACGCATCACCAAGCATGCGATTTACTACATTGCGCGCCAGCGCGGCGAGCAGGTGGGCGTGAAGATCATGCCCCATGACTTTCGCCGCTCGTTTATCACGCGGGTTATCGAAGAGCATGACTTATCGATTGCGCAGAAACTCGCGCATCACACCAATATCCAGACCACTGCCAGCTATGACGTGCGTGATGACAATGAGCGGCGGCGGGCGGTGGACCGGTTTGACCTGTAACGTCAAGCCTGGTGAGGATCAAAATGTGGGAGCGGGCTTGCTCGCGAAAGCGGTGGGTCAGTTACAAACAAGCTAACTGATAGACCGCCATCGGGGGCAAGCCCCCTCCCACAGGTTTTTGCGTGTGGCTTTAGAGGATCGGTTTACCGCCTGTGACGGCGTAGCGCGAACCGGAAATGTAGCTGGCTTCATCCGACGCCAGCAGCACATAGATCGGCGCGACTTCCACCGGCTGGCCCGGGCGGCCCAATGGGGTCTCGCTGCCGAAGCTTTTCACGTCTTCATCGGTCATGGTTGCGACGATCAACGGTGTCCAGATCGGGCCCGGTGCCACGCTGTTGACGCGGATGCCCTTGCTGCCGAGCAACTGCGCGAGGCCACCGGTGAAGTTGGCAATCGCGCCCTTGGTGGCGGCGTAGGCCAGCAGTGTCGGCTTGGGCATGTCGGAATTGACCGAACTGGTGTTGATGATCGAACTGCCGGCCTTCATGTGCGGCAATGCAGCCTTGCAGATGCGAAACATCGCCGTGATGTTGATATCGAAGGTCTTCACCCACTCCTCATCCTCGATCTCTTCGAGGGTTTCGTGGTTCATCTGGAACGCGGCGTTGTTGACCAGCACGTCGATGCGGCCGAACTGCTCAACCGTCTTGTCCACCAGCGCCTGGCAGGTGGCCTTTTGCGCGATATCGCCAGGCAGCAGCAGGCATTGGCGCCCGGCTTCTTCAACCCAGCGTGCGGTTTCCTTGGCGTCCTCATGCTCATCCAGATAGGCGATGGCCACATCGGCGCCTTCACGTGCAAAGGCAATGGCGACTGCGCGACCAATGCCGCTGTCGGCGCCGGTGATCAGCGCGATCTTGTTGGCCAGACGGCCGGAGCCTGTGTAGCTTTGCTCGCCGCAGTCGGGATACGGGTCCATTTTCTTCTGCGAACCGGGTACGGCCTGGGCTTGAGGGGCGAAGGGTGGGCGTGGGTAGTCAGTCATTACAGTCTCCATAGCGCTTTTAAGGGTGCTATTGAGTTAGTAGTTCCTGCGGCGGCGATAGTTGTAACGGATGCACTGCACGCCCGACGAGTGGTTGGCCGTGCCCTCAGGGTGCAGGCGGGGCGCTGGCCAGATGCGCCGGCAAGCGGCGCAACGTCCACAGCACGGTGAGCATCGCCGCCACGGCACACAGCGCGATGCCGATCAACATCGGCGCGGGAGTGTGGTCGGCAAACACACCGACCAGGGTCATGGACACGGCGGCGGTGATCATCTGGATCGCCCCCAGCAACGCCGACGCAGAGCCCGCCACCGCGCCGTGGTCCTCCAGCGACAAGACACCGGCCGCCGGCAACAGCAGGCCCAGGAAACCGAAGCCGACAAACAGCAGCGACATCATCACAGGCAGGCTATCGACCCACAGGGTAGTGGCGGCCAGCAACAGCATGACCGCGGCGACGGCCACCACCGACCAACGAATCAAGGGCGCCAGGCCGAAGCGTGCGCTGAGGCGCGCGGTCATTTGGCTCATGGCAAAAAACGACGCGGCGTTCAGCGCAAAGCACAGGCTGAATTGGGTCGGCGTCAAGCCGAAATACTCGATGTACACGAACGGCGCGCTGCCGATGAATACAAAGAATGTCGCCAGGCCAAACCCGCAGACCACCGACAACCCGGTGAAGACCGGATCACGCAGCAGCGCGCCGTAGCTGCCGAACGCGTTGCCGATGGTCTTGCCCAGCCGGCGTTCGGCCGGGTGGGTTTCCGGCAGTCGTACGATGGTCATCACCAGGCACGCCAGCGCTACGACCGCCAATACGGCAAACACTTCGCGCCAGCTCCACAGTGAAATGATCAGGCTGCCGGCCAGCGGCGCAAGGATCGGCGAGACGCTCAACACCAACATCAACAAGGCCATCAGGCGCGCGGCTTCGTGGCCGGTGTACAGGTCGCGCACGATCGCCCTGGGAATCACCATCCCGGCACACGCGCCGAATGCCTGCAGGGCGCGAAAGGCGATCAGCGCTTCGATGGTCGGGGCCAGCGCGCAGCCGATACTGCCCACGGCGAAAATCACCAGGCCGGCATAGATCGGCGGTTTGCGCCCGAACACATCACTGATCGGCCCGTAGAACAATTGGCACAGGCCGACGATCACGAAGAACACCGTGAGGCTCATCTGCACCGCAGCCGGCGAGGCCTGCAGGCTGGCGCCCAGGGTGGGGAGGGCGGGCAGGTAGATGTCGATGGCGAAGGGCCCGACGGCGGTGATCAGACCCAGCAGGACGGCGAGGCGGGCGATACTTCGAGACATGGGCAATTCCGGGCAGGGCAAAAGTCGACCAGCTTAAGGGATCTGCGCAGATCCGCAAACCCGGGCTTCACTAACCGCAGCGGTTGCCGATAACGCTCTTAATGACGGTCGAGCGGTTGGCTTCCCAACCGGCTGTCCAGGCTATGGGGATGACAGGCATGACGATCAAATTACGCTTGATTCTGTTGATTGCGACCGGGTTGCTGACCGCATTGATCATGAGCCTGGCCGGCTACCTGGGAAATACCCGGATGGGTGACGCCGTGCAGAATAACGAGGTCAGCATGACGGTGCTGCGCAACCACATGGAAGCCGACATGATGCACGATGCCCTGCGTGCCGATGTGTTGTCCGCCATGCTGGTGGGCCTGGGGAAAAGCACCAGCACCAAGGCGCAGGTCAATGAGTCGCTCAAGGAGCACGCCGAGCACTTTCGCCAAGTCCTGGAGGACAACCTGAAGCTGCCGCTGGACAACGCGCTCAAGGCCAGCCTGGAAAAAATCAAACCCAGTCTTGAAACCTACGTCGGCACCGGCGAGCGCATCGTCGCGCTGGCGCTGGAGAATCCTGAGGCTGCGCGCGGTGAACTGGACACGTTCAACACCGCGTTCAGTCGGCTGGAAGACCAGATGGCCGCGCTGAGCGAGCTGATCGAAAACAATACCCAGCAAGCCAGCGCAGGGATTCAGCAAACCCTCAGCAACGCCAATTTGACCCTGGGGGCAGTACTGATCGCCAGCCTGTTGCTGCTGTTGGCCCAAGGCCGCTGGGTACTGTTGAGCATCATGGGCCCGCTGCAGACCGCCAGCCGCATTGCCGCCAGTATCGCCCGTGGCAACCTGAGCGAGCCGATCGCAGAGCCCCGTCGCAACGATGAAGCCGGTGTGTTGATTCGCAGCCTGGCCACCATGCAACGGGATCTGCGCGGCATGATCGAAGTGGTGCGCAGCAATGCACATGGCGTGAATGGCATGAGTGAACAACTGAGCCAGGGTTGCCATGAGGTGGCAAGCAGCAGCCAGCAGCAAAGCGCCGCCGCCAGCACCATGGCAGCCGCCGCCAGTGAAATGACCGCGAGTATCGAGGAGATCACCCGGCACGCCGGACGCGCCCTGGATATGGCCAACCAGGCTGAAGCCTTGGCCAAGGATGGTGGCCGCGTCATCCATCAAGTGGTCAATGACATGGACGGCATCGCGCGCTCGGCGCAGCAATCGGCCCAGGTCATCCGCACGTTGGACAAAGAGTCCGAGGCGATCTACAGCATTATCCAGGTGATCAAGGGGATCGCCGACCAAACCAACCTGCTGGCCCTGAACGCCGCGATTGAAGCCGCCCGCGCCGGTGAACAGGGGCGTGGGTTTGCGGTGGTTGCCGATGAAGTGCGCAGCCTGGCAGGCCGCACCAGCGCGTCGACCCAGGAAATCGCCAGTATGGTCGGGCGCATCCAGCAAAGCACACGCGAAGCGGTGACCAGCATGGAGGAGGGCGTCGCTCAAGTGGATAAAGGCATGGCAGTGACGGCCGATGTCGAACGCGCCATTCGGGAAATTCTCGAGGCCACCCTGAATACCACGGAGTTGGTCACCGACATCTCCCGAACCATCAGTGAGCAAAGTCTGGCCAGCAATGAAATTGCCCACCAAGTGGAGATGATTGCGGGCATGTCGGCCGACAACAGCCGCATTATCGGCGAAACCGCCTCGACCACCGATGAGCTGGCGGGCTTGGCCGGCCAGTTGTCGCAATCCGTGGGACGCTTCGTTTTGTAGCGCAGACGACATCTCATCGATCGAACAGGCATTTTACCGGCCGGCCTCCTTGGGCCGGTTTTTTTTGCCGATGAGATGGGGAGGGGACACGCAGGGCGCTTTTGATCGGTCAACGCAGAAAAAGATTGAATATTCACACCTAATGTTATTTAAATAACAAAACAAAAGCGTGACGACCTGCCTGGTCGTGCCGCAACAAGGTGGAATAGCAATGAGCAAGATCGCAGTCATCGGCAGCAATATGGTGGATTTGATTACCTACATTGACCGCATGCCGGCCCAGGGCGAAACCCTGGAAGCGCCGGGTTTCGCCCTCGGTTGCGGCGGCAAGGGGGCCAACCAGGCGGTGGCGGCAGCCAAGCTCGGGGCGGATGTGTTGATGCTGAGCAAGGTGGGCGATGACATGTTCGCCGACAACACGCTCACCAACTTCCAGCGCTTTGGCATCGACACCCGTTATGTCCAGCGGGTGCCCGGTGTTTCCAGCGGCGTAGCGCCGATTTTTGTGCGTGCCGACTCCCACAACAGCATCCTGATCGTCAAAGGCGCCAATGCGCATTTGTCGCCGGCGGACATTGACGCGGCGGCCGCCGACCTGCGTGATTGCTCGCTGATCGTCCTGCAACTGGAGATCAACCTGGAGACGGTGTACTACGCCATCGACTTCGCGCACCGGCATGGCATTCCGGTGCTGCTGAACCCGGCGCCCGCCCTGGCCGGTTTGAGCGGCGAGCATCTGGCGAAGCTGGACTTCCTGATCCCCAACGAATCCGAACTCGCCTTGATCACCGGCCTGGTCGTGGACTCGCCGGACTCGGCCCGCACCGCCGCGAAAACCCTGGTCGCCAGCGGCATTCGCCATGTGATCGTCACTCTCGGCGAACACGGCGCGCTGTACGTGGGGGAGGAGGGCGAATTCCAGGTGCCGGGCCAGCGGGTGGTTGCCCGCGACACCACCGGCGCCGGTGACGCGTTTATCGGTTGCTTCATTCAACACTGGAACCGCGACGGCGCTATTCGCCATGCCATGGAGCAGGCGGTGGCGTATTCGGCGTGCTCGGTGATGGCGTTGGGTACACAAACCTCTTATCCCGACAGCGAAACGTTCGCCCGCTTCCAGCAACAGCGCTAACCCCCTTAATTCAGCCCGGAGAACAATAATGAACAAACCTGCGCTGCAACAGACACCCGATGGTTTCTACCTGAACCGCACGCCGTGGTTCGCCTTTATCCTGCTGTGCAGCATCTTCGCCTTGTGGGCAGCGGCGGCGAGCATGAACGACGTGCTGATCGCGCATTTCAAGAAAGCCTTTTTGCTCAGCGACTTCCAGACTGCGTTTGTGCAGTCGGCGTTTTACCTGGGCTACTTTTTTGTGGCGATTCCAGCCGCGATGGTGGTTCGCCGCTTGAGCTACAAGAGCACGATCCTGATCGGCTTGCTGCTCTATATGTTCGGTTGCCTGCTGTTTTTCCCTGCGGCGTCCACGGCCAAGTACGGCATGTTCCTGCTCGCGTTGTTCGTGATTGCCGCCGGCCTGTCATTCCTCGAAACCGCGTGCAATACCTACTCGACGCTGATGGGCCCACGGGAAACCGGGACGCGGCGCTTGAACATCTCGCAGACCTTTCACCCGTTCGGCGCAATGGCCGGGGTATACGTCGGCAGCTTCGTGATGTTCAAGGACACCGACGCCACCACGGCACAACTGCAGCAGATGAGCGCCTCCGAGGCGGCGGTGCAGCAGTTGCAGATGATCCAGTCCACGCTGCTGCCGTACAAGTGGATGATCGCGGTGCTGGTACTGATGTTTATCCTGATCGCCATCACCCGGTTCCCCGCCTGCAAAGGCAATAAGCCCGCCGGCAGCAAGCCTGGCAGCCTGCGCCAGAGCCTGGGGCGGTTGCGACGTAACCCGCGGTTCATGTTTGGCGTGCTGGCGCAGTTTCTGTACGTAGGCGCGCAAGTCGGCGTGTGGAGTTTCACCATTCGCCTGCGATGCAAATGGGCGGCATGAATGAACGCAGCGCTTCATGGTTTCTGCTCACCACCTTTGCCGCCTATTTCGTCGGCAAGATGATCGCCAACCTGTTGATGCGGCGCCTGCACCCGGCCAAAGTCTTGGCGATCTACGGGGTGCTGTGCATCGCGCTGCTGGCCTACACCATTCTGGTGCCGAACATTTCCGCGGTGTATGCGGCAGTCGGCGTGAGCATCTTCCTCGGGCCGTGCTGGCCGACTATTTACGGCCTGACCATCGATGGCCTGGGCGAAGACACCGGAGTCGGCGGCTCGTTGCTGGTGATGAGCATTGTCGGCGGCGGGGTGATTCCGATCTTCCAGGGCCTGTTGTCGGATGCCAGCGGTGGCAACATGCAGCTGGCCTACAGCGTGCCGTTGCTGTGCTTTATCGTGATCGTCATGTATGCGGTCAAGTGCCTGCGCCAGTCAGACCCGATGCCGTCGGGCGCGGTGGTGGCCTCATGAACACGCATATCCCACTGTATCGGGCGATGTTTTCCGAGCAGGAAAAGACTCTGTTGCAGTCTGAAGACTTCAAGGTCAGTGCCTGGTGTTACCCGTCCGGCGTGCTGGCCGTGAGCCTGGAAAACAGCCGGGGACGCCTGGTGGTACTGCCATACCAGGGGCAAATGATCTGGTCGGCGGTGTTCGATGGCGTCGATCTGACCATGAGCAACCTGTTCGAGCAGCCAAGGCCCAGCCCGACGGTCATCGATACCTACGGTTGCTTCATGTTTCACAGCGGTCTGTTGCGCAATGGCTGCCCGGCGCCGGATGACACGCACGCCTTGCACGGCGAAATGCCGTGTGCGCCCATGGACACAGCCTGGCTGGAAATAGGCGAGGGCTTTGTGCGCCTGGGCGGCGCGTATGAATATGCCAAGGGCTTCGGTGATCGCTACCGGGCGTGCCCAGGCGTGACACTGCGCGCCGATTCGGCGTTGTTCGATATCGACATGGACGTGACGAACCTTGCCGGCAAACCCATGGACCTGATGTACATGGCGCACATGAACTACGCCTACGTGGCCGGCGCGCGTTTTGTCGAGCCGCTGGGCATGCAGCGTCTGCGCCTGCGTACCAGCGTGCCGGACCACGTCAAGCCGACGCCGGACTGGAGCGCCTACATGGCGCAACTGGCCGAGCACCCAGCCCAGCTGGCGTGCCTGGAAACGCCCGCGCTGTACGACCCTGAAATCGTGTTTTTCTTCGACGGTGTCGGCACAGACGCCACCGGCCACGCGCACTTTTTGCTGGATCATCCGGATGGCGCGGCGTTCTACACCCGCTATCGGCCCGAGCAATTCGAGCATGCCGCGCGCTGGATCCTGCACACACCGGACCAACAAGTGGCGGCGTTTGTATTGCCGTCGACCTGCGAACCCGAAGGCTACAACGCTGAAAAAGCCAAGGGCCAGGTGCGTTCGCTGGCAGCCGGGGCCAGCGCCTCGTTCAGCGTGACCACCGGTTACCTGAACGCGCAGGAGCGGCTGAAGTTGTTGGGTTAAACCAGCAACTGCGCACCGTGGGCGAGGATGAGTTCTTTGTAGGCACGCGGGATTTTCTTGTCGCTGACCACGTACTGAAAGTCTTCCAGCGTGGCGAAGTGAGCGGTGCGCACCGTGTCGAATTTGCTGAAATCGGCGAGCAGCACACGCTGCTGGGCCTGACGCAGGACCTTTTGCTTGACCTCGACTTCGTTGAAGTTGAAACACGTCACGCCGAATTCCTGGCTGACGCCGGCGGCGGTCACGAAGGCCCAGGTCAGGCGCACGCTGTCGAGAATGCTGCTTTCGGCAGTGCTTTCGAACACCTGGTTCTTGCGGTGAAAGGTGCCGCCGCACAGCACGATGTGGCAGTTGGGCTTGTTCTGCAGCTTGAGCAGTACGTTCAACGAACTGCACACCGCGGTGAACTCCAGCTCATCAGGGATGAAATCAATCACAAAGGGCGAGGTGGTGCCGCAGTCGAAAAATACCGTGTCACCGGCTTGTATCAACCGCGCGGCCAGTTTGCCGATGCGGCGTTTTTCCTCGACATGGCGGGTGTCCTGGTCAGCTACCCGGTAGTCGCCGACGTCACCGCCGACCCGAGTGATATGGCCACCCAACAGGCGCAGATGATCGGTGAAGTGGTTGAGATCGCGGCGCAGGGTCATCTCGGACACGTCCAGCAGCGCAGCCATTTCCCTCAGGTGAATGGCGTTCTGGTCCTGCAAAGCTTGTTGGATAAGCTTGAGTCGCTCGGCTTTTCTACTGTCCACGAGTATTCCAGGGCTTGATTGTTTGTGTTAGATAAGTAACATTTAATGATATTAATGTAACGTATTAATGTGAGCGCTGTGACACGCGCACCACGACCATTGGCAACATACAGGCAAGGGCACGCTAAATGAATACGCTTCAACCCGCAGCATTGGCCAAATACATCGATCACACCTTGCTGGCACCCGACGCCTCCCGTGAGCAGGTGCGCACCTTGTGCGAGGAGGCGCTGGAGCACGGTTTTTATTCGGTGTGCCTGAACTCCGGCCAAGTGCCTGATGCCGCTACCTGCCTGATCGACAGCGACGTGGTGATATGTGCGGTGGTGGGCTTCCCGCTGGGCGCCGGCTTGAGCGACACCAAGGCGTTTGAAGCCGAATGCGCGATTGCCGCCGGGGCAGGGGAGATCGACATGGTGCTCAATATCGGCTGGTTGAAAGACGGGCTGCTGGACGCGGTACGCGATGACATCGCGCTGGTCCACAAAGCCTGCGGCAGCGTACCGCTGAAGGTCATCCTGGAAACGTGCCTGCTGACCGACGCACAGAAAGTCCAGGCCTGCGAAATCTGCCGGGATGTAGGTGTGGCATTCGTCAAGACGTCTACCGGGTTCAGCCGCAGCGGCGCTACCGTCGAAGACGTGGCACTGATGCGCCAAACCGTGGGCGCCGGGGTTGGAGTGAAGGCGTCCGGTGGCGTGCGCGATTATCCGACGGCGGTGAAGATGATTGAAGCAGGCGCGACACGTTTGGGCAGCAGTTCGGGGATTGCAATTGTGGGCGGGGCTTTGACGGCGTCGAGCGGTTACTGAGGGTTTTTATATAACTCAACTAAATAGTCATTTAGTTGAGTTATATCTTTGAGATATATAAACACCGTTTACAGCGGGGCGAGGGCAGACGTTCTGCGTTCACTGATGCGTTCAACGGTCTGCATATGCTCGGTTCCCCAGACGCACAACGCGCCGAGTGCCGTGGCCAGGGACTGCCCGAACGGTGTCAGGGAGTATTCAACTTTGGGCGGTATCTCCTGAAAGTCGACGCGCGCAATGATTTCATCGCGTTCGAGCTCCTTGAGTTGCTGGATCAGCACTTTATCGGTGACGCCACCGATCGCGCGTCTCAACTCGCCATACCGGTGGGTATTCTGCGCCAGGTTGTAAAGCACGAGCGGTTTCCATTTGCCGCCAATCACCGCCAGGGCGGCCTCTAGCCCGCAACTATACGAGTGGTTTGCCATAATCCATGCCGCTCCCGAAGGGTACTTACCAAAAGGTGCATACTATTCATAAGAATAGTGCAGGTCTAGAGTTGGGCTCTCAACATTACTGGAGTTCATCATGAGCAGGCTCAACGGCAAAATCGCATTAATCACGGGTGGCAACAGCGGCATCGGCCTAGCCAGCGCCATACGTTTTGCAGCTGAAGGCGCGCAGGTCGTGATCGTCGGGCGTCGGCAAGAGGAATTGGACAAGGCACTGCAGTTGATCGGCCCGCAAGCCATCGCTGTCCAGGGCGACATATCCAGCCTGGACGATCTGGACCGCATCTTTGCTCAAGTCAAAGCCGCCAAAGGCCGAATCGACATTCTGTTCGCCAACGCGGGCCTGGGGGATTTCCAGCCGATCGGATCGATCACCGAAGAGTCGTTTGATCGCACATTCGGCATCAACGTCAAAGGCACGCTGTTTACCGTACAAAAGGCCTTGCCGCTGATGAGCGCAGGCGCCTCGGTGATCCTGACCGGATCGACCACCAGCGCCATGGGCACGCCGGCGTTCAGCGTGTACAGCGCCACCAAAGCGGCATTGCGTAATTTCGCCCGAAGCTGGGCGCTGGATTTGAAAGGCAGCGGCATTCGCGTCAACGTGCTTTCACCCGGGCCGATCGCCACACCGGGTCTGGACCTGGCGCCGTCAGGCACAGGTCAAAAGGACGCAATCATCGATGACATGACTGCGCAGATTCCACTGGACCGTATTGGTCAGCCGGAAGAAGTCGCGGCGGCAGCAGTGTTCCTGGCGTCTGACGAAAGCAGCTTTATGACCGGGAGTGAAATGTTCGTCGATGGCGGATTTGCTCAGGTGTGAGCAAACGGGGGTTTGGCCTGTTGAAATCTAACGGGAACTGCCCCTGATTGCGTAACATCATATTACGCATAATGTATATTATGTTAAATTGTGTGTCTGCTTGTAGATGTGGTCATCAAGCTGCCAGTTACCTGACTATCACTCTTATCAATTAAACTTATCTTGGCAAATCATTAGGATAGCGCCGGCCAATAGCGTCTCATGCAGCAACTTTTTTGTTGCCTCATGAGACGCTGGAGCTGGACGTGTTGATGAACATTCGAAAACGCCCGACGTCGGTGGCCATCCATGCCGGGCGCGCGCCCGTCCTCCAGGCATCAGCCCTCGTCCTGTCGATCCTGCTGGGCGGTTGCTCTTATAGTGATTTGAAACCCCAGTCGTACCTGCAGGCTGCTGGCGACGCCGACGAAACCCTTGCCCAAAGTGGTATTACTCTTTCACCCGCTGCATGGCCGACCGAAAAATGGTGGACCAGTTTCAACGACAAGCAACTCGACGACCTGGTGGATGAGGCCCTTGCCCAAAGCCCGACATTGCGTTCGGCTGCCGCCCGCGTACGCCAGGCAGGCGCCCTGGAGGCCATCGAAGGCGCCTCGCTGCTCCCGCGCCTGGACGGCTCGGCGAGTACCACCCGTGAGCGATTCAGCGCCAACGGCACCACCCCGGCACCGGTTAAAGGCACTTGGCAAAATGTCGATCAGGCCACGCTCAACGTAGGTTATGAACTGGATTTCTGGGGCAAGAATCGTGCAGCCGTCGAAGCCGCCGTGGGGCGCCGACATGCCCTTGAGGTGGACAGTCGCGGGGCTGCGTTGATGTTGTCGGCGTCGATCGTGCAAACCTACATCGCGTTGCAGGACACCTACGAGCAGCTGGACGTCGCGCAAGCGCTGCTGGATCAGCAAGTCCACATCGAAAAACTGACGCAACAACGCTTCACCGCCGAATTGGGCACCCAGATCGATATCAAGCAATCACAAGCCTCGCTGCCGGCGAGTCGGGCCAATATTGCCGCCCTCAAGGAGATAATTGAGCTCAACCAGAACAAGCTCGCCTCATTGCTGGGCCAGGGCCCCGACCGTGGTCGCACCATCGCCCGGCCCCATCTGCGGGCCAGCGACAGTCTAGTTCTGCCGAGTAATATCCCGGCCGAACTGGTAGGCCATCGTCCGGATGTGGTCGCCCAACGCTGGCGCGTCGAAGCGTCCGGGCATGAAATAGAAGTGGCCAAGGCGCGCTTCTATCCAAACGTAAACCTGACTGCGTTTGTCGGCCTGCAAAGCCTGGCGTTCGATACGTTCAATGACCACAGCAGCCGAATCCTGGGCTTTTCGCCTGCCATCAGCCTGCCAATCTTTGAAGGTGGCCGTTTGCGCGGCAACCTGGATGCACAAGATGCCGCCTATGACCTCGCGGTTGAAAACTACAACCAGACCGTCGTCGATGCACTGCGCGATATCGCCGATCAGCTGTCCTCACTGCGCTGGCTCAAAGAGCGCATGGCTCAACAGAAGGAAGCCGTCGACACTGCACAGGCCGCCTCTGACCTGGTCAACCTGCGCTACGGCGCCGGTCTCGCCACTTACTTGCAAGTGCTGTCCACGCAGAACGCAACACTTATCCAGCAACGCCAACTGGTCACGTTGCAGTCTCGCGCCCTGTCGCTGCAAGCCAACTTAAGCAGAGCGCTGGGCGGCGGTTACCGTCCTGAGTTTTCCGCGAATGCCCCCACCCTCCCCAGCGTAGTTGATCACTCATGAGCACCCCAACGCCCTCCTCCGTCGATACCTCCCAAACCAAACCGTCCTATCGCGCGCAGTGGCTGCTGATCGCCGGTATCGCGCTGCTCCTGCTGGTATTGGCAGGCTGGTACTTCTTTGGGCTGGGTAACGAGGCCACCGACGATGCCTACGTCGATGGCAACATTGTTCAGGTCACGTCTCAGATCAGCGGCACCGTCACCGTGATCAGCGCTGACAACACCGACCATATCGACGCCCATGCGCCGTTGGTGACGCTGAACCCTGTAGATGCCGAGATCCAGTATCAGCGTGCCCAATCCAATCTGGCCCGTGCCGTTCGCCAGGCGCGCACCCAGTATTACCAGGTGCAGCAACTGCAAGCGGAAGTCAGCCAGCGCCAAAACGATGTGCGCAAGGCCCGGGACGATGTGCGCCGACGCAGCCAATTGGCCGCCAGCGGCGCAGTGTCTCGGGAAGAAATCAGCCACGCCGAGGAAGTCCTCAAAAACGCCCTGGCCGGCCTTGACGGTACCCGGCATGCCTTGGCGGTGCGCCTGGCCATGGTCGATAACACCACACTGCGCACCCATCCGGATGTCCTGGTGGCGGCCGCCAACTTGCGCGACGCCTATATTGCCCTGCACCGCACGCAAATCTACTCACCCGTCGGCGGCTTGATCACCAAGCGCAATGTGCAAGTGGGTCAACGGATCAATCCGGGCGTGGCGCTCATGTCCGTGGTACCGATTGACCAAGTGTGGGTGAACGCCAATTTCAAAGGGTCACAAATCGAGGATTTACGCATTGGCCAACCGGCGGTGCTGCGCGCCGACGCGTACGGGCGCAAAGTGATTTTCCACGGCACGATCGTCGGGTTGGATGCGGGTACCGGCAGTGCGTTTTCCTTGATGCCTGCGCAAAACGCTACGGGTAACTGGATCAAAGTCACTCAGCGCGTACCCGTACGTATTGCGTTGAAAGCCGAGGAAATCGCGGTTAACCCCCTTCGCTTGGGGCTGTCCATGCGCGTGTCGGTTGACACCACTGACACCAGTGGCCAGGTACTCAACAACAAATCACCGTTGCAACCTGCCTACAGCACTAACGTTTTTGAACATGAGCTCAAGGACGCCAATGATGGGGTCGAGCGCGTGATCAGTGCCAACGAAGACCGTGGGCAAATCGCTCAGCGTTTGAAGCCTTGACGGGGTGCCGCATGTACCGGAAGAACGCTGCGCTTCTGATCACTGTGGGTCTGCTGTGCGCACTTGAGTATCTGCAAGCCGGCATGATTGCCTTTGCCTCCGCCCCGATCCGTGGCGAGATCGACGCCAGTCCCGAGGAGTTCACCCTGGTGGCGGCGCTCTATGCGTGTATCGCCGTGGTGGTCATTTCAAAACAACGCTGGTTGGTTGAGCGACTCGGCTGGCGGAATTTCATGCTGGGCTCCATCGGTGTTTACGTGGTCGGTGCGCTGGTTTGCGGGGTCAGTGGTAGTTTGACCACTTTCACCGTCGGCCGCGTGATCATGGCGCTGGGCGGCGCCTCGTTCATGACCTCCGCGCGCCTGATGGTCAACTTGCTGCCCGCGGGGCCAGGGCGCTTTGTGGGGGTCAAGGTGTTTGCCACGGGGCTTGCCTGTGGCACGGCAGCGGCGCCGTTTCTTTCCTCACTGGTGGTGGTTGAAGACACTTGGCATGCCATCTTCTGGCTGCTGATCGCCGGGGCGACGGCCGCGGGTGTGCTGTGCACACGGTTCTTGCCCTCTGCTGCGGTTCAGGAAGACGAACGCTCGCCGTCCAGCCCAGGGAATATTTTGCTGTTGGCGGTGAGTACCTTCTTCCTGCTGTATGTGCTGCAACGCTCCTACTACGACTTCTACAACGAGTCGATCATTCTTGTGGCGTTTGCGCTGCTGGCGGCTCTCGGCGTGTATATTTTCTTCCACGCTGAACACGCTAAGGATGCGCCCTTTCTCAAGGTCAAAGACTTGATGAAGTCGCGCTACCTGCTGGGCGTAGGGTTGTTCTGTTTTACGTATATCGTGCTCGGCAGCAACAATTACATCCTGCCGTATTTCCTGCAGACCGGCCTTGGCTACTCATGGGATACCATCGGCACGTTCCAGGCATTTGGCCTGGGCGGCGCGCTACTGACCTGGTTCGCCATGGCCCTGATCATCCCCAGGCACCCAGGGCCGAAGAAGTTCTTCGTGATTGGCTTCGCCGCGCTGATCAGTTTTGGCCTGCTACTGGCCTCGCTAACCCTCGACGCCAATATGTGGACCAACATCCTGCCCGCGCTGGTGCTCAATGGCTGTTTTGTCATGCTGGTGCTCGCTACCGCAGCGATGCAGACGTTTCGCGATGTCACCCATCACGACACGTTGTTCGCCCACGCCTACCAGATCAAAAGTATGCTTGGGCAGATCGCCATGGCTATCGGTACCACGGTCGCGACCTTGTTCCTGCAATGGCGCACGACGCTGCAATACAACAACCTCAACGGGCACTTCAGCACAGGTGACGCGCTGTACCAGGAAAGCACCCAGCGCTTGGCCCAAGCTCTAACGCCTGCCGTAGGGGCAGGCCCGGCCAATCAGATGTCAGTGGCAACACTTGCCCAGGAACTGCATCAGCAGGCAACGCTGGTTGCCAGCATGGAGTACTTTTGGGCAATCATCGTAGTTGCAAGCCTTGCGCTGGTGGTTTCCGTGATGCAGAAAACCTTCAAATAGGTGACCGTGCCCAACACCTCGCTTTTCAGCACTTGCCCGTGCCGGTATAGCCATCGTTTCTGAAGAGCGTTTCAACGGGGATAAACGCCAAGAAAATCGCCGCCACGTAGAAAAAATCTCTACCTGTCGCTAAAGAGGAATGGTCAGCTTGACCCAGTACGCCTCCCCTACCCAATCCCCAACCCAGCGAAAGTAGAAAAGCCGGCTCCCTGGAGCCAGCTTCTATGCTTGGTGGTTAGAACGGATAAGGCTGATCGGAAGGCTCGACCGTGACCCATTTCACCTCGGTGAATTCTTCAATGACTGCGCTGCCGTCAAATCGGCCGTAACCACTGTTCTTCATGCCACCGTAGGGTGCCTGAGGTTCGTTTTGCACGGTGGCTCCGTTGATATGCACGCAACCGGCGTCCAGGCGGCTGGCCAGGTCGAGGGCGAGGCTGACATTGCGGCTGAAGATGGCGGAGGACAGGCCGAACGCGGTGTCATTGGCGACTTCCAACGCCTGTTCGGCACCTTTCACACGAACGACCGTGGTAACGGGGCCGAAGGTTTCCTCATCGTAGATGTCCATGGCCGAAGTCACGCGATCGACCAACGTCGGCGCCATCTGCGCCTGCTCCGCCAGCCCACCGGCCACAATCGAGGCGCCTTTGCCGATGGCATCATCGAGCATCTGATTGATGCGTTGAACAGAACCGTGGGCGATCATCGGCCCTATGACACTGGCCGGATTAGTCACGGGGCTCCCCTGCTCCAGGCCACGAATCCGTTCTGCAAACTTGGCAACGAAGGCGTCGGCAACCGCCTCATCGACCACAAACCGTTCGGTGGACATGCAGATTTGTCCCTGGTACAGAAAAGCCCCGAACACCGCGGCATTGACCGCGCCATCCAGATCGGCATCTTCCAACACAATAAACGGCGCCTTGCCGCCCAGTTCCAGCAAGCAACGCTTTAGATGTTTGGCGCAAGTCTGGGCAATCATTCGGCCGACGTTGGTCGAGCCGGTAAAATTCACCCGGCGTACCGTATCGTGGGCAATCAGCACTTCCGTGACGGCGCCGGCATCTTCGGGGGCAGAAATGATGAAGTTCACCACGCCCGCCGGGAAACCTGCGTCATAGAAGGCTTGGGCCAGCAGTTCATGGGTACGCGGGCTGTTCTCCGAGCCTTTGAAGATCACCGTGTTACCGCAGGCCAACGGGTAAGCAATAGAGCGAGTGCCGAGAATGACCGGGCCGTTCCAGGGCGCGATACTCAACACCGTGCCGGCGGGCTGGCGCAGGGTCACGGATAAGGTGCCCGGTTTATCGGTCGCCAGCGTTTCGCCTTTGATTTGCGTCGTCAGCGCAGCGGCTTCGCGCAACAGGTTGGCCGAAGCGCCCACGTTGAATTGTGACCACAATCGCGATGCCCCGATTTCTTCGGCCATGACGGTGCAAAAAAGCTCCATCTTGCTTTCCAGCGCATCAGCGGCAGCCAACAGCAGCCGACGGCGCTCGGTTGGGCCGACCTTCGACCATGTCTTGAAGGCGTGCTGAGAAGAGGTAGCAACCCGCAGTGCGTCTTCAACGCTACAGGCGGCGCCAGTGGTGACAACCTTGCCGCTGATGGGATCGATACGCTGGTAGGTCTTACCAGTCGATGCCGCTTGCGCAATATTGTCGATTACCAGTTGAACATTCATCTTGAGGTCCTTTGGTGAGCGTAAGAAATCACTCTTGGTCAGCCGCTGCCGGCATGCGCAGAATCGGTTTGATGGTGATACCGCTTTCGCTGTCCGCCATCGCTTCATTGACCTGATCAAACGTGTAGAACCGGCACAACTTGTCGAACGGAAACCGCCCTTGCAGGTGCAGGTCGACCAGGGTCGGGATAAATGCGTTGGCGACCACATCACCCTGGACAATCCCCATGATTCGCTTGCCCGGGATCATGACGTCGTTGATGTTGAATGCCACTTCGGTGCCCATCTTGGTTGCACCGACAATGCCGCAGGT
The DNA here is from genome assembly GCF_900580675.1 of Pseudomonas viridiflava. Taxonomy (GTDB): domain Bacteria; phylum Pseudomonadota; class Gammaproteobacteria; order Pseudomonadales; family Pseudomonadaceae; genus Aquipseudomonas. The sequence continues at coordinate 32,297 of NZ_UTBG01000244.1, forward strand.
GCCCAGTGTGGTCAGCGCGTCGATGGCCTGGCGCAACACTTCGGCGCGTCCGGAGCATTCGAGGCTGTAGTTCACGCCGCCGCCGGTGATTTCACGAATGCGCTGAACAGGGTCCTCTTCTCGGCTGTTGATCACGTGGGTAGCCCCCACTTCGAGAGCCAGGCTCAGGCGGCTGGGCGTGACATCGACGGCAATAATGGTGGTGGCGCCTGCGACCTTGGCGGCCATCACCGCCGCCAGGCCGACCGCACCGGCGCCAAAGGCAACAAAGCTGGCGCCCGCCTCGACTTTCAGCGCCTTGAGCACCGAACCGGCCCCCGTTTGAATGCCGCACCCCAACGGGCCGAGCAATTCCAGCGGGGCCTCTTTCGACACTTTCACCACGCTGCGCTCGCTGGCGATCACGTAGGTCGAGAAAGAAGACTGGCCAAAAAAGTGGTCATGGATCGGTGTCGCGTTGTCGCAACTGCACGTTGATGTACTGCCATCCAGGCGACCCCCTCCGAAGTTCAGCGGGTGCATGTGGGAACAATGCGCGGGGTGGCCGGTTTCACACGGCAGGCACAAGCCGCATGACATGTAGGTCATGACCACGTGATCGCCGGGCGCGATGGTGGTCACGGCGGAGCCTACTGCTTCCACTACGCCAGAGCCCTCGTGACCCAGCACGATCGGTAGCGGTGTCGGAAAGAGCTGGTCACGCACGACCATATCGGTGTGGCAAACACCTGTGGCGACGATGCGCACACGCACTTCATCAGCACGTGGAACGCCCAGCTCGGCTCGCTCAAGCTTGAGCCTGGCACCGGCTTCGCGCAGTACGGCAACTTTGACTTCAATAGGAGCAAGGGTGTCTTGGGACATGGTTATATCCTCTTGAATGGTAAAGGGAATGAACGCCAAGACTGATTAGGCGCCCTGCAGCGCACGCGGGCGGCTGCTGCGCTGTTGCGCCTCAAGGCTGGCTGCCGAACGCAGCTGGAAATCAAACGTCATGTGCGCAAAACGGCCCGGCACGTCATGGGCAGCGGCTGATGCGTGGTCATCGATGAAGTACACGTCGCCGATCAACCCCTCGCGGGTCGCGTAGGCGAAGTCATCCCAGAGGTACTGGTCATTGGACAGGTTGATCTGGGTGGTCAAATGTTCATAACCCGGTGCGGACACAAAAAAATGAATATGCGCGGGGCGCTGGCCATGGCGGCCCAACTGGTTGAGACACGCCTGAGTCGGGCCTTGAGGGTTGCAGCCATACCCTGACGGGACAATGCTCCTGACTCGATAACGGCCATCGGCGTCAGTGACGATGCGCCGGCGCAGGTTGAATTCGGACTGGCGCTTGTCGAAGTGTGAATAGTTGCCCTTGCTATCGGCCTGCCACAGGTCCACCAGCGCGCCAGCCACAGGCTGGCCTTGCAAGTTGAGGACCCTCCCCTCCACAAAAAACGGCGTAGCGACGCCGTCTTCGGTGCCATCATCCATTCGCGCATAGCCTTCGCGCAGCGGCGCGCCGGCAACATACAAAGGCCCTTCGATCGTTCTAGGCGTGCCACCGGTACGCCCGGCCTCGGCCTCCTTCGCGTCGTTGAGCAGATCGAGGAAATGCTCCACGCCCAGGCCTGCCGCAAGCAAACCGGCTTCGTTACTCTTGCCGAGCCGGTTGATGTATTCGACCCCGGCCCAGAATTCATCGTCACTGATCTCCAGTTCTTCGATGAGCCTGGCGGTCTCTTGCAGGATGCGCAGCACGATGTGCTTATTGCGTGGGTCGCCTGCAGCGTTTTTCAGCCCCGCTGCGTCATGGAAAAACTCAAGCACGCCGGGGGTATTGGAAATGCGGACAGTCATGGCAATTACACCTGTTTTTTATTGTGGGTTCAGCGCGCCAGCCACTGGTACTGGCATTAAATGACTGGCGTTAAATGCAGTTATACGATTTCAGCCCAGCCCAGCTGTTTGTGGGCCTGTGCAAGGTCCGACTGCATATCGTGGTTCCATAACCAGTCGAAGCGACTGGCCAAGGTGGTCGACAGAAGAGCCTCACGGTCTTCAACCTGCGGGTCTCGAAACTCGTAGAGTTCACCGGCTTCCCAGGACGTGCGCTGCACACGGCAAGCGCGAGGACGACGGATTGCGTCATACACCTGCAGCACTTCCTGGGCGTTGCTTTCCAGCACCCGCTTGTCTCCCAGCAATCGCGCGAGCAGCCAGGCATCTTCAAGCCCTTGGCCAGCCCCGGCGCCTTGATGGGGCAGCATGGCGTGCGCAGCATCGCCGATCAGCCCGACACGGCCGTGTGTATAGCCTGCGAGCTCGTCCAGCTCATGAAGCGCCCACAGCGTCGGCGCAGGAATGCACTCAAGCAAAACGCGTACGGCATCACCCCAATGTGCGAAGGCCTCCAGCATTTGCGCCTGGCTGGTGGTTTTGACCCAGGGCGTGTCTTGCGGCCATACAGGATTGGGGGCCGAACGATCGGAAACGAAGGCCACCACGTTGATCAGCCGACCTTGCTTGACCGGGAATGTGAGGATATGGGCGTCGAGCCCCAGGTACATTTGCGGGACATTGATCAGGTGCTCATCGACGCCGGCCGCGCGATACGCCTGGCGCAGTTGCTCACTGTCGATCATGCCGCGGTAGGCGCAGGTGCCGCTGAATCGAGGCGCGACCACTGGCAGGCCAAGCCCCTCAAGCACATAGTCACGCAGAGATGACTTGATACCGTCGGCCGCGATCAGCAGGTCACATTCGTAGTCAGTGCCATCGGTGAATTGAACGCTGACCCTTTCTCCTGTCTCACGCACGCTGACTGCGCGCTTGTCGAAGCAGGCAATTCCTTCGGGTAACTGCTGGGCTAACGCATCAAGAAAATCGGCGCGGTGCACGGAAGATTGCCCCACGCCATCGGCAATGCTGGCACCGAGGTAGCCGGCGTCCACACCGCGACGCCATTCAAACCAGATGTCTTGCCAGGGGTGTGGGGTGCGATCGGCAATGCGTTCGTAGGGAGTGCCGATGCCGAGGCCTTCAATGGCCCTCACAGCGTTTGCGCCGAACGATACACCGGCACCCACTTCACCGAAGGCAGGTGCGGCTTCAAATAATGTCACTTCCAGGTGCGGATGACGGCAGAGATCAAGTGCCAAGGCCACGCCAGCGATACCGCCGCCGACGATGCCCACTTGCAAGACAGAATGAGGGCTAGTCATGGGGGAAAACCTTATGTTTGTTTTTGGAATAGCCCGATCATGACTATTCACAAACAATTGATAAATGCCCTTTAACCCATACTAATTATCACCATAGTGAATATAAAATGACTTGACCCACGCGGCTGGCCGAGTGAATCCACGCTGAGTCGGCGCGAGCTGGACCTGGACCTGAACCTGTTGGTGACCTTTACTGCCAATGCGCACACAACTTGACCAGCTCGTCGACGACATAACGCACCTTGGGGCGCAGGTGCGACACCTTCGGCCACACCGCATGCACATCAACCGCTTCGGGTTCATAGGCTTGCAGCACTTCGACCAGGCTGCCCGCTTCAATATCATCCTGGAACAGGCTGCGCGGCATTTGGCAGAGGCCGGCGCCGGCCACCGCGGCAAGAATCATGGCTTCGCCATCACCAATCTGATGCGTTGAAGGGGGGGCGTAACGGACGGTCTGGCCCGACTGCATCACTCGCCACGCAAGGGGTTGCCCGCGGCGATGGCCGACGATACAACGATGCTGAGTCAGCTCTTCCAGGGTTTGCGGGGTGCCGAAACGCGCAAGGTAGTCAGGCGATGCGCAGATGGCCCAGCGTTGACGTGTCAAACGCCGCGCTACCAGGCCGCTGGTGTCCTGCAGTTCGCCGAACCGTACCAACAAATCGATACCCTCTTCGAATGGGTCCACCAGGTGATCGGAAAACGTCAGGCTCAATTGCAGCGCCGGGTATTTCTTGGCGATCTCAAATAACAGTGGCGCGACGACCCGGCGTCCGAACGCCACCGGAATATCAACCCGCAAACGGCCGGATGGCTCACCACCACCAGGGCCCAATCCGCTTTCGGCGGTGCCGATTTCCTCCAGCGCCGTTGAGCACGCGGCGAAATAGGCCTCGCCATCAGCGGTGAGGGAAATCCTTCGCGTAGTGCGATGAAATAACTGCGTGCCCAATCGCTCTTCCAGCCGCGCGATGGCCTTGCCCACGGCAGATTTCGACACGCCCAAACGCTCGGCTGCCTGGGTAAAACTGGACGAACGCGCCGCCACGACGAAGGTGATGACGCCCTGGAAGGAGTCGATAGGTACCATGATGCGCCCGCCATTGTAGAGTTTTGATCTACCCAGATTATAGTTGCAGGCCGTTTATCGCCACAGTATTCAACAGTACGATGGATTCCAGTCAGACAACGGTGCACTTCGCGCACCTCTCCCAGTCAATGTCCTAGAAGGAATACATCATGCCCGTCGTACGTGTGAGCTGGTTCGAAGGTAAAGAACACGCGCAGAAAGCTGCTGTTGCAGCCGATATCACCGAAAGCATCGTCAAACACACCGGTACCGATGCCAATTACATCTATGTGATTTTCGAAGACGTAGCCGCCTCGGATTGGGCCGGCGCCGGCAAGCTGTTCGGCGAAGCACCCGAAAAGTCCTGACGCTGCCCCAACCTGCACCGCATGCATCGGCTAACCCAGCGATGTGGCCGTGCAGGTTTTTGTCATCCATCTGCCGGAGACCACCACCATGCATCCCCATATTTCCTGCCTGTTCTCCCTTGCGGTCAAACCCGCAGAGTTCGCTGAGTTCAAGGCACTGATCGCCACCATTGTTGCCGCCACGCGTGCCGAGCCGGGCACACTGGTTTACGAATACAGCGTCAATGAAGACAACAGCACTGTGCACATCCTGGAGCGCTATAACGTCGGTGCCGTGGTCAGCCACGTCGACACCACGTTCGCGCCTTTCGGCCAGCGTTTCCTGGAGCTGTGCACCATCAAGAGCCTGGTGGTCTACGGCACCCCCGACGCTGAAATCCGCAAGCGCCTGGACCCGTTCGGCGCCGTTTACATGACGCCATTCGACGGCTTCAGCCGCTGAGTTCAAACAAGTCGCAGGCTCAAGAGTGACAACCGTGTCCTGCGCATCCCTATCCCGCACAGAGATCACCATGTCCGCTATCGCTGAAGTTATTAAGTCCCGCATCTCCGCCAACAGCTACGACACTGAGCGTTCATTGACAGACGCCCAGATCGCCGAGCTGGTTAACCTGGCTACCCATGCACCCTCCGCCTTCAACCTGCAAAACTGGAAGTTCCTGGCCGTGCGCAGCACCGAAGCCAAGGCGCGCTTGTTGCCATTGGCATTCGGCCAGCAAAAAGTCATGGATGCTGCCGTGACGTTTATTGTCTGCGGCACCCTGAACCCGCATGTAACCCTGCCGGCTGCATTGAAGCCGACCCTGGATGCCGGAATCATCGACCAGTCGATCTACGACATGTGGGTGGGCGCGGCTCAAGGCATGTACCAGGAAAACGCACAACTGCAGCGTGACGAAGCCATTCGCTCTGGCTCGCTCGCCGCGATGACCCTGATGTTGGCCGCCAAGGGCCAGGGTCTGGTATCGACGCCGATGATCGGGTTCGATCAGGGTGCAGTGGCCAGGGAATTTGGCCTGTCGGATGAAGAAGTGCCGGTGATGTTGATCACGGTTGGCTACCCGGGCGCGGCCAACTGGCCACAAAAGCCGCGTAAAGCCGTGAACGACGTATTGCAGTTGGTATGATCTGCCGCTGCGCATGTCCGGATTCTCCGGGCATGCGCACCCTGTGCATCTGCCTCAGCCCTTGATCCAGCTTCCGTCTTTTTGCGCGTCAATCGCGATATCGAACGTTTGGATATAGCCTGACAACATCCGATAGTAGCCAATCACGATAATTGCATCGCTTAACTCCTGGAGAGAAAAGTGCTCCAGGGCGTGCTTGAACAGAACGCCGGGGGCTTTACCTTTCGCAAGAATAGCGTGACCAAACCGCAGCAGCACTCGCTCGTCGTCTTTAAAAGCATGGATATCCTCCAGGCTACCCTCTGCAATGGCAATAAACTGGTCCTGGCGAACACCCGCGACTTGAGCGATGGAGACATGCTGCTCCCACTCATAGGCGACGTTTTCGTGTGCAGCCGTGAGTAAAACCATCAGTTCCTTGTGATAGTCGGAAATCGTCAGATCCTTGAATATCGCATTGGTCAAATCGATGATCGGATTGAATGCGCCCGGGCTATGACCGAGCATACGGAAAAAATTGACCTTCGTTGGCAGCTTCTCGAACTTTTCCTGCACGTGGGTGGGTAACTGTGTGAAGTCCGGGTAGTCAATGTCGACCTTCGAGCTGATTTTGTCATTCGAGCCGGTAAGCTTTGTCATGGAAACTCCTTTGAGTTGAGGCCAGTAAGTCAGAGATAGCAGGGATGTCAGCCGTTTACGGGCAACCTGGTCGCCTGGTTCACCCAGTGATTCACGGCGATGCAAGCGGTCAGAACGACCGCAGACACGATCATTGCCGTCGATAACCCTGCGGAAAACGCAGCGGGCTCGGTGCTGGTGATCATCGCCCCAAACACGGCAACGCCGATGACACCGCCCAACTGTCTGGCCGACGCCATCAGTCCCGAGGCAATACCGGCGTCATGCGAAGACACCGACGACAGCATCGAATTGGTGATCGAGGGCACGGATGACGCGCTGCCAATACCTACGACCATCAAGGCAATATTCAGGTACCACAGCGATGTCTCAGGCGTGACGCGGGCCAACGCCACGAAGCCGACTGCCTGGATCAGGAAACCGATGGTAATGATGCGTTGCGCGCTGACATACCTGGCGATCCGAGACGAGATCATCGTGGAGAGGGTCAGCACTGCCGTCAGCGGTATGAACGCCAGCCCCGTCCTGAACGCGTCGTAATGCAAGAACGACTGAAAGTAGATGCTGAATACGAAAACGGTGCCATAGAAGGTGAAATTGATGGCAGCGCCGGCCAATGCAGTAGTTGCCAACGTTTTGTTCCGGGCCAGTCGGCCTGGAAGCATGGGATCTGATGCACGTCGTTCAATCAAAACGAACGCCACCGCGCAGAACACGGCCATTGCCAGAATTGAAAACGTTTCAATCCCCCAACCCTTGGAACTTGATTCAGTCAGTGCATAGGTCAGAGACGCCAGGCAAATCCCGATGCTGACTTGCCCTGGAATGTCTACTTTCTTATCCACCCGAGGAGAGGATGGGGCATATCGGATGATCAAACCGATGGCAATCAAGCCGAGGGGGACGTTAAGCAAAAACACACTTGGCCAGCCCAGCGACTCGATCAGCAGACCTCCCACTATAGGCCCCGCGGCCAAAGCGATGCCTCCACAGGCACCCCACGCCGCCACAGCGGAACGCCTTTTAGCAGGGTCCTCAAATGCCAGTCGTATCAATGTGAGTGAGGTGGGTACCAGGAAAGCGGCCCCCACGCCTTGGATAATGCGCATGCCTATCAGCATGCCCATGCTGTCGGACAGGGCGCAGCCTACGGATGCGACAGTGAAGAGTGCAAAGCCTGACGCGAACACAGTTTTGGCACCGAACTTGTCACCGCCTGCGCCTCCCAAAATCAGCAGCGCCGAGAATGCAAGCGCATAACTGTTGATCACCCACTGCAGGCCTGTCAGGTCTGTATCGAAGGCGATTTTTAATGCTCCCAAACCAACGTTAACCACGCTAACGTCAAGTTGGACGACTAGAAAACCAAGACAGGCCGCGATCTGGATCGCTACCAAGGAGGTAGTTTTGGAGGGTGCGTTGGACATGATTGGCGGTCGCAGTGTATTGATGGGCAAACGGTAACGCTTGACTTGCCATGCGTAAATACTAGTATTCGCACACATTCAATGCATAAAAGCATGGCTTATGGACTGGGAAGATCTGCGTTTCTTTTTGGCAATTGCCACGGCCGGCAGCCTCTCGGGGGCTGCACGTGCACTCAATGTGAATCAAGCCACAGTGAGTCGCCGGCTAGCGGCTTTAGAAGCCCAACTCAATGTGCGTCTGGTAGACCGGCTCCCTCGCGAGTCGCGCCTTACAGAAATAGGTCAGCAGATACTGCAGGACGTATTGGACATTGAAGCCAAGGCATTCGCGGTCGAACGCAAGTGCTCGTCCTCCAGGTCGGCTGTGCGGACTAACGTCACCATCACTGCCCCACCAGTCCTGGCAAGGCATTTGCTCACAACTAACCTGGCTGAGCTCTGCGCGAAGTCTCCACAGGTGCAGTTATCGATTCTTAGCGAACCGCACTTCGTATCTCTGGCCCGCCTCGAAGCTGACCTGGCATTGCGTCTTTCGCCCCCTGTAGAAGATACCGACATCACCAGAAAGGTCGGGCTGATGCAGTTTGCGCTGTACGCGACGGCTGGTTACGCCAATGCGCTGGATGAGGACAAATGGGAATTCGTTGGCTACACCGATCGGCAAGGTGACTTTGCCCACAAGCGCTGGCTTTACGAATTGATCGGTCCGAGACGCGTTGTCTGCGAGGTCACAGATTTAAGCCACCAATACGAGGCCGCGTGCACCGGCATCGGCGTAGCAGGGTTGCCGTGCTTTATCGGTGACAATGACGATCGTCTGGTCAGGCTACAGAGCCAGCGATCAATGCTTGAACTCGACATTTGGGTCGCCATGCACCCGGACCGCCGTAATGACAACGTGGTGCGCAACACCGCAGAGCTGATCGTGCAGTTACTCGAGCCTATTGGCTTGGGTATGTCGTTGAAGGGTTGAGCCACAGCGGCTCGACATGGGCGGGCACTTTCGAATCCATACGTGTCCCGCCAGCCCTCAAGCCCTGTCAGACGATATCGTCTACTACGCCACCGTCGACTCTTAACGAAGCGCCGGTAGTAGCCGATGCCTGCGTCGAGCAGACATACACAATCATGTTGGCCACCTCCTCCACGCTGGCGGCGCGCTGGATGATCGAGCTTGGACGATGCTGCATGACAAACTCGGCGACCACCGCTTCCAGGGATTTGCCGGTGCGTTCGACTTCACCTTTCATCATGTCCGCGACGCCGTCAGACAGCGTAGGCCCCGGCAGCACGCTATTGACGGTCACACCACTGCCCGCAACACGTTTCGCCAAACCACGGGCGAGTGCCAATTGGGCCGTCTTGGAAACGCCATAGTGAATCATGTCCGCGGGAATGTTTCGTGCCGACTCGGACGCAACGAACACCACCCTCCCCCATCCGCGATCAACCATGGCTGGCAGCAACGCACGGCTCAAGCGAACCCCTGACATCACGTTGGTATTCCAGTAGTCGTCCCAAACGTCATCACCCGCTTCGAAGAAATCCAGCGGCTCATAAATGCCGGCATTGTTCACCAATATGTCGATATCACTGATACCGGCCAACAAGGTCGCCACGCCTGGCGCGGAGCTCAGGTCTGCCGCCACACCACTGACACTGGCGCCGGGCACTTCTGTCAGTAAGCGGGCAACCGCTGCATTCACAGAGCCTTCACTGCGGCCATTGACGACGACGGCGGCGCCAGCCTCGGCAAGCCCCTTGGCCACCGCAAAACCGATGCCGCCGGTCGAGGCGGTAACCAGTGCGCGTTTCGTCTTCAGTTGGATATTCATCATTTCTCCGTCAAAAATGTACGAGCCGTTATGCCCGCCATCAGTTTCTACCGTTAGGTAGAAAACAAAGCAGCCACTGTATGGCTTAGCCGCTCCTGGATAAATGTCAATTCCGGTTGGTGATCTACAACAGTCTGTTTCAAAAGAGCTCAGGTGCAACGAAGTCTGCGCCGAAATTCTGCGTGGCGAAGTCAAGAAAACTGCGCAGCTTGGGGGTAAGACGGCGGTCCGGTGCGTACAGCACGTGCAAGGGGCGCGTGGGCGGGGGGAAATCCGGCAGCAGTGTGACGAGTTCCCCTGCGAGAAGTGATTTGCGCACGAGCTCCACCGGCTGGAGCAGTATCCCCAGCCCGGCCAGGGCGGCACACAGCAGCGGTTCACCGTGATCGGCCATGAACCGGCTACCGACGGGTACAACGACGCTTCCCTCAGGCCCATCGAACGTCCAGTGCGTACGCAGCTCGGTGTGGGAAAACCCCAGGCACTCATGGTTCTGCAGGTCCCACGGTGTCTTTATCGGGGGCTTGCCTTCAAGGTAAGACGGTGCAGCGCATAACACTAGCCTGTAGGGCGCGAGAGCCTTGGCAACCAAGCCACTGTCGGCCAGCACCCCGACTCTGAACACCACGTCAAAGCCCTCATCGATCAGGTCCACGGCA
>NZ_UTBG01000242.1 GCF_900580675.1 Pseudomonas viridiflava
CGAATAAAGGTGATCAAGCGGATGGCGTACGGTTACCGGGATAGCGAGTTCTTTTTCATGAAGATCAAGAGCGTCTTTCCCGGTAATCCGTGAAGAACCATAAAAAACCCCGTACCACTTTTGTACCACTCCTTAAATAGCCCTCGCCTGGCCGACAAAACCACATCCGCATGGTCGCGCCACGGTGCTTATCGCCAATGCCTGTCGCTCCAATCCCAACATCTTCTTCAACGTCAATCTGACGCTGTGTGGGTGAGAGTGCGGGCGCGTGAACCTAAATGTAGCGGCTCACGTTTGAAAACACGTGGGCTCGCATTCAGCAGCATTTCTGGTTCATATTAACTGCACCAGTCAAATGTACCGGCTCAGATTGAAGGCAAGTAGACTTGCATTCGATGGAGCTGGCTCGCATTCCATTGTGGCGGGCTCGCGCTATTTGCAATTACCCCGGCAGTCCTGTTTTGTATCATTAGGTTCTAGACGTTCGTCGTGACGCGTCTCGAAAAGGCATTCAGATCCTTGTAATACGAAAATAACGTCTAATGTCCATGACCCATTTGGGTATACCAAAAAGCACAAACATCAAGAGTATCCAGAATACGCAGAGGAATAACTTTTCAAAGTCCAGGCAAAAAAAACCCAGCTTGAGCTGGGTTTTTTTTGCAGACCTAAATATCACTCAACGTATACTTATTCTCAACCATGAATGCTGGCGCATTCCAGTTCGGACCTTTTCTTATTCCTCCATCAACATGTTCAACCACCCCTTCGAGCTCCATATTTTCAATAAGCTTCAAAAGCTCTAAGTTATTTGAAATATTGGCCCACCCATTCCTGCTGTAGAGTCGATCCAGCATTGGATACGAAACTGGTTTGTTTCTTACAATAAAAAGAACTACATCCCTTGGTGCTTCAGCGACTACCACGTCGTTAATGTTACTCATTTTACTCTCCATATACTTGTTTAATTTCTGCAGCAATAGCTTCGGGCGTATAGAATAAATCGTCAGCATCCCTCAGCTTATAGTCTTCTAAGGTTGCAGCATGAGCATTATTCCAAACATTTCCTTCTACCCCATCAGCTACCCCGAGCGCCCTGTAACGTTCTAACTCTCGCATTTCATGGGTGTAAAATCGTTTATCAACATCCGTAATAGGGATCTGACCACCTAGTATCTTTTCTAGCCGGTCAATCATGATCTTATTAGCATCAGAAGGTACGAATCGTGACGTATGCAACTTAACCAGATCAATACCTTCCTGAGTCACCGTTGCCGTTGCCCAATCAAGATCTTGGGTTGGACCTCCGGCTTTATCAGGATTGTACATCCGTCCGCTGTGTACACCTTTAGTGGTAGCACCTTCGTACGGACTACTAAATACCGCATAAATCGGCGGCAAACCCGAATCCGCGGGGTAAACGTAAATAGCGTCTCGGATGCTCAATTGGCTGGCAATCGGAAACGGCTCAGCTTTGACGTCAATTGGGGTCAGAGTGATGCCTGTGTATACCGGAGTCTCCGCGGGCTGTGCCGGAGTTGCCGTTGAGCTATTTCCTGGTACTGCAATAGGGAATGCCAGGGTGATCGGCGGTGTATCGGTTGTAGTAAACGTATAGGCGTTGGCCACAGGATCAAGCACCAATGCCCTTACCGGAACAGTGGGGGCGAGTCCACCAGTGACCTGGGTGGCCACTACCGAATACTTCGATTGATCACCATAAAGCCGATATGGCACATCAACCGTCCCACCAGCCGCCGCTACCTCGAGAAGATTATCAGGCAGGCTAGGCGCCAGTTCCTTAGCGGGCAGATCCAGCATTGTCGCGGGCAGCTCCCCGTTGCCAAGGGACTCTGAATACGTCAAAGCTCCAATACCGACTGCCGTGGCCGCACTCACAACTGTACTCAGCGCTACCTTAGCCGCTTGAATCGCCGCCTCCAACGTAACGCCTGAACCTGCCGTGACGGCAATAGAGCCTGCTGCCGTACTCAGTTGCGTAGCACCGGCTGCGGGAAGCCTGAACGTGTTAGCTGCTTTAAGTGCTGCGGCTTCAGCGGCTACCCTAGCAGCTTCAGCTGCTGCCGCCTCATCAGCGATACGTTTAGCCTCTGCTGCGGCTCTCGCCGCTTCCGCAGCTGCCGCAGCTGCCGCAGCTGCCGCAGCTGCCGCCTCATCGGCAATACGTTTGGCCTCGGCGTCTGCACGTGCTTGGTTAGCCTGTGCTTGAAGATTCTGCTTCAGGACATTTAAATAACCGATCTCCCGATTGATATATTTTGCAGCATACGCAGCCTGAAGTGAAGTGTACCATTCTTTATAATTTTTATCTGGAGGGTAATTTGTCTTGCTCCCGCTGATTGCATCTTTAATAAATTGCATAGTCGGGAAACGAAAGAAGTCTCCATAGTAGTACTTATCAGCAATCGCTTTTTGAGCAGCAGCAGCCTGTGATTTTTGAGTGATTAGCGTATCTACCGAACGAATATGCTGTTCGATTTTCTCGACTTCGCTCGCGGGACTGCCTTCATTTTGTTCTATTGCAGTAATGCTTTTTGCAATAGATTCGGGCATCGACTGAAGATTCGTTGCAAAGCTCGCCTCTTGATCCTTAACATTTTGGGAAATAATGGGGGGATATGTGCTAAGTATATAAGTACGCGTTGCAACATTAATTAGCTGTCCAGTGTGACTATGAGAAAAATCACTGTCACCACCTCCGCCTCCGAATGTCTGTGGTTCATATTTATTAATAGCGTTGATTTCAATTTCTGGAAGATAAAGCGTGTCGCCAATCATAGGCATAGTGAATCTCCTTTTCGCTATATTCAGTACAATAGCTCTCATATCTCAGTAAAGTGAACGGCTGGTCACCCCATCACCTTACTAACCTCTGACGAACGGCTTCGGCTCTGAAGTTCTCCGTTTCTGAGAAGCTCAACGAACAAAAATTCCCGTCTGCTGCACTCTTCATGATGCCGCACACATACTGTATGCATACACAGCAAAGACCGCAACAAAAAAAATGCATTTATGCATATCCAGGCCGACAAACGGTAGTAATTATTATTAGCTATTGCCATTGAGGCGCATTCATGCAAGACCGTAAGCTCTGGTTATTTGCGGATGACGTTAGTCTGCAGGTTTTCATATGCGAGCAAACAGGGGACGGATTTATTTAAATTTGATGTCTACTGCGACTGGCGAAAAACCGAAATGTCTATATTCCCAGGTTACCGAATCGGCCCACATCAGTTCACGCGACGACCTGCCGATTCAAGCCCCCACTCCACGGTGTAAGATACCCAGCAACCTTCCACATCGAGGCCGCCATGACTGGAATATCCCTGAACCTGCCGGAAGACCTGTCCAATTCCCTGGCCGATCTGGCCAAAACAAACGGCCAAACCGCGACCTATCTAGCGATGGACGTTCTACGCGACTATATCGAACATGAAAAAACGCTGATCACGCAGATCGAGCTGGCAGTAAAAGAAGCCGACGAAGGCAAATTCGCTACCGATGACCAGGTCGCTGCCATGCGCGCCAGGCGTTGGAGCCGCAATGCGGGTTGAGTGGCTTGAAAAAGCACTCAAAAACCTGGAAGACGAAGCAAACTACATTGCGCTTGAAAACCCTAAGGCTGCTGACGACTTCGCCGATGCTATTTTTGCCAGCGTCGATAAACTTGCTCAGTTTCCCTCGATGGGACGCGAAGGTCGGGTCAAGCAGACCCGTGAATGGGCAGTGCCTAACTGGTCCTATCTGATCCCATATCGGATTCGCGGTGATCGCCTGCAGATCCTCGGCGTATTCCACACGCGACAACGTCCCCGCACAAAATGGTGAAGAGCACGCAGCACGCGTCCTCTCCGACACCCGTTGTACATCCCTGATAAACTGCACCATTCGCCCCATCGACCCCAGATCCCCCAATGCCCCTACAAGCCGCTCCCCTCTCCCGCCGTTTCTCCGTCGCCCCGATGATGGATTGGACTGACCGCCACTGCCGGTTCTTCCTGCGCTTGCTCTCCAAGCACGCCCTGCTCTATACAGAGATGGTCACCACGGGCGCGATCCTGCATGGCGACCACGAGCGTTTCCTGCGCCACAACGAAGCCGAGCACCCGCTCGCCCTTCAACTGGGCGGCAGTGTTCCGGCGGATTTGGCCGCGTGTGCGCGTATGGCTGAGGCTGCGGGGTATGACGAGGTGAACCTGAACGTCGGCTGCCCGAGTGACCGGGTGCAGAACAATATGATCGGCGCGATTCTGATGGCGCACCCGGCGTTGGTGGCCGATTGTGTGAAGGCGATGCGTGATGCGGTGTCGATTCCGGTCACGGTGAAGCACCGTATCGGGATCAATGGCCGGGACAGTTATGCCGAGCTGTGTGACTTTGTCGGGCAGGTGAAGGAGGCAGGGTGCACCAGTTTTACCGTGCATGCGCGGATTGCGATTCTGGAGGGGTTGTCGCCGAAGGAGAATCGCGACATTCCGCCGTTGCGATATGACGTGGCGGCGCAGTTGAAGCGCGATTTTGCCGAGCTGGAGATTATTCTCAACGGCGGGATCAAGACGCTGGAGCAGTGCCACGAGCATTTGCAGACGTTTGACGGGGTGATGCTGGGCCGTGAGGCTTATCACAATCCGTATGTACTGGCTGAAGTGGACCAACAGCTGTTTGGCAGCGCGCAGCCGGTGATCAGTCGGGCGGAGGCGTTGAGGCAGCTGCGGCCGTATATAGCTGAGCATTTGGCCAGTGGTGGGACGATGCATCACATCACGCGGCATGTGCTGGGGCTGGGCACCGGGTTTCCAGGCGCGAGGAAGTTTCGCCAGTTGCTGTCAGTGGATATTCATAAGGCTGCGGACCCATTGGCATTGCTGGATAAGGCCGGTGAGCTGCTGGAAGGCCGTTGACTGTCATTCGGTTTGAACCTGCCGAGCGTTTCGCCCTCCTATTTAGCACCAAGGCCGGTCATTCGAACGGCCGTTTTCAGGTTGTTGCCCTCGCAAACGATCGAACGCATTTGCGCCCTTGAGCGCCTGCCGGCGCTCGGGTAATGTCACCAGACCCATAGGACAGAGCACGCCCATGACTTCCAAGCTGGAACAACTCAAGCAGTTCACCACCGTCGTAGCCGATACCGGCGACTTTTCCACCCTCGCCAAGCTCAAGCCGCAAGACGCCACCACCAACCCATCCTTGTTGCTCAAGGCCGCCTCGATCCCAGGCTATGCCAAGCTGCTGGATGAGTGCGTGAAGGACTGCAACGGCGACGTAGGCCTGGCCAGCGACCGTTTTGCGGTGGCGGTGGGTCAAGAGATCCTTAAAGTGGTACCGGGCCGTATCTCCACCGAGGTGGATGCCCGCCTGTCGTTCGACACTGACGCTGTACTCAAGCGTGCGCATCGTCTGATCGACCTGTACGACAAAGCCGGCGTGAGCCGTGACCGCGTGCTGATCAAGATCGCCTCCACCTGGGAAGGCATCCGCGCCGCGGAGACGCTGGAAAAAGAAGGCATTCAGACCAACCTGACGCTGCTGTTCTCGTTTGCCCAGGCCGTGGCCTGTGCCGAAGCGGGTGTGTTCCTGATTTCGCCGTTCGTGGGCCGTATCTACGACTGGTACAAGAAGGCCAACGGCAACGACTACACCGGTTCCGATGATCCGGGCGTGCAGTCGGTGACGCGCATCTACAATTACTACAAGGCCAATGGCTACAAGACTGTGGTGATGGGCGCGAGCTTCCGCAACCTGAGCCAGATCGAAGAGTTGGCCGGGTGTGATCGCCTGACCATCAGCCCGGACCTGCTGG
>NZ_UTBG01000239.1 GCF_900580675.1 Pseudomonas viridiflava
GACAGAATACTGATCAAATGTTGCTCCGTCGGGGCCAGGTCGGAGAGCTGAGGTGCGAATTGTCGGCAGTCGATACGGCGATGGTTCGCCACCTCAGATAATTATCGGCAACCGCTCCTTCAGCTTTAAGCGGTTCACAACCAGGGCCTATAGTTTCTGATTATCAGCGCAATGGCTAACCATAATTGTGGGAATTTGGCGCCGTGATAAGCTCAAGGCATAGAATCAACACCTAATCTTGGCATTTCCAGCCGACTTATCACTCAATAGTAGCCGAAATGACCACGTGTAACTCATCGCCCGAAGAAGAACGCGCTCGGCTGGTCGACGTAGACCGTTTGACCTCGGACTTGGAAAGCGGCTCGGACCCTGTGCTAAACAGCATTGTGGCGATGGTCTCCAGCTATTTTAAGGTGCCTACTTCGCTGGTCAGCATCATCGAGCGCGACTATCAAGTTTTCAAAGCCCGTGTGGGCATGGAGCCTGAACGGACCTCGCGCGAAATATCCTTCTGCGCCCACAGTCTCGACGAAGGGGGGATGTTAGAAATATGTGACCCTGTCGCTGACCCGCGGTTCTTGAGCAACCCCTTGGTAATAGGCGCTCCGTTCATCCGGTATTACGCAGGTGCTCCGTTGACAATCAATTCAGGGCGCAACCTGGGCAGGCTCTGCGTGCTTGACTATAAAGCGCACGCGCCGATGGACGAGCAAGGGCGAACCCTTCTGCGCAACGCAGCCCAGGTCGTGGTGGCGCGGTTGGAATCCATGCACCGCTCGCATTACATCGACCCGATGACTGGCTTACCCAACCGGCAGCGCTTTGAAGCAGACATTCTGCAGTCACCTGATCAGCATGAGCGGGTCGCTGTCCTTATAGAGCCGCTCTCCGCATCGGGGATGGACAGTTTAGCGAAGTCGCTTGGCAGCGAGTTTTTCACCAACTTCATGCTGGCGGTCAAAGAGCTGGTCTTGAAGTTGCTGCCCGCAGAGACGCGTGTGTACCGCTCCGGCACTCTGGGCTTTGTCGCATTGCTCAACCACCGGACACTGTCGCTGTCCAGCCTGGCCGACAGCATAGTGCATGCGTTCGAAAGGCCGCTGTACTGTGTGGATATCCCCGTTTTCTCCGATGTAGGGATCTGCGTACTGCCGCTCAAGCGCGAATCTGGCCCGCCGACGGATATCCTGCGCCTGATGTCCAGCATCACTGATGCCGCGCGCCGAAGCGAGAGGCGATGGCTCGATTACGATCCCGCGATCGATTCGAGCCTGCGTCGCAGCACCGTACTTCTGAATGACATCGAAGCGGCACTTGGCACCGTTGATCAGTTCAGGCTGGTCTACCAACCTCGTGTCGATCTTGCCAGCAACCGGTGCGTTGCTGTTGAGGCACTGCTGCGGTGGTCGCATCCCAAGCTAGGTGAGATTAGCCCTGCTGAATTCATCCCGCTGGCCGAAACCACAGCTTCTATTCGCCACATCACCAGCTGGGTAGTGCGGCGCGTCTGTGAGCAGCTATCAGAGTGGCGCGCTAAGGGCTTGGAAATGACTGTCTCCCTAAACGTCTCGGCGCTGGATCTGACTGACGGACGTCTGTTCGATCAGTTGGTCGAGACCCTGCAAGCCTTCAAGGTAGCACCACGATTCATTGAGCTCGAATTTACCGAAAGCGTCCTAGTGACTGACTTCCAGGCCGTGCGGGTCCAGTTGCAACGTTTTCGCGATCTCGGCGTTGCCATTGGGATTGATGACTTTGGCAGTGGTTACAGTAACTGGGCCTACCTGCGCGAGATTCCGGCAAGCAGCGTCAAGCTCGATCGTTCACTGCTCGTTGATCTTCAGCCGGGTAACAACGAATGGCACATAATCCGAGGCCTGATCAGCTTAGTGCGGAATCTTAGCCTGACCGTCGTGGCGGAAGGAGTTGAAACTGAGCTGCACTACCACCTGCTGCGAGGTTGGGGGTGTCAGCAGGGCCAAGGTTATTACTTCGCCAAGCCATTATCACCGGTCGCCCTTCTCGCCTGGCTTGACGAGGGTGCCTGATTGTCTGGGCGGCCTAGCTGACGTAATGGCGGGCTGCTTCGTTTCGGCGGGACTTGTACAGCCATCTATAGCTAAGACAAAGCGATTCAAGAAGCGGATAAAATCCGATCTAAACGCATCGATGCGCATTATGAAACTCAGTATCGGAGCTGGAAACGTATCCTCAAATCGGTCCTACCCTGGCGCGTTACAAAGTCTAAACTGAGAATCCAGGAGTACTTTTGGTACAGCGGCAATGCTCAGGATGAGATAGTAAGTCCCGGGTGTGCTTCTGGCCGAAAAGCGTCTGCTCGTGTTAAAGGGCCGGGCTTGAAGAATTGACAGACCATTTGTGCGCTTGAGTTCCTTTACTGTGGTTGCCGGAGTTGGAAAGCAATTTGTCGTTGCAAATCTGGCTTACGGCTGTTCACGACCCGAAGAGCACGAAAGGGGGTGTACCAGGGATCATGCGAGGTGCTCATTTCGATTTTCTTAAGCAAATGCCTCCCAATGATCAAGCTAAGCCGCTCTCTATGTGCACTGCATAGGCTCCGCATCTGATATCGTCGCGACGCTTCAAGCACAAAATTTTCTGTTGTTACGCAATGCGACTCCTCTTTTGTGGTCTGTAACCCTGACTCCGCAAAAGGAAAGGCTTCATGTCGATACGCCCTCTGCTTGGCCTGATTGCATTCCCGTTGTTCGCAGGTTGCCAGTATTTGCCACACACCAATTACTTCACCGCGCCCGAAAACGAGCCCAATCCTGCCTGGGTACGTATCGTCGACTACACGCAACATGCCGAAGTTTACCAATACGAAAACGGTAAACGTTCCGGCGGCGCTGTTCGCACCGGCCTCCTGCCGTTCACCCATACACAGGACTTGGGCATGCCCAAGGCAGGGCAAGACCTCACATGGGACTATTACGAAACGCAGGTCCGACCCGGTATCGAAACGCAGGTGGACCTTTTCTGGGAGGGGTCACGCACTCGCTCCTGCCACATCTCGACGAAGTTTACTCCCCAAGCCGGACTCTATTACCAGTTCAGGCTGACATCCGGCTCATCAGGCAGCTGTAGGGTGTACGCATCGCTGATTGAGCGCGACACAGAAGGACACGGTTGGCATCTCACGCCGAATTCGCAGGTGACCTATAACGGTGATGGACCGACGGCCCAAACCTATTACCAGAACAGTAGGTTTGAGGACCCCGATTATCATCCACCTGAAGCTCTGTATCCGGGG
>NZ_UTBG01000237.1 GCF_900580675.1 Pseudomonas viridiflava
CTACGGCCAGCAAGGCGGCGACCAAGCCTGGCAGGCCGGGCCGCGTTTGCACATCGGCGAGTTCGTCGACGTGGACCTGGTGCTCGGACGCAGCGTGGTCGGCGACCGTACCCAATGGCTGACCACCGGCGCGACGCTGCGGTTCTAGGCTTTGGTCGGTGGCTCAAGGTGCAGCTGCAACTGCGGGCCGACACGCCTTATGATGGCGGCACTGCGCCAATAAGAGACAAGCCTGTGAACCGTATCGAACAGATCGCGCTGATGGCGACCTACAACCAGTGGATGAACCGCAAGGTGTACGACGCTGCCAGTCAGCTCAGCCACGCCGAATTGACCGTGGACCGGCAGGCGTTTTTCGGCTCGATTCTGGGCACGCTGAACCACCTGGCATTGGGCGATACGGTCTGGCTCAAGCGCTTTGCCCTCCATCCGGCCTGCCATTCGGCGCTGGCGCCCTTGAGTGCCATCGCCACGCCCGTCGACCTCAGGCAACCGGCCTTCGCCGATCTGCCGGCACTGGCGGCCCGGCGTGAATGGCTGGACCAGCTGATCATCGAGTGGGCGCACAGCCTGAACGATGGCGACTTCGACCAGCGCCTGCAGTACCACAATATGCGTGGCATGGCGGCGGACAAGCCGTTTTTCAGCCTGCTGGTACATTTTTTCAATCACCAGACTCACCATCGAGGCCAAGTGACGACGTTATTGACCCAGGCGGGTGTTGACGTGGGTGATACCGACCTGCTGGCGCTTATCGACTAGCTGCAGGCGCTTTACCTATTCGTTTGAGGGGCAGAAACGAACATCACACCCTGCGCGGGGTCGTACCCTCAGGTGCCGGGATTTTTCACCGCCCGCCCTCCCCGCGCACATCGTGAGTCTACCGATGCGCGTACCCCATAAGAAGGAGACGCTTACATGGTCACTCACTTCAAAGTCGCCGGGCACTTGGCCTGCGGCCACCACGGCACCAACCTGACGTCCAGCACCGAACTGAACCGCGTCAAATGCCGTACCTGCCGCAATACCGAAGCCTACAAGGAAGCGCGCCGCACCCAGCGCAACGCCGCCCGACGGGCCAACCGCAAAGCCAAGACCCACACCGCCGTTGACTGGCGCAGCGCCTGGACACAACGCCTGACCGACCTGCCCGGCTTGCAACGCCTGCCACGCGGCTTTATCGGCCAGCCTTTCGTCTAGGGCACAACGCAGAAGCCCCGGTCTGACCGGGGCTTTCTCGTTTCAACGTCATTTATCAATCTGCTTGTGCATTATCGGACAGGGCTGACTTGACACTTAAGCCTCTGTAGATCACTGATCTATCGAGCTTTTTCAGCCCTTCCCACATACGAGAAAGCTGGCCGCCGACCTTGCACCGAAGCGCCTGGATCTATATATTCCCAACCCTGCAACACCGCGCTACCGCCCGAATGGCGAAACTGGTAGACGCATGGGACTTAAAATCCCCCGCCTGTAAGGGCGTCCCGGTTCGATTCCGGGTTCGGGCACTAAAGATATCAAGGGCTTGCCAGGGAAACCTGAGCAGGCCCTTATCTTTTTCCGCTGCACAATTTCCATCTCCGGCGTCCTGCCGACCGAACAAAGTATGGCGTTGTCGAGCCTCGTCTAAGCTCAGGTTTCAGATCGAGGGCCTGGCCATGTGCGGAAGACTGACGCAATACCGAGGAATCCACGACTTTGTTGCAGCGCTGAGCATGCCCAATGCCCTCGCGAACTCCGTTGGCGATCAGCCGATTGAGCGCTACAACGTGGCACCTTCCACTCAGGTAGCCCTTCTCCACCTGCAGGGCGACCTGCTGCATGCC
Organism: Pseudomonas viridiflava; assembly: GCF_900580675.1. Taxonomy (GTDB): domain Bacteria; phylum Pseudomonadota; class Gammaproteobacteria; order Pseudomonadales; family Pseudomonadaceae; genus Aquipseudomonas. Next base: position 1,827 of record NZ_UTBG01000237.1, read on the forward strand.
GACTGGGTCCGCTGGGGATGGAAGCCGCACTGGGCAAGGGACCGCATGGCGCCGATCAATGCTCGCGTCGAAAAGGTCGCACACAGCCCGTTCTTCCAGGCGATCTGGCCGCACCGGGCGATCACGCCGATCGACAACTGGTTTGAATGGGTGGATGAAGGCGGACCGAAAAAGCAGCCCTACCTGATCCGCCGGCGGGACGGTGCGCCGGTGCTCTGCGCAGCGATTGGTCAATTGCCCGACAGCGATGAAGGCCCAGGCGAGCACGACGGCTTCGTCATCATCACCGCCGACAGCGCCGGCGGCATGGTCGACATTCACGACCGCCGGCCTGTGGTGCTGGCACCGGAACTGGCCCGGGAATGGCTTGATCCGGCCACGCCCAAGGAACGCGCTGAGCAGATGGTGCTACACCAGGGCGAGCCGCCGCAGGCCTTCGAGTGGTTCAAAGTCGACAGGGCCGTCGGTAATGTCAGAAACCAGGGTCGGGAACTGATAGAGCCAGTCGGCTAATTGTCGTAGAAGTACCACATCACAAACGCCACAGCGACCACCCAGCCAAGGGTGAGCAGAAACGAAAGGCCTGCAAGCCGTTTATCCATGATGCCTGTCCACAACTCGATGATCGCAATACGAACGTGCAGGGACAGCGTAGTTCAATGGGCGCAGCGCGCAACCGGGCGGACGTACGCCTGGCGAACCTACAGGGCGATCACGGCATTATCATCAGCGTCTCAGATTGCTATTGATCCAGCTTTTTCAAGCGGCAATCCCGCTTGAAAAAGCTAGGGCATCAAGCCCTAGCTGATCTCACTTTTTCTTTTTTGCAGGTTTCTCTGCCTTGTCGGATTTCTTGGCTTTTTCTGGCTTGCTGCCGGCTTTTTTTACAGATTTCTTTGGCTCGGAATCTTTTTTCTTGTCTTTCTTTTCGGAAGACTTTGAAAGAGCCGATGCTGCAGCTGATTTTTTTGCGGGTGAGGACTTCTTGTCTTTCAATTCCTTACTGGCCTTCGAAGCATCACCTTTGCTTTTCTTCTCGTCTTTAGCCACGTTGCCCAC
>NZ_UTBG01000236.1 GCF_900580675.1 Pseudomonas viridiflava
GGTCTTTGCGGATGCACTTAGAGGCAGACCCATGACCCAGGAAACCGGCGGCTTCGCCGCTTTTAATCTTAACCCGAACATTCTTGCTGCCGTCATTGCGACCGGCTACGAAGAACCTTCGGCGATTCAGCAGCAATCGATCCCGATCATCATGGCCGGCCAGGACATGATTGGCCAGGCGCAAACCGGTACCGGTAAAACCGCCGCGTTCGCCCTGCCTATCCTGCACTGCATCGATCCTGCCAAGCGCGAACCGCAAGCCCTGATCCTGGCGCCAACTCGTGAGTTGGCGCTGCAAGTAGCAACCGCTTTTGAAACCTACGCCAAGCAAATGCCAGGCGTTACCGTTGTAGCCGTATACGGCGGCGCGCCGATGGGCCCGCAGCTGAAAGCAATCCGTAACGGCGCACAGATCGTTGTCGCCACTCCGGGCCGTCTGTGCGACCACCTGCGTCGTGACGAGAAAGTCCTGTCGACCGTGAACCACCTGGTTCTCGACGAAGCTGACGAAATGTTGAAGCTGGGCTTCATGGATGACCTGGAAGTCATCTTCAAGGCACTGCCTCCAACCCGTCAGACCGTACTGTTCTCGGCCACCCTGCCACAGTCGATCCGTGCCATTGCCGAACGCCACCTGCGCGATCCGCAACACGTGAAGATCCAGACCAAGACTCAGACCGTTACCGCGATCGAACAGGCTCACCTGTTGGTTCACGCTGACCAGAAGACCTCGGCTGTATTGAGCCTGCTGGAAGTTGAAGACTTCGACGCCCTGATCATGTTCGTGCGCACCAAGCAAGCGACCCTGGACCTGGCCAGTGCCCTGGAAGCCAAAGGCTACAAAGCCGCTGCGCTGAACGGTGACATCGCCCAGAACCAGCGTGAGCGCGTGATCGATTCCCTCAAGGATGGCCGCCTGGACATCGTTGTAGCGACCGACGTTGCTGCGCGTGGTCTCGACGTTCCACGTATCACCCACGTGTTCAACGTTGACATGCCTTACGATCCAGAGTCCTACGTTCACCGTATCGGCCGTACCGGCCGTGCGGGCCGCGAAGGTCGGGCACTGCTGCTGGTGACTCCACGTGAGCGCCGCATGCTGCAAGTGATCGAGCGTGTAACCGGTCAGAAAGTTGCCGAAGTCCGCCTGCCGGATGCCCAGGCCGTTCTCGATGCTCGCATCAAGAAACTGACCAACAGCCTGTCGCCACTGGTGGCTGACGCTGAATCGACCCACGGCGAATTGCTGGACCGCCTGACCGCCGATATCGGTTGCACCCCACGTGCCCTGGCTGCAGCCCTGCTGCGCAAGGCTACCAACGGTCAGGCCCTGACCCTGGCAGCCATCGAGAAAGAACGCCCGCTGGTACCGAACAACGCGCCACGCGGTGATCGTCCAGAGCGTACCGGCGACCGTCCGGACCGTGGTGATCGTGAGCGTCGCGCTCCGGTTCCATTGGCTGAAGGCCGTGCCCGTTGCCGTACCGCGCTGGGCGCGCGTGATGGTATCGCTGCCAAGAACCTGCTGGGCGCTATCCTCAACGAGGGTGGCCTGGCACGTGAAGCCATCGGTCGCATCCAGGTCCGTGACAGCTTCTCCCTGGTGGAGCTGCCGGAAGACGGCCTGGAAAAACTGCTGGCCAAGCTGAAAGACACTCGCGTTGCCGGTAAGCAGTTGAAGCTGCGTCGCTACCGCGAAGATTGATCCGCCCTTGGGCTGATTGATCGCACATAAAAAATCCCCGACTGGTTCGGGGATTTTTTTTGCCTGCTATTTCTTGTGGATTAGCCGAACCGGTAGATGTCCATGCCCAGAGCGCCCATCGTGAAGCCCTGGTGCGCCACGCTGAAATCGCCACCGGCACCCCGCGCAAAGTACAGCGGCAACAGGTGTTCGTCACTGGGGTGGCTGCGCACGGCATGTGGCGCCTGGCGGCGATAGTCATGCAACGCGGTTTCGTCGTTGCTCGCCAGCTTGTCTACGATCCAGTCCCGGAAGTCCCGCGCCCACGGCTCGATACTCTCCGGCCCTGCGTGCCAGTCCAGCTCACCCAGGTTATGGGTAATGCTGCCGGAGCCGATCAGCAGTACGCCTTGCTCGCGCAGGCTGGCAAGCGCATGCCCGACCCTCGTCTGCAGGGCTGGGCCCATGCGGCTGGGCAGGGACACCTGAACCACGGGGATATCCGCCGCCGGGTACATCAACGACAGTGGCACCCAGGTGCCATGGTCGAAGGGCCGGCTGTCGTCAATGCGTGCATCCAAGCCATCGGCATGCAGCAGGTCGATAATTTGAGCGGCCAACTGCGGGTTTCCCGGCGCCGGGTATTGCACGGCAAACAGTTCACGGGGGAAGCCGCCGAAGTCATGCCAGGTTTCGGGTGCGGCACTGCCGCTGACCAACAGTTCCTGGCTTTCCCAATGCGCCGACACCACCACAATCGCTTTGGGCCGTGGCAGTTCGGCGGCAAGGCGCTTGAGTGCGGGGCCGCTGGCGCCGGGCTGCAGGGCGAGCATGGGCGAACCGTGGGAGATAAACAGGCTGGGGAACATAAGTGAGGTCCTGAGCGTTAACATGGGCTCATCTTCAGTCAGATCATTGATCTAAATCTAATATAAGTTTTAGCGCGTTTTTATCGAATTTTCGGGAGTGACTCATGGAGCCTAAATTTTGGCAGGAGCGCTGGGCGCTCAATCAGATTGGCTTTCACCTGCCTGAGGTTAATCCGTACCTGCAACGGCATTGGTCGCGCTTGGCCCTTGAGGAGGGGACCAAGGTGTTGGTGCCCCTGTGTGGCAAAAGCCTGGACCTGATGTGGTTGGCGAGCCACGGGCTGCGGGTGATGGGGGTGGAGCTGTCCGAGCAGGCCGTGGAGGCGTTTTTCAGCGAGCAGAACCTTGTGCCGCGCACCGAACGGCGGGGCGCTTTTACGGTGTACAAGGCCGATCTCATTGAGGTGTGGTGCGGCGATTTCTTCTCCCTGGACGCTGAGGCAGTCGCCGATTGCGCCGCGCTTTATGACCGCGCCGCAATGATCGCTTTGCCGCCATTGATGCGTGCTCGGTACGCAGATCAGTTGAACCGGTTGTTGCGTCCGGATTGCCAGGGTTTGCTGATTACCCTGGATTACGACCAGACGCAGAAGGCTGGCCCGCCGTTTGCGGTGTCAGATGATGAGGTGAAGGTGTTGCTTGGGGCGCACTGGGGGTTGGAGGTGCTGGAAGAGCAGGACATCCTGGAGGAGAGTTGGAAGTTTGTGCAGGACGGGGTTACGCGGCTTGAAGAGCGGGTTTATCGGCTGGGCAGGGCGTAAATTTTCCCACAAAAAAAGGGGCGATCAGATCGCCCCTTTTTCTATGTCACCACGTTCTGCTTCACAATCAGGCTATCAGCCCCGACGACGCAGTGCGTCAATCCGCTCTTCCAGCGGCGGGTGGCTCATGAACAAACGTGCCATGCCCTGCTTGATGCCGCCGTTGATACCGAACGCCGTCAGGCTGTCCGGCATATGCACCGGCAGGCCCTGTTCGGAGCGCAGGTGTTGCAGCGCTGCAATCATCGCACCCGTGCCGGCCAGGCGGGCGCCGGCTTCGTCTGCACGGAACTCGCGTTTGCGCGAGAACCACATGGTGATCGCGCTGGCCAGGAAGCCCAGCACGACTTCCGCGAAGATGGTCGCCACGAAGTAGGCAATGCCGCGGCCGCCTTCGTTCTTGAAGATCACCTTGTCGACAAAGTTGCCGATGATCCGCGCAAAGAACATCACGAAGGTGTTCACCACACCCTGGACCAGCGCCAGGGTGACCATGTCACCGTTGGCCACGTGGCCGATCTCGTGGGCCAGTACTGCCTTCACTTCGTCGTAGGAGAAGCGTTCGAGCATGCCCTGGCTCACAGCAACGAGTGCGTCGTTCTTGTTCCAGCCGGTGGCAAAAGCGTTGGCCTCATAAGCCGGGAAAATCCCGACCTCAGGCATCTTGATGCCGGCCTCGCGGGAAAGCTGCTCAACGGTTTGCAGCAACCATTGCTCATGCCGGGTGCGCGGCTGGGTGATGACCTGGGTGCTGGTGCTCATCTTCGCCATCCACTTGGAGATGAACAGCGAGAACAGCGAGCCGGCAAAACCAAAGACCGCACAGAAAATCAGCAGCTGATTGAGGTTCAGGTCAACCCCGTTGGCCGCCATGAACCCGTTGAAGCCAAAAAGGCTCAGGGTGATGCTGGCAATCAGCACGACCGCCAGGTTGGTGGCCAAGAACAGCAGGATGCGCATCATGGTTGTAGAGTTCTCCTCATGCTTAATATGTCGCGTACTGCGGGGTATATAAGGTGCGCCATGGGGTGATTCAACCGGGCGACTATTTCAAACTGTGTCCTACAGCAAGAATGTAGAGCCTTGAAGGGATTTTCCGACTCGCACGCAGGGGGTGGATCACCTCGCCGTTGCCTCCCAACCCTGCAATTATGGGGGGATGGCGACAGGTCTGGCCCTCGGGCAACAACGAAGCCGGAGAGGGCAGAGAAGTGTTGCCAGATAATCGCTGTACGACCGAATGTCGCTCGTACAGCGCCAAAGCCCTTACTGGCGATAGGACTTGAGAAAGTTGCCGATACGACCAATGGCCATATCCAGGTCATCCACACGCGGCAATGTCACCACGCGGAAGTGATCCGGCCACGGCCAGTTGAACGCTGTGCCCTGGACCACCAGCAGTTTTTCCGACAGCAGCAGGTCGAGCACGAATTTCTCGTCGTTGAAGATCGGGCAGACTTTCGGGTCGATCCGTGGGAATGCGTACAGCGCGCCCATCGGTTTCACGCAGCTCACGCCCGGGATCGCGTTGAGCAGCTCCCAGGTGCGGTTGCGCTGTTCCAGCAGGCGGCCCTGCGGTAACACCAGGTCATTGATGCTCTGGTAGCCACCCAAGGCAGTCTGGATCGCGTGCTGGCTCGGCACGTTGGCGCACAGGCGCATATTGGCCAGCATGTCGATGCCTTCGATGTAACTCTGGGCGTTGTGTTTGGGCCCGGAAATGGCAATCCAGCCGGAACGGAAACCCGCCACGCGGTAGGACTTGGACAGGCCGTTGAAGGTCAGGCACAGCAGGTCCGGCGCCAGGGAGCCGGTGCAGATATGCACGGCGTCGTCGTAGAGGATCTTGTCGTAGATCTCGTCGGAGAACACCACCAGATTGTGCTGGCGCGCCAGTTCAAGCATGCCCAGCAGCACTTCCCTGGAGTACACGGCGCCGGTGGGGTTGTTCGGGTTGATGATCACCAGGGCCTTGGTGTTCGGGGTGATCTTGGCCTTGATGTCGGCCAGGTCCGGAAACCAGTCGGCGCCTTCATCGCACAGGTAGTGAACCGGATGGCCACCGGCCAGGGTCACGGCGGCGGTCCACAGCGGGTAGTCGGGCGCCGGCACCAGCACTTCGTCGCCGTTGTTGAGCAGGGCCTGCATGGACATCACGATCAGCTCGGACACGCCATTGCCCAGGTAGATGTCTTCGATGCCGACACCTTCGACCTGCTTCTGCTGGTAGTACTGCATCACCGCTTTACGCGCGCTGAACAGGCCTTTGGAGTCACTGTAGCCCTGGGCGGTCGGCAGGTTGCGGATCACGTCCTGGAGGATTTCGTCCGGCGCCTCGAAACCAAACGGCGCCGGGTTGCCAATGTTCAGCTTGAGGATGCGATGGCCTTCCTCTTCCAGGCGTTTGGCGTGCTTGAGCACTGGGCCGCGAATGTCGTAGCAGACGTTGGCGAGCTTGTTCGATTTGCTGACCTGCATGGCGATGTGATCCTGAAAATGAACGATCCAGACGGTGTGGACACTACCGTACTGCGAAACCTGCGGGGCCCGCACCCATAAATACGTTTGAATGCCGGTAGCGCGGGTGCCAGACTGGCGTTTTGAAGAGGCGCAATCATACGTGCCGCCTGATCCATGGAAAAGACACAGATCAGGCTTTTTCAGTTGCCGAGGTGTACCGATGGAAAAGTTGGATAAAACCCTTGAAGAATGGCGGGAAATGCTCGATCCCGCGCAGTACCAGGTTTGTCGTCTCAAGGGCACCGAGCGGCCCTTCAGCGGCAAGTACAACGAGACCAAGACCGACGGCGTGTATCACTGCATCTGCTGCAATGAGCCATTGTTCGATTCGGCCACCAAGTTCGATTCCGGTTGCGGCTGGCCGAGCTTCTATGCGCCGATCGAGGACAGCGCGATGATCGAGATCCGTGACGTCAGCCACGGCATGGTCCGCACTGAAGTCACCTGCGCCAAGTGCGATGCGCACCTGGGGCATGTGTTCCCGGATGGGCCACCGCCGACCGGCCTGCGCTACTGCATCAACTCGGTCTGCCTGGACCTGGTGCCGCGCTGAGCCTTTAAGGCCCTTGTGGGGAGCGGGCAAGCTTCCTCCCCACAAGGGTGATGGCGCGGTATCAGTCCGGGCAATTAAATTGCACACAATTGAATTGCCCGCTATGGTTTCCCCCACTTCCCCCTTCATAGAGGCACTGCCATGAGTGACAACCTGCTGAGCATCCCCTGCACCACCCTCAAGGGCGAGCAAACGACCTTGGCCGACTTTGTCGGCAAGGCCATTCTGGTGGTGAACACCGCCAGTAAATGTGGCTTCACCCCGCAGTACAAAGGCCTGGAGCAGCTCTGGCAGCAGTACAAGGACCAGGGCCTGGTGGTGTTGGGCTTTCCCTGCAACCAGTTCGGCAAGCAGGAACCCGGCAATGAAAGCGCGATTTCCGAATTCTGCGAGCTGAACTACGGTGTCAGCTTCCCGCTGTTCAAAAAGATCGATGTGAACGGCGCAGAGGCGCACCCGCTGTTCGTGCAGTTGAAAAAACAGGCGCCGGGCCTGCTGGGCTCCAAAGGCATCAAGTGGAATTTCACCAAGTTCCTGATCGGTCGCGATGGCCAGGTGGTCAAGCGCTTTGCACCCACCACCAAGCCTCAGGACCTGACCCAAGAGATCGAAGCCCTGCTCAAATGACCGACCAGCCCACCGTGTCCCTGGCCCTGGACGATCAGCTGTGTTTCAAGCTGTATGCCGCGTCGCGCGCAGTCACCCGCGCGTATAAGCCGATGCTTGATCAACTGGGCCTGACCTACCCGCAATATGTAGTGATGCTGGTGCTGTGGGAGTGGCACGACGTTGCCACTGAGCAGCCCACGGTCAAAGCCCTGGGCGAGCGCCTGATGCTCGACTCGGGCACGCTGACGCCGCTGCTCAAACGCCTCGAGCAGCTCCAGTGGGTCAGGCGCCAGCGCAGCGCCAGGGATGAGCGCGAAGTGCACCTCAGCCTGACCGGGGCCGGTGTGCAGTTGCGCGGCGAGACCCATGCCCTCAAGACTCGTCTGCTATGCGACAGCGGCATCGACCTGAACCAGGCCGACACGTTGCGCGATGGCCTGGACCAGTTGCTGCGCCAGATCAGAGGCTTGTCGTCTTAGGCACCCACAGCTCCAACAGGCCATTGAGTTCTTCGCGGCGAAACGGTTTGGCCAGGTAGTCATTCATGCCCGCGGCCCGGCATCGCTCGCGTTCTTCGGACAGGGCGTTGGCGGTCAGCGCGACGATCGGCAGGTCAGGCCAGCGCCCACTGCGGCGGATCTGTCGGCTGGCCTCGTAGCCGTCCATCACCGGCATGTTGCAGTCCATCAGCACCATGTCGAAACGTTGCTCCTCCAGAAGCTTGAGCGCCTCGCCACCATGGGCGGCCACGATCACTTCGCAGCCCAGTTTGCTCAGCATGCCCTTGGCCACCAACTGGTTGACCGGGTTGTCCTCCACCAGCAGGATGCGCGCCCGGTGTGCAAGGGGCGCGGCATCCAGCTGGATGGGGTCGAGGACCAACTGGCTATCGCTGCGCAAATTACGTTGCAGGATCTGATACAGCGCATTGCGGCTCAAGGGGCGTGCCTGTTGGTGGAGGGGCGCCAGCGCAGCCACTTCTTCGCTGGGCATAAAGTTGCCATAGGCGGTCACCACCAGGATGGGCGCGCTGATCCCTGGCCGTAGGCGAAACAGGCATTCCGGGCAGTCGGTGATCAGCAAGTCAGGGGTCTGCCCAGTCAAATCGTCATCCATGGTGAAACAACGCGGCGTCAGCCCCCAGTGGGGCAGCAGGTTGCTGAGCAGTTCCGTCAGACCGCTGCCGGCATTGGTAATGGCGACCACTTCACCCAATAGCGGCGGCTGTTGCACCGCAGGCAGATGAATCGGCAGTGGCAGGTCGGCGCAGAATTGGCTGCCAAAGCCCACCTCCGAACTGATGCTCAAGCGGCCGTTCATTGCCTCGCACAGGTTGTGCGTCAACGCCAGCCCCAGGCCTGTACCCCCAAATTGGCGGGTGATGCCGGCGCCGGCCTGGGTAAAGGGCTGGAAGATCTTGACCTGGGCCTCCTGCGCAATGCCGATACCCGTGTCGCAGACCTCGATTCTGACCCGGCCAGACTGCGCGCTGAGGCGCACGTCGACCCTGCCGAAGCGGGTGAACTTCAAGGCGTTGGACAGCAAGTTGCTGACGATCTGCCGGACGCGTGTCGGGTCGCCCAGCACCTGGGCGGGAAATTGCGGGTCGATCAGGCACGTCAGTTCGACGCTGGGCGCGGCGTTCTGCGACAGCAGGTTGGCGGTGTCTTCGACCAGCGAGCCGAGGTCGAACGGGATTACCTCAAGCTCAAGCTGGCCGGCGTCGAACTTGGACAGGTCGAGGATATCGTTGAGCAATTCCACCAGCACTTTGCCCGAGTCATGGGCGATCGACAGTTGCTGGCGTTGCTCGGCGTTCAACGGGCTGTCCAGCGACAGCGCGATCATCCCCAGCAAGCCGTTGAGCGGGGTGCGGATTTCGTGGCTCATATTCGCCAGGAACGCCGCCCGCGCCTGGGCCATGCCGAGTGCACTCATCTTTGCCGCTTCCAGCTCCTCATTGGACTGGCTCAGCCGCTGGTTAATGGCCTTGAGCTCCAGGGTGCGGGCGGAAACGATGTTTTCCAGTTGGCCCAAATATTCGGTCAGCCGGTCTTCGGCGTGGCGGCGCTGCTGGATTTCGGTTTCCATGTTTTCGAACTGCTGGTTGGCGACCTTCACCAGCACGCCGATTTCGTCATGTTCGTGGCCGGGCGGGCAGTCCAGGCGAGCCTGCTTGCGGGTACTCAGTTCGCGAATGACGCGCACCAACGGTTGAGTCAACATCACGTAGAACAGGCCCAGCAGGATGCCGGTCAGCAGCAGGCTCCTGACAAACCCATTGAGCAGGGTGATTTCAGCACGGTGCAGGAAGCGGCTGCCGAAGGCATATGTGTCCACATCCAGGCGCAGCACGCCGAGGGCTTCGCGGGGCATAGGGTTCAGGAACAGCCGGTCTTCGAACTGACGGTTGGCGCCAAACAGGAAATCGCTGATGGGGCGGTAGGTGCTTTCCATGCGCGGGCGGTGGACATCGGCCAGTACCACGCCGTTATTGTCGACCAACCGGGCATGAATGATCGCAGGCGAGTGCAGCAGCCCGAGGGTCAGCTCCTGCGCCAGTTCGGCGTCGATGTTGTAGGCGATGCGTGATGCCGGGTTATGGCTGATTTCGATCAGCGAACGTATTTCACGGTTGATGGATGCATCTTCACTGGCATAATCAATGCCGATTTGGATCAGGCTGAGCAAGGTTCCCAAGACGAAACCGACCAGCACAGTCAATCTGGCTTGTTTATAAGACAAGCGGTGGGCGAACTTGATATCCATCGAGTGTTGAACCACTTCACGTTTCCCTTCGCCCGGCAAGCATAGCTGAACATCCACAGGCTCTGGCTTGCCCGGCATGAATCGGTTTTTACGCGGCCTCGTGCGGTCCGCCGCAGGGTTGCCAATACGCCATCTTTTGCAAGAACTTGCCAGAGGAATAATCGTGGATTCTCGACTGAATGCTTTTCTTGAGCGGGCCGATGCAGTACTCGCCCGCCTTGAGCCCCTGTTGCCAGCGCCGCGCCAGACCATCGACTGGAACCAGTGCCTGGCAGCCCGTTGGCAGCGCGAAGGCCGCAATGGTTTCCTGCTGCCGCTCGAAGTGAGCCTGGACATGCGCCTGTCCGACCTGATCGGCGTGGACAAACAACGCGAACAACTGGCCCGCAATACCCAACAATTCCTCGAGGGCCTGCCCGCCAACCATGCCCTGCTGTGGGGCTCGCGTGGCACCGGCAAATCGTCGATGGTGCGCGCCTTGCTGGCCCAGCATGCCAAGGCCGGCTTGCGCCTGATCGAAATCGAGCGTGACCACCTGGCCGACCTGCCGCGTGTGGTCGAGCAACTGCTCAAGCTGCCGCAGCGGTTTATCCTGTTCTGCGACGACCTCTCGTTCGAGGCGGGCGAGGGCGATTACCGGGTGCTCAAAAGCGTGCTCGACGGCTCGCTGGAGCAGGCGCCGGAAAACGTGCTGCTGTATGCCACCTCGAACCGCCGCCACCTGGTGCCGGAAAACCAGAGTGACAACGACAACTGGAAGCGTGTGGATGGCGAGCTGCACCCCAGCGAAGCGGTGGAAGACAAGATTGCCTTGTCCGACCGCTTCGGCTTGTGGCTGTCGTTCTACCCCTTCAGCCAGGAGCATTTCCTGGATGTGGTGGAGCACTGGATCGGCGAACTGGCAGACAAGGCCGGTTTGCAGTGGCAGCGCGATGAAGCACTCGACATCCTGGCCGTGCGCTGGGCCACCGGGCGTGGCAATCGCAACGGTCGCTGCGCGTATCAATTCGCCCGTTACTGGGTGGGCCTCAAATTGCTGGAGCGTCAATAATGATCGACTTACAAAACGCCGGAACCGGCCTCGATGGCTATGCCATGCTGGGTGCGCAACTGGAATCGCTGCTGGCCGATGAGCGAGATTTCATCGCCAACAGTGCGCAGTTTTCCGCCTTTCTGTTCAGCCAGCTGGATGACTTGAACTGGGCCGGTTTTTACCTCAACCGCAATGAAGAGCTGGTGCTTGGCCCGTTCCAGGGGCAGATCGCGTGCGTGCGTATTCCGTTTGGCCGCGGGGTATGTGGCGCCGCCGCACAGTCGCGGCAGACCCAGCGTGTCGAGGACGTGCATGCATTCCCCGGGCACATTGCCTGTGACAGCGCCTCCAACAGTGAACTCGTGGTGCCGCTGGTCAAGAACGGCCAATTGATTGGCGTACTTGACCTCGACAGCCCGTCCCTGGCCCGTTTTACCGAGCAGGACCAGGCGGGCATCGAACAGCTGGCAGCGATTTTCCTGCGTTTGACCGACTGCTGATCAGAGAGGGGGCAGTATGCGGCCCCCTTATTGGCCGTCCATCTCCTGAAGCTGCACGTGCAGCAGCCTTTCCAGCTCCAGCATCAGCTTCTCCAGGGTTTTTACACCGGTTTCGATCAAGTCACGAGTACCGTCCTGCGCGCATGCCTGCTCGATGGTTTCACACTGTGAGGCCAGCGCATTGGCCTGAACAATGCGGGCGGCGCCCTTGATCTTGTGGGCCTGCTCGATGATGTCCTGCGGCGAAGCCTGGGCGGCCATAAGCGCGAGCATCTCCTGGCGGTCCCTGCGACTGCTCGTCAGCAGCTCCTCCAGCAGGCGCCGGCTCATGTGCGGGTCCCCACCGGTCAAGGCCTCGAAGTTGCCGAGGTCCAGGCTCAGGCTCAAGCTGGCCGGTTGCGGGCTGATCCTTGCCAGGTGCCGCTCCAGCGCGGTGAGACTGATGGGTTTGAACAGGCAGTCGTCCATGCCCGCCTCGGCGCAGCGCAGTTTCTCTTCGGGTTGGGCGTTGGCGGTAAAGCCCAGCACCACGCAGGGCTTGAGTTGCTCGCGCTGCTCATATTCGCGGATCGAACGGCTCAGCTCATAGCCGTTCATGATGGGCATGTTGCAGTCGGCGATGACCAGGTCGAAGTGCCCCTGGCGCCATGCCTGGAAACCGGCGGAGCCATTGTGGGCGGCGGCGAACTGGTGGCCCAGGTAGCCCAGCTGCTGGCACATCAACAGACGGTTCGCCGGGTGATCGTCCACCACCAGCACATTGAGCACGGTCGCGGTCTCGGGCGCCTCGGGCTTGAGTTCGTCCACCGCCAGCACAGACTGCAGCCGCGTCATTTTCAGGCTGACATGCACTTGGGTGCCCACCATGGGCACGCTGCTCAGGCTCAGTTGGCCGCCCATCATGGCGCACAGGCTGCGGCAGATCACCAGGCCCAGGCCGGCGCCGCTCCTGGCCAACTGGCCGGAGTTGTCGGCCTGGGCAAAGGGTTCAAACAGGCGCGCCTGGTCGTCCCGGCTGATGCCGATACCGGTGTCCTCCACCACCAGTTTCATTTCCACTTGCTGTGGCAGTTGGGTGGGCAATACTTCGACCTTGATTTTCACCTGGCCCTGCTCGGTGAACTTGATCGCATTGCTGACCAGGTTGGACAGCACCTGCTTGAAGCGCAACGGGTCGATGAGCACGTCGGTGTCGTCAAGGTCGGGCTTGAATTCCAGCAACAGGCTGAGGGTTTTCTGGCGCGCCAGACCGTCGAACACACGCACTACCGACTCGATCACTTCTCGCAGGTTCACGCGTTCCGGCGCCAGGCTCAGGCGACCGGATTCGATGCGCGCGATGTCGAGGATATCGCCGATCAATTCCAGCAGATCCTTGGCCGAGTTGTACGCCACTTCGATGGCGGGGCGGTCGAGGTGGCCCTGGTCGGCACGCTTGAGGGTCAGTTCCAGCATGCCGATCACGGCGTTCATCGGCGTACGGATTTCATGGCTCATGGTGGCAAGGAAGGTACTTTTGGCGCGATTGGCTTCGTCGGCGCGTTCCTTGGCCGTGCGCAGCTCGTCGAGCAACTGGCGCCGCTCGCTGATGTCGATCCAGCCTCCGATAATGCCCTGGACCTCGCCGACGGAGTCGCGGTACGGCAGGATCCAGTGGTAGATGGTGATTTTTTTTCCGTGAATATGCAGGGTGCGGTCCAGGATCAACGGGTTGCCTTCGGCCACCACCCGCAGATAATCGGCGTGATATTGCGCGGCTTCTACCGAAAGGCCTGTGCTGATCTGCATCACGCTTTTCCCGATTACATCTTCACGCTTGACCTCGAACACCTGCAGGTAGCTGTCGTTGCAGGTCTGCAGCAGGCCCCGGCGATCCCGCACGTAAATCGGGTGCGGGGTTTCATTGACTAACGCGCGCATGAATTCGAACTGATCATTGAGGGCGCGCTCGGCCATTTTGCGCTGCTTGATCTGGCGGCGCATGTAGGCGTTCCAGCCCAGGGAAATCAACAGCAGCAGGCCGGTGCCGATGACGATGCGCGCGATCAGTTGGTGATAGTCGCGCCAGTAGCTGTCGGAGGCCGCGGTATAGCCACGCCATTGGCTGTTGATTATCCCCAGCTCATCCGGGGCGATGCTGAGCAATGCCTTGTCGAGAATCGAGCTGAGTTCGGTCGCTCTGCGCGATGTCCCCAGCGAAAAGGCGGCCGGAGCCGTGCCAATGCTGAAGCTGATTTGAACCTTGTCCTGGAATATCTGCGAAGTCAGGTAGTAGTTGGCAACCACCAGGGTGTTCACCGCACCGTCCACCTGCCCCTGTAGCAGCAGTTCAGCGGACTTGAACGTGTCACCGGTTTCAACCAGTTGGATCTTCGGGAAGTTCTCTTGCAGGAATTTCTTCAGCGGGGTGCCTTGCGTCACCGCCAGGCGCATGCCTTCCATTTCCTCAAGGCCGGTGGGGGCGTGCGGCTCTTTGCGCGTCACCATCACGTAGGAATTTTCCAGATAGGGACGGCTGAAGCTCAACTGCGCTTCCCGTTCGGCACTGGGGGTGATCGCGCCGATGATGTCCGCGTTGCCGGTCTCCACCTGTTTGATGATCGCGTTCACATCACGTCCGCGCTGGATCTCGAAGTTCAACCCGGTGCGCAGGCGAATCAGTTCGAGCAGATCGGCGGTGATACCGCGAAAGTTTCCATCGGAGTCGAAAAACGTCAGCGGTGCAAAGGTCTCGTTCACGATCACCTTGACCACCGGGTGATCCTTGAGCCAGCGTTCTTCGCGAAGGGTCAGTTGCAACTTCTGGTCGGTCAGTAGGAAGTCGCTGCCGGCGCTCCAACGCTTGGTGATCGCTTCCCGCTCGCTGGTGGGCACGGCACTCAGCACCGTATCGACGATGCTCAACAGGGTGTGCTGGTGGCGGGGCACCGCGAAGCTGAACCCATAGGCTTCATGCTTGCCGAAGTTCGCCATGCGGATGTTCTTGAGGTAGCCCTTGTTGATCATGTAATGAGTGGAGATGGTATCGCCGAGAAACACGTCGGCCTGGTCAAAGGCCACCGCATTCAGGGCATTTTGATACGAGGGGTAGGCGCGGATGATCGCCTTTGGGTACAGCTTCTCGACCTCGCCCAGGGGCAGGTAGTGGTAGACCAGTGCCAGGCGCATCCCGGCCAGCCCGCTGCTCAGGCTGCGGGTTTCGCCTTCGCGGGTGACCAGCACCGGCCGGTCCACCGCATAGGGCTCCGACAGGCTGAGGTTGAGGTTTGCCGCTTCGAAACCGTTGGCGGAACCCAGCAGGTCGATTTCTCCTGCTTCCAGGGCGCTGATCGCAGCCTCGCGGGAGGCGTAGCGCAACACCTTGACCGGCAGGCCCAGCGCCTTGGTCAGGAGGCCGGCATAGTCGGCGGTCAGCCCCTCATAGTCACGCCCGCTGGAAGTGAGGTCAAAAGGTGGGTAGTCAGGGAGCGCGGTGCCCAGTACCAGTTCACGTTTGTTCTCTAGCCACAGGCGTTGGGCCCTGCTCAGATGGGTCTCCAGGTGTACGGAGCTTGCGCGACTCAGTAAGTTGAAATATTCCGGGCCCGTTGGCGAGCTTGCAGGCGCGGTGGTGCTCAAGCACAAACCGGCACTCAATATAATCAGATAGTCCTTTATACATCTGGGCATCCGTCTTCTCACACCAGCGCGTTTCGTTTTGCCATCTCGATAAGTTCTACCAAGGACGTGGCTTGAAGTTTCTGCATCAGCCGCTTTTTATAAGTGCTTACTGTCTTGTTGCTAAGAAACATACCTTTGGCGATTTCCTTGTTGGTACGGCCTTGTGCAAAAAGTTGCAATACCATCAACTCGCGATCGTTAACGGCCTTGAATAATTCCAGTTCTTTAGTATCCACGCCGTCTGTAGTGCTGCTGTTCAATGCCTGGCTGGGGAAGTAGTTGTAACCGGACAACACGGCGCGAATGGCGCTCAGCAGTTCGCTCAGGTCACCTTCCTTGCACACGTAGCCATCGGCACCCGAGCGCATGCAGCGTGTGGCGAACAGGGTGGGGGATTGGGCCGTTAGAACCAGGGTTTTCATCGAGGTATTCATGGCGTTGAACCGGCACAGTACCTCGAGCCCGTCGAGCTTCGGGATGCTGATGTCCAGGATGATCAAGTCCGGCAGGCATTCCCGGACCATTTGTATGGCGTCGCACCCGTTATCCGTTTCGCCGACTACTTCATAACCTTCGTGTTCCAGCAACATCCGGATAGCAAGCCTTATAACCGGATGGTCATCAATAATAAAAACCGTGTTCATGATCACATTCCATGCAAGTGCAAATAAAGCGGGCACATTAGCTCAGAAGCTAAGGCCAGAGCATGAAGGCGAGGGGGCTCAGGTATAAAACAAGAAGTTTCCTACAGTAAAAAAGGTGGAGTCTTACTGGTCGCCAAGGCTTTGTGAAGCGAAGGGCCAAGGAGTGACAGGCGTGTCCGACGAATCGTGATACCAGGGATTTAACGGTAGCTATGCGGGTACTTTTCTACAGGTTTATAGGGTTTAAGTCCTACATTTATAACAAGGGCAATAAGCCGGTCAAACGCTCCAGAGCCTCTTTGTTCAATGGCTTCGACAAGTAACCGAGCAGCGGCAGGCCGCGTGCGATCGCTTGGGTGTGCAGCGCAGAAAGCTCTGTCTCGGGAAGCCCGCTGAGCAGGATGGCGGCCCTTATAAAGCCTCGGCGACTGGCGATCTCGATCAGTTCAAGCCCTGGCAGGTCCGGCAGGCACTGGTCGCACAGGATGACATCGAAGGGGACCTCGCACTGTGTCATCAAATGCACCGCCTGTTCGGCGTTTTCCGCCGGGGTCAGCCGCTCGAAGCCAAAGCTTCTCAACAGGCACTGGGTGGCGAGCAGTTGAAAGGGATGGTCCTCCACCAGCAGGATGCGAAGGGGGTTACTGGGCATAGGAGGCACACGGTGAGTCAAGCGTCGATAGGGGGCACACGAGAACGATTCGGCAGACTTGGCCGAAGCGTGCGCGATTATTCTCTGTGCCTCTGTGCGAATTCGATCAGGCCGCTCTGTTCCCATCGTAGGCAGATTCTGTTCAGTGAACAGGCGGCTGGATCAGTCAGGTTATTGCGGGCTGGAACGCCCGGTCATCTCGCGGGCCATCTCGGTGGCGTAGCTGTCGGTCATGCCGGCGATGAAATCGATCATGCGCAGGAATGACGCGTGCAACGGCCACGCCGGGTTAGGCGCATTGTTGCCCAGCAGGTCGAGGATGCGCCGGTTCTTGAAGGACGGCGTGCGCCCGCCATGTTGCTCCAGCGCCGCGCCGCAAAACGCGTTCAACAGGATTTCCAGGGTGGTGTAGGCGCCGATCTCATGCAGGGTCTTGCGCTTGTCCTGGAAGATTTTCTTGCGCGCCATGTCTTTGGCATCCAGTACGCAGCGTTTGGCCGGGCCGTGCATGTGCTCCACCAGGTCGCCGGGCAGGGTGCCGGCCAGCAGGGCATCCTGCTGTTCGACAAAGGCTCGCGCCGCCGCATTGGTCAAATGCTCGATGGCTTTGCCGCGCAGGATCGCCAGCTTGCGTCGGCGCGAATCCTGGGAGCCCAGTTGCCGATAAGTCTGCGGCAGGTCGTCGCCCACCAGGTCGAGCAGCAGCGACTCGACCTCGGCGTATTCGAGCAACTCCATTTCCAGGCCGTCTTCGAGGTCGATCAGCGCGTAGCAGATGTCGTCCGCGGCCTCCATCAGATACACCAACGGATGGCGGGCCCAGCGCTGTTCTTCGAGTTGCGGCAGGCCGAGCTTGTGGGCGATCTGCTCGAGGATCGGCAGCTCGCTCTGGTAGCAGCCGAACTTGTGTTTCTTGTAGCCCAGCGAGTCCGCGTGGCGAGCGGTCCAGGGGTATTTGAGGTACGTGCCGAGGGTCGCGTAGGTCAGGCGCGTACCGCCGTCGAACTGGTGGTATTCCAGCTGGGTGAGCACGCGGAAGCCTTGGGCGTTGCCTTCGAAGTTGAGGAAGTCATTGCGTTCGGCCGAGCTCATGTCGTCCAGCCAGCCGCGCCCCGCGGCCTGTTGGAACCAGTGGCGGATGGCATCTTCGCCGGAGTGCCCGAAAGGTGGGTTACCGATGTCATGGGCCAGGCAGGCCGATTGCACGACCATGCCCAGGTCGCTGGGGTCGCACCAGTCGGGCAGGGCGCTGCGCAGGGTTTCGCCGACGCGCATGCCGAGGGAGCGACCCACGCAACTGACTTCCAGGGAATGGGTCAGGCGCGTGTGGATATGGTCGTTGCTGGACACCGGGTGCACTTGGGTCTTGCGGCCCAGGCGGCGGAACGCGCCGGAGAAGATAATGCGGTCGTGGTCTTTGTGGAACGGGCTGCGGCCCAGTTCTTCCGGGCTGTGCAGCGGTTTACCAAGGCGTTCGCGGGTAAGCAGGGTAGGCCAATCCAAGGCGGGTACTCTCCGTGCGGTGAATGACCCTCCCAGCTTCCCGGTTCAGCGTGGCCTGGGCAAGCGAAAATCTACAGACCGGCCGCGTCGATATCGATTAACAGCAAACGTTGACCGTTATTGAAGAATTGTCCTGCAGTGAGGCAATACTGGTTGGTGGTGGCGTCGCGGTAGGTCGAGGACAGCGTCAGGCGGCGCTCCTCCCAACCTTCGGCCAGGAGGTGATAGAAGTACGGGCGCCACGACCAGTTGTGGCCCAGGTAGCGGCTGTCGGTTTGCCAGGCGCCCTGGCGCCACTCGAAATTGGGCGTCAGCTGGGTCCCATGCCGGTCGCACTGGTAAAAGCGCAGCAGCCACGGGAAGGCTTGCAGTTGCGGCAAGTCACCCAATGGCGCCTGGGTGTCGGCCCAGGCCTGGAGGATTTTCATCAGCTCGGCCAATTGCTGGCGCAGTTGCATGATGCAGCCGCGTTCCGCCAGCTTCTGCTGTACGTAAGTCGCGCGCAGGCGAGCGAAATGCGGCACGAAGGCATCAGTGGCGAACCAGTCCAACTGCGCCTGGGCGAACAGATAACCCTGCACATACCGCGAGCCGCATTCCAGCGCAAAGCTCAGCTGCGCTTCGGTTTCCACGCCTTCGGCAATGATCCAGCAGCCGGTTTTTTCCGCCATCTGTGCCAGCGCCCGCACCACGTCACTGCTCGGCCCGCCCTTGGCGGCTTCCTGGAACAGGCGCATGTCGAGCTTGAGAATATCCGGCTGCAACGCCAGCACCCGGTCGAGCTGGGAATAGCCGGCGCCGAAATCATCGATGGCGATGCGCGCGCCGGCCTCGCGATAACGCGCGACCACCTCGGCCAGGCGCCGGATATCGCCGCCCAGTTCGGTGATTTCAAACACGATGCGCCTTGGGTCGACGCCGTGGTTGTGGATCTGTTTCAGGCTAGGCAGGGCCTGGCCCGGGCGCAGGCGGTTGATCCAGCGCGGTGAAATATTCAGGCTCAGGAACCAGTCTTCGGGGGCTTCATGCAGGCGGCTCAACGCATTGTCACGGATCTGCCGGTCGAGGCGGCGCAAGGTCACACCCGGCGTGCGCGGGTCGGTGAACAGCGGGCCCACGGACTGCAAGCGGCCGTCCGCCTGGCGCAGGCGGCCCAGGGCCTCGACGCCGGCAATGCGCCCGGTGGCAGTATCGATAAAGGGTTGAAAGCAGGCGAGCGGTTGCCCGTCGATCACGGGGCCTCCTTAGGTGCAATGGCGAAAAGTACGGGGGCGAAAAAAAGGCCCGGCCCTCTAAACGAGGGCCGGGCCGATTCTGTCTGCAAGAATGCAGCCAGCGCGGCTTAACCTTTGCGTGAACGGCCCTGCATCGCCAATTTGATCAGCGGGATCAAACCGGCGCCCAGCCGCACCAGGCGCGTCACGCTGCTGATACCGCCGCCCTTGGCGCCCTTGCCGGTGAAGAAGCCCATCAGCGTCACCGCCGCCACGCCCCACAGCGGCGCGTGCTTGATGCCCAGGCTGTCCTGCCAGTTGCTGCCCATGTTGCGCACCCTGTTCAAAGGCACCATCAACTGTTGGGACTCGTGGCGAATTTCCTGGCGGTGCATTTCCATGCGCAGGCGGATCAACGCCTTGCGCATTTCCCGCCGTGAGGTTTGCTGGATTTCATTCGCACTCATGGCAACAGGCGCTCCCGGTCATTGGCCAACTCTTCGAGGGTGGCGTGGAAGGGCGTGGACTCATCGAACACCGCCGCTTTCAAGCGCACCCCGCAGAAGGCTGCGGCCAGGCTATAGAACACGCAGAGGCAGATGATCCCGGTCAGACGGTAGCCGGTGTCCCACACCAGGATCATCACCAGCGTCGACAGCCCCACCAGCAACAGCAGGGCAAACACCAACGCCAGGCCTGCAAACAGCAGCAGGCTGACGGTACGCGCCTTCTGCTCCTGCAATTCGATACCAAACAGTTCGACGTGGCTGTGCAGCAAGCCCAGAACGGCCGCGCCCAGACGTCGAGAGGTTGTGCCCGTGGACGAGCTGCTTTCGCCGATAGCCATGATTTAGCGCCTTGTAGCCAACAGACCGATCAAAAAGCCCACACCGGCAGCGATACCCACCGACTGCCAAGGGTTGGCTTGCACGTAATCTTCGGTGGCAGTGACTGCCGCCTGGCCGCGTTCGCGCAGCGAATCCTCGGTCAATTGCAGGGTTTCACGGGCCTTGAGCAGGCTGTCGTGAATCTTGCTGCGCAGCTCATCGGCCTGGTCGCCGGCCAGTACCGCGGTGTCGTCGAGCAACTTCTCGGTATCACTGACCAGGGTTTGAAAATCCGCCATCAGTATTTCTTGCGCAGTCTTTGCAGTGCTTCTGGCCATGGTTATCTCCGTGATTGGCTGGTGTCGTGTGACAGGCATACGTGTCGTTTCGAGTCACCGGTATCGGTGAAGGTTCAGTGCAATTGTCTGGTACAGCTTTTGCTTTGCCTTGGTGCGCATGCCCCTTGGCCTGCGCTGAATCCGGGCGGTCGGGGCGGATGCCTCGAAAAACCTTACCCTAAATCACTGAAACTCGCGGAAAAACCCTGTCGGCAACGGCCTGTCGTGTTGATCGCTGCGCTAAAGCGGTTCACGCCCTCTGAAGAGGGGCGGGGCCGGTGGTGCCAATTTAGTGCGCGCAACCCTGGCTTGAACCGCTTTGGTGCTTTTTGCCTTTAATGCAGGCCTGCCGATCTTTATGGAAAATTTGCAAAGCGCGGTGGACACCCTCGTCCACAGCTCCAACACTCTGTTTATCCTGATTGGCGCGGTCATGGTTTTGGCCATGCACGCAGGCTTCGCGTTTCTGGAAGTCGGCACCGTGCGCCAGAAAAACCAGGTCAACGCCTTGTCGAAGATCCTCAGCGACTTCGCCATCTCCACCCTGGCCTATTTCTTTATAGGCTATTGGATCTCTTACGGTGTGAGCTTCATGCAACCGGCGGCCGTGATCAGCGCCGATCATGGCTATGGCCTGGTGAAGTTTTTCTTTCTGCTGACGTTCGCGGCGGCGATCCCGGCGATCATTTCCGGGGGCATCGCCGAGCGCGCGAAGTTCGCGCCGCAGCTGTGCGCCACCGCGTTGATCGTGGCGTTTATCTACCCGTTCTTCGAAGGCATGGTGTGGAACGGCAATTTCGGCCTGCAAGCCTGGCTGCTCGCGACCTTTGGCGCGAGCTTCCATGACTTCGCGGGTTCGGTGGTGGTGCACGCCATGGGCGGCTGGCTGGCGCTGGCAGCGGTGTTGTTGCTCGGGCCGCGCAACGGGCGCTACCGGGAAGGGCGCCTGGTGGCGTTTGCGCCGTCGAGCATCCCGTTCCTGGCGCTCGGCTCGTGGATCCTGATCGTCGGCTGGTTCGGCTTTAACGTGATGAGCGCGCAAACCCTGAATGGCGTGAGCGGCCTGGTGGCGGTCAACTCGTTGATGGCAATGGTCGGTGGCACGGTTGCGGCGCTGGTGATCGGGCGCAATGACCCGGGCTTCCTGCATAACGGCCCATTGGCCGGGCTGGTGGCGATCTGCGCCGGTTCCGACCTGATGCACCCGGTGGGCGCGTTGGTCACCGGCGTTGTGGCCGGTGGCCTGTTCGTGTGGTTCTTCATCGCCGCCCAGGATCGCTGGAAGATCGACGACGTGTTGGGCGTGTGGCCGCTGCACGGCCTGTGCGGCGTGTGGGGTGGCATTGCGTGCGGCATCTTCGGCCAGACCGCCCTGGGAGGCTTGGGCGGCGTGAGCCTGATCAGCCAGTTGATCGGTACTGCCCTTGGCGTGGCGGTGGCACTGGTCGGCGGCCTGCTGGTATACGGCGTGATCAAGCGCGTGCACGGCCTGCGCCTGAGCCAGGAAGAGGAGTACTACGGCGCGGACTTGTCGATCCACAAGATCGGCGCGGTCAGTCAGGACTGACAGACGAGTCTGCCTGCGGGTAAAAGCCGTGCAGCAAGCGGTAGCGGTTGTGCCGCACCTCGTCGACCCGCGCCTGCACCTGTTGGTCCGGCAGGCCCAGCAGGACCAGGGCGTGGGAGGCGAGCATCAGGCTCGACTCCAGCAGCTCGGGCACCACTTCGCTGGCGCCCGCGGCTTTGAGTTCAGCCAACTGGCTGTCATCGCGAGTGCGCACCAGAATCGGTACCTCGGGGTTGATCCTCCTGGCCTCTTTCAACACCGTCAGCGCGACATCGCTGTTGTCCACGGCAATCACCACCAGCCGCGCGCGTTCCAGGCCCACGGCGCTGAGCAGCGCGCCGCGCCGACAGTCGCCGTAATGCACGCTGCTGTCTTCAGTGGCGGCTTCCTGCACGCGTTCCGGGTCGTCGTCCAGGGCAATAAAGGCTTGTTGCTCCTGGCGCAGAAAACGCCCGATCGATTGCCCGACCCGACCGTAACCGCAGATCAGCGCATGGCCGCGTAACTCGGCATTCAGCGCGGTAATTTCTTCCAGCTGCACTTGCTGGTTGGGCTTGCGGTGCAGGCGCAGGGCTATTGCTGGCGCCGCGCGCAGCAGCAATGGGGTCAGCAGCATCGAGCAGAAGGTGGCGGCGAGCAGCAACCCGTTGAACTCATCCGGAATCAGCCGGCTCTGCTGCATCTGGGCCATCAATGCAAAACAGAACTCGCCGCCCTGGGCCAGGGCCAGGCCGCTGCGCCACGCGGTTTCGCTGTCGCTGCCGCGCAGTTTGACCAAGGCTGCGACCACGCAGCCCTTGACCAGCATCAGCGCGAGGGTCAGGCCGAGGATCAGCAGGCTATGGCTGATGAACAGCTGCAAATCGATCAGCATGCCGATGCTGACAAAAAACAGCCCCAGCAGGATGTCGCGAAAGGGGCGTATATCGGCTTCGATCTGATGGCGGTAGTGGCTTTCCCCCAGCAGCATGCCGGCCAGGAACGCGCCGAGGGCCGGGGAGAGGCCCAGCAGATGGGTGAGCCAGGCGGTGAGCAACACAATCACCAGCGCCAGCAGCACAAACAGCTCGGCCGAATGCGAGGCGGCAACCTCGTGAAACAAACGCGGCAACAACCAGCGGCTGGCCAGCAGCAGGCCGACGAACAACACCACGGTCTTGCCCAGGGTCAGCGGCAGCGCCCAATACCAGGCTTGCTCGCTGCTGCCGGCAAACACCGGCACCATGGTCAGCAGCAATACCGCGACCACATCCTGGAACAGCAACACGCCAATCGCGTTCTGGCCATGGCTGCTGAAAATTTCTCCGAGGCTGGTCAATTCCTTGCTGACGATGGCCGTGGACGACAGCGCCAACCCCGCACCCAGCAACAGGGCGATGCCCGGCGCCACGCCAAAGGCGACCAACACGCCGCCCAGCAACATCCCGCAACCGAGCACCTGCAAACTGCCGAGCCCAAAAACCACGCGGCGCAGGGCGAGCATCTTGGTCAGGGAAAACTCCAGGCCCAGGGAAAACAGCAGGAACACCACGCCCAGTTCGGCGAGGTCGGGCAGCGCTTCGCTGTCATTGACCCAGTCCAGTGCGGTAGGCCCCACGGCCAGCCCCACGCACAGGTAGCCCAACACGGGCGGCAGTTGCAGCCGGCGAAACAGCGCAATCACCACCAGGGATGAGGCCAGAATGATCAGCAGGTTGGCGAACACGAGCATCTCCTTTGCAAGGTGAGCGGGCAAAAAGCCGCGAGAATGGCTGAGTCAGTTATAGGCCATGCTGATCTGGGTCAGGGGATTTGGGCGGTGCAATTGGATTTTGTGGCGAGCCCACTTGCCACGACAAGCCTGCTCGCCACAGTTATTTCGTGGGCTTAGAATGATGGTCTGTTTTCTGATCAGGGCTACTCGTCATGCTTCCTGAATGCCAGTTGTTCGGCACCCTGGGTTGCCATCTGTGTGAGATTGCCGAGGCCGAAATCATGCCGCTCGTCGAGCACGGCTTGCTGGTGGAGCTGGTGGACATCACCGACCCCGATGACCTCACCGAAGCCTACGGCCTGCGGATTCCGGTGCTTCGGCGGGTGGACAGCGGGGCGGAACTGGATTGGCCATTCGACGCCGAGCAGGTCGTTGCCTTCCTTCGTTAAGCTTTATCCGATGGCGGGTTTCCAAATATTACGTTACTGTACGTTTGTACAGCGATTGAATAGAGGGAACGCCCGTGGTGAATGTTGAACAACTGAAAAGCAGCGTCAATCGCATGTCCGCCGACGTCGTGCGCGACGCGGTGAACGAGCTGCGCCTCGATGGGCTGGTCACGGAAGGCAAGACGCCCTTCAACAAGGTGCATTTCAATACCTGTTTTGCGGAGATTGAGGCGTTGTTCCAGCGCGCCGGTTACCACAAGCAACTCGATGTAGTGGGTTACCAGGGCTTGCTCTACGCGCTTTACGACCCTGGCCGCTGGGAGGCGGTGGACGTGCTGCGCTGGCTCAAGGAATTCACCGAGGCGGCCAGTGCCTCGCCGATCCTGCGGGCCGAATTGGCCAAGGCCTGAGATCGACCCTAGGCTCAATCCCGCTGCATGCGGGATAATGCCCGCCTGTTTTTCCAGGCTTCGAGCATTTTCATGTCCACATCCGGTTTCTCCGCGTCCCAGCACCAAGCCAGCACCTTGTATTTGCCCCCCGGCGCCTGGGCGACGGTGCTCGATTGCCTGTGCGAGCACTTCCCGGCCATCGGCCGTGAACACTGGCTGGACCGCATCGCCCGTGGCCGCGTGCTGGATATCAACGGCAACCCGATCAGCCTGGACCTGGCCTACAAGGAAGGCCTGTGCATCTATTACTTCCGCGAAGTACCGAACGAGAAGGTCATCCCGGTGCAGGAAAGCATCCTGTATGCCGACGAGCACTTGGTGGTCGCCGACAAACCGCATTTCCTGCCCGTGACCCCGGCCGGTGAGTACGTCGAGCAAACCCTGTTGCGCCGCCTGATTCGCCGCCTGGACAACCCTGCGCTGGTGCCCCTGCACCGCATTGACCGGCACACGGCGGGCCTGGTGCTGTTCTCGGCCAACCCGGCCAGCCGTTCGGCCTATCAGCAGCTGTTTCCCACGCGCCGTATCGACAAATTCTACGAAGCTATCGCCCCGGCCTTGCCCGACCTGACATTCCCGCTGGTGCACAAAAGTCGCCTAGTGGATGGCGAGCCTTTCTTTCGAATGCAGGAAGGCGCGGGCGCCAGCAACACCGAAACGGCTGTGGAAGTACGCGAGAAGCATGGCGAATTGTGGCGCTATGGCCTGTTCCCGGTGACGGGCAAAAAGCACCAGCTGCGTGTGCACATGACCGCGCTGGGGGCGAGCATCTGCAATGACCCTTTCTACCCCGAGGTGATCAGGGATGCCGTGGACGACTACGCCAACCCGCTCAAACTGCTGGCCCAGGGCGTGCGTTTTATCGACCCGGTCACCGGTGTCGAGCGCAACTTCCGCAGCCGGATCACCCTCGACTGGTAACCGCCAGAAACGACAAGGCCCGCGCGAGGCGGGCCTTGTTGGCAAACGCTAAGCCTTACAGGTCTTTAACGGTGCGAACCTGATCCTTGTTGATGCGGGTGCGCTTGCCGTCAAGTTGTTCGAATTCGTAGAAACCCGAATCTTCGTTGTATTTCGGGGTGTCGACGGCCTGGATTTCGCGACCGTCATTCAGGGTGATCACTGTTGGCGAGGCGCAACCGGCGAGGGTAGCCAGGCCCAGTGCAAGCATGAGAGCGGCGATGGTCCGTTGAGTCATGAGTGTGTCTCCGAAAGAATTCTTTTAAATTGCAGACCTTGTTGACGCGCGGGGCGGCGACAAAGTTCCTTGTGCGAGGTTCATTCTGACACGCCATACCCTGGGTGCAACAGTTCGGGTGTATTCAGGTTGGCCAGGCGCGGGTCCGGCGCCGGACACTCCAAGCCCACACCGCCCAGTTGCAGGAAGATCTTGCGCGGGCTGCGTTCGCCGGCGTGCCAGGCCCTTTCTACCGCGCTTTGCAGGTGCGTCGGGATGATGCAGATCAAGGGTTCCCAGAATTCGCCGTGACGCACCATCACCGGCAGCAATGGGTTACTGCGCGCCGTCTCACGCAGGTCGGTCAATAGCCCTGCGTCGATGTTGGGTACGTCGCAGGGCAAAATCAGCAAATGTGCATGTTGCGCGGCGGCCAGCCCGGCGCGGATGCCGGCCAGGGGGCCGGGAAAGTCCGGGCTGTCGTCGCTCACCAACTGGTCGGCATAGGGCGCGTACAGCTCATGGTTGCGATTGCACGAGATGATCAGGTCATCCGTCAGTGGCCGGGCCAGGCGCTGCAAGTGCGCAATCAACGGCTGGCCATGCCACGCCAGCAGGCCTTTGTCCTGGCCGCCCATGCGCTGGCCGCGGCCACCGGCCAGCAGCAGAATGGAACAGGGCAGGGGCGAAGAATCGAGAGACATGGCACTTCCGCTGCGGCAGGTAAATAGGGCCCTGTGATATAACATCGGGCTGTTCCTTCGACAACCGGACCGTGCCATGAACGCCAAGGCCGATGCGCCCTTCGTACCCCTGAATATCGCTGTACTGACTGTCAGTGACACCCGCACCCTGGCCACCGACACCTCGGGCCAGGTCTTCGTCGACCGCCTGACTGCCGCCGGTCACAACCTGGCCGAGCGCGTGCTGCTCAAGGACGACCTCTACAAAATCCGCGCACAGGTCGCCCACTGGATCGCCGAAGACGTGGTGCAAGTCGTGTTGATCACCGGCGGCACCGGCTTCACCGGCCGCGACAGCACCCCTGAAGCCGTCAGCTGCCTGCTGGACAAGCAAGTCGACGGTTTCGGCGAACTGTTCCGGCAGATTTCCGTGGCTGATATCGGCACCTCCACCGTGCAATCGCGCGCCCTGGCCGGCCTGGCCAATGGCACCCTGGTGTGCTGCCTGCCGGGCTCGACCAACGCGGTGCGCACCGGTTGGGATGGCATTCTTGCCGAGCAACTGGATAACCGTCACCGCCCGTGCAACTTCGTGCCACACCTGAAGCAGGCCGAACCTTGTGAATCCCGTGGGTAAGCCCGGCAAGACCGGCGCCCTGATGCCGGTGGAAGATGCATTGCAACAACTGCTGGACATGGCCGAAGCCGCGCCGATCCGTGAGCAGGAGCAACTGCCTTTGGCCGATTGCGATGGCCGCGTGCTCGCGCAAGACTTGATCTCCACCCTCGACCTGCCGCCCTGGCCCAACAGCGCCATGGACGGTTACGCCCTGCGCCTGGCGGACTGGAATGGCGAGCCGTTGGTGGTCAGCCAACGCATCTTCGCCGGCCAGGCGCCGCAGCCATTGGCCGCTGGCACCTGCGCGCGCATCTTCACCGGCGCGCCGGTGCCCGAAGGCGCGGACTGCGTGGAAATGCAGGAAAACGCTGTAGTCCACGCCGACGAGCGCGTGAGCTTTACCGAGCCGTTGCAGGCGGGCCAGAACATCCGCCCCCAAGGCCAGGAAACCACGGTCGGCGAGTGGGTCTTGACCGCCGGCACCCGCCTTGGCCCGATCGAACTGGGCCTGGCCGCGTCCCTTGGCCATGATCGCCTCGCCGTGATCCGTCGCCCGCGTGTGGCCGTGCTGTCTACCGGCGACGAGTTGATCGAGCCCGGTTTGCCGCTGGGCCCGGGGCAGATCTACAACAGTAACCGCCGCGTGCTGTGCTCCTGGCTGGCCCGCATGGGCTGCGCAGTGATCGATGCTGGCATCTTGCCGGATGACCTGGAAAAAACCCGCGCCCGCCTGGCGGGCCTGGGCGACGTCGACTTGATCCTGTCTACCGGCGGCGTCTCGGTGGGCGAGGCGGACTTCCTCGGCATCGCCCTGCGCGAAGAGGGTGAACTGGCGTTGTGGAAGCTGGCGATCAAACCGGGCAAGCCGCTGACCTTCGGGCATTTTCGCGGCGTGCCGGTGATCGGCCTGCCGGGCAATCCGGCTTCGACATTGGTCACGTTCGCCCTGCTGGCACGGCCTTACCTGCTGCGCCGCCAGGGTGTGCAGGAGGTGGCGCCGCTGCGCTTCGAAGTGCCTGTCGGGTTCACCTGGCCCAAGCCGGGCAATCGGCGCGAGTACCTGCGCGGGCGCATCGAGCACGGCAAGGCGATCATCTACCGCAACCAGAGCTCCGGCGTGCTGCGCAGCGCGGCGTGGGCGGAAGGCTTTGTGGAGGTGGTGGAGGGGACGACATTGGAAATTGGCGATCGAGTCAACTTCATTCCGCTGAGTGAAGTCCTGAACTAAACACCAATCAAAAATGTGGGAGCGGGCTTGCTGTGGCGAGGGAGCTTGCTCCCGTTCGACAGCGCAGCTGGAGTCGGCTTTTTGGGGCTGCTTCGCACCCCAGCGCAAGCAAGCTTGCTCGCCACAGCAAGCCCGCCCACATTTGATTGGTGTGTATCTGATAAAAAATCAGTAATCATCCCCACGCTCAGTCACATCCCGCTCCACCGGCCTGGCATCCGGGTCATACCCCACCGGGAACTTGCCCTTCAGCGTCCAGGCAAACGCAATAATCTCGGCAATGGTGCGGTACAACTCCTCAGGAATACTGTCCCCCAGTTCCATCCTCGCCAGCAGCTTCACCAGCTCGGCGTTTTCATAGATCGGTACTTCGTTTTCCCGCGCCAGTTTCAGGATCGCTTCGGCCAGGGCGTCGTCGCCTTTGGCGGTCAGGGTGGGCGCTTGTTGGCCGTCGTACTTGAGGGCAATCGCCTGGCGCGGTGGGGTCGGGTTTTTCATGCGGTTTCATCCACCCAGCGTTGTTCCAGCCCTGTTTTCGGCCCGCGCGGCGGGGTGCCGAGGTGGCAATCGAGGTCGCCGACGTTGAGACCGGACGTCACCAGCCGCTCGCGCAGGCTGCCCAAATGGCTTTCGATCAGGCTGGCGGTGAACGGCCGCGTTGCCCACAACTGGCTGGACAGCTTGCCCTGAGACAGCTGCGCCTGGACCTGCAACGGCCCCAGCGGCTCCATGTCGAAGGCCAGTTCGACGCGCCAGAGCATCTGTTTCGGGTCTTTGCGGTCTTTGCGTTCGGGCGGGTCCTTGTCCGGCGCCGGCTCTTCGCGCTGGAACTTGACCTGCAGCGGCACGATGTCCTGCAAGGTGCGCATGGGGATTTCCAGCTGCCAAGTGGTTTGCAGGCGGCCGTCGGCGGTGGTGCCGGTCTGTTCCAGGCTCGACAGCTGGTGGCTCTGCAACCGCGAGATCGCCCCGGCGGCCAGGCGCAGCAGGTTTTCCAGGTCGCCGTCGCCTTCCAGTTTCGCCATCAGCCGTTCGGGCAGCGGGAAGCCAGCGGGCGTTTGCCGGGCGCTGACCTGGCCGAGGGTATTCAGCGGGCTGCGCACGAAATTCGGCATCACTTGGGCCAGGGTATTGGCGGCGAGGATGGCATTCAAATTGGTGCTGGCGGGCAGGGCGGGCACAAGGTCCGCGACCAGCCGCAGCAAGGCGCCCTTCATGTCCAGCGGCGGAATCTGCGGGTTTTGCCCGGCGAGTAATTTAGCCTCCAGAAACGCCCCGCTGTTTTGCACCACTTGCGCCAGCACCTTGGGGTTGCTGACCTGCGCCAGGTCGGGCAGGGCGGCGAGCAAACGGTCAGCCGCCGCGCGCAGGTCGGCGGACGTGCTGTCGCCACGCGGCAGGTTCTGGATCGCGGTGAACACCGCGTCCAGCGAACCTTGGCGGCTTTGCTGGGTGGCCAGTTGTTGGGTGACCGCCAATTGATCCTGGAGCCCGCTCAACGGCACAAAATTCAGGGTTTGCGCGTTCTGCACCACGGCACTCAGCAAGCTGCCAACCCTTAACGGTTGAGGGCTTTCCACGGTCAGTGTCGCGCCGGCCAGGGCGTTGTTGAGCACGGTCACCAATGAACGATAGATCGCCGGTTGCGCCGTACCCTGGGGCAGCACCTGCGTGGTCAGCACCTTGGCCTGTAACAGCGTGCCCACAGGCATCTGGTTGGTGTCGATACGCGTCAAGGCCGCGACATTCGCACTCAGGGCCTGTTGCAAGCTGAGGGTCAGGTTGCCCGCCGGGGTCTGGCTGACGGCTACGTTACTGCCCAGCGGCAACGGCTGGGCACTGCTGGCTTGCACCAGGGTCTGGCGGCCTCCGTCCAGCGTCAGCTTGAGCAACAACTGAAAGGCTTCACCGCCTTGTTTCAGGGCGATGACTTCTGCGTTCGCGGTTTTGCCGGGGTCAATCAGCCCGATCTGCGGCTCGAGCAGTTTGAGCAACGCACCGCTCGCAGGCAGCGGGGCAGGCCCGGCTGCGGGGGCGGGTGGTAGCGTAGGAAGGTTGATCTCACCGGTCATCGCGCGCGTCGTCTCTGGGGAAATTGCCCTCTTTAGAGTAGGGCATCACATGTATAATGCCGCCCGTCTGCAAAGAGAGCGCTAAAAACCTCACAACTATTTGATCCAGCTCTCTAAAATCGGTCGCCAAAGCCGTTATTGTGCATTTCTCTTTAACGGCCGCTGCACCGCCGACTTGAACTGTAAAGGCCCGCGATCTCTTGACCAGCCCTCTTCTTGAAGCCGTAGCGCTTGCCTGTGAGCGTGACCTGCGCCTGCTGTTCGAACACCTCGAACTGCGCCTGGCGGGCGGCGACATGGTGCAAATCAGCGGCCCCAACGGCAGCGGCAAGACCAGTTTGCTGCGCCTGCTGGCCGGGTTGATGCAGCCGACCGCCGGTGAGGTGCGACTCAACGGCAAGCCCCTGGGTGAGCAACGCACCGAACTTGCGCGCAACCTGATCTGGATCGGCCACGCCGCCGGCATCAAGGACGTGCTCACGCCCGAAGAAAACCTCAGCTGGCTCAGCGCCCTGCATCACCCGGCGTCCCGCGAGGCGATCTGGCAGGCGCTGGCTGCGGTGGGCCTCAAGGGCTTCGAAGACGTTCCCTGCCACACCCTGTCCGCCGGCCAGCAACGCCGCGTCGCCCTCGCGCGCTTGTACTTGCCGGGCCCGCCGCTGTGGATTCTCGACGAACCCTTCACCGCCCTCGACAAGCAAGGCGTCGCCC
Source organism: Pseudomonas viridiflava (assembly GCF_900580675.1). Taxonomy (GTDB): domain Bacteria; phylum Pseudomonadota; class Gammaproteobacteria; order Pseudomonadales; family Pseudomonadaceae; genus Aquipseudomonas. Next base: position 30,788 of record NZ_UTBG01000236.1, read on the forward strand.
AGCTCGAAGAGCACCTGGCCCAGCATTGCGAGCAGGGCGGTTTGATCGTACTCACCACTCACCATGCCCTCACGCGCGTGCCCGCCGGTTATCGTGACCTGGACCTCGGGCGGTGGTCGGCATGAGTGTGTTCGCGCAGTTGGTCGCCCGCGAAGCGCGGCTGTTGTGCCGTCGCCCGGCCGAATTGGCCAACCCGCTGGTATTCTTCGCCATCGTCATCGCGCTGTTCCCGTTGGCGGTCGGCCCCGAGACTAAACTGTTGCAAACCTTGTCCCCAGGACTGGTGTGGGTGGCCGCGCTTTTGTCGGTCCTGCTCTCGCTGGACGGGCTGTTTCGCAGTGATTTCGAAGACGGTTCCCTGGAACAGTGGGTCCTTTCGTCGCACCCTTTGCCGCTTCTGGTATTGGCAAAGGTGCTGGCACACTGGGCTTTTTCCGGCTTGGCGCTAGTCTTGCTCTCGCCGCTGCTGGCCATGATGCTGGGCTTGCCGGTTGAATGCCTGCCCGTGTTGCTGCTGTCCTTGTTGCTCGGTACGCCGGTGCTCAGCCTGTTGGGGGCGGTGGGCGCAGCGTTGACCGTCGGTTTGAAGCGGGGTGGCCTGTTGCTGGCTCTGCTGATTCTGCCTTTGTATATCCCGGTGTTGATCCTGGGCAGCGGCGCCTTGCAGGCCGCGCTCATGGGCATGCCGGCGACCGGTTACCTCCTGTGGCTTGGCAGCCTGACCGCCCTTGCGGTAACCCTGACACCCTTTGCTATAGCGGCTGGCCTGAAGATCAGCGTCGGCGAATAATGAGGTCTGGTTAAGTTTTATTAACCAGTAAAGACCCTGAGTTTCTCGCAACGACGAGAAACAACCGTGATGGAAACAGCAATGAACTGGACCTGGTTTCACAAGCTCGGCTCGCCCAAATGGTTCTACGGCATCAGTGGCAAACTGCTGCCTTGGTTGAGCATCGCCGCCGTGTTGCTGATCGGCATCGGCCTGGTCTGGGGCCTGGCCTTCGCGCCGCCCGACTACCAGCAAGGCAACAGCTTTCGCATCATCTATATCCACGTGCCCGCCGCGATGCTGGCCCAGTCCTGCTACGTGATGCTGGCGGTGTGCGGCGTGGTCGGCCTGGTCTGGAAGATGAAACTCGCGGACGTCGCGCTGCAATGCGCCGCGCCCATCGGCGCGTGGATGACCGCTGTGGCACTGGTCACCGGCGCGATCTGGGGCAAACCCACCTGGGGCTCGTGGTGGGTGTGGGATGCGCGGCTGACCTCGATGCTGATCCTGCTGTTTCTGTACTTCGGGCTGATTGCCCTGGGCAACGCGATCAGTAACCGTGACAGCGCCGCCAAGGCCTGCGCGGTGCTGGCAATTGTCGGCGTGATCAACATTCCGATCATCAAATACTCGGTGGAGTGGTGGAACACCCTGCACCAGGGCGCGACTTTCACCCTCACCGAAAAACCGGCCATGCCCGTCGAAATGTGGGCGCCGCTGTTGCTGATGGTGCTGGGTTTCTACTGCTTCTTCGGCGCCGTGCTGCTGATGCGCATGCGCCTCGAAGTGCTCAAGCGTGAAGCGCGCACCAGCTGGGTCAAGGCCGAAGTGCAAAACAGCCTGGGAGCCCGCGCATGAGTTTCACGTCATTCAGTGATTTCCTCGCCATGGGCCACCACGGCCTGTATGTCTGGACGGCCTATGGCATCTGCCTGGCGGTGCTGGCTCTCAACGTCGCCGCGCCGATCCTGGCCCGCAAGCGTTACCTGCAACAAGAGGCGCGTCGTTTGCGCCGGGAGACCGAAAAGTGAATCCGCTGCGTAGAAAGCGTCTGTTGATCATCCTTGCCATCCTCGCCGGCGTGAGCATTGCCGTGGGCCTGGCGATGAGCGCCCTGCGGGAGAACATCAACCTGTTCTACACCCCGACCCAGATCGCCAATGGCGAAGCGCCGGTCGACACGCGGATTCGCGCGGGCGGCATGGTCGAGAAGGGCTCGCTGCAACGTTCCGGCGATTCGCTGGACGTGAAATTCATCGTCACTGACTTCAACAAATCCGTAACCATCACTTACCGCGGCATCCTTCCGGACCTGTTCCGCGAAGGCCAGGGCATCGTCGCCCTCGGCAAGCTCAACGCCGAGGGCGTGGTGGTGGCCGACGAAGTGCTGGCCAAGCACGACGAAAAATACATGCCGCCCGAAGTCACCAAAGCCTTGAAAGACAGCGGCCAGTCCGCGCCTGGCTCAAATGCACAGCCTGCCAAGGAGGGCTAAGCCATGACGTCCGCACTGTTTATTCCGGAGCTGGGCCAGTTGGCGATGATCCTCGCTCTGTGCTTTGCCATCGTGCAGGCCGTGGTGCCGTTGCTCGGCGCCTGGCGCGGCGACCGCCTGTGGATGAGCCTGGCGCAGCCGGCCGCCTGGGGCCAGTTCGCGTTCCTGCTGTTCGCGTTTGGCTGCCTGACCTATGCCTTTATGACCGACGATTTTTCCGTCGCCTATGTGGCCAATAACTCCAACAGCGCCTTGCCGTGGTACTACAAATTCAGCGCCGTGTGGGGCGCCCACGAGGGCTCGTTGCTGCTGTGGGCGTTGATTCTTGGCGGCTGGACCTTCGCCGTGTCGGTGTTCTCGCGGCAGTTGCCGCAAGTCATGCTCGCCCGCGTGCTGGCGGTGATGGGCATGATCAGCATCGGTTTTTTGCTGTTCCTGATCATGACCTCCAACCCGTTCAGCCGCATCCTGCCGCAGATCCCGGCGGACGGGCATGACCTCAACCCATTGCTGCAGGACATCGGCCTGATCGTGCACCCGCCGATGCTCTACATGGGCTACGTAGGTTTTTCGGTGGCCTTCGCCTTCGCCATCGCCGCCTTGCTTGGCGGGCGCCTGGATGCGGCGTGGGCACGCTGGTCGCGGCCATGGACCATCGTCGCCTGGGCCTTCCTCGGCATCGGCATCACCCTCGGCTCGTGGTGGGCCTACTACGAACTCGGCTGGGGCGGCTGGTGGTTCTGGGACCCGGTGGAAAACGCTTCGTTTATGCCATGGCTGGTCGGCACCGCGTTGATTCACTCGCTGGCGGTCACCGAAAAACGCGGCGTATTCAAAAGCTGGACGGTTCTGCTGGCCATCGCGGCGTTTTCCCTCAGCCTGCTCGGCACGTTCCTCGTGCGTTCGGGCGTATTGACCTCGGTGCATGCGTTTGCGTCCGACCCGGAACGCGGCGTGTTCATCCTGATCTTCCTGCTGTTCGTCGTCGGCGGCTCGCTGACGTTGTTCGCGCTGCGCGCGCCCGTGGTCAAGAGCCAGGTCGGCTTCAACCTGTGGTCGCGGGAAACCCTGTTGCTGGGCAATAACCTGGTGCTGGTGGTGGCCGCGTCGATGATCCTGCTCGGCACCCTGTACCCGCTGGTGCTGGATGCCTTGAGCGGCGCCAAGCTGTCCGTCGGCCCGCCGTACTTCAACGCGTTGTTTATCCCGTTGATGGGTTTGTTGATGGTGGTCATGGCGGTCGGCATGCTGGTGCGCTGGAAAGACACCCCGGTGAAATGGCTGGTGGGCATGCTGATGCCCGTGCTGCTGGGCAGTGTGGCCCTGGCCGTGATCGCCGGTATCGCCTACGGCGACTTCAATTGGGCGGTGCTTGCGACCTTCCTGCTTGCCGCCTGGGTGTTGCTGGCCGGTGTGCGCGATATCTTCGATAAGACCCGCCATAAAGGCCTGGTCAAAGGCTTGCCGACGTTGACCCGCAGCTATTGGGGCATGCAGATCGCGCACCTCGGCATTGCGGTATGCGCCCTCGGCGTGGTGCTGTCCAGCCAGAACAGCGCCGAGCGCGACCTGCGCCTGGCGCCGGGTGAGTCGATGGACCTGGCCGGTTACCACTTCACCTTCGAAGGCGCCAAGCACTTCGAAGGTCCGAATTTCACGTCAGACAAAGGCACCGTGCGCGTGGTCCGCAACGGCAAGGAAATCGCCGTGCTGCACCCGGAAAAACGCCTGTACACCGTGCAGAGTTCGATGATGACCGAAGCCGGGATCGACGCCGGGTTCACCCGCGACCTGTATGTGGCGCTGGGCGAACCCTTGGGCGACGGCGCCTGGGCGGTGCGTGTGCACGTCAAACCGTTTGTACGCTGGATCTGGTTCGGCGGTTTGCTCACTGGGTTTGGTGGTTTGCTGGCGGCGATGGACCGGCGTTATCGGGTCAAGGTCAAGAGCCGGGTGCGTGAAGCGCTCGGCCTGCAAGGGGCGGCGGCATGAAGCGTTGGTTGATGGTGTTGCCGCTGGCGGCCTTTCTGGTGGTGGCGGTGTTTTTGTACCGCGGCTTATATCTGGACCCGGCTGAACTGCCCTCGGCGATGATCGGCAAACCGTTCCCGGCCTTCAGCCTGCCGACGGTGCAGGGCGACAAGACCCTGACCCAGGCCGACCTGCTGGGCAAACCGGCGCTGGTCAACGTGTGGGGCACCTGGTGCATCTCCTGTCGCGTCGAACACCCGGTGCTGAACAAACTGGCCGAGAAGGGCGTGGTCATCTACGGCATCAACTACAAGGACGACAACGCCGCCGCCTTGAAGTGGCTGGCCGAGTTCCACAACCCGTACCAGCTGGATATTCGCGATGAAGACGGCAACCTCGGTTTGAACCTCGGCGTGTACGGCGCCCCGGAAACCTTCTTTATCGATGCCAAGGGCGTGATCCGCGACAAATACGTCGGCGTGATCGACGAAGTGGTTTGGCGCGAGCAACTCGCCGCCAAGTACCAGGCGCTGGTCGATGAGGCCAAACCATGAAGCGTCTGTTAGCCGCTGCCGTCCTGGCCCTGGGTTTGGTCGGCGTGGCCCACGCCGCCATCGACACCTACGAGTTTGCCAAGGACGGGGACCGCGAGCGTTTCCGCGAGCTGACCAAGGAACTGCGCTGCCCCAAGTGCCAGAACCAGGACATCGCCGACTCCAACGCGCCGATTGCCGCCGACCTGCGCAAAGAAATCTTCCGCATGCTGGGGGAGGGCAAGGACAACCAGCAGATTATCGACTTCATGGTCGACCGCTACGGTGATTTCGTGCGCTACAAGCCGGCCCTCACCGGCAAGACCGCGCTGCTCTGGTTCGGCCCTGCCGGGCTGTTGCTGGCCGGCGTGGTCGTGATGGCCGTGATCGTCCGCCGCCGCCGCGCCGCGCCCACCGATGGGTCCGACGCGCTATCCCCCGAAGAGCGCAAACGCCTCGACCAATTGCTGGACACCAAGACTGATGATTGATTTTTGGCTCGCAGCCGGCTTGCTGCTCCTGATTGCCCTGAGTTTCCTGTTGATCCCTGTGTTGCGCGGCCGCCGTGCCCAGCGTGAAGAGGACCGCACCGCGCTGAATGTGGCGCTCTACCAGGAGCGCGTGGCCGAGCTGCAAGTGCAGCAGGACGAAGGCGTGCTCAACGCCGCGCAACTCGACACCGGCCGCGCCGAAGCCGCCCGTGAGTTGCTGGCCGACACCGAAGGCGTGGAAAAACCGCGTGAATCGCGCCTGGGCAAGCCGTTGCCATTGCTGGCGGCGTTTCTGGTGCCGGTCCTGGGCGTTGCGCTGTACCTGCATTACGGCGCGAGCGACAAGGTTGAACTGACCCGCGAGTTCTCCCAGCCGCCGGTGTCCATGGAAGATATGACCCACCGCCTGGAACGCGCCGCCGCCGCCCAGCCGGATTCGGCGGAAGGCCTGTACTTCCTCGGTCGCGCCTACATGGCCCAGGACCGCTCGGCCGATGCCGCCAAGGTTTTCGAACGCACCGTGGCCCTGGCTGGTCGCCAACCCGAATTGCTCGGCCAGTGGGCCCAGGCCCAGTACTTTGCCGACAACAAACAGTGGTCGCCCAAGGTTCAGGCGCTGACCGATGAGGCCCTGAAGCTCGACCCGAAAGAAGTCACCAGCCTTGGCCTGTTGGGGATCGCCGCCTTTGAAGGCCAGCGCTACCAGGAGGCAATTGATTACTGGAACCGCCTGCTGGCGCAACTGCCGGCGCAAGACAACTCCCGTGCCGCGCTGCAAGGCGGTATCGACCGCGCGGCAGAAAAGCTGAAAGAGAGCGGCGGCACCGTCGCCCAAGCGCCTAAGACTGTTCTGAAAGTGCGCGTGGACGTGTCCGCCGAGGTGAAGGCCAAAGCCCTGCCAGGCGACAGCGTATTCATTTTCGCCCGTGCGGTGAACGGCCCGCCGGCGCCTCTGGCGGCCAAGCGCGTGACCGTTGCCGAATTGCCGATCACGGTTGAGCTGGGCGATGCCGATGCGATGATGCCGCAGTTGAAACTGTCGAACTTCGCCGAAGTCCAACTGGTTGCGCGCATATCCCGGGCAGGTCTTCCAACCGCTGGCGAGTGGATCGGCCGCAGCCAACCCCTGGCCAGCAGCACCACTGCCATGCAGCAGCTGACCATCGACAGTCCGGACAAGTAATTCGAGGAAACGCCTATGACCGCTCTTGCACGTATCACCCTGCTCAGCCTGGTATTGGGGCTCAGCGCTTGTGCGGTCCACCGGCCACCTCCGGGGCCCACCGGGCCGACCATCCCCCCGTCGGGCCCGTCGACCCAGCCGAGCACCAAACCCTCCGGCCCGGTGACCCCGCCGCCGAAGCCAGTGCCGACCTCGTCGCCGACCTTCGCACCGCCGCCGGGCGCCGCCAGCCACTGGGACGGCAAAATGCAGGTGTATGTGCTGGAAGACCAGCCGGACACCTTCTACCGCCAGCGCACCTACTACCGATGGAGCAGCGGCTGGAGCCGCTCGATCAGCCCGAACGGGCCGTGGGAAGAAACAGACGTACAAGGCGTGCCGCCGGGGTTGAGCAAGCAATACGCGCAATGACAAAAGGCGACCTTCGGGTCGCCTTTTTCATAAGCTTGAAATACATCCCTCCAGCCCAATGAAGATCAAATGTGGGAGGGGGCTTGCTCCCGAAAGCGGCGTGTCAGCCACTGAATAAGCTGACTGATACCCCGCCTTCGCGAGCAAGCCCGCTCCCACAGTGGACCACTGCGCTATCAGGCCACGGGACACTCCCGATTCAGCGCTTCATTCACCAACAACTGTGCAATCTCAATCATCTGCACCACCGCGAGCACCTGCTTGCGGCTTGAACCTTCCACGCGCTCGGCACAGTCGTACGCACACACCGTCGCCGAGTCCAGCATCTCGCTGGCATTGCTCAAGGCAGCTTCGGTGCTTAGGCCGGGGCGGAGGGTGAAGATGAGATTGTGCGGTGTTTGTGGGGCACCATCTGAATGAGATGGCGGGGGGTTGGGTGTGACTTTTTTCATGGGGAAGCTCCTATGAATGAGCACCTCCATCTCGCTACCACACGATGTAAGGAGGCGACTGTACACGGGGTGGTAGACCGGTCATAGAAACCCGGCAGGCCGAAGCCTCCCGTGCACAGCCGCCACAAAGCAGCCCGCACAAAAAAACGCCCTGGAGCGTTTTGGGGATCTATGAAAGAACCGGGCTACCACACCCGTTCGCTGATTTTGCAGCGACCCGCGAAGGTTAGCGGCGAGGTTACTCGGACGCAACCCGAAAACTGTGTAGGGCAGGTCCTAAACGCCGAATGACTATATGGAGGCGAACCCATGTGGCGAGCAGGCTTGCCCTGCGTTGGGCTGCGCAGCGGCCCCAAAACCTGGCGACGCCGTTCTGCCTGAATGAATGCGGTGGTCTTATTGGGGCTGCTGCGCAGCCCAACGCAGGGCAAGCCTGCTCGCCACAACAATCTCCCTCTCCTGATTAAGCCTGCTCGCCACAGGGTTGAGCTGAGATTCGGCGACGTTCAACCTTTCACAAAACCTTCATCGAACCGACCCCCGCCAGTCATGTGCAAGTCATAGCACTGACACCTCCCGCGCCTACTGTCGTTTGAACTCAAACGCAGCCATCCCATGGCTGTTCAAACAAGACAGAGAAGCCCATGACTCACGCTATCCATGTCGATCATTTGAACAAGACCTTTGCGAAGAAATCCGCATTGGTCGACCTCGAACTCACCATTGCCGCCGGTGAAATGGTCGCGCTGATTGGCGCGTCAGGGTCCGGCAAGTCCACGTTGTTGCGCCATTTGGCGGGGCTGGCTTGTTGCGACAAGAGCAACGGTGGCAGCGTCACGGTGCTGGGCCGGGAAGTGCAGGCCAGTGGCCGCCTGAATGGCAAAGTACGGCGGTTGCGCGCGGACATCGGCTACATCTTCCAGCAGTTCAACCTGGTCAACCGCCTGAGCGTGCTCGACAACGTGTTGCTCGGTTGCCTGGGCCGCATGCCGCGCTGGCGCGGCAACCTCGGTCTGTTCAATGCCGAGGAAAAGGCTTTTGCCATGGAATCCCTGGCGCGCGTCGGCCTGGCCGATCTGGCCGCGCAACGGGCCTCCACCTTGTCCGGCGGCCAGCAGCAGCGCGTGGCAATCGCCCGGGCGTTGACCCAGCGCGCCGAAGTGATCCTCGCCGATGAGCCCATTGCCTCGCTCGACCCGGAGTCGGCGCGCAAGGTCATGGAGATTCTCGCCGACATCAACCGCCGTGACGGCAAGACCGTGGTGGTGACCCTGCATCAAGTCGATTACGCCATGCGCTATTGCCCACGGGCCGTGGCGCTCAAGGGCGGGCGCATTCATTTCGACGGGCAGGGCAGCGCCATGAGCAGCCAGTTCCTCAACGATTTGTACGGTGCCGACATCGACACCAGCCTGATGTTTTCCGACCAGGCCCGCCGCACCGAGCTCACCCCTCGGCGGGCCCTGGCGCGCGCTTGAAACCCTACTCACGACCCACAGGAATCCCTCCATGTTGAACCGTATCGGCCACGTGTTTCTGTCTGCCGTGTTGCTGGCCAGTGTCGCGATGGGCAATGCCCAGGCCGCCGACAAAACCATCAACTTCGGCATCATGTCCACCGAGTCTTCGCAGAACCTCAAGAGCATCTGGCAGCCATTCCTGGATGACATGCACAAGAAGACCGGCCTGACCATCAATGCCACGTTCGCCTCCGACTACGCCGGGCTGATCCAGGGCATGCGCTTCAACAAGGTCGACGTGGCCTGGCTGGGCAATAAGGCCGCGATGGAAGCGGTGGACCGCTCCAACGGCGAGATCTTCGCCCAGACCGCCGCCGCCAACGGCGCCGCCGGTTACTGGAGCGTGCTGATCGTGCGCAAGGACAGCCCGATCAACAACGTTGACGACATGCTCAAGAACGCCAAGAACCTGACCTTTGGCAACGGCGACCCGAACTCCACCTCGGGCTACCTGGTGCCGGGCTACTACGTGTTCGCCAAGAACCACGTCGACGCCGCTACCGCATTCAAGCGCACGCTCAACTCCAGCCATGAAGTCAACGCGCTGAGCGTGGCCAAAGGGCAGTTGGACGTGGCGACCTTCAACACCGAAAGCTGGGACCGCCTCGAAGTCACCCAGCCGGACAAGGCCGCCATGCTCAAAGTGATCTGGAAATCGCCGCTGATCCCGGCTGACCCGATGGTGTGGAGCAAGGCGCTGAGCGACAGCGAGAAGACCAAGATCCGCGATTTCTTCGCCCACTACGGCGACACCGATGAAGAGAAGGCCGTGCTGAAGAACATGCAGCTGGGCAAGTTCCTGCCGTCGAGCGATGACCAACTGTTGCCGATCCGCCAACTTGAGCTGTTCAAGCAGCGCACCACCATCAGCGCCGACGACAAGCTGGAAGCTGCGGACAAGGCCAGGAAGCTGGCGGATATCGACGCCGACCTGGCCAAGCTGCAACAGCGCATCACCGAGTTGGACAAGAAGACCGCAGCCAACGGCTAAACCCTGTGGGAGGACGCTTTTGTGGCGAGGGAGCTTGCTCCCGGTCGACTGCGTAGCAGGCGCCAGCTCTTGGGGGCGCTTCGCACCCCAGCGGGAGCAAGCTCCCTCGCCACAGCAAGCCAGCTCCCACATTTTGATCGAGGACAATCATGACCACTCTGCACGCTGAAGCCGTTGGCAAAAGAACCTGGCCGCAATACCTCGGCTGGGGCCTGTTCCTGGTCCTGCTGGCCTGGGCCTGGCACGGCGCCGAGATGAACCCGCTGGCGCTGTACCGCGATTCCGGAAACATGGCGACCTTCGCCGCCGACTTCTTCCCGCCGGACTTCCACGAGTGGCGCGCCTACCTCAAGGAGATGATCGTCACTGTGCAAATCGCCCTCTGGGGCACGGTGCTGGCCATCGTCTGCTCGGTGCCGCTGGGCATCCTCTGCGCCGACAACATCACCCCGTGGTGGGTGCACCAGCCGCTGCGCCGGGTGATGGATGCGTTCCGTTCGATCAATGAAATGGTGTTCGCCATGTTGTTCGTGGTCGCCGTCGGCCTCGGGCCTTTCGCTGGCGTATTGGCCCTTTGGATCAGCACCACCGGCGTGCTCGCCAAGCTGTTTGCCGAAGCCGTCGAAGCCATCGACCCCGGCCCTGTTGAAGGCGTAAGAGCCACCGGCGCGAGCGCCTTGCAGGAAGTGATCTACGGCGTCATCCCCCAAGTGATGCCGCTGTGGGTGAGCTACGCGCTGTACCGCTTCGAAGCCAATGTGCGCTCGGCCACGGTGGTCGGCATGGTCGGTGCGGGCGGGATCGGCGTGATCCTCTGGGAAAACATCCGCGCTTTCCAGTTCGTCCAAACCTGCGCGGTGCTCTTGGTGATCATCGTGGTGGTGAGCGCTATCGACGTGCTGTCCCAACGCCTGCGCAAGCAGTTCATCTGACGCCGGAGGGGTGCCCGCGCGGCGCTTTTTTTTAGCATGCAGTTGTCTAGACAAGATGAGCCGGTGTACCGCGAACTCGCGGACATCCTGCGCCGTGAACTGAGCAGCTACAGCGCCGGCGACTTCCTGCCCGGCGAGGTGCACATGGCCGAGCGCTTCGGCGTCAACCGCCACACCTTGCGCCGCGCCATCGACGAACTGGTGTTCGAAGGCAGCCTATTGCGCCGCCAGGGCAAGGGCACCCAGGTGCTCGACCGCCCGCTGATTTACGCGATGGGCGCCGAGACGGCTTTCAGCCAATCGCTGTCGGCCCAGGGCGTCGGCGTGCAGGCGGTATTGCTCAAGCGCCGCTACTGCTACGCCAGCCGCGAAGAAGCGCTGCAACTGGGCATCGCCGAGATGGCGCCGATGATCGAGCTGCAAACCCTGCGCAAGCTCGACCACCAGCCGGTCAGCCTGATTCGCCACCGCTACTGCGCCAGCCGCGCGCCGCTGCTGGCCGACTACAACGGCGGCTCGTTGCGCCAGTACCTGCGCGAGCGTGACCTGCCGTTGAGCCGCACCCAAAGCCTGATCGGTGCGCGTTTGCCCAACCGTGATGAAGCCGCGTTGCTGATGATGCCTCGGCACTTGCCGGCCCTCACCGTGTTTACCCTTTCCTGCGATCGCGACGGCCGCCCGGTGGAGCTGGCGCAGTCCACCAGCCGTTCGGATCGCTTCCAGTACCAAGTGGTGACTTGAATGGAGACCCTGATGAATCTGTCCCCGCGTCAACACTGGATCGGCGTGCTTGCGCGCGCCCAGCTCAGTGAATTGCAACCCCACGAAGCAGCCTTGAAGGACGCGGAGTATCAGCTGATCCGCGCCCCGGAAATCGGCATGACCCTGGTGCGTGGCCGCATGGGCGGCAATGGCGCGCCGTTCAACGTCGGCGAAATGAGCGTGACCCGCTGCGTGGTGCGCCTGGCCGACGGCCGCACCGGCTACAGCTACCTGGCCGGGCGCGACAAGTGCCACGCCGAGCTGGCCGCCCTGGCCGACGCCCACCTGCAAGGCAGCCAGCCGAGCCTCTGGCTCAGCGACCTGATCACCGCGCTGGCCGCTGCCCAAGCCAGGCGCCGCGCGCGAAAAGAGGCCGACACCGCCGCCACCAAGGTCGAGTTCTTCACCCTGGTTCGAGGAGAAAACTGATGAACGCTCACCTGTTGCAACCGGCGTTTGTCGAGCCGGTACTCGATGCCCAGCGCGGCTTTCGCGCGGCCCTCAAGGCGCTTGCCGAACCCGGTTTGATTCAGCATCTGCCCTCGGCCCCACGCCTCGACGGCCTGGCACCTGCCACTTACGCGCTGTGCCTGGCCCTGCTGGATATGGACACGCCACTGTGGCTGGCGCCGAGCTTCGACACGCCGCTGATCCGCGCCAACCTGGCCTTCCACTGCGGCTGCCCGCTCACGGATAAGCGCGAGGAAGCCGTGTTCGCGCTGTTGGGCGAACAGGACCTGCTCGACCTCGGCGGCTTCGACCACGGCAATGACCGCTACCCCGACCAGTCCTGCACCTTGCTCGTGCAACTCACCGATCTGGAAGCCGGGCGCGGCCTGCACTGGCGCGGTCCCGGCATCAAGACTCAACGCCAGGTGAACCTGCCGGTGCCGCAGGATTTCTGGCTGGAGCGCCAGCGCCGCGAAGCCTTCCCGCGTGGCCTGGATGTGCTGTTCGCCGCCGGCCACCACCTGATCGGCCTGCCACGCAGCAGCCGTGTCACAGAGGAGCATGCCTGATGTACGTAGCCGTCAAAGGTGGCGAACAAGCCATCGACAATGCCCACCGCCTGCTGGCGAAAAAACGCCGGGGCGATACGGCGATTCCTGAACTCGGCGTGGCGCAAATCCGCGAGCAACTGCCGCTGGCCGTGGCACGGGTGATGACCGAAGGCTCGCTGTTCGATGAAGAACTCGCCGCGCTGGCAATCAAGCAAGCGGCGGGGGACCTGGTGGAAGCGATCTTCCTGCTGCGCGCCTACCGCACCACGTTGCCGCGCTTCAGCCCGAGCCTGCCGATTGATACGGCGCAGATGTCACTGAGCCGGCGTTTGTCGGCCACGTTCAAGGATGTGCCCGGCGGCCAGCTGCTCGGCCCGACCTTCGACTACACCCATCGCCTGCTGGATTTCTCGCTGTTGGCCGAAGGTGAATACCCCGGCCCGCAAACCACGCCCGAGGCACGCATCGAAGCCTGCCCACGGGTGCTCGGCTTGCTCGCCAAAGAGGGCCTGATCAAAAACGAAACCGACGACAACGCCAGCATCGCCGACATCACCCGCGACCCGCTGGAATACCCGGCCAGCCGCGCCGAGCGCTTGCAGGCGTTGGCCCGTGGCGACGAGGGTTTCCTGTTGGCGCTGGGCTATTCGACCCAGCGCGGCTACGGCCGCAACCACCCGTTTGCCGGTGAAATTCGTATCGGCGACGTGGACGTCTGGATCGAGCCAGAAGAACTGGGCTTCCCGATCTGCCTGGGCAGCATCGAAGTGACCGAGTGCGAGATGGTCAACCAGTTCGTCGGCTCGGCCACAGAGTTGGCGCAGTTCACTCGTGGCTACGGCCTGGCGTTCGGACACGCCGAGCGCAAGGCCATGGGCATGGCGCTGGTCGACCGCTCGCTGCGCGCCGAGGAATACAACGAAGAAGTGGTGTCGCCGGCCCAGCGTGAGGAATTCGTGCTGGCCCACTGCGACAACGTCGAGGCGTCGGGTTTTGTCTCGCACCTCAAATTGCCTCACTACGTGGACTTCCAGTCCGAGTTGGAACTGATCCGCAAACTGCGCCAGCCGGCCGAGGGCACCCGCCATGAATGACCTGACGCAACCGCCGGTACGCGACCCGGCGTACAACTTCGCCTACCTCGACGAGCAGACCAAACGCATGATCCGCCGCGCCTTGCTCAAGGCCGTGGCGATCCCGGGTTACCAGGTGCCGTTCGGTGGCCGCGAGATGCCATTGCCTTACGGTTGGGGCACCGGTGGCATGCAACTGACCGCCGCCATTCTGGGTGCGGACGACGTGCTCAAAGTCATCGACCAGGGCGCGGACGACACCACCAACGCCGTGTCGATCCGGCGCTTTTTCGCGCGCACGGCGGGTGTCACCACCACCGAAGCCACGCCGGACGCCACGGTGATCCAGACCCGTCACCGCATTCCCGAAACCCCGCTGCAGGCCGGGCAGATCATGGTGTACCAGGTGCCGATCCCCGAGCCGCTGCGCTTTATCGAGCCCTCGGAAACCGAGACCCGCACCATGCACGCGCTCAATGATTACGGGGTGATGCACGTAAAACTCTACGAAGACATCGCCACCTTCGGCCATATCGCAACGGCCTACGCCTACCCGGTGACGGTCGACGAGCGCTACGTGATGGACCCGTCGCCGATCCCCAAATTCGATAACCCCAAACTCGACATGAGCCCGGCGCTGATGCTGTTCGGCGCCGGTCGCGAAAAGCGTTTGTACGCGGTGCCGCCCTACACCCGGGTCACCAGTCTGGACTTCGAAGACCACCCGTTCGACGTGCAGAAGTGGGCGCACAACTGCGCGATCTGCGGCAGCCACGATTCCTTCCTTGATGAGCTGATTCTGGACGACGCCGGGACCCAGAGTTTTGTGTGTTCCGACACCTGGTATTGCGCGCAACGCGTGAAGGAGAACAACCAGTGAGCCAGCCGTTATTGCAAGTGCGCGACTTGTCCCTGTTGTACGGCCCGGAGAAGGGCTGCCAGGGCGTCAGCTTCGATTTGTACCCCGGCGAAGTGCTGGGGATTGTCGGCGAGTCCGGCTCGGGTAAATCCACCTTGCTCTCATTGTTGAGCGGGCGTTTGCCACCGCACGCTGGCACCATCGGCTACCGCAGCAAGGACGGCGAATGGCTCGACCTCTACAGCGCCAGCGAAGCCGAGCGCCGCACCTTGCTGCGCACCGAGTGGGGCTTTGTCGAGCAGAACCCCCGCGATGGTTTGCGCATGGGCGTGTCGGCCGGCGCGAATATCGGCGAGCGCCTGATGGCTCAGGGCGTGCGCAACTACGAGCAACTGCGCGGCGCCGGTCTGGACTGGCTGGGCCAGGTGGAAATCGACCCGCAGCGCATTGACGACCTGCCGCGCACTTTTTCGGGCGGCATGCAGCAGCGCCTGCAAATCGCTCGCAACCTGGTGTCCAGCCCACGCCTGGTGTTCATGGATGAACCCACGGGCGGCCTCGACGTGTCGGTGCAAGCACGCCTGCTCGACCTGTTGCGTGGCCTGGTACGCGAGCTGGACCTGGCCGTGGTGATCGTCACCCATGACCTGGCGGTGGCGCGCCTGCTGGCCGACCGCCTGATGGTGATGCGCCGTTCGCGGGTGGTGGAAACCGGGCTGACCGACCAGATCCTCGACGATCCACAGCACCCTTACTCTCAACTGCTGGTGTCTTCGGTATTGCAGCCATGATGAATGCCTTGATCGAGGTCCGTGACCTCTCGAAAACCTTCACCCTGCACCAGCAGAACGGCGTGGTGCTGAACGTGCTGCGCGGGGTGGATTTCAGTGTGCAGGGCGGCGAATGCCTGGTGCTGCACGGCGAGTCCGGCGCGGGTAAAAGCACCTTGCTGCGTACCTTGTACGGCAACTATCTACCGGCGGGCGGCAGCATCCGCGTGCGGCATGCCGGCGAATGGCTGGAGCTGGTCGGCGCCGAGCCGCGCGACATTTTGCAGGTGCGCCAGCAAACCCTCGGTTACGTCAGCCAGTTCCTGCGCGTGATCCCGCGTGTGGCCTGCCTGGATGTGGTGATGGAGCCGGCCCTCACGCGTGGCTGGTCGAAAGCCAATGCGCAATCACGCGCCGAACACCTGCTGACCCGCCTCAACATCTCTCAGCGCCTTTGGCAATTGGCGCCCGGCACCTTCTCCGGTGGCGAGCAACAGCGCGTCAACATTGCCCGTGGCTTCATGGTCGAGTGGCCGGTCATGCTGCTCGACGAACCCACCGCGTCCCTTGACGACAACAACCGCCAGGTGGTGTTGGAGCTGATGAACGAAGCCAAGTCGGCCGGTGCCGCGCTGATCGGCATCTTCCACGACCGCGCCGCCCGTGAAGCGGTCGCCGATCGCCATTTCGACATGACCCCCGCACCCGTCGCCGAAGAGGAATACGCCCATGCCCGCTGAACAGATCCTCAGTAATGCCCAGGTTGTCACGGCTGAGCGCATGTTCCTTGGCACCGTGGTGCTGCGCGACGGCAAGATTGTCGACATCGCCGAGGGCCGCAGCCAGTTGCCTCAGGCCCAGGACCTGGGCGGTGACTGCCTGCTGCCGGGCCTGGTGGAATTGCACACCGACAACCTGGAAAAACACATGACCCCGCGCCCCGGCGTGGACTGGCCGTCGACCTCGGCGGTGCTCAGCCATGACGCGCAGATCATCGCGGCGGGGATCACCACGGTGTTCGACGCGGTGTCCATCGGCGATGTGAACCCCAAGGGCAATCGCATGAAAAAGCTGCCGGCGATGCTCGATGCCATCGCCGCCGCCGAAGGCGCCGGCCTGACCCGCGCCGAGCACCACCTGCACCTGCGTTGCGAGCTGTGCCACCCGGATACCCTCAGCGTGTTCCGCGACCTGGTGGAAAACCCGTTGGTGCGCCTGGTGTCGGTGATGGACCATTCGCCGGGCCAGCGCCAGTTCGTGCTCGAATCCAAGTACCGTGAGTACTACATGGGCAAGTACCACCTCAACGACGAAACCATGGACGCCTTTATCGTGCTGCAAATGGCCAACTCCCGGGAGTACAGCGACCGTTACCGCGCGGCCATTGTCGAGCATTGCCTGGCGCGTGGCCTGTCGGTGGCCAGCCATGATGACGCGACCTTGGCCCACGTTGAGGAGTCGGCGCGCTACGGCATGACCATCGCCGAATTCCCCACGACGCTGGAAGCGGCGAAAGGCTGCCAGGCGCTGAACATGAAAGTATTGATGGGCGCGCCGAACGTGGTGCGCGGTGGTTCGCACTCGGGTAATGTGGCCGCCGCCGGCCTGGCGGCCGAAGGCTTGCTGGATATACTGTCCAGCGACTACTACCCGGCCAGCCTGTTGCAGGCGGCGTTTGTGCTGGCCGAACAACAGGACGGCGGCGACCTGTCGCGGGCGGTCAAGATGATCAGCCTGGCGCCCGCGCAAGCGGCGGGCCTGGCGGATCGCGGTGAAATCGCCATCGGCCTGCGCGCTGACTTGGTTCAGGCCCGCAACCGCGAGGGGCTTCCTGTGGTGCAACAAGTCTGGCGACAGGCAAAGAGGGTGTTTTGATGGCGGGCAGGTTGATCTATCTCATCGGGCCATCGGGTTCGGGCAAGGACAGCCTGCTGGACGCCGCACGCCCACGCTTGGCCGAGCGCGGCTGCCGCATTGTGCGCCGCGTGATCACCCGTTCGGCCGAGGCGGTGGGCGAGGCCGCCCAGGGCGTGAGCCCGGCACAGTTCGCCGCGATGGACGCCGAGGGCGCGTTTGCCCTCAGCTGGCAGGCGAATGGGTTGGCCTATGGCATTCCTCGTGAGATCAACGACTGGTTGGCAGCGGGGGAGGACGTGTTGGTCAACGGCTCCCGTGCGCACCTGGCGCAGACCCGTGAGCATTATCCGAATGCGTTGGTGCTGTTGCTGACGGTGGATCAGGCCGTGCTGCGCCAGCGCCTGATCGCGCGCGGGCGTGAAGCTCTGGCGGATATCGAGGCGCGCCTGGCGCGCAATGCGCAGTTCACCGCTGACTTGATCGCCGGCAATGGCGCCGGGTTGTTCGTGCTGGACAATTCCGGCCCGCTGGAGCACACCGTCGAGCGCCTGCTGTGCTGCCTGGAACACGGGCACTCGGCATGCGCCTGACCCTGCTCGGCACCGGTGACGCGCGGCAAGTCCCGGTGTATGGCTGCGAGTGCGCGGCCTGTGCCCTGGCGCGCAGCGATGCCAGCCTGCGCCGCCGCCCGTGCAGCGCGTTGATTGAATGCGGCGACCAGCGCTGGTTGATCGACAGCGGCTTGCCTGATCTCACCGAACGCTTCCCGCCGCGCAGTTTCAACGGGATTTTGCAGACTCACTACCACGCCGATCATGCGCAAGGCCTGTTGCATTTGCGTTGGGGCCAGGGGCTGGTGATTCCGGTGCATGGGCCGGCGGACCCGGAGGGTTTGTCCGACCTCTACAAGCATCCAGGGATTCTGGATTTCAGCCAGCCATTTGCCGAGTTTGAAACGCGGCAGTTCGGCGAGTTGAGTGTCACGGCGTTGCCGCTGCAGCATTCCAGGATGACCCTGGGGTATTTGCTGGAGGGGCAGGGGCGGCGCATCGCCTATCTCACCGACACGGTGGGTTTGCCGCCTGCAACCCTGGCCTGGCTGCAGCGCGAGCCGCTGGATGTGCTGGTGCTGGATTGCTCCATGCCGCCGCAGCCGCAGGCGCCGCGTAACCATAATGACCTGACGCTCGCGTTGCAGAGTATTGAGGACACGGGGGCGCGGTTGGGGGTGTTGACGCATGTGGGGCATACGTTGGATGCATGGTTGCTGGAGCATCGGCGCGAGTTGCCGCGCACTGTCACGGTGGGTTGGGATGGGCGGGTGCTTTAGGCACTCGCCAGATGCCGAACTTCGACGGTGTAGTTGTAGATATTTATGTGCGGTGTTTACTGTGTGGGTCCTGTTTTTGCAGGTGCGCAGTGTATTTGCGGGGTTAAGTGTTTGAGCGTGAAACACTCTCGGATTGGCGATAACTTTTAGCCTGTGGGACTTTATGGCAGCGGTGAGTTGAGACTTCCGCAGTCGCGGCCTTTTCTCGGGTTGGTTATAAAGTTTTTCAAAGGATGTGGTATGAAAGTCGCTAATTCGTTTGTCAATCATCATTCAGCCGATAATGAACTTCCTACACTGAGTCATCGTGCTTTCGCACAACTATCAGCGGCCTCGAATAATACACATTATAAAAGCTCCTACAGCACGGACGAAGCCGCCAGTCAGATCCTGCGTGGGGGGTATCGGCACTACGACCGTAATGGCGACGGGAAGATCGAGCTGTCCTTCACCCTCGACGATGCATTCTCCGCCCCCCAGAAAACCGCTATCCGCAAAGCGCTGCAAGCCTGGCAGGACGTCACGAGCATTGTGTTCAAGGAGCGCGCAAGCCACACGGATGGCTCAATCACGATCAAGGCCGACCCTGCCACCAGCGGCGGGGTTTCGCACTTGCCTAGTGGATATCATCCTGACATGACCACCTTTATCGGAACGGAAGGCGCTGCGGACGCCCCGAAAAATGGCGATTATTTTTTATTGACCGCTGTTCATGAGTTGGGGCATGCGCTGGGTCTGGGTCATCCTGGCGACTATGGCAAGACCGTGCACAGTTATGCGGACACGCCTTACCAACAAGACACCAGGGCCCATAGTGTAATGAGCTATTGGGATGAGAGTAATCAGCCGGGACATGATTTTGAACGCAAGCAATCTGCAGTACCGTTGAAAGATGATATTGCCGCCGCGCAGAAACTCTATGGTGCCAATTTCAATACCCGCAGTACGGACACTACTTATGGTTTTAATTCCAATACGGGCAATGAATACTTCAGTCTTGAATCTTCGAACGACACGCCTATCTTTTCAATATGGGATGGTGGCGGACGTGACACCCTGGATTTTTCCGGGTTTTTCCAGGATCAGAACATCAATCTGCAAGCCGAGTCGTATTCCGACGTCGGCGGTTTGAAGGGCAATGTTTCGATTGCCAAGGGCGTTACCGTGGAAAACGCCAGGGGCGGCTCGGGCGACGACCACATCAAGGGTAACCAGGTGGGCAACCGGCTCATGGGTGGGGCGGGTGCGGATAGGCTGACAGGCGGTGGCGGCGAAAATATATTTGCCTACGATTGGTCAAGTGACTCGCCCCCCGACAGGCATGACCAGATTCTGGATTTCACCAGCGGCGCAGACAAAATTGATCTCTCCGGGCTATTGGCAAACGCCTCGATCAAACACTTCCGGGTGGTTGAGCAGTTTACCGGGCGAGCTGGCGAATGCGTATTGGGCTATGACCCCGACACGGGGTACGGCAGCTTGAGCCTTGACCTGACGGGCAGGGGCAAAGCCGATTTCTTTATCGGAAGCGTGGGCGGCATTCAGGCTGACGATATTGTCACAGGCGACCAACCCGGGTCCGGCGTCAACGCGGGCGATACCGTCTATGGGTTCAATGCCAACGCCGCTGACCGCGCCATGCGCCTGCATGCGCGCAGCGGCGCACCCGACTTCGTGGTACGGGACGCAGGCGGCAACGACACGCTGGATTTTTCCGGCTTCCGGCAAAACCAGATCATCGACTTGCGCGAGCGCGCCGCTTCCAGCGTCGGCGGGCGGCGCAATAACGTCTCA
Organism: Pseudomonas viridiflava; assembly: GCF_900580675.1. Taxonomy (GTDB): domain Bacteria; phylum Pseudomonadota; class Gammaproteobacteria; order Pseudomonadales; family Pseudomonadaceae; genus Aquipseudomonas. The sequence continues at coordinate 50,982 of NZ_UTBG01000236.1, forward strand.
ATCGACGAAGGCGTCACCGTGGAGAACGCGATCGGCGGCTCCGGCAGAGACAGGATCGTCGGCAATACCAAAGGTAACGGCATCACCGGTGGTGCCGGCGGCGATGAGCTCTGGGGCGTGGGCGGCAGGAACACGTTCAAATATGGCCAGCTCACCGACTCGCGTGCTCATGACCCTGATCGCATCATGGATTTCGCCAGCGGCGTGGACAGGATTGACCTGACGGCACTGGCCAGGAAGATGCAAACCCCCCTGCGCCTGGTGGACGCCTACACCGGCCGTGTTGGCGACACTGTCGTGAGGCATGACCCACAGAGCGGTCGTTCCTATGTGGGCATAGACCTGCTTGGGAAGCGTCAGTCGGACTTCCTGATCAAGAGCGCGCGATTGATCAGGCCGGAGGACGTGCTGGGCCTGCAGTGAGTGCGCGTGTCGCCGGCTTTGAAGTCGGCACGGAAGGTTTTCCAACATTCAGTAAAACAGCCATCAGTCGGGATGAATGATTCTGTGCTTGAGTAAAGATAACTCTAGGGTTACTTTTGTTCAGGCCAAGCCAAGGAGGCTTAGGTGCAAAGCAGGCTATTGATCAAGAAGTTGCAGGAGGCGGGTTGGGTGCTGGATCGGGTCACGGGCAGTCATCCTATTTTTACCCACCGCTATAACCCGTACACGATCCCGGTGCCGCATCCAAAGAAGGATCTGCCGATGGGCACCGTCAAGAGCATCAGGAAGCGTGCCGGGCTGTTTCAGTTTTAAGGAGAGCATTCATGCAATACCCAATCTGTATCGAATGGGGCGATGACTTCACCGCCACCGGCATTCAGATCCCCGATATCCCAGGCGCGGTCACGGCCGGGGACAGCTTTGAAGAGGCCTACAACGCTGCGGTGGAAGTCGCGCACATCATGTTGCAAGAGATCGCGGCAGAAGGTGGGCAGATTCCGATGCCGACCTCGGTGGCCAATCATCATGCCCATGAAGACTACGCCGGGATGGGGTGGGGGATGTTGGAGTTGGACATCTCGCCCTATCTGGGCAAGACCGAGAAGGTCAATGTGACCTTGCCCGGTTATGTCATCCAGCGAATCGACCGTTATGTGCGCGATCACAAGGTCAAAAGCCGCTCGTCATTTCTGGCGGACGCGGCTCTGGAGAAATTGGTGCGTTCGTAAGGGCGATCAGGCGGTAGCGACCGCGGCCTTGCGCGACGCACTCAGGAACCGCAACAACGCCACCAGCGGGAACGCGCTGCCCACCAGCATCACGCCCAGCCAGCCGCCGTGTTCGTACACGCTGCTGGCGATGGCCGAGCCGAAGGCCCCGCCGATGAAGATGCTGGTCATGTACAGCGCGTTCAGGCGGCTGCGGCTGTTGGCGTCGAGGGCGTAGATGGTGCGTTGGCCGAGGACCATGTTCATTTGCACGCAGAAGTCCAGGACCACGCCGGTGACTGCCAGGCCGATCACGCTGTACAGCGGGTGCACGAAGGCCGGCAGGAAGCTCAGTACCGCAAACACCATCGCCAGCAGTGAAGCGCGGTGGGTGTGACCGGCGTCGGCCAGGCGCCCGGCGATGGGCGCGGCGATAGCGCCGATGGCTCCGACCAGGGCGAAGATTGCGATCTGGGTCTGGCTCAGGCCATGGTTGCGTACCAGCTCCAGCGGGGCGGCGGTCCAGAACAGGCTGAAGGTGGCGAACATGCAGCCTTGATAAAACGCGCGCTGACGCAGCAGCGGCTGTTCACGCAGCAGCGTGCCGAGGGAGCGCAACAGCTTGCCGTAGCTGGCGCTGTGATCGGGCTGGCGCTTGGGGATGGTCAGCATCAGCACCACGCTGATGAACGCCATCAATGCGGCCGCCGCCATGAACATCGCACGCCAGCCGAAGTGGTCGGCTACCAGGCTGGACACCGGCCGTGCCAACAGGATGCCGAGCAGCAGGCCGCCCATGATGCTGCCGACGACCCGACCCCGAGACTCGGCAGGGGCCAGATGCGCGGCCAGCGGGATCAGGATCTGCACCGAGACGGAGCTGAATCCGATCAACAGCGACACAAGAAGGAACAAATTCGGCTGCTCAGTAAACGCTGCGCCCAGTAGGCTGGCGATGGCCACAACCGTGGTGGTGATCATCAGCTTGCGGTTTTCCAGCAGGTCGCCCAGCGGCACCAGGAAGAACAGGCCCAACGCGTAACCGATTTGCGTCAAGGACACGATCAGGCTGGCCATGGCGGGCGTCAGACCGATGTCCGGCGCGATCAGCTCGATGATCGGCTGCGCATAGTAAATGTTGGCGACGATGGCGCCGCAACAGAACGCAAACAGCATCACCATCCCGCGGGTCATGGTGCTTGTAGCGTGTGAGGTAGCGTTCATGGTGTTCTCGTGGAAGCGAAGGAAGATGGCGAGCGAGAATAAAGGCCTGGTCCCGCGTCGAGTAGGCCGTTGGCGGTGATAACACTCATGCCGGGAATTAATGACTGAAACGTTAACTTTTCGAACGAACGCCAATGATACATTCAGACACAACTGCCGAAACAGGAAATCCACCTTCATGAAAATCAGTTTGAACAAGATGATCCTGGCTTCAACCCTCGCCGCAGCGATGGCCGTCGGCCTGGCGAACGCTGCCGAGGCGCCGCGTGTCGGCGTACGTGGCGCCATCACGGCCATTGACGGCGACGCCATGCACGTCAAGGTCAACAGTGGTGAGGAAGTGACCGTGCACTTGACCGAGGCCACCCAGGTACGCGCGGTCACACTGGCCAGGATCGACGAAATCAAGCCCGGCAGCTACATCGGTTCGGCGGCCATGCCCAACGCGGACGGCACCCTGACCGCCCTGGAAGTGCACGTGTTTCCCCCGGCCATGGCCGGTACGGGCGATGGGCATCGCGCGTTTGATTTGAAAGAAGGCAGCAGCATGACCAACGGCACCGTCGGCGACCTGGTGGTCAGCAACGGGCGAACCTTGACCGTCAAATACAAAGGCGGCGAGCAGAAGATCGTGGTGCCGGATGATGTGCCGATCGTCAATCTGGAGCCGGGTGATCGCAGTTTGCTCAAGCCGGGGACGAAGGTGGTGTTGTTTGCGGCGCAGGGGGCGGACGGGAAAATCACGGCCCAGGCGATTTCAGCGGGTAAAGACGGCGTCACACCGCCGATGTAGGGGCCAACCACAAAACAAATGTGGGAGCTGGCTTGCTCGCGAAAGCGGTGGATCAGTCACTGATGATTTGACTGAAACACCGCTTTCGCGAGCAAGCCCGCTCCCACATTTTTTTACCGCGTTTCTTCAGTTATTGCCCGTTGTAGATCTGGTCGAAAACACCACCATCATTGAAGTGGGTTTTCTGCACGGTGCGCCAGTCACCAAAGGTTTTCTCCACCGACAGAAAGTCGACTTTGGGGAAACGGTCGGTGTACTTGGCCAGCAACTTCGGGTCACGTGGGCGCAGGTAATTATTAGCCGCGATTTCCTGGCCTTCCGGCGACCACAGGTATTTCAGGTAATCTTCGGCCGCCACGCGGGTGCCTTTCTTCTCGACCACTTTGTCGACCACCGACACCGGCGGCTCGGCTTCGGCGGTCACGCGTCACGAGATCACTTCCAATCTATTACGGCCGAATTCTCGGGCAATCATTTCGGCTACGTTTT
>NZ_UTBG01000233.1 GCF_900580675.1 Pseudomonas viridiflava
GGCAAAATGTGCTGATGACCAGCATCGTTTTCCCGCTGATGGTAAATGGCAAAGTCATCGCTTCGCTGTCGGTGGATATCAACCTCAACAGCTTGCAGGCGATCAGCCAAGGCGCCAGCCAGAAGCTGTATGACGGACAGACCCAGGTCAGCATCCTGAGCCCAACCGGTTTGCTCGCCGGCTACAGTGCGGATGCGAGCCAGCTGAGCCGACGGCTGGATCAGGTCGACAGCGCCAACGGCGCGCAATTGATCAGCGCACTGGCCAACAGTACGCAAATCCGCAGCCTGCGCACCGACCATCAACTCAAGGTATTGGCCCCGTTCGCGCCGATCCCCGACGGCAAATCGTGGGGCGTGCTGCTGGATGTCCCGGAAAAAGTCCTGGTCGGGCCCGCCGAAGCGCTGAAAGCCCAGATGGATGCGGACAACACCCGCGGCACCCTGCTGATGTCGAGCCTGGGCCTGCTGGCGGCGGTGATCGGCCTGATCCTGGTGTGGCTGATGGCGCGCAGCGTAACCCGGCCGATCCTCGGCGTGGCACACATGCTGGAAGACATCGCCAGCGGCGAAGGCGACCTGACCCGCCGCCTGGCCTACGACAAAAAAGATGAACTGGGCCAACTGGCCGGCTGGTTCAATCGCTTCCTCGACAAGCTGCAACCGATCATTGCCGAGGTCAAACGCTCGGTGCAGGACGCGCGCGGCACCGCCGACCAGTCCGCCGCGATCGCCACTGAAACCAGCGCCGGCATGGAGCAGCAATACCGCCAGGTCGACCAAGTGGCCACCGCCTCCCACGAGATGAGCGCCACCGCGCAGGACGTGGCCCGCAGCGCCGCGCAGGCAGCGCAAGCCGCACGCGACGCCGACCAGGCCACCCGCGACGGCCTGAAGGTGATCGACCGCACCACCATCAACATCGGGCATTTGGCGGCGGACATGAGCACCGCCATGGCCCAGGTCGAAGGCTTGTCTGCCAACAGCGAGAAGATCGGTTCAGTGCTGGAAGTGATTCGCGGCATTGCCGAGCAGACCAACTTGCTGGCGCTCAACGCGGCGATTGAAGCCGCGCGGGCCGGTGAGGCTGGCCGTGGGTTTGCGGTGGTTGCCGATGAAGTGCGCAACCTGGCACGACGGACCCAGGAATCGGTGGAAGAAACCCGCCTGGTCATCGAGCAGTTGCAGAGCGGCACCGAAGAAGTCGTCGGCTCCATGGGCAACAGCTATCGCCAGGCCCAGGGCAGCGTCGAGCAAGTCGGCGAGGCGGTCACCGCCCTGCGCCAGATCGGTGAGGCCGTCACGGTGATCAGCGACATGAACCTGCAAATCGCCAGCGCCGCCGAAGAGCAAAGCGCAGTGGCCGAAGAGATCAACAGCAATGTGGCAACGATTCGGGATGTGACCGAGTCGCTGTCGGAGCAAGCCAATGAATCGGCGCGGGTGAGCCAGGCGCTGAATAGCCTGGCGAATCAGCAGCAAGGGTTGATGGATCAGTTCAGGGTTTGATGGACATGCCCAAAGTGCCCGGATCACCCATCTCTACTGTGGGAGCGGGCTTGCTCGCGAAGGCGTAGTGTCAGTCGATAGATTAATTGACTGCCCCACCGCTTTCGCGAGCAAGCCCGCTCCCACATTTTGCGCTGCAGTGTGTCAGTGCTAGCGCTTGGGCAATTCGATCAGCACTTTGAGCCCGCCCAACGGGCTTTCATGCAACTGCAACACCCCGCCCCACACCTCGACGATGTCGCGCACTATACCCAGCCCCAGACCATGCCCATCGATCTGCTCATCCAGGCGCGTACCCCGGCTGAACACCTGGTCACGCTGGGATTCCGGGATACCGGGGCCGTCGTCTTCAACGGCCAGCAGGAAGCTGTGCGCCGTTTCCGTGACGCTCAAACGCACGTCCGCATCGGCCCACTTGCAGGCGTTGTCCAACAGATTGCCGAGCAGCTCCAGCAGGTCTTCGCGGTCCCACGGCAATTGCAGGCCGGGGTCGCCGTGGTAGCTGAGGTCCAGGTGGTCGCCGTGGATCATGCTCAACGTCGCCAGCAGGCCGGGAAACTCTTTTTCGCAGTCGAACAACGCACCGGGCAAGGTTTCGCCGGCCAGGCGCGCGCGGTTGAGTTCGCGGTTGAGGCGCTGCTGCACTTGATCAAGTTGGTCGCGCAGCAGTTTGCTCAGCTCCGGGTGGTGTTTGAGGGGCTCGCTGGAGGCCGCGCTCAATAGCACCGCGAGCGGGGTTTTCAGGGCGTGACCAAGGTTGCCGAGGGCGTTGCGCGAACGCTTGAGGCTGTCTTCGGTATGGGCCAGCAGGTGATTGATCTGCGCCACCAGCGGTTCCAATTCCTGCGGCACCTGGGTGTCGAGTTGCGAGCGCTGACCCTGTTGCAGTTGGGCGATCTGGTTGCGCGCGGTTTCCAGCGGGCGCAGGGCGCGGCGTACGGTGACGCGCTGCAGGATCAACACCAGCAGCAACGCCGCCAGCCCCATCACCAGACCGATGTGACGCATCAGGCGGAAGCTTTCCCGCACCGGGGTGTAGTCCTGCGCCACGCTGATGGAAATTGACTGACCAAAACGCTTGTAGTCCGAACGCAGCACCAGCAGTTGCTGGCCTTCCGGGCCCAGTTGCAGGTTGCCCTTGAGCCCGGCTTCGGGCAGCTGGGGCAGTTCCTGGTCCCACAGCGAACGCGAGCGCCAATGGGTGTCGGCAAAATCGATACGGAAGTAATGCCCGGAAAACGGCCGCTGATAGGCCGGGGACAAACGCTGTTCGTCGAGTTGCACACCGTTGGGCCCACGCACCAGCGCCACCAGCAGGTTCTCGGCGTCGTTGCGCAACCCGGCTTCAAGGTAACGTTGCAGCCCCGCCTCGAACAACCACAGGCTGGTTTGTGCCAGCACCACGCCGACGACCACCATCACGCTGATCAGCCCAAGGCTCAGGCGCCGCTGGATCGACTTCATGCAGGGCTGGCGCCAAACCGGTAACCCTGGCCGCGCCGGGTTTCGATCACGTTGCGGCCCAGCTTGCGGCGCAGGTGGTTGACGTGCACTTCCAGCACGTTCGAATCACGCTCGGTCTCGCCGTCGTACAGGTGTTCGGCCAGGTGGCTTTTCGAGAGGATTTGTTCGGGATGCAGCATGAAGTAACGCAGCAGGCGGAATTCGGCGGCGGTCAGCTGGATCTCCTCGCCATCACGCAACACACATTGGCGGCCTTCATCCAAATGCAGGCCAGCAGCTTGCAAGGTCGGTTGGTTAGCCTGGCCGTGGGACCGGCGCAACAGCGCCTGGATACGCAGGTGCAGCTCTTCGGGGTGAAAGGGTTTGCTCAGGTAATCGTCGGCACCCGCCTTGAGCCCTTCGATGCGCTCGGCCCAGGAATCGCGGGCGGTCAGGACGAGTACGGGGGTGGCCAGCGCAGCCGCGCGCCATTGCGCCAGCACTTCAAGCCCAGGCAGGCCAGGGAGGCCGAGGTCGAGAATAATCAGGTCATAGGGCTCGCTGCGCCCCTGATACGCCGCGTCGCGCCCATCGGCCAGCCAATCCACGGCATACCCCTGGCGCTGCAGGCCGGCCAGCAGTTCATCGGCCAGGGGTACGTTGTCTTCCACCAGAAGCAGGCGCATCAGTCTTCCTCGTCCTTGATCAGCGCACCGGTGCGCGCGTCCAGCTTGATCTCGCGCACCACCCCTTCGGTGGTCACCAGTTCGACTTCGTAGGCATATTGGCCGTGTTTTTTCTCAAGCTCGGCTTCCAGCAATCGGGAGCCGGGGTAGCGCGCCATGGCCTGCTGCAACAATTGCTCCAGCGGCAGGATCACCCCCTGCTGGCGCAGCGCCAAGGCTTCATCCTGGTTGAGGTCGCGGGCAGCTAGGCTTGAGCAAAAAACCAGGAGCACCAGCGCCCCTCGACTGCCGACGCGTAAATTTACCTTCATTACGTATCCTGATGATTCTTGAGAACCTGCCCGGAGAGCGCGTCCAATTCAATATCCCATTCAATGCCGTTGGCATCTTCCAGTTCGACCTCATAGACGTACTTGCCGTAAGCCTCGTCCAGGTCGGTATCCAGCAGCGTCGAACCGGGGTGCAGGGCCAGGGCCGTGGCTTCGAGTTGATCGAAAGCGACAATTGTAACAGTGGCGGGCACGATCAGTGGTTTGTCGGGGTCCACAGCTGCGGCAAGGGTCGGCGTGCAAGCGATGATAGCGGCGGCGACCAGAGCTGTGAGGCGCGTCATGATAAGTCTCCGTTACTAGATTTTTCCTACACGGCCACGGTACCTGCCGCAACTTAACTGAAACTGAATTGCCACCATGGCAATTTCCAGCCAAGGCTTTTTCCCACACCGCGCGAGATTTTCTATACTGCCCCGCTCGCTTCAACAGAGACCGGTATGACAGCCATCCACATCAAATTCCCCGCACTGACCCTCAAGGCCGGCAAGCGCGCGTTCGCACGCATTCGCGAGCAGGGCCTGGCGCCGGCGGATGTCGGCATCCTTCCCGGCGCCGCCGGCGGCCCCAAGGCGTTGGGGATCCAGGGCCTGGACCTGGCGCTGTTCGGCGACTGGCTGCCGCGCGCGCCACGTGAACGCGCACTGATCGGCGCGTCGATCGGCTCCTGGCGGTTCGCCAGCGCCTGCCTGCCCGACCCGGTGCAGGGCCTGATGGACCTCGGCCGCCTGTACAACGAGCAGAGTTTTGCCAAGGGCGTGACCATGGCCGAGGTCAGCCGCAGCTGCCGGCGCATGCTCGACGACCTGCTGGCCGGCCGCGATGCGCGGGTGCTGGACAACCCCGACTACCGGCTGAACATCATGGTGGTCAAGAGCCACGGCCTGCTCGCCGACGACCACCGTGGGCGCCTGGGGCTGGGCCTGTCATCGGTGATCGCGGATAACCTGCGCGGCCGGGCGCGGCTGGCGCGGCATTTCGAGCGGCTGATCATTCATGACCCGCGCCAGGCACCGCCGGTGCATGCGTTGCAGGATTTCCCGTCGCGCTTCCTTGATCTAAAGGTGGGCAACCTGCGCCAGGCGCTGCTGGCGTCGGGCTCGATTCCGATGGTGATGCAAGGCGTGCGCGACCTGCCCGGTGCAGGGGCCGGCACCTACCGTGACGGCGGCCTGCTGGATTACCACCTCGACATGCCCTACCACGGCGACGACATCGTGCTGTACCCGCACTTCACCGACCGAGTCATCCCGGGCTGGTTCGACAAGGGCCTGCCGTGGCGACGGAGCAATCAACAAGGCTTGCAGGATGTATTGCTGCTGGCACCCTCCAGGGAATACCTGGCGCGCCTGCCTCACGGCAAACTGCCAGACCGCAGCGACTTCAAGCGCTTCATGGGCGACGACCCGAGCCGTAACAAGTACTGGCAAACCGCGATGAGCGAGAGTCGGCGCCTGGGCGATGAATTTCTGCAACTGGCAGACAATGGCGGGCTGGGCGAGCGCTTGCTGCCTCTGTGACCCAGCGGTATGCGCGGCGAGGGATCAAGCTGTTAAACTCGCCGGCTGCCAGATACTGACCGAGCTGAAAATACTGTGGAAATCTTCAAAGAGTTTACTTTCGAATCCGCCCACCGCCTGCCCCACGTGCCGGATGGCCACAAATGTGGGCGCCTGCACGGGCATTCGTTCAAGGTGGCGATCCACCTGAGCGGCGACCTGGATCCGCATACCGGCTGGATTCGCGACTTCTCGGAGATCAAGGCGATTTTCAAGCCGCTCTATGAGCGCCTCGACCACAACTACCTCAATGACATCCCAGGCCTGGAAAACCCGACCAGCGAAGTGCTGGCCAAGTGGATCTGGAATGAGCTGAAACCCCTGTTGCCGGAACTCAGTGCGATCCGCATCCACGAGACCTGCACCAGTGGCTGCATCTATCGCGGCGAGTAAGCCTGCGCTGTAAAAAAACCACCTTTATTACGGTGGTTTTTTTGTGTCTGCAATTGCCGGCTCAAATCCGTGAATACCTCGGCCCTCAGCGTAAACACCGACTGATCCAATTTGTATCACCGCTGCACCGCTTTCGTGCCCGATTGGGCACCGCGAACACTCCCGCCTGCGTTTCTCCCCTGTTTAGCTATAAAGACTGTGCACGCTGCACAGTCCTGACCGTGCGCCCGTCACTAAGGCCGATTTGGCACGCGTGGTGCAACAGGCCTGCGTCACTCATTCAGGGAGCAAGGCACATGACGCAGCAAGAACCGGGCAACGACTACCCCTTGAGCGAAGTCCCCATGCATGCGCGCAAAGGCCTGGCATCTACTGCCATGGTGCTGCTGGGCTTCACCTTCTTTACCGCGACCATGTTTGCCGGGGGCAAGCTGGGCGTGGCCTTCAGTTTTACCGAGATGCTCGGGGTGGTGGCCTTGGGTAACCTGTTGCTGGGTATTTACGCCGCAGGCCTGGGTTACATCGCGTTCAAGAGCGGGCTGAACTCGGTGCTGATGGGGCGCTTCTGTTTTGGCGAAGTGGGCAGCAAGCTCAGTGACTTGATCCTCGGCTTCACCCAGATCGGCTGGTACGCCTGGGGCACGGCAACGGCCGCCGTGGTGCTCGGCAAGTATTTCGAACTGAGTCAGGGCAGCGTACTGGCACTGATGGTGCTGTTCGGCCTGGTGTTTTGTGCCACCGCCTACATTGGTTATCGCGGGCTCGAGATTCTTTCCTACATCGCAGTCCCCGCTATGGGCATTCTGCTATTCCTGTCGATGTGGGTGGCGACTGTGGCCGTCGGCGGGCTGGACGGATTACTCGCGGTGGTACCGAGCGGCGAGCTGGACTTGTCCACGGCGATCACCCTGGTGTTCGGCACCTTCGTCAGCGGCGCGACCCAGGCGACCAACTGGACGCGGTTTTCACGTTCAGCCAAGGTCGCGGTGCTTGCCAGCCTGATCGGTTTCTTCATCGGCAATGGCTTGATGGTGCTGATCGGGGCCTATGGCGCCATCGTTTACCAGCAGCCTGACGTGGTGGAAGTGTTGCTGCTGCAAGGCTTCGCCATGGCGGCGATGGCCATGTTGCTCCTCAACATCTGGAGCACCCAGGACAATACGATCTACAACTTCGCCGTCGCCGGTTGCAACCTGCTGCGCACCAAGCGCCGCAAGACCGTGACCCTGGCCGGCGCGGTGATCGGCACCCTGCTGGCGCTGCTCGGCATGTACGACATGCTGGTGCCCTACCTGATTCTGCTCGGCACCGTGATCCCGCCGATTGGCGGGGTGATCATGGCGGACTTCTTCTATCGCTATCGCGGCCAGTACCCGCGCCTGGCGGAAGCACGCCTGCCGGCCTTCAACTGGCCAGGGCTGGTGGCATACGCGGTAGGCACCGTGCTGGCATTCAGCTCGCCGTGGGTCGCGCCGTTGGTAGGCATCGTCGCCGCGTCGCTGACCTACATCGTGCTCACCGCCGTCCTGCGAGTGCGCGTGCCCTTGGCTGACGCCCCGGCATGAGCCTGACTGTCGCCGAGGTATTGGCCTTGCCGGGCCTGGAATCGATGCGCCTGCGCGCCGGCTCCATCGCCCAGGACAACGTCGTGCGCTGGCCGTATGTGGCGGAAAACAGTGGCATTGCCGAATGGGTGCTGGGCGGCGAACTGGTGTTCGTCACCGGTATCAACCACCCACGGGACGAAGCCAACTTACTGCAATTGCTCGACGAAGCCTGTCAGCGACACGTGGCCGGGCTGGTGATCCTCACCGGGCCGGCGTATATCCAGGCGATCCCCCAGCGTTTACTCGACGCTGCCGAAGCGGCAGGCATGCCGCTGATCGAGCAGCCCTACTCGCTGAAGATGGTGCTGGTGACCCAGGCGATTGGTTCGGCGCTGATTCAGTCCGAACAACTGGGCCGCTCGCGGCACGACGTGCTGGAACGCTTGCTGACCGGCGATTACCAATCCCTGGAGCTGCTGCTGCACCGCGCCGTGCAACTGGGCATGTCGCTGGCGGGGCATTGGCAGGTTGCCCAACTGCAACTGGAGGGCAGCGAGCTGCTGTTTGCCCAAGGCGACGCGGCGCAGGTGGAGGCACAGCTGGCACGGCAGCACGACGCTATCAGCCGGCGCTTGCGCCAGCTGTCGGCGCTGGTGCCGGTACTCGGTCGGGCCGGGCAATGGACGGTGCTGCTGCCGGCAACGGATGCCGTCGCGGCCTTGGCCAACCGCGAGCAATTGGCCAATTGGTTGAACCCACTGAACCTGCGCCTGGCGCCGCTAAAACTGTTTATCGGGCTGAGCGCCGCAGCGCACCCACCCGCGCGTCTGGCCCAGGCGCAGGATGAAGCACGCCAGGCGTTGGCCGCCGCCCGCCGCTTCAGCGAGCGCGCCGGGCTCTGCGTGTATGACGAACTGGGTGTGCTCAAACTGCTCAGCGGCGTGCGTGATCGCGCCTTGCTCGACCAGTTTCTCAATGAGCGCCTGGGCCCGCTGCTGCGTCACGACCTGCACCACGGTCCGAGCCTGATGCCGACCCTGGAAGCCTGGTTTCACGAGAATGGTAACCTTGTGGCCGCGGCCCAGCGCCTGGCCGTACACCGCAACACCCTGACACACCGCGTCCAGCGCATCGAAGCCCTGTGCGGCCTGACGCTGGATAATGCTTATGACCGCCTGGACATCGGTATCGCCCTGATGATCTGGCGGCTGTCTGCCTGACTGTTTTTAGCCAAGAGGAACTTGCCCATGCACATCATCAACGCCCGCCTGCGCAACCGTGAAGGCCTGCATGATCTGCACCTGGAACACGGCCGGATCGCCAGTATCACCGCACAAACCACAGCGCCGGTGCTCGGCGCAAGCGCCCTCGACGCCGCCGGCAACCTGGTGATACCGCCCTTTGTCGAACCGCATATCCACCTCGACGCCACCCTCACTGCCGGTGAACCGCGCTGGAACATGAGCGGCACGCTGTCCGAAGGCATCGAATGCTGGGGCGAGCGCAAAGCCACCATCACCCAGGAAGACACCAAAATCCGCGCCAAGAAGACCATCCAGGCGCTCGCGGCCCATGGCATCCAGCATGTGCGCACCCACGTCGACGTCACCGACCCGGACCTCACGGCGCTCAAGGCGATGCTGGAAGTGCGCGAAGAAAGTACGCACCTGATCGACCTGCAGATCGTCGCCTTTCCCCAGGAAGGCATCGAGTCCTACCGCAACGGCCGCGAGCTGATGGAAGAAGCCATCCGCCTGGGCGCCGACGTAATCGGCGGCATCCCGCACTTCGAATACACCCGCGACCAGGGCGTGAGCTCAGTCAAATTCCTGATGGACCTGGCCGAACGCACCGGCTGCCTGGTGGACGTGCACTGCGACGAAACCGACGACCCGCATTCGCGCTTTCTCGAAGTGCTGGCCGAAGAAGCCCGCAGCCGCGACATGGGCGCGCGCGTCACCGCCAGCCACACCACAGCCATGGGCTCCTACGACAATGCCTACTGCGCCAAACTTTTCCGCCTGCTGGGGCACTCCGGCATCAGCTTTGTCTCCTGCCCCACCGAAAGCATTCACCTGCAAGGCCGCTTCGATAACTTCCCAAAACGCCGCGGCGTCACCCGGGTCAACGAACTGTTGGAAGCCGGCATGAACGTGTGCTTCGGCCAGGACTCCATCGTCGATCCCTGGTACCCCCTGGGCAACGGCAACATCCTGCGCGTACTGGAAGCCGGCCTGCACATCTGCCACATGCTCGGCTACCGCAACCTGCAAAGTGCCCTCGACCTGGTGACCGACAACAGCGCCAAGGCCATGGCCCTGGGCGACCGTTACGGCCTGGAGCCCGGACGGCCGGCTAACCTGCTGATTCTCTCGGCAGACAGCGACTATGAGGTGGTCCGCAGCCAGGGCCTGCCGCTGTACTCGATCCGCAACGGCCAGGTGTTGATGAAACGTCAGCCGGCGCAAGTGGAGTTTGTATAACCGCCAGGGTCAGACGACCGAGTCGATATCCAAGGGTTGCGCCCTTCCCCATTCGTTCTGCGTGGGCTCCGGGATGCTGGCGACTTGCGGCAACGCGTGGTTTTCACGGTGGCTGAACCAGCGCTTGAGGCTCGGTTGCAATTGGGCGCAATGCGCGTGGCTTCCATACACCTCGCGCGCCTCCAGGCGGCGCCAGCGCAGGGTTTCCAAGCGCTCTCGGCTGGTGTGCAAACGGTCGATCTCAACGTTCAATGGCTCGTGGAACTCATAGGTTCGGTCGTTGACCGGGCGTCGACGAGCGAGTTCAAGGCGTTTGTCTCGCAGTTGTTGGCGCATGGTTTCAAGCGCTTTGTCGAGCAACGCGAACTCCCGGGGCGTCACCAGCGGGCCGTTACTGTCCAGGGTTTGTTGCCAGCGACGCAGCGTCGCCCAGGCGGCCGGAATGTAGCTGGCGGTCATGAAATGCTGACTGGCCTGCAATAGCTGCTTTAGCAGGTTGTCGCGGTCAGGCATGTCACCGTGGAGTTGCAACGCGCGGTTGCAGCTGGCCTCCTGGATAGACTCACAGCCAGGTTTCCACAGCACCGAAGACTGCGTGCCATCGGGCAGCATGATCGGCATGAAGTGCTGTTGTTCGCCATGGTGTTGATAGGGATTGCCGCCGACACGTACCACGCCGGCGGCGAACAACAAGCTGGCAGGCCCGGGGGCGGCGAACAGCGTGACGGCGCCCGGAACCCAGAGTTTGGCGGTGGTGTTCATCCACGGCGCCGGGACGCTGGGCACCGGGTCGTTATGGTTGACGATACGGTGGTGGACCAGGGCTGAGGCGCCGGCGGTGAACTCCGCGTCGGCGGCGCGTGGGGCGCCGTAGGTGTAGAGGAGGATGTTGTAAGTAGTGTCCGTAACCCGACGCAGACCTTCCGCCAGAAGCAGTGCAATCGCACCACCCAGGCTATGGCCGCAAATGACGACGCGCTGGCCGTAGTGAAACTGATCAAGGTAGCGCAGCACGAAATCGCGCATGGCCCGGTAGGCTTGATAAAACCCCTCATGCGCTTTGCCGACACCGTCGACGAAAGCCACCTGATGGGCATTCGCATCCCGCAATCCATCTGCGGGGCTGGCAGTGCCACGCACTGCGATAAGAATGACCTCGTCGTGATGACAGATGAACGCCTGGGTGTCGGTACCAAACTCGGCATCATCGAAATAATGCAAACGCGCAGGGGTCTCCTGCTTCTCCCCTAACGTAAGTTGGTTTTGAGGGTACAACTCAGGATCGAAGGGCATAATCTCGAAGCGTCGGGAATACGGAACGTCTTCGTAGACAGGGTAGAAGCGTTGCACCTGCTCCGCATCAACCTGCCAGGCCTCCTGATAACCCGAAAGCTTTTCTGCGAATAAGTGACCGATGCTGGGATCAAGAGGGAATCTGACTTCACCTCCAGGTTGTGTGGCTGGCTCTTGCCCGAAATTGCAGTAACTCAAGGTAGCCATCAGTGCCAACTGATAGAGATTCAGGGCGCAGAAGCTGTCTTCGGTGGACAGCATCGGACGCAGGGCTCGTAGCGGCCGCACTTCGAGGACGGTGTGGTTGTTGGGGAATAGCACGACGCCCGCCAAGGCAGGTTGTGGCGGCCCGAACTGCAGATCGGCCATCATTTTTAGTGCGTGCCGTTTGGGTGGATGATCCCGCGGCGCTATCGGAGGTAAGTGGGCGACGTGTCGAACCAAGTCGCGTACGTCGACTTGATAGAACTTGTTACCTTGGCGTTGAGCCGGATTATGTTCGACACGGTGACCATCTGCGTCAGCAAACAGCGTTTGCTCAGCACGAAATTGAAGCTCGGTGATAGGGAGTTTGTAAGTTCGGCGTAGCATTAATTGTTTGTATGGCTGTTCTACTCCTGAATAAAGGTCGTCGAAAACAAGAACCACAGGTCCGCAATAAATATCGGTCAGCTTGACGAAGCCGCTTGCATTCAACCTTCCCTTGTATTGCTGCCCTGCACTGTCTTGAATAGTGTATGGCAGGCCACCATAGGGCGTTCCGGCTCCAAGCTCGTCAACCAGGCCAAAGCTCACCCAATGTCCTCGCACTGCGCAGGCAGGTTTACTGTCACTGAAAAAGGGTTGCTTCCGTGCGTCCAGATTCATGAATTTGCTCCTTGTTGTTGCACGATGGGTAGACATCACAAATGCGGCCATCCGGCATTTTTATGGGTTTGAAGTCGGTGGTATTCCCGTTGCAGTATGCGAACAGGTCTTCGAAGCTGGTCCCTCTACAGCGCTTCCAGCCACCGGGAACAGCTACCCAGCTGTCGTCAAATGCGGGCTGTTCCTCGTCCATTAACGTCAGCTTTATCCTTAGCGTCTTGCCCGGCAGCTGATCCCGTTGCCAAAACTTGCCTGATTGCTGTTCATGCGGCTGATTTGCCACCTTCAAAGCGCCGCAGTTAAGAATCTTCCTGATTGCGTGCTGTGGCCCCACTGTGCGAAAAAACCACTGACATTGCCCAAGCAGTTTGTGGACATCCACTTCTGATCTCCCTGACTCATCAGCCTGCCAACGGTCTCGAATGGAAATACCTCCAATATCCCCACCTACGTCCGCGCTCCGTTTTCCCCACTTCGCATAATAATCAAACTCCACATTGCCCAAGACCAACGGGCAGCCATCAACGGTTTCGCTCAGCGGCAGCTCATAACTCACTCGATCAGCTACAGGTTTGTAATCCGAAAAAAACACTTTCCGCTCCGGCCTCTTGCCTCGACGGCGCGGCAACGAGCAGGTCTCACCGGTAGCCGGCCAATAATTGGCGACCGTCTTGAGTTTAAATTCCGCCGGCAAATCCACTTCCAACGTAAAGCTATCTACCGGCCTCCCCGCACACCCCGAAAGACCCACCATCCCCAGCACCAGCCACCACACCCGCCTTCGCCTGCTCATTGGTTTCCTCCCACCACGCGCCACTGCTCCACCACCCGCTCAAAGTGATCCCATGGTGTTTCGCCCACCTTCGGCTGCCAGCGAATCACACTGCTGCGGGTGGCCTCTTCCAGCCGTCTCACCACCAGGAACTCCAACTGCACAGGCTGGCTCCACTGCCAGTCACGCGCCTGTTCAAGGACCTGGGTCAGCCAGATTTTCGGCTCCTGGAATTCCACCAGGGCAGCCAGGCCCTCACTGTGCTCGGCCAGCAGGTAACGCAGGATGTTGGCGTGCAGGATGACGCTGGCGTTTGGATTTGGCGTGCTCAGCCAAGGGGCTGGGGCGGGCACCGGATATTCGCCGGGCGCGGGGTTGTCGCCACACTGCCAACGGTCGTCATGCCAGTAGCACACGCTGATCAATGGGCCGAGAAATGCCGGCCAATGCTCCGCCGGCAAATGGTCCAGTGCGCGTGCCAGTGTGCGGTTGTCGTGAAAACGATAAAGGGCCTGGGCGCCGTGCGCCCCCACCAACAGCCGGTCGCGCCAGTGCTGCGCAACGCTCGCCAGGTCCTCGCTCGGCAAACTGCCCAGCCAGCCCCAGTTCGTTTCCGGACGTTGCAGAAGGTCGAGCAGTGCAGGCTCGCTCAATTGATCGAGCAACAGCAGCACCGGGCCCGTCGTCTCCAGCTCCGCCAACGCGGTTTCGGCATAGAGGCCGCGGTACTGCGCCAAGGTGCGTACTGCAAGCATCAGCGGGCGCACCTCGTCGCAGCCCTCGAGGATCAAGCACAGCCGGCGACCGGCCTGTTGCTGTCGGGCCATCCACTGGCCTGGCATCTCCGGCATCAGGCGGCCCTCTCTAGAACATCACACAAGCCTTCGCGGCAACGTTCGCAGACCGGGCACAGATCCGCTCCCAGTCGTCTGGCCAACTGCATGATGCTGCCTTGTGCCGCACTGACATTCGGTGAGCCGGTTTCAGCCCGGGCACTCGCCACCCGGGTGACAGGCGTTGACCCGCCAAGGGTAATCGGGCGACTGCTGAAAATGGCGCCAGCCTGGATGACCAGATGCTCTCCACCCGCCTTCAAGCTCAGTTGAGTGCCTGCATCGATCACCAGGCTGGCACCCGCCTTGAGGTGCAGTTGTTGCCCCGCTTCAAGTACCAGGGTCTGGCCTATGTGGGTCCGGCTATCGCCTTGCACGTCGAGTTGGTCGCTCGCCTTGAGTACGGTTTTGCGATCACCGCTGACGTGGCGATGCTCCTCGTTTTCCAGGTGAACCGTGCTTAACCCCCGGATGATTTCACGTCGCTCCCCTGCGACTTCCAGGCGACTGTCATGGCCGACCTGCTGCTCCAGGTCACGCTGAGCCCGCAGGTAGATAAGTTCCTCGCCCCGACGGTCTTCCAGGTGCAGTTCGTTGGCCCCACCGCCGCCGGGAGAACTGTGGCTGCGCAGCACACTGCGGGTTTTGTGTTGCGGCAAGGAATAAGGCGAAGTGTGCGACGCATTCGGCAGACAACCATTGATCAACGGCTGGTCCGGGTCACCTTCCAGGAAAGTCACCAGCACTTCCATGCCGACCCGCGGGATCATCATCGCGCCAAATCCGTCACCCGCCCAACCCGACGCCACGCGAACCCAACAGCTGCTTCTGTCATCCGCCTGGTCCAGGCGGTCCCAGTGAAAGCGCACCTTCACTCGACCATACGCATCGCAGTGCACATCCTCACCCGCAGGCCCGGTCACGGTAGCGGTCTGACTGCCGATAATGGTCGGCCTGGGATGTTTGAGAGGCGGCCGATACACCGCTTGCCAGGGTGTCGCGGTGAAGCGATTGCGATATCCCTGGACTACATCGGCTGCTGGCGTCGCCTCTTCCAGCACCTGCGGCTGATACCCCTCGTGCCGTACTGAAATTATCAGCCACAAGTCGTTGCAGGCGGGGTCGGGATGATCGCGCAACTCAAGAAAGTGCCCACTGCGCAAGGCAGGCTGATCACTCTTGCCCAACGCCCGAAGGCGGTCACTTTGATGACGCTCCAACCCTCGGCGCGCCAGGCGCTTGCCCTGGGTATGGCGAATAAACCCCGCAGGGTAGCGATAGTCCTCCAGCGGCGGCGTCGAGGCCAGACCGGCAGTGCCCTGCAGGCGTAATGAAGGGTGTTCGAAATCATAATCCCGGCGCACTGTTTGCTGGCTACGGGTAGCCAGGCGCACATCGAAACGCTGGATCAACTGTGTATCGGCTCGGGGCCCGCCGGCGGCGCAATAACGCTGCACCGGCAAGCGGCGAAACACTGTCTGGTCATCGCCAAACACCAAAAGATGGGCATGTGCACTGTGGCGGAAGTGGTAGTGAATACCCTCCTCTTCACACAATCGCTGAATGAAATGCAGGTCGCTTTCCGCGTATTGCACGCAGTACGTGCGCGGCGGGTAAACCACTGGCCCAAGCTCGAATACGTAAGCGTCAGCCAGAATGCCATGCTGTTCGAGCACTGCCGCGATGATCTGCGGCACGCTGCGCTGCTGGAAAATCCGCTGATCGCAACGGTGTGCAAGACAGGCCAGGCGCGGCGCCAGGGTCAGATGGTAGCGAGTCAGTCGTCGCCCGGGATCGTCTCGACCGATGGCGTACACCTGCCCATGCAAGCCTTCTCCCGCCTCGCCGAAATCCAGGAAGGCGGGCAGATGGAGCAACGCCTCAAGGTCCAGTGCAGGGTGTTCACTCACCACCTGCACCTTGATGAAATACGGTTGATCAAGCGTCTCGCAGCCCTTGAATGCCAGCACTTGGAAGTCGGTGTCAGTGCCTTGAAGTATCAATTTGAAACGTGACGCAACCAACGCGTTAACCATCCTTTGTTACCCGCCTTCAACTAGTACATTGAAAGACTTCCTCCCGTTAAAGCCAAGATAAGTTGCCGAGAAAAAGTGCCTGAACGCCTTTAGCTTAGCGATCTCAGGAATAAATCGGCGGCCAAAAAAATAAAAAAGAAGTGTCTTACAACAACGATGGAAGTGTCATTTAAAAAACAAGAACTCAAGTCAAAGAGCCACTTCTTCACAACTAGAAATGCCCTACACGAATATTCATCGGTGTAACAAACTAATAGGGAAAAGCCCGACACCGGTTTAGGGCACCTGGCGTTAAAAAAATTACGCTTGCAGTTGGGCAGTCCCGAACAGACTGACGCTCAGCAATGTGCCGGTTTGAGCGTGCAAGCGTACCGGCGCAGTGCCACCCGGCATTACCACCGCCACTTCTCCGCTCTCAACCCATCCTACACGCCACGCCGCACAGGCTACGGCACTGGCGCTGGTGCCGGAGGACGCGGTGGGCCCCTCTCCCCGCTCGAATACCCGCGCAAGCACGCAGTTGCCGGGCAGGCGCGCCGCCCATTGCAAATTGACCCCGCCCGCGCAAGGTTGGCCGCCTCCAACCGGGGGCGCGAAGGCAACCGCCTGCAACGGTTCAAACAGGGCTGAGTGCTGCATCTGCTGGTTGTCAGGCAGCGCCGCTACCTGCTCGACCAACGTCACACAATGGGGATTGCCCACTCGCACAAACTGGCTACGCGCCCACTGCGGGTTGATCGCCGCCAGTTCGCTGACGTGGCTCAGCTCAGTGCCATCCAACAGCACCGCCTCAATGCCCTGCGCGCCCACGGCCTGCGGCCCGAACTCGGGCAAACCCAGCGCCAGCCAGAACCCCGCAACCTCTTCATAGACCGCCGGCTTGACCTCTGTGGCCACTGGTGATGCCGCATCCGGCTTGTCGTGGTGCACCCGCAACTCGCAGGCCTCGGTCATCAAGCCCTGGTCGCTCAGCGACTGGGCGAAGATCGTCAAACCGTTGCCGCTGCGCTCAGCCAATGAGCCATCGGTATTGACGATCAGCAGGTCAAACGGCGGCTCGGCCTGGAACGGCCCGACCAGCAAGCCATCGCAACGGTGGGGCTTGGCGTTGTCCGGGCGTGGCGTAGAGCCCCAGCCACATTCGGACGCTATGGCCGGCGACGCCCATGCTGTGCGCATGCGGGCCGCCTGGGCAGCACTGTCGGGCACTTGAATGCCTCGGTCGCGTAACAGGGCCGGGCTGACCACCCCATAAATGTTGCCCCGCGCATCGTAGAATTGAGTCATTGCACCGCGCGCCTGAAAATTCTCATCGATGAACCCGTCTGGTTGCCTACGCACAAGCAGAGCAGCGTATTACAGAACACCGCTTTTGTGGCAGGCGATCCCAACGGAACCCGGCTCGCGCCCCAAGGCCTGATATGCAAGGATGTCTCGCCGGACATCGTTCGTTGAACGCAAAACCAAGGATTTTTCATGACTGCCATCCCCACTTCTGCCCCCGTGGTTCCCGGGCGGCTGGAGCAAATGTCGACCCGTATCGCTTTTTTCATCGCCGGCTTCGGTATCGCCGCCTGGGCGCCATTGGTGCCGTACGCCAAGACGCGCGCCGGACTGAGTGAGGGCACGCTGGGCCTGTTGCTGTTGTGCCTGGGCGTGGGGTCGATCATCGCCATGCCCGCCGCGGGCGCGCTGGCCTCGCGCTATGGTTGCCGGCGTGTGCTGACCGCCGGGACGATCATGATCTGCCTGGCCCTGCCGATGCTGGCCACGGTCAGTTCGATTCCCTTGCTGATAGCGGGCCTGTTCCTGTTTGGCGCCGGCCTGGGCACCGTGGACTCTACCGTCAACTTGCAGGCGGTGATCGTCGAGCGGGCCAGCGGCAAAAACATGATGTCGGGCTTTCATGGGTTGTTCAGCCTGGGCGGGATTGTCGGCGCGGCGGGTGTTTCCGGATTGCTCGGGCTGGGTCTGTCGCCGCTGCAGGCGACCCTGGTGGTGATCGTCGTGACGCTGGCGGCATTGTTCAAGGCCAGGCCGCACCTGCTGCCTTACGGCAGCGAAAGCTCGGGGCCGGCCTTCGCGATACCCCATGGTGTGGTGCTGTTTATCGGGTGCCTGTGTTTTATCGTGTTTCTGGCCGAAGGCGCGGTGCTTGACTGGAGCGCAGTGTTCCTCAGTGCCGAGCGTGGCCTGGACGAAGCCTACGCGGGCCTGGGTTACGCGGCGTTCGCCCTGACCATGACCGCCGGACGCCTGACCGGTGATGCCATCGTAAGGCGCCTGGGCGCGACCCGCGTGATCGTGATCGGCGGGGTGCTGGCCACCGTCGGTATGTTGCTGGCGACCTGGTTTCCGGCGTGGGAAACCGCATTGCTGGGCTATGCGCTGGTGGGCGCCGGGTGTTCGAATATCGTGCCGGTGCTGTACACCGCCGTCGGCAAGCAAACGGTGATGCCGGAACATATTGCTGTGCCGGCCATTACCACCTTGGGTTACGCCGGCATTCTTGCCGGCCCCGCTGTCATTGGTTTTATCGCCCATGGCAGCAGCTTGAGTACCGCGTTTGTGCTGGTTGCGGTGTTGCTGGCGGCGGTGTCCATCAGTGGCAAAATTCTCAAGGTGTGAGCCGGGACGTCAGCGCGCTTTGTGAGCTTCGTCCTGCTCCAGCCAGCGATCGAGGCTCTTGTTGCTGAGCCACCCTTGCCTATGTGGCGGGCCAAACAGCCGAGCGCCGCTGGCGCGCTCCAATGCGGGCAGCAAACCCGGGCGCTCCAGAATGTTCTTGGCCGTGTAGACGCAGAGTTCGCTGTACCTGGGCCTGGGCATGCCGGTGGACGGTTCCAGCACGGGCGCACCGCGTTGGTCCACGTCATACGGGTCCTGCGTGACCGCCTTGAGCGTGGCGATTTCAAGGTACTGGTGCTGCTCGAACAGAAACGTGCGGTCCCTGGTTTTATCTCGCAACTGTTCAAATTGGCCTTGCAGTGCCTGAACCACCTGGGCGTTGCCCTGGGCATGGAACGGATCCTGGCTGAACAGGCTCGGGGAACTGTTGCCCTGTAACGCTCGGGCAGCGGTCGTCAGGCTGTCGCGCGTGATATCGCCATCGCGGCTCAGGATGGCATCACTCAGCCGCGGGCGCTGGAGAACCTCCCTGACCACATGAATGGCTCGGTCCAACTCGTCGCTTTCACCGGTGTGCTCAGCGGCGATCCGTTGCAGTGACGACCAGGTCAGACGCCCGTCGTTAAGGAAGGGGTGCAGCAGGCCAAAGGCTTTTTCCAGGGCTGTGGCCAACTGGCTGTCGGTTGATGTGATGCCGGGCAGGGATAGACAAGCACGTGCAGCAGGGGCGTTCTGCAACGTGCGGTGATGCAGCACCGACATGCTGCCGCGCAACAGCAGGGGCTTGCGTCCCCCCCTTTCCGGGGATGCAGGATACGGCCCACTCCAGGCTTCAGCGGGCGCCGCCGGTGCTTGCACGGCAGGTCCATCCAGGGCCAGGGAGCGGCTATGAGGTAGTGCACCCTCAATTGTCATGGGTTTTCTCCAACTCCTCTCAAATACAGGCCTGCTTGGTGGTCGCCACCACGGCGACCAAAACCCTCGGATGGATTCCACCCAGGCAGGCACTTCATATGTGGTTGGATAAACCCGACAGTTCCGGGGGGCCCACGCCCAGCCATGACAGCATGTAAAAAATGCCGCCGCGCGCCCGGCTCAACCTGGGGTCTGCCCACGCCACCAGGTCGCCAGGCTATTGATCAGCCCCGAGTGTTTCAGCGAGCTGCCCACAGGACGCTGCCCGTCGGCAAGCATGCCACGGGAAAAGTCGTCGGCGACCGGCGCCTGGAATTGCTGCTGGCTGGCGAAAGCCCTCATTTGTCGGGCCTTGGCGGCATGCTCATGGGATGGCGCGAGGCATTCTTGCGAAGCTGCGCCCTGCTCTTTCGCCCCAGGATCCGCTTCCTGGGCAGTACGAAAGATTTCGCTGGAGCACGACTTGGGGGAATGAAACGAGGTTGAAGTCATTGTTAGCCCTCACATGGGATCTGACAAAGCGCCCGGTTCGATCAACACCGGCGTGTAGGACCTGTGTGGCAAATGGGCGTAAGTAGTTCCTTAAACGAGAGAGGCAAACGCCGCAGCCGAGTTGCGGCGTCTGAATGCCGGTCAGCTAATCAAATAAAGAAGTCCTGCTCGGCTGATAAAACCATCGTTGGGACGGCCCAAGGCATTGTCCATTGCACTCAACACCTCGCGGCGCTGGACCACTTCCTGGGCCAGTTGAGTCAGGAAATTTTGGGACGAATCGCCCGACCAGCTGCGGGCTGCCATTCTACCGATCTCTGAAAAACTCAATGCGTCGCCATAGCCCGCGCCTCGCAACTCGGCAAAATGGCTAAGGATCTCACCGGCCAAATCCTTGTCGCTCGTGAACTTGAATGGGTTGCTCGCGTAGAGAACGGAGAACAGGTTGTTCAGGCTGAACATGCCATCCAGCGTGCCGCTGGCGTCATTGCGGTCAAGGCTTTTCATCAACTCCGGGCGCCGCAGCAGCTCGTTTGCCAGGCGGATGTTTTCGTTAGTGTTGCGGTCTAGGGACCAAGGTTGGCTCGCCATCGAGTAAATCTGAGCGCCGCTGGCAAACCCAGGGGTCCTGGGGTCCTGGAAAGCGCTGAAATTATCACGCAACTGCCCGAGCAATCCTTCGTTCGATTGCGATGAGTACCGTGGGTCAGAATTTCGCGGCGCAGCCGGGTATGGGTTGCCAATACTTGTATCAGGGCGTTGTGGCCGTAGCCCACCAAACCATTGACTCAACATTTGGGACAACTGCTGAAAAAACGCCGGCGGCGCAGCACCTTGGTTTTGGCCATTGAAGTGTTGAGCTGCATGATGGTGAGCGTCTATGGGCAACTGTGGGTTACCAAACATCGGGCCAGGTTGAGCGCCGTGGGAATGATAGCTGACGTTGCCGTGCCCGCCGTACCCACCGAGGGTAGGTTGCGCAGCAGGCGCATGGCGGCTGGCCGGGGCCCCGGAGTGGGAAGGGGTATGGGCATGGTCATGCATAGGTGACGCATGCGCGGATGTATCGAACGACGATACCGACATAAGTTTCTCCATTACAGTGAGCGCGATTTTCAGGCTGTTGCTCCAACGTAAAGTCGAAGCCCATCAGCTGCACCCTGTGTGGCATGTATGTCGGAACCGGTTCCTGAATCAGTGATGATGTAAGCCATGGACACGTAGGAAATAGGGAAAAAACCGCAGCTCCGGGCAGAGCTGCGATTTCTCCTAACGACCACGGATCAGAAACCTACGCTGGCCTGCACGAAGAATGTGCGCGGCTCACCTGGGTACAGCCCGGCATTGTTATCGCTGGAGCGGGTGTAGTGCTGTTGGTCGAAGACGTTTTTCACGCCGACGCCCAGTTTCAGGTTCGACAATTGCTCGCCGAAGTCATAACCGCTGCGCACGTTGACCGAGACATACCCCGCGATATCGCCGAACTGGCCGTCCGCTGTGCCTTGCGTGACATAGGTGCTGGTCGTGCCCGGAGCGCGCTGGCCGGACTGGGCGTACACATCCAGGTTGTGGGTCCAGTGGTTGATGCCGTAGCGCAGGCCCAGGGTCGCCACCTCACGCGAATACAGCGGCAGGTCGCGGCCCTTGAAGGGCACGTCGCCCTCGGAGGTGGCCTTGGTGTAGGTAAACCCGGCATTGGCGGTCAAGCCATCGAGGCGCGGGTCCAGGTTAGCCAGGTCGTAGTGGGCCGATGCTTCGATGCCGGTATGTTTGGTGGCGCCGAGGTTGGTCCAGCCCACATCGTTACTGACGTATTGCAGCTCATCCGAGAAGTCGATGTAGAAAAACGTCAGCTCGCCGCCCCACACAGTGTCGTTGTAGCGGGTACCCGCCTCGTAGGTCTTGGCCTTTTCCGGGTTCAGGCCGTCGGCCGTCTGGTTGACCCGGCCGCCCTGCCCGATCTGCGCATACTGCAGGCTGCCGAACGAGGTTTCGTAGTTGGCGAACAGCTTCCAGGCATCGGAGATGTGGTACATCACGCTCAATGCCGGCAAGGGTTCGTTGCTTTCGATCTTGCGGTTTTTCTCCACGGTGCGCACGCCGTTGAGGCCGACCACCGGACGGTCGTGCCAATTGGTCTTGATAGCTTCAAAGCGGATACCCGGCGTGATCGTCCATTTGCCGATGTCGATTTTGTTATCGATATAGAACGCATTGGCTTCAGTGCCGCCGGTGCGGTCCTGGTAAACGTGACCGTCGCTCTGCCCGCCCGGCGTCGGCACGTTATTCACCAGGTTCAGGCTGCTGGCCTGCTCATGCATGCCTTCCTTCAGGTAGCGATAACCCAGACTGACTTCCTGGGTGCTCGGACCCACGTCGAACACATGGGACACGCGCGGCTCGATGCCAAAGGTGTAATAGGTGCGCGGGTAGGAACCGATGGTTTTCAGGTCGCGGTTGGCAATGTTGCTGCCACGAAAACTGTCGGTGTAGTAGGTCAGCACCTCCGCCTGGGTACGGTCATCGATCTGGCGGATGTACTTGAACGACACGTCCTTGCGGCGGCCACTGAAGTTGTCCCAGTCGCGCACCGACTGGTACGGGTTGGCGTCGTACTGCTTCTGCGTCAGGCCGCCCGGCATGTCTGCGGTGGCGTCGTAATAGTGGAAATTCAGCGAGAAGTCGTCTTGATCGGTCGGCGCCCAATGAGTCTTGAGGATCACGTCGTCAATGTCGTTGGAATTGTTGCTTTCGCGGTAACCGTTGCCATTCACACCGGTGTAGAGCAGCGCGACGCCGATGCCGTTGTCGGCGGTGCCACCCACAAAGGCGTTGTCGACGTGTTTCCAGCCACCGTGCTCGGCGGTTTGCAAGGTAGTGCCGACTTCACCGGAGAATTTCTCCGGGATCGCCCGCGTCACAAAGTTGATCACGCCACCGACGTTTTGCGGCCCATAACGCACGGAACCGGCACCGCGCACCACGTCGATGCTGTCCAGGTTGCCTGCGGAAATCGGCGCCATCGACAATTGCGGCTGGCCATACGGCGCGAACGCGGCGGGCACGCCGTCGATCAGCACGGTGGAGCGTGGCGACAGGCGTGACGTCAGGCCGCGCACGCCGACGTTCAGGGAAATATCGCTGCCACCGGTGCCGTTCGATTCCTGCACCTGCACGCCGGGCACGCGGCGCAGCACGTCACCTACGTTCATCGCCCCCTGCTCGACCATGGCTTCGCGGCGGATCACCGTACGCGCGCCGGGGTGGTTCTGCACCACCTCGGCGTTGGCATCGCCCAGCCAGTCGCCGACGACCTTGATGTCTGTGGCCCCCAGCTCCAAGGGCGAACCGGCTGAGCCGGTGCCGCCGCTCAGCGGGTGCAGGGTCACGGAACCGGCGTCGATGCGGTAGTCCAGGTCGCTGCCCTGGAGTAGCTGGCGCAGGGCTTGTTCGGGAGAAAGGTTGCCATCCACCGCCGGTGCTTGCTTGCCTGCGACCATGTCGGGGCTGAAGAACACTTGCAGGGAGGTCTGCTGGCCGAGTTGGCTCAACGCCGCGCCCAGGGGCTGGGCCTGGATATGAATGCCCTGCGCAGCATAGGCCGAAGGCAGCGCGGCACTGACGACGAGCGCCAGGGCCAGTGGCACCCAACGCGAGATTTTATTGTTGTAGACGGCAAGTTTTTTCACGTCGAACCCAGTCCTGTGATCGCAAGAGTATGCGGCTGTTAATGCAAACCAGTTGCAGTTGCAGGAGAAGACGAAGAACTCGAAAAAAACCTGAATGTCAGCGTGAAATAATTTCCTGGCTGCCGTCCGGCAAGGTGCGCAAAGCCACCGGAAGGATATGCGGCAGGGCCTTGAGCAAGGCGTCGGTGTCGTTGGCCTTGAACACACTGGTCAGGCGCAGGTTACCCACGGCCGGCGTGCTGACCCGCAGCGGTTGCTCGCGATAATGCGACACCTCCCGGGCAACCTCGCCCAGCGTGGCGTTATTGAAGACCAGTTTGCCGGTACGCCAGGCCGTCAGCTCTTCGGTGTTCACAGCGTAGGCTGCTACCACCAGGCCTTTGCTGTCGACGTGGGTGCCGCGCCCTGACGTGAGGGTCACGACCTGATCCGCCGAGCGCCCTTGCACGCGCACCGTACCCGCCTCGACTGCCACGCGGGTCTGGTCGTCATCACGGCGAACATCGAACCGTGTGCCGGTGACCGTCACCTGCCCTGCCCCGGCCGCGACCACGAACGGCCGGCTGGCGTCATGCTCGACACTGAACATCGCCTCGCCCTGCTTGAGCTCCACACCGCGCCGGCCTTTTTCATAGTGCACCGCGACAATACTGCGGCTGTTGAGGTCGATTATCGAACCGTCGGGCAATGCCACCTGGCGATGTTCACCCAGGCGGGTGCTGAACTCGGCGGTGTAGGGTTTCGGCTGATCGAGGCCACTGAACAGGCCCAGCCCCAGGGCAACCGCGACCAGGCTCGCCGCCACCGCGTAACGCACTCCACGGCGCCGGGGTGGTACGGCTGGAGGCTCGCACAGCGCCTGCAGGCGGGCCTTGGGCAGCAGGTCGGTGGCGCTCCACATGCCTTGCAGTACATCGAATTCGTACTGGTGCGCAGGATGCTCATGGCGCCAGGCATCGAACCGTCGACGGTCTTCAATGCTCAGGTCGGCATCTTGCAGGCGTACAAACCATTGCGCGGCTTCGTCGCGGATCCGGCTATCCATCATGGAAGGTCCTGTTTCAAAGCGGGCATGGGTCATGGGGCCAATGCGTCCAGGCGGTCACGCAGATGCCGCAGGGTGCGGATCATATACTTTTCCACCATGTTTTTTGACAACCCCAGGCGCTCGGCGATTTCCTGCTGGGTCAGGCCCTCGATTTTCTGCCAGATGAAAATCCTGCGGCAATTGAGCGGCAATTCTGCCAGGGCCCGCTCTATGGAGTCCGCCAACTGGATCGCGTGCATGACATGCTCCGGGTCGCCGGTGTGCGAGGCACTTTGATCATAGGTTTCCAGGGCCATGGCTTCGCGACGGTCTTCGCGCCTGTAGGCGTCCACGGCGATATTGCGCGCGGTCTGATGCAGGTAGGCGCGCGGTTGCGCGACGTCGGTGGAGTTTGATTCGAGCACCCGCACAAAGGTGTCATGGGCCAGGTCTTCGGCCTGCTGACGGTTTCTCAAGCGGCGCGTCCAGGTCCCGATCAACTCTTCGTAGTGCTGGAAAAAGCCTGTTCTGCGGGGCGGCTGGGGGATCATCGCGGGTGCACTGGGGAGGCGGGGCGTGAATAGTAATGCTTCCTATTAAGTGGGGCAATTACTACCCGCCGACCGCCTTGCCCAGCGGCTGCTAGTGCTGAGCGGCCACTTGCTTGAGACGGTTGAGTTTCTCGCGGCTGCCGCACACGCTCATCTGGCACCATTTGCGCTGTTTGTTCTTGGAGATGTCCAAAAACACCCAGTCGCAATCGGTGGCGCTGCAGCTCCTCAGCGCGTGAAGGTCAGCGGACATCAGCAACTGCGTGGCTTCGATGGCCAGGCGCCCCAGTAACACGGCGGTCAATTCCTGCGCAGAGGTGCAGGGTTTCCAATCCCAGGCAGGCTTGCCGCCGACCGAGCGCAACACACGCCAGGCAACGCCCTGCTGGAAGGTCTGGTTGATCTGCTGCAAGGCCTCATCGGGCGCGGCCTGGTGCAGCGACAGCGGATAGAACGCACGGTACAGGCACTCCCTGAACGCAATAATCGCGTCCAGGTTGGGTTGATATGAAATGGGGGATTCAAACACCATGGGTTTATACGCATCAAACTCTCGCGCCGAGAGTAACGATGCATGTAAGGCCCATTCAAAAAAGAACTGAAAACTGGTGAGCCGTTCTTCCACTACTTTGAGTGCAGTCCCGGGGCGCCGGCCATTGGTGGTATTGATAAAGTCCAATACCCGGGCCCCGCCAATCAGTCGGATCGATTTTGCAGTGCCCGTGAAATGCGTCATGCCTGCTCCTCGGAAAACGCGGCGTTGCGGCGATGGCGCAGAGTACCTTGTTTTTTGTAAGTGCAGATATTGCCATTCCCGGCACGAAGACCAACGGCTAAGTATGACCGTCGCGGCGTGCAACCCAATCAAGGATCGTCTCGACCGACTCGGCCACGGACAGCGCCTGGGTATTCAAGTGCACTTCCGGAAACACCGGCAGGTCATAGTCGGAATCGATACCGGTAAAGTTCTTGATCAGCCCCGCGCGGGCTTTTTTATACAAGCCTTTGGGATCACGTTGTTCAGCCGTTTCCAACGGCGCATCCACATGCACTTCAACAAAAAATTCGTTGCCGATGATCGAGCGCGCGTAATGCCGGCTGGCCGCCGAAGGTGAAATCAGCGCCACGATCACAATCAGTCCCGCTTCCAGCATCAACCGGGCAACTTCTGCGACCCGCCGGATATTCTCATCACGGTCGCCGTCGGTAAAACCCAGGTCCCGGCACAGCCCGCCGCGCACTGAATCCCCGTCAACAATCGAGGTGAAACGCCCCTGGGCCTGCAGGGCAATGTCCAGGGCATCCGCAATCGTCGACTTGCCGGACGCGGAAATGCCGGTCAGCCAGATAACCAAGGGCTTTTGTTTCATGCGCAGCGGTGCGGCCCGTAAATGGCTGAACGCAAACGCATGCAGATTCTGGTTTGGACTTTCCGCAAAGTAACTCATCGCCGCTCACCCTCGCCTACCGAAACAGGTTGTTTACCCAACATGAACACCATCACGCATTGCACGAACAGCAAGAGCGCCACCACCCAATAGACGGTCGAGAACGAGCCGGTCAGGTCCTTGGAAACACCGCCGAGGAAGTTGCCGCACACGCCGCCCAGCCCGATCAGTACATTGGCGATGCCAAACGCCTGGGTCAGGCGATTGACCGGCACAATTTGCCCGATGTAACTGGGGACGAGCCCGAAGATTGGGTAAAACGCCAGCGCGAACAAAAACGCCGCCAGGTAAAACAGCGCGATGCTGTTGAAACTGAACACCAGCGTCGCGGCCAGCCCGGCGCTCAAAAAGCACATCGCCAGCGAGGCCCTGACCCCGACCTTGTCGGCAATCCACCCCACCAGAAAGCCCGAGGCCATGCCCACGGCGCCAATGGTCGTCCAGATAAACCCGGTGTCCTGCACCGACACACCCAGTTCATCGCGAAGGAACGGCGCCAGGTATGTCTGGAAGGGCAGCAGGGCCATACCATTGAGAAAGGCGATGGCCCAAGTGAAATAGAGTGAGCGGCTGAGCCAGGGCTGATCGCTGCCGACTTCGGCCGAGCGCGCCCCGGAAAACCCGACCTCCTGGCCCGTCGCCATACTGCGCAACAGAAACCAGGCCACCAGGCACAGGGCCACCGAGATCAGGCCTGCGGTGAGCCAGATCGAGCGCCAGCCGCCATTCAGGGTGAGGAACGACACCAGCAGGCCGTTGATAAACACGCCATAGCTGGTGCCACTGGAAATCAACCCCATGACCCGCGATCTGTTGCCTGGGCTGAAACCCTTGGTGACGATCTCCGCCAACGGGATATACACCGATGCGGAACAGCCACCGAGCAGAATCAACAGCGCCCCGGACAACCAGATGTTGTCACTGACACTCAGCCCCAGCAGCGCCAGGGATGTCATCACGGTGGACACCAGGCTGATTTTCCAGCCCTCGAAATACCGGCTGATATAGCTGGTCACCGATGAAAACAGCAGGAAACCGATCTGCGCGCCGCCGGTGATCACGCCCACCGTGGTGTAGTCAAAACCGATGTCCCGGCGCATGTCCACCACCAGGTTGGCAAACAGGTAAACGCCGAAACCATAGGTGCTGGCCACGAAACCGGTCAACACCACTGCCAGCACTACACTGTCGAGGGTGCGCGGTGTGCTGTGTACAAGTGTGCTCATCGCGTCCTCCTCATACCGCACGCGCGGTGTGGATGATGAAGTCACAGTGCATCATGTCGTAGTCACGCTGAAAATCACCGTAACTCTCATGGGTGGAAAACCCGGACGCGAGCACTTGCGTGGCCAGCTCACCCGGCAACAGCGGGTATACCTTCAGCCGATACTGTTCCTCATTGTCAAAGGTGTAGATGAACTCGCACAGGTTCTGATCGACCTGCCCCAGGCTGACGGAGGCGTTCGTACCACAGTAGTAGTAATTGCCGCTGGCCTTGAAGTTACCCGCGCGGATCGCAAAGAAGTTGCGTTGATCGACAACCAGCAAACCACCGGGCTTGAGCAAGGCCCTGAACTTCTCCAACACCCGCAGACGGTCGTGGGCTTCAAACACATGGCACAGCGAACTGCCCAGGCACACCACCGCGTCGAACCGCCCCAGCACGGTCGGGTCGAGCGCGAGCCAATCCATGTAGTGCGACTCGATCTGGAGGCCGCGTTGCCGAAAGTTTTCCCGCGCCTTGGTCAGCATCGTGCTGCTGCCATCCGTGGCCACCACCTCAAAGCCTGCTTGCTTGAGCTGTACCGCGTGGAAGCCGCTGCCGGTCGACACGTCAATCACCGAGCGCACACCGTGTTCGCGCAGCAGCTTTTCAAAAAAACCGTCCTCGCCGGCTTTTCTTTTTTCCCAATCGATCAATTCATCCCAGCGCTCGACGAAATCCGCCGAGTACTGCGCTGAATAACTGGCGACTTCGTGGTGCTTACGGCTCGACATCTGATTCATCACACACCTACCAGGTTGAATTTCTGAAGGACGAGTACTTGCTCGCCAGTTCGTGGGCAAAATCGGCGGATTGCTCGATGGACATGGTGTTTTTGGAATACCCCAACATGGCCTGCATGACGGCCATGCATGTCGGGTTGTAGGTGACCGACCCATCGCAATGGATTTCGTCGATGCCGTCCTGGCTCTGGCAAATGGCATTGATGCGCACCGCCTCGTCCTGCGGGCAAGACTCGGAAAACTGCACGTCAATGCGCCCATCGTGCAGTTGCACCGGATACCCGCCCGGCAACCCAAGGGGGCCTGGCGCATGCACCTGCACCGGCGTGGGTGAAAACAGACCTTCGATGACGGTGACCGCCGAACAGGCGGTCAGGAACTGCCCATCCACCCCACCCAGGCGGCGGAACTCGGTTTTCACCGTGGCGAAAATCGCCGCGTCAGGCAGGCGGGCCGCCCGCGGCTGGTCACGCACTTCATACAACAAGCGGTAGCTGGCACGCGGCGGCAGCCCACCGCGGGGCACGTAGTGGCTGAAGTAATGCTGGGTATACAACTGCACCTGAACATCGGCGGGGGAGCACTCCAGTAACCGCGCAATCGACAGCTGCGTGGCGGGGATCAGGTTGGCCACATTGCCCACGCCGATGTCCGGCGCCAGGCCGACCCTGGCCAGGATCGGGTTGACCGCATCGGGGAACGCCGCATTCACGGTTTTGGCCGAGATCCCGGAGGCTTTTACCGCCTGCATCAGGCAATGCATCAGCGTCAGGTGCATCGGCAACCAGGGGCCGAACTGTGCCTGGTCAAGTTGCTCGAATGACAGCTTGGGCAACCCGGTGATGACCCGCCACGACTGCAACGACGCGCAATTGACGAGCATGTCCGGCGCTTCCTCGCGCAGCACACGCGTCACCCTGGCGATATCCGTCAAGTCGGCAATCCGCGGTTTTATCGCAATGTGTTGCCCCATCTGCGCGCACGACAGCGCCACCAGATTACACAGCCGAATCGTTGCTTCTTCATTACGACCGAGCACGACAAACTCGAAGGCGTTTTTCGGCGCGAGAATCTTCAGGATCTGCAGGCACAGGTTGCCGGCGCCGACCAGCAGCAGTTTTTTCTTCGGATTGGAATGGCTCACCGTGGGTAGGCTCCGTTGTCGACCGGGATGACCTTGCCGGTCATGTGGCGCATGCCGTCACCGACCAACAGCAGGATCACTTCAGCCACGCCACCGGGGAGGATCGGGTCGTTGAGGATTTCCTGGCGTGCGTACTCGGCGCGCCGGTACTCGGGAATGGTGTCGTAGATCGCGGTGTCGTGAATCAGCGCCGGCGACACGGCGTTAACTCGCACAAACGGTGCGAAATTCCAGGCGTTGGCTTTGGTCAGGCCAATCACCGCAGCCTTGGTGGCACCGTAGAGGGCGTCGCAACTGCCGACCTCCCCCGCCACCGAGGCAATGTTGACGATGCTGCGCGGTGCTTCGTGCTTCATTTCACGCTCGGCGAAGTCCTTGGAGAGATACACCAGCGCCTTGAGGTTGACGTTGAGGATTTCGTCGATTTGCTCATCGGAATACAGGTACACGCTTTTGCCGTGATAAATACCGGCGTTATTCACCAAACCGTAAATAGTCGAGTGGCATTCATACAACGCGGGAATAAAGCCTTTAATGACCGCAGGATCAGAGAAGTCAGCGACGTGCGTTTCCAGCACATCGGTGCTGTGAAGACTTTGCAAGCGTTGCAGGCCTTGCACATCCTTGTCGGCGGCAATAACGAAGTAGCCATCCTTGATCGCCTGTTCTACGGTAGCGCGCCCAATGCCATTGGCAGCGCCGGTGATGATCAACTTTTTCATGCAACAATCCTTATTGGCAAAATTCATTCATGCGCGCGTAATACGTACGATGGTATTCGTACAAATCCTTTAACTTCGGGTACTGATCGAACACCGACATGTCTACAGATTGTGTTATCGGTGGAGTAATCCGCTCACTGTTTTCCGCCGCCACGTGCCAACTTCTCCAGGTCTTCCACTGCGAAGGGCATTCACGCTTCCACGTCATTGCATGCGGCAGGAATTCAATTTCCAGGTGATGACACAGTTTGCGAATTACCCGTTCCGGCTCGGCGGCAAGATCATCCGCATTAATCACATAGGGCACTGTGCCGGTAAGTTTGGTTACCACACAAAAAATTTCATATAACGCTTTATGCCCGATGGCCTGCATCGGCATATCAGGGTGTACCCGATGGTGGGAAATAATACTGCTGGCCGGTTCGCGAATAAGAAAGATATTGGCCTGCTGTGCCAGAAACCCAAGATCAACTTTCAACTCATCCAGGCAGTGATAACACATGTCTTTATGAAAGACATTTGCACGCTCTTTGGCCGTGAGCAGCTGGTGTTTGATGTCCTGGTACGTCGTCGGCAAACTGTGGTCCCATTCATCCGAAGGAATCGCCGAGTCCTCGGAAAACGCCATGTGCGCAAAGGGCTCGTGGAAGACTTCGAAATCGCCCCGCTCGATGAACACGCGCTCCAACACGGTGGACCGCGAGCGTGGGTGCGCCCATAACCCGATCATCTTGTTCATGCGATCACCCCGAATTCAGACGCCAGCAGCGCGGTGAGCGAGCGCTTGAATGGCTTTGCCACGGGGCAGAGTCGAACGCAGTAGTCCGCCAGGCGCCGGTGCGCGCTGTTGGCTTCATTGCAGGCGTTGATAAACGCCTCGTGGTTGCCGAAGTCGTACGGTTCGAGGCTGTCGATAAAGTAGGCTTCGCAGAAGTACGGGATGCGCACCAGTTTTGCGAAAGTCGAAGGCGGCGGCTGCAGCGGCTCGGCCGCCGGTGCTACGGGTTTGCCATGGCTTTCGCGCTCAATCAGAAACTCCACCACGTCCGGTGTCAGCGTATAGCAGGTCGCCGTCAGGCCGGTTTTTTCGAGGTGCCAGCAGTGTTTGTTGCCGCGCTCGTCGATATCGACTTTGATACTCGAGAGCAAGGTTTGCACCGGCGCGCTCGAGGCCGCGACCAGCGCCTGGACCTGCGCGTAAATCAGCAGTTCGGCCCAGCGCAGCTCATCGGCACTCAGCGCCAGCCCGCGCTCCGCTGCCTGCAGCGCGAACTCCGGCTGGCAGGCGAAACGCCCGATCATGAAGGTGATCACGTACTTGCAGTGGCGAGTATCGATACCGTTGCGGCTGGCGGTGGCCATGCCGCGCTCTATCGCCTGGAGTCCCGCCTGGAACTGGGAGACCGTAAAGCAGAACGTGATATTGATGGAGCTGCCCTGCGCCACCAGTGCTTCGACGGTCGCAACCCCCTCCAGGCTGCCTGGCACCTTGACCATCACATTGGCTGCAAGCTGGCGCAGTTCCAAGCCCCTGGCGGTCATGCGCTCAGTGCAGCGCACATCCACGGGGTCGACCTGAGCGCAAATCCAGCCTTCGGCCTGGGCCGATTGGACCCACAGCGGCATGAGCGCTGCTGCGCCATCAATAATGACTTCGTTGTACAGCTTCTTGCGTAACTCTGCGGGAGACAGGCTCGCCAGGTTAACGCGCGAGGCCCAGTACTCGCGCTTGTCGAGGATAGCCGCCGTGACCAGCCGCGGGTTGGTGGTCACGCTGCTGAACCCCCGGGCGAGCGTAAAGCCATCCGGCATCAACCGCTCTATAGCGGCCGCGGCCGCCGGGTACTTATCCAGCAAGTGCTGTTTAAAAGGCGCGTACACAGCCGTGGATGAATCCCACCACACCTCTGAATGTGGGTCATTATGTTTAAGCCGTTCTATATAGCCGAGTGTGTCCACAGCGCCTCCTCCCTGAGTAAGTTGGCTAATTAATAAATGTCAATAAATCACGCATGTCGGAAAACGCTGATGCGCCGGCCTCGGTTAATAGCCGGTGTCGCTCGGGCGGACCAAAACCCAACACTTTGATATTCGCGGCCACCGCCGCCTGAACGCCGGTGACACTGTCTTCAACCACTAGCGCATCAACGGGATCAACGCCATACGTCTCGCAAGCCGTTAAAAACACCAGCGGGTCCGGTTTCCAACGGCCCAACTCATAGCAACTGAATATTCGCCCTTCAAAGTAAGAAAACAGCCCTGCGATACGCAGGCAATGTTCTATCTTGTTGCGGGGCGCACTTGAGGCTACGCAATACGGGACGTCTAACTTCTGCAGCACTTCAACAATGCCCTCGGTGGCTTTCAAGTTGCGCGTCAAGGCCAAGAGCGCTTGCTGGCGAAAGTCCGCTTCAAACTGACCACCTACCTTAATATTCAATAACTGTTGTGCTTCTTCCAAACACGCGGCGATCTTGCGCCCACGAAAACGCTCGATAAATTCCTCAATATCTAATTGTGCAGGGCCCAATGCATGGGCATTTAACAGAGTGATCAACACGGACAGGGTAATTTCTTCGCTTTGAACTAAGACACCGTCGCAATCGAAGATGACTAACTTGGGCGTGCCGATAAAGGCCGCCGCTTGTTCCTGATCCGGTAGTTCTCCTATAACGGCCGAAAGGCACATAAGAATCTCTTATAGGTGGCCCCGCGATGACTGCCGAACTACCAACGGAGCGGGTTGAGGTGTGCCTATAAGACACGCGGCGAAAAACCCTGTCAAACGCTTTTGAACGGTTTTTTAGTATCTTTCAGTTATTTTTTATAGTTCTGTTATTCCATTTTCCACCATGGTTGTAGTCGCTAAAATCACACCGGTGAACTTCCGTTGCGCCGCGTCAGTCAGCTACTTGAACTCACGATTTCAAGGCTGGGTGGGCAATGCGTATCTCGTTGGAGCAACAAGTGGCCCTGGTGACGGGTGCCAGTTCCGGAATCGGTGCCGGCGCGGCCAAGGCCCTGGCGCAAGCCGGGGCGGCGGTGGTGCTGAATTACAACAGCCAGGCCGCACCGGCCCAAGCCCTGGCAGAGCAGATCAACGCCGAGGGCGGCCGGGCAATCGCCATCGGCGCCGACGTCTCTAAAGAAGCGGATGTAGAAC
>NZ_UTBG01000232.1 GCF_900580675.1 Pseudomonas viridiflava
CCCTGGCGGGAACAACGCGTCCTGAGCGTCCCAGGCCAGCAGCAAGCCGCCGTCTTCTTCATAGACCTGATGGTCGAGCCAGACTTGCGGAGTCTGGGAAATCATTTGGCCGAGTTGGCCGAGGGTGTGTGCGGCGGCAGGTCCCAGCAGTGGCGTGCCGAGGTTGCAGGCAAACACCACCGGGGAAAAGCTGCGCTGCCCGGCGCCGCGCAGGGCCAGGTCCCGTTGCACCTGAACCCCGGAGTAACCGGCATGGGCCATGTCGCGATGAAACTGCGCCTGCAATTGCCCCAGCTGCCGGGCAAGGCTGGCGGGTTGGCGCAGGTCGACTTCAAGCAGCAGGAGATTGGTGGAGTCGGCGACCACCTGATCCAGCCCAGGCTCATCGCCCTGGCGATCAAACAGCGGCAGGTTGAGCAAGAAGTGCGGTTCCTGGCTCCAGCGTCCGAGCACCTGGGCAAATGTACCGGCCAGCAGCATGGCAGGCGTCAGTTGGCGCTTGGCCGCATTATTACGCAGGCGTTGCCAGACCTCGGCCGGCAGGCGCTGCTGGCGGCGGGTGAAGCGCACCTCCTGTACGGTCTCCGGTTCAAAGGCAAGCGGCAAGGCGGGGCCGGCGGGCAGTTGATCCAGGCGTGCCTGCCAATACGCTGCGGCACTGGCGGACGGGGCCGGGCGTTGGGCCAGGTAGCGGCCGAAGTGCCAGTGACGCACAGCGTCGGGCAGTGTTTCACCGCGATACAGTGCGCCAAGGTCGTGCAGGAGCACATGCAGGCTGTGCACGTCGGCTACCAACAGGTCGAGGTCAAAGTGCAGGCGCGTCCGGCCCTCGGGCAGCAGGCTCAAGTGCAGCCCGGCGACTTCGCCCTGGTCCACCGCCAGCAGGCGATGGGACAGGCGCTGGCGCACATCGAGTAACACCTGTTCGCAGACGGCCGGCGCGAGGCTGCGCAGGTCATCGACCTGCAGCGCCGACCGGCCGTGTTCCAGTACCTGCTGGCGGCCCTCGTCATCAAAACGCGCGCGCAGCATGCCGTGCCGTTGCTGCAAGGCTTGCCAGGCGTAGGCCAGGCGCTGTGGGTCGAGCCCGGTGCCGTCCAGTTCCAGATAGGCATGGCAACCGACACCGCCCAGGACCTGCTCCGCACCGCGGCCGATCCAATAGGCGTGCTGCACATCGGTCAAGGCAAAGGGCGCCGTCGGGTCGATATCCACCACCGCGTCCGTGCGTTTGCGCGGTGCGGCGGTCAGGCGTGGCAGCCAGTGGGCGAGGGTCGGTTGTTCGATCAGGTCGGCAAAGGTCACGGCGGCACCGGCCTGGCGCCATTGGTTGACCAGGCGCATCAGGTGCAGGGAATCGAGGCCCTGTTCGATCAGGTTGGCCTGGTCATCGGCGCAGACGCCGCTGTGCAGCAGCGCACCGATCTGTTCGCGCAAGCGGTCGACGGTCAGCGCGCTCATGGCTGCACCTCGGCAGCTAGCGGCGCTTCGAAGGCCTGGGCGGCGAGCAGACGCACATGGGGCGCGATGCTGGCGAGTTTTTCGCGGGTTTCTTCCAGTTCCCGCTCGGGCAGGGAGAGCGACACAATCCCGGCCCCGGCCTGGACCCAGGCTTGGCCCTGATCTTGAAACACGGTGCGCAGCACCAGCGCGGCATCCAGGCTGCCGTCGCTGTCGGCGATCATCACGCAGCCGCTGTAGAGGTCACGGCTGCGGCCCTCGTGTTCGGCAATTGCGGCAATCGCTTCGCGCTTGGGTATACCCGAGGCAGTCACTGCGGGAAACAATGCGCTGAAGGCGTGCCAAGCATTGCAACCGGGCTTGAGACGCCCCTTGAGGCGTGAGCTCAGGTGCTGCACGCTGCCGCGTCGAGAGATGTCCATGAACTCACTGATACGCAGACCCTGGGGTTCGCAGATCGGTTGCAGCTCTTCAAAGGCCAGTTTTACCGACACGGCGTGTTCGGCGATTTCCTTCGGGTCCTGATAGAGCGACTGGCGCAGGCGGGCTTCTTCTTCGGCATCGCGACCTAACGCGCGGGTGCCAGCCAGGGGCTGGGTGCTGACCGCACCGTTGGCGCTGACTTCGACCACGGTTTCCGGGCTGAAACCCACGCAGGAAAAGTGGCCCTGCTGATGGATGAACGAGCGTGCCGGCGTATTGGCCCGGCGCCCGGCGCGGTAGCTGGCAACCAGGTCGATACGCCCTTCGAGGGGCACTTTGCGCGACAGAATAATTTTTTGATAGCAGCCATCGGCGATCTGCGTGACAGCCCTTTCAACCTGATCGCAATAGCGTGCAGCATCGTGCTGGGCAACGTCCAAACGCGCCAGGCGGGGTGACGCATCATGGTGATCGCGGGCGCATTCGGCATCCAGTGTGTGCACGTGGTTTTTCGCGATGCCCAAGGCATTGGGTTGCAGGGCCCGGATCAGTGCAGAGC
>NZ_UTBG01000230.1 GCF_900580675.1 Pseudomonas viridiflava
TTTGCGGAGGATCAACAGCTGAGGCTGTTCCTCGTCGACAACGGCTTTGAGCAGCTTGGCCACGGCCAGGGAGGTCAGCTCTTCAGCGGACTCGACCAAGATCGCGCGGTCGGCGCCGAGTGCCAGGGCGGTACGCAGCTGCTCCTGGGCAGTGGTCGGGCCGATGGAAACCACGACGATTTCAGTCGCTGCGCGCCCTTCTTTTATAGCGAGTTCTTTCAAGCGTACGGCTTCTTCCACGGCGATTTCGCAAAATGGGTTCATCGACATCTTGACGTTGGCGAGGTCGACGCCGGAATTGTCCGCCTTGACGCGAACTTTCACGTTGTAATCAACCACTCGCTTGATGGCTACCAGCACTTTCATGGATAACTCCATAGCAACTTAGTGAACCCGATACGCCACCGGCATATCGGTAAAAAGATCAGCGCTCGCCCAGTTGCTCGATCACGCCGCTGGCTTTCAACTGTGCCAGACGTTCGTCATCCAACCCCAGCTGACGCTTAAGCACTTCATCCGTGTGCTCACCGAGCATCGG
The DNA here is from genome assembly GCF_900580675.1 of Pseudomonas viridiflava. Classification (GTDB taxonomy): domain Bacteria; phylum Pseudomonadota; class Gammaproteobacteria; order Pseudomonadales; family Pseudomonadaceae; genus Aquipseudomonas. The sequence continues at coordinate 539 of NZ_UTBG01000230.1, forward strand.
CGCCGCACGCAAGTACTCCACTGGCGTACCGGACATCTTGATCGGGCTGCCAACCGTTACGAAGTCCGGCTTCAGCGGATGTGGAATCGTCACCAGCATATTGCGCGCCTTGACCTGAGGTTCATCCAGGGCCTGGGCGATGCTGTTGATCGCACCGATGGGCACGCCGCGCGGGTGGACCCGATCAATCCACTCCTGTGCACGCCCCGCAATGAAGTGCTGCGACAAGATTTCAACGATTGCTTCGCGATTGGCCACACGGTCGGCGTTGCGCGTGAAGCGAGGGTCCGCCGGCAAGTGCGCCAGGCCGATGGCGTCGCACAGCGCCACGAATTGCGAGTCGTTGCCGCAAGCGATGATGAAATCCTGGTCGCTGGCACGGAACACCTGATACGGCACGATATTGGCGTGCGCATTGCCGTAACGCCCCGGCGGTTTGCCCGAGGCCAGGTAGTTCTGGCTCTGGTTGCACAGGGTGGCGACCTGCACGTCCAGCAGCGCCATATCGATATGCTGGCCTACACCGGTTTTTTCCCGGCTGAGTAGCGCTGCCTGGATGGCCACCGTTGAATACAGCCCGGTCATCAGGTCGGAAAAAGCCACGCCGACCTTTTGCGGCCCGCCACCGGGCAAGTCATCGCGCTCGCCGGTGATGCTCATCAGCCCGCCGATGCCCTGCACGATAAAGTCGTAGCCAGGTTCCGCCGCGCGCGGGCCGGTCTGTCCGAAGCCGGTCACGGAGCAGTACACCAGGCGCGGGTTCAACGCCGCCAGGGATGCGTAATCCAACCCGTACTTGGCCAGGGAACCGGCCTTGTAGTTTTCGATCAGTACGTCGCAACCGGTTGCTAACGCACGTACCAGTTCCTGCCCCTCAGGGCTGGCCAGGTTGAGTGCCACCGATAACTTGCCGCGATTGGTCGACTGATAATACGAGGCCTCGGACGTCATCGTATCGCTCTGGCCTTTCATCCAGGGCGGCCCCCAACCACGCGTATCGTCGCCGACACCCGGCCGTTCAACCTTGATCACTTCGGCGCCCAGATCGGCCAAAGTTTGCCCGCACCAAGGGCCGGCGAGCACTCGGCTCAGGTCGAGTACGCGGTATCCAGTCAAAGCACCCATGTCATTTCACCTTTGCTTGAGCGATTACACACGCTCGATCACCACCGCCAGCCCTTGGCCGACACCGATACACAGACTCACCACGGCATAACGCTTACCGCTGCGCTGCAACGCTCGCGCAGTGGTAAGCGCCAGACGCGCACCGGAGGCGCCCAAGGGGTGGCCCACCGCAATCGCCCCGCCATTAGGGTTGACACGAGGGTCGTCGAACGCCACGCCGAGCCCTTTGAGGCAACCCTGAACCTGGCTGGCAAATGCTTCGTTGATTTCGATGATGTCCATGTCCGCCAACGTCAGGCCGGCCCGTGCCAGCGCTTTATTGATTGCCTCCACCGGGCCCACACCCATGATGCGAGGGGCGACACCTGCAGCCGCGCTCGACAGGATACGCACCATGGGCACCAAGCCGTGGCGCTCACCGGCCGCGCGCGTGCCGATCAGCAGCGCGGCAGCGCCGTCGTTGACACCCGATGCATTGCCGGCGGTAACCACGCCGCCCTCGTGCAGCGGTCGCAGGCGGCTCAGCGCTGCGAGGTCAGATTGCGGGCGCGGGTGTTCATCGCGCTCGACAAGGTTGGGCGGCGTTTTACGCCCAGTGGGCACGCTGACGGCCAGTATTTCATCGTCGAAGAACCCGCTTTCGCGCGCGGCTTCGTAATTAGCCTGGGAGCGGGCTGCGAAAACGTCAGCCTGTTCACGGCTGATGCCGTACTCCTGCGCCACGTTGTCGCCAGTCTGCGGCATGGTGTCATTACCGAACTGCGCCACAATTGTCGGGTTCGGAAAACGCGCGCCGATGGTGCTGTCGTAGACGGTAAAATCCCGGCTGTAGGCCGCCTCGGCTTTGGCCATGACAAACGGCGCGCGCGACATACTCTCAACCCCGCCCGCCACAAACAGTTCACCTTCATGGCAAGTGACTGCGCGCGCTGCGTCAATCACCGCTGCCAACCCGCTGGCGCACAATCGGTTGACCGTTTGCCCAGGCACGGTAACGGGCAGCCCGGCAAGCAGTGCCGCGTGACGCGCAATATTGCGGCTGTCCTCACCGGCCTGATTGGTATTGCCGAGAATAACGTCTTCGATGGCATCGCCGGGGATGGCGTTGCGCGCGAGCAGTTCGCGAATCACATGAGCCGCGAGATCGTCAGGCCTTACCGGCGCGAGTGCGCCCGCATGGCGACCGAACGGCGTACGTAGCCCCGCAAAAATATAAGCATCGAGCATGGCAGTTTCCTAAGCGTTGATAGATCAGGTCAGTGTCGGTTCCGGGTGGCACAGCGATAAACCCAGGGCTGCGCGACGGCGCAACCAGGGGCCGGGTCGATAGCGCGGGTCCCCGGTCAATTCGGTCATGCGTTCGAGGATGGTCAGCAAGCGCTGCGCGCCGACACTGTCGCCCCAGGCCAACGGGCCCTGCGGGTAACCCAGCCCACGACGTACGCCTTCATCCAGGTCTTCGACGCTGGCTATGCGCTGCTGGACGATATCGCCCGCCAGGTTGACGATCATCGCCAGCACCCGCTGAGCGACAAAGCCGACACTGTCATTGATCACGCTGACGCCCACACCGTCGCAAGACAGCAGCGCATGGGCGGCGTGGCGCATATCAGTGCGAGTCGCCGGTGTGAGCATGAGCGTGCGATAGCGCGTGCAATCGAGTAACGCGTCAATACAAACCGTGCGCGTCGGGTCTACGCCGAAGCGGTGCGCCGCAGTTGTCGCGTCCACGCCATAGGGCGCCAACAGGCAAAGCGCAGCGTCGGAAGGCGAGCTGCCCTGCTCCACCTGGGCGCCCAGCCGCTCCAGCAGTGCGCTGAGGCTGGCACGGTCGGCTTCGTTTTCGGTACCCAACCACACTGCTGGCATGGCCTCCACGCTGGGCACGGGCTGGGGTGGCGGCACGTCGACCATCTGGCCGTTGGCATAACGGTAAAAACCACGCCCCACCTTACGCCCCACGTAGCCCGCCTCAAGCATCTGACGGGTCAGCGCGGCCGGCCGATAACGGGGTTCCTGGTAGAACTGGTTATAAATGGACTCGATCACGGGGTGGGAGACATCCAGCGCGGTCAGGTCGAACAGCTCCAGGGGGCCCATGCGGAAACCCAGGCCTTCGCGCAGAATACGATCAATCTCGGCCGGCTCGGTCACGCCCTCCTTGAGTATCTGCAAGGCTTCAGTGCTATAGGCGCGCCCCGCGTGATTGATGATGAAGCCAGGCGTGTCTTTGGCACGAATCCCGCGGTGGCCCATACGCGCGGCCAATGCCTGCAGACGGTCACCGACGCGAGGGTCACTGGCCAGGCCATCGATGACCTCCACCACTTTCATCAGCGGCACCGGATTGAAAAAGTGAAACCCCGCCACACGTTCAGGCTTGCGGCACTCGCGTGCGATGCTGGTGACCGACAGCGAAGATGTGTTGGTGACAAGAATACAATCGTCGCGAACGACCGCCTCAAGCTGGGCGAGCAAGGCTTGCTTGGCATCGAGGTGTTCAATGATGGCTTCGACCACCACGTCAACGTCGCTGAGATCAGTCAATGCGCTGGCAACCCGCAGGCGCCCAAGGGTTGCCTGGGCATCAGTCGGCGGGATTTTGCCTTTGGCCACCAACGTGTCCAGCGTCTGTTGCAGATTTTCGCGAGCGGTCTGCGCAGCGCCTTCACGGTTATCGAACAGCAGGACCTCAACACCGGCCTGGGCCGCAATCTGGGCAATGCCCGTGCCCATCACACCCGCACCCACGACCGCCATCCGCTTGATTTCACGTGCCATGGGTCATTCTCCAGTGAAGGTTGCTGAGCGTTTTTCAAGGAACGCATTGGCGCCTTCCTTTTGATCCCTGGAATCAAACAGCAGTTGAAACGCCTTGCGCTCCAATGCCAGTGCGCTTTCCAGAGGC
>NZ_UTBG01000227.1 GCF_900580675.1 Pseudomonas viridiflava
CTTCAAGGTTCTGCGCTACACCGTAAGAGGCGATGAAAGACACCCAGTAATACGGCTTTATAAATACATAAAACCACTGCATCAGATCGCTCCCCAAAAAAAGCCAGCTTCACCTTTGAACTGAAAGGGCAATCCCGTCAGTTCAACCCCCCTTCAACGTGGACGTAGGCCATGCCAAACAAAAAGACTCGGCAGGGTCAATCGCCATCAAAAGCGATTGCCTCCTCCTCAGTTTTTTTACTGATTTAGATAGTCATTTTTACAATTCTGCACGTATGAATCTAGAGCCAATCGCCATGCCTACAATCCACATCCCTCGCTCTCTGATTTCCATATTATTCGTATCGTCTAGTTGTGCCAGCGCGGCCCCCAGCCATGAACAAATTGCGATGACCCAAATCCAAAATCAATTTGAAATTATTGAGCGTCTTGCGAATCGCGCGAATTTAACAACTACACGCGATGCACAAGAGCGCTATCGGTTCGACTATCACCTGTTTATCCAAGACACCCAGCGAATTCGACGGGGTGTAGAGAGTTACCTATCCCCCTCTCGCGCTCAACCCCGTGATGCCAGTGAACTGCTCGGCGATTACCGCCTCGACACTCCGCCAGCGGAGCCTTTGCCATGAGCATGACTGACGCTCAGACCGCGGCCTTCCAAAATGCCTCAGGCTTTTCGGCACAGAGCAGTTCGACGCTCTGGCTGTCCTTGGTTCTCGTCCTGGCTTTGCTGTGGTGTGCCTGGGTGATGTGGACGGCTTACCGGGGTTGGGCCAACGGCAGTGTGCGCTTTGGAGCCTTCGGCGGCAGTGCCGCTCGCGTGCTGCTCACCTTGCTGGTTTTGATGTTCTTCACCCTGTCCTAACACCGGAGATCGCCGTCATGCTCAAGTGCCTTGTCCCCCTGAAAAACAACCTGCGTGATCGTGCGAGCCAGAGCTTGATCGGTCTGCTACTGGTACTCGGCCCAAGCCTGGCTTTTGCCGAGCTACCGACCATGGAAGCACCTTCACGTGGTGAAGGTTCCGGGTTGATCGAGACGATTAAAAACTACGCCTACGACGGCGGCATCCTGCTCGGTCTGCTGATCGCCCTGCTCGCTTTTTTAGGGGTGGCCTGGCATTCGCTGACCGTGTATGCCGATGTGCAGAACCAACGCAAGACCTGGAAAGACTTGGGTGCGGTGGTCGGTATCGGTGCTCTGTTGGTGGTGATCATCATCTGGTTCCTGACCAAGGCTGCCGCGATTCTGTGAGGTTGGCATGAACAACGCTATCGAACGCCTTGCTGACGGCACTCTGGTCTTTCTGCCGGAGCGACTCAATCGTGATCCCGCTGTATTGCGCGGTTTGACCAATGATGAAATGTGGGTAGCACTCGGCACCGGCGCCCTCATTGGCCTGCTGTTGGGCGTTCCTCTGGCGATCGCCACCGCCTCCATTGCCGTGGCACCGACCAGCATGATCGCAGGCATGGCCGTGGTGCTATTGGCCGGTGGCACGCTACTGCGTCGGGCCAAACGGGCCCGCCCCGAGACCTGGTTGTACCGCAAACTCGAATGGGTACTGGCCAGCCGTTGGCGCCTGAGTCGCGAGCGTTTAATCCTGCACTCTGGCGCCTGGACGGTCCGTCGTTCGCGTCGGTTGCGCCCTGCCCTGTCCCGGTGGCAGCGATGAGCCGGTTTCGGAACAAGGTGGATGCCCAGCAGGCCCATATCTTCAGCCTGCGCCTGGCAGTGGTGATTCTGGCTCTGATCTGTGCCGGACTCTGGTATGGCTGGCGCTCGGCGCCGACCGATCTGACCGTGCATGTCCCCCCGGATCTGCGTTCGGGTAGCACGCGCAAATGGTGGGATATCCCCTCAGAAAATGTCTATGCCTTTGCCCTCTACATCTTTGGCCAGCTCAATCGCTGGCCCTCAGATGGCGAGCAGGATTATCGCCGCGCTATCTATGGCTTGCAGTCCTATCTGACACCCGCGTGCAAGGCCTTCCTCGATGGCGACTACGAGTACCGCAAGGCCGCCGGCGAACTGCGCCAGCGGGTGCGTGGCGTCTACGAAATTCTGGGCCGAGGTTACAGCGAAGATCCGGAACTCAGGGTCAAGCAACTCGACCGCGACAGCTGGCTGGTCACGCTCGACCTCAACGCCGATGAGTATTACGCCGCCGAACCGGTAAAACGGGTGGTGGTGCGCTATCCATTGCGCGTGGTGCGTTTTGACCTGGATCCCGAGCGCAACAAGTGGGGGCTGGCTCTGGACTGCTACCAGGGCACTCCGCAAAAAATCTTCCTGCCTGGAGGTGAACCATGAAGCGGATGTCGACCCTGGGACTCACCGTCGCACTAACGCTGTGGGGAGTCGCGGCACAGGCCGTCGAGCTGATGCATTGGGAACGCCTCCCTCTCGCGGTCCCGCTGGTGATCAATCAGGAGCGAGTGGTATTTGTCGATGAGGCTGTTCGCGTCGGCGTGCCCTCAACCTTGACGGGCAAGCTGCGCGTACAATCCACCGGCGGCACGCTGTACCTGCGCGCGTCGGAAGCCATTGCCCCGACCCGACTGCAACTGCAATCGGTCGCGACGGGTGAGATCATCCTGCTGGATATCGCGACCACGCCCGGCGATCAACCGCTGGAGCCGGTGCGTATTCTCAAGCATGCTCCGGTGCAGGCTGCCGAGACTGAATCGAGCACCGCCCCTGTTCAAGAACGTACGCCGATCCCGGTCGCGTTGACCCGCTATGCCGCACAGAGCCTGTACGCGTCGCTGCGCACCGTAGAATCCCTACCCGGCGTAAGCCGCGTACCGCTCAAGCTGCGCAGCGAACTGCCGACCTTGCTGCCGAGCGAAAACGTGTCCAGCACGCCCATCGCCGCCTGGCGACTCGGTGATTACAGGGTGACGGCGGTGAAGTTGCGCAATCGTGGTCCAGCGACGGTGCAACTCGATCCGCGTCGGCTTCAGGCCAAGCTGTTCGCCGCGGCCTTCCAGCATGCTTTCCTCGGGCCGGTCGGCAGTGCCGAAGACACTACGATCGCCTATCTCGTCACTCGCGGTGCCGGCCTCGAACAAGCGGTGCTGCTCCCGCCCGTTGCGCGAGGTGCTGACGATGAAAGCTAACGCCTTGCTCAAATGGCTGGTACCGGCTGCGCTGCTGGGCGTGGTGCTGATCAACCTGAAAACCTGGGTCCCGGGTGGCAGCACACCTTCTCCGGAGCACCCAGTTGATCAGGGCAATATTCAATTATCCGCCGAGCAAGCCAAGTCGCTCGGCATTGCGGGCGATACCCCACGCGACACGGTCGCCACCCTGGTCGGCCAGGTGAAGGCCATGCGCAGCGACATGCTCGGTTTGAAGAAACACAATGACTCACTGCAGACGGAAAACAACCGCCTACGCGAGCGGGAAAACAGTGTCGATTCGCGTATCCAGACCGCGCTTGGCAGTGTGACCCAGCAGGTCGACGAAGGCCGCCGACAAGCCAACGAGGCCCGGCTCAAAGCCGAACAAGACGGTCGTCAGGCTCGCGGTCTGCTGACGCAATTGCAGGACCAGCTGTCGGGGCTGACCGGCAAAGGCAAGGACATGCCGATCGGATTGGGGCTTGAGCCGGGCGACGGCGCTCAGTTCGAAGGGCGCCACTCTACCAATGATGCACTGCAGTGGATTGAACCCTCGGATGCTCCGTCCACCGACGCCAGCGGCAAGACCACGACTTCCTCCGCACTGAGCCTGCCTACCGCTTTCAACTCTCTGGAAGGCTTGAAAGACAACGCGATTGATCGCAGCCAGAAACAGCTACGTGCAGTTACCAAGGGTGAGCGCGACCTGACGCGATCCGTTGATCGTACCGAAGGCGCGAAGCCGGTCTACACGATCCCCGAAAACGCCACGCTGATGGGCTCGGTCGCCATGACTGCGCTGATTGGCCGAGTCCCGGTGGACGGCACCGTGAATGATCCCTACCCCTTCAAGGTGTTGGTTGGCCCCGAGAACCTGACCGCTAATGGCATCGACCTGCCGGACGTCGCGGGTGCTGTGATGAGCGGCACGGCGTCCGGTGACTGGACCCTGTCGTGCGTGCGCGGACAGGTCGAGTCAATCACCTTTGTGTTTACCGATGGCACCATCCGCACGGTGCCTCAGCCGAAGGCGGTCGCCAGCCGCAATGCCTCGGCCACCCAAAGCTCAAACACTGACAAGATCCGCGGCGGACTCGGTTACCTCTCCGATCCGTATGGCATTCCTTGCATTGCCGGCGAGCGTCGCTCGAACGCCCAGCAGTACCTCGGTAGCCAGAGCCTGATCACGGCGGCCGGCGCGGGTGTCGCTGCCTTGCTCGGCGATGAGCAGAACAACAGCAGCACGATCAGTTCGGGCGGCAGTACGCTCGGCGTCACCAGCAGCAATGGCAACAGTGCACTTAACTCCATTCTCAGTGGTGGGGTCAGCGACATCCGCGAGTGGGTCAACAAGCTGTATGGCGAAGCCTTTGCTGCCGTGTACGTGCCACCGGCAGCACAGGTCGCCCTGCACCTCGACCATGAGATCACCATCGACTACGAGCCCAAGGGCCGGAGCGTTCGCCATGAAAAAGACCATGCTTCTCTGCCTGACCTGGATTAGCGTGCTCTGCGGGGTTCTGGCGGGGTGTACCACCGACAAGGAGACGCTGCTGCCCCATGGCGAGCACACCATGCTGGACATCTGGAACGACGCCGGTTCGCAAGGCACTCAGCAACAACTGCTGGATGCTCGGCAGCAGTTACGCCGCCCGTTGGTTCAAGCAGATTTCGCCGTTGCTCTCCAGGAACCGTACACGCGCACCGCGGCGAACGAGATCCACAATTTGTTCCCTCGCCTGCCCAATCCCGATCTGGTGCTGTACGTGTATCCGCATCTGAGTGGTACCGAGCAGGCACCGGTCCCGGGCTACTCGACCGTCTTTCCGTTCTACCAACGTGTGCAGTACGCATTGCCGGGTGAACGTCAGGAAGACTTGTAGTGCGTACCGGCGATGCGGGCTACCGCACTGCCACGTGGAAAGCCTTGCGCAACCCATTGCGCCCTCGCGCCACCTTGGCCGATGAAGCGGCACTCTACGCTCACAACCCCAGCCTCACCGATCATCTGCCTTGGGTCGAATACCTCGACGCCGAACAGTGTTTTTTGCTCGATGACAATCGCTCGGTGGGTGCGGTGTTCGAGTTACTGCCCATTGGCACCGAAGGGCGCGAACCCGATTGGTTGATGGCCGCCCGCGATGCCCTCGAGGATGCCCTGCAGGACAGCTTTGACGAGCTGGATCAAGCGCCTTGGGTGGCGCAGTTTTTCTGCCAGGATGACAACGACTTCACCCCCTACCTGACCCGGCTCACTGGCTATATTCAGGACAGCGCGCAAGGGACCGTCTTCACCGAGGCGTATTTGGAGCTCAGCCGCCGTCATCTGAAGGCCATCGCCAAGCCCGGTGGTCTGTTTGAGGATAAGGTGGTGACACGCCTGCCCTGGCGTGGCAATAACCGACGGGTGCGCCTGGTGGTCTATCGCTGGCTTGAGTCTGACGTTGAGGAGATAGGAGTCACCCCGGTGCAATCCCTGCATCAGGCTTGCGAACGTATCCGTGCTTCGTTGCAGACGTGCGGGGTGCACTCAACGCGAGTCGATGGCCGAGGTCTGTATGCCTGGTTATTGCCCTGGTTCAATCCGGCCCCCAGGCTCACTGATGAAGCACCCGAGGAGTTCTACCGCCGTGTGACCTATCCGGAGTCGGGCGACGGCGAGTCGCTGGAACTGCCCTTCGATCATGACTTCGCCGAGCGGCTGTTCTTCAACGAACCGCGTTCGGATGTGCAGCGCGGACTCTGGTTTTTTGACGATCAGCCCCACCGGGTCATGGTGGTGGACAAACTGCGGCGGGCACCGTCGATTGGTCAACTCACCGGAGAAACCCGCAAGGGCGACGCAGTGAATGCCCTGTTCGACCAGTTACCCGAAGGCACGGTGATGAGTCTGACGTTGGTGGTCAAACCGCAGGATGTACTTGAGGATCAGTTGAACCGCCTTGCCCGCAAAGCCATCGGTGAAAACCTAGCCTCGAGCCAGACCCGCCAAGATGTTGAAGAGGCTCGTGCGATCATCGGTCGCCAGCACAAGCTGTACCACGGCACCCTGGCGTTCTACGTGCGCGGTCACGATGAACAGCAATTGCACCAGAACTCGGTCAGCCTGGCTAACGCACTACTGGGTGCGGGCCTACAACCGGTACGCGAAGGCGATGAAGTCGGCGCCTGCAACAGTTACCTGCGTTGGTTACCGATGGCTTACAACCCGGCCCGCGACACGCGCAACTGGTACACCCGCCTGATGTTTGCCCAGCACCTGGCGAACCTGATTCCGGTGTGGGGCCGCAGCACCGGCACTGGCCACCCAGGTATCACCCTGTTCAACCGTGGTGGTTCGCCGTTGAGTTTTGATCCGTTATCACGCCTGGACCGAGCCATGAATGGTCATCTGCTGTTGTTCGGCCCCACCGGCGCCGGAAAGTCGGCCACTCTGGTCACCCTACTGATGCAGGTCATGGCCGTGTACCGCCCTCGCCTGTTTATCATCGAGGCCGGCAACTCATTCGGCTTGCAGGGCGACTACTTCGCGACACAGGGCCTGTCGGTCAACAAGGTCCAATTGAAACCTGGCGCCTCGGTCAGCCTCGCACCGTTCGCCGACGCTTGGCGCCTGGTCGAGCAGCCGGATCAGGTAGCGAGTCTGTCTATCGATGAGCTGGACGATGAGGTGGTAACCAGTCGCAAAGACCAGCGCGATGTTCTCGGCGAACTGGAAATCACCGCCCGCCTGATGATCACCGGCGGCGAGGCCAAGGAAGAGGCGCGCCTGAGTCGAGCCGACCGCAGCCTGATCCGCGAGTGCATCCTGGATGCGGCGCAGACCTGCGTCACGGCGGGCCGCCAGGTGCTGACTCGCGACGTGCGCGACGCCTTGCTGCGCGTCGCCGCTGACCCGCACTTACCGGAGAAGCGTCGTGAGCGTGCCCAGGAAATGGGCGAGTCCATCGACCTGTTTTGCCAGGGTTTCGAGGGTGAACTGTTCGATCGCGAGGGCACGCCTTGGCCCGAGAGCGATGTGACCATTGTCGACCTGGCCACTTACGCTCGCGAAGGTTACGAGGCACAAATGTCCATCAGCTACATCAGCCTGATGAACACCGTGAACAACCTTGCCGAGCGCGACCAGTACCTGGGCCGACCTATCATCATGGTCACCGACGAGGGCCATATCATCACCAAAAACCCGCTGCTGGCGCCGTTCGTGGTCAAGGGCACGAAGATGTGGCGCAAACTCGGTGCCTGGTTCTGGTTGGCGACGCAGAACCTTGCCGACTTTCCCACTGCCGCACAAACCATGCTCAACATGATCGAGTGGTGGATTTGTCTGAACATGCCGCCGGCGGAAATCGAAGAGATCGCTCGCTTCAAGAAGCTCACACCGGCGCAAAAAGCCCTGTTGCTGTCGGCCAGCAAGGAACCCGGCAAATACACCGAAGGAGTCGTGCTGTCGAAAAAGCTCGAGACGCTGTTTCGAGCCGTTCCGCCCAGTCTTTACCTCGCCCTGGCCATGACGGAACCCGAGGAAAAAGCCGAGCGCTGGACACTGATGCAGGAGAACGGCTGCTCTGAACTGGAAGCGGCGTATCGGGTAGCTGAACGGATCGATAGAGCGCGAGGAATAGAGCCCGAAATCTATTCGAGCATCGCGCTCTAGAGCGAAAGATAGATTATTGCGATGCGCCCCGCAGCCGCTGTTGAATTCTCAACAGAAATCCGGCTTCAAAAGCATCTTGGCAGTCACCGACCGGAAGAGTCTTGCGTGTTTGCGCCAGCTCCCACCACAGCGGAATCTCGCCGGGCGTATCAAGCCAAGCCTGAGCGCATTGCACGCCACGTTCGATCATTGGCGCAAATTCGTTGCCCCAGGGTGTCAGAAGGCTTGGATAACCGTCCGCCGCAGGAATTGAAATGTAGTTTTCGTCCATACCCACCCTAGATTTCTGATTTATTGTTAGACGTTGAGGCCAACTTCGAAAAGCTTAACCACGCCAAATGAACGCTCGATAACAGGCATGAGCATCAAATGGCCTAGATCAATGCAAATGTAGACTATATCCCGTGGATTGAGAGTCCCTCAAGGCGCAATTTGCGCGCATGACTCAAGACTACGAACAGCTTCGTCTGCAGCTGGCGGAAAACATCCGCTTGATGCGACGCGTGAAAAACCTTACCCAAGAGCAACTCGCGCTCATGGCCGAGGTGGATCGCACGTACGTTAGTCAAATCGAGCGATGCACGGGCAATCCGTCGCTGTTGGTCCTATGCAAGCTAGCCAATACTCTCGAAATTACTACAGATCAGTTACTTGTAGAACCCGATATCCTGCGCAGCGCCCTTCACGTCAAATAATAGTCTTACGTCTCACAAACCCGATAGATCTGCCTTCATAATTTCCACTGACAGTCTTCAGTCCCTAACCGAACCTGCCCAGGCCATATACCGAGAGCCTGGATCATGCCTGTTGCCTGCTCGTCAATCTCGCCCACAAAGCTACGGCCCCTGGCGCTGAGCATCTTGCTGGCGTGCGGCCCAAGCGTGGCGCTGGACACCGCCAGTATCACGTCCTCCGTGCTTTCGCCAAACTGTCTCGCCTACAGGGTCGTCGGCATTTGTTTTTGGCTGCTCTGCACGCCCTTCGGCTGCACAGTCAAAACCTCGACCAAGGTTCGTCATTTCATTCCTGAACTCGTGGTCTCGAGCTATGCCATCACGGGCAATAACCCCTGGACCGAGATGGCCACCCTCTCCGCGCCCATCAGCGGTGCGGAGGGGGGCGGCAACCTGATCACGCCGAACACCCAACGCGACAATTTGCCTCGCTTCAAAAACGTTGATGGCATCGGCCACCCGGGAGGTTGGGCCGCCACGCAATTGGCTTCGCAATCCGGCTATGCCTGCGCCAGCGGCGCTATTGCGTTCACGCCCTACTACCTGAGTGCCCTGGACTCA
>NZ_UTBG01000225.1 GCF_900580675.1 Pseudomonas viridiflava
CTGAGGTGGAAGAGCCGCTGCGCAACCACCCGCGCACGCGCTTTATCTCGGACTTCGTCGGCAAGGCCAACCTGCTGCCGGGTGACTACGACCCACTCGGCACACCGCAGGTGCGCCACGAAAGCGGCAGCGGCGAGCTGACCCTGAGCCTGCGCCCGGAAAAAATCCAAGTGGTAGATGCCGGTTCCGGGCGCCTGCAGGGCAAGGTGCTGGACAGCTACTTCTTCGGCAGCCAATGGCTGTACCGCCTGCACACCAGCCTCGGTGAAATCACCGTGGTGCGCAGCAATGACGGCAGCGCGCCGCTGGGCCGTGGCGCGCTGGTCGGCCTCGACTGGCAGGCCGAGCTGCTGCGCGTGCTGGCGGCGGATGAGGTGCACGCATGAGTCGCGGTTATTTACTCTCGCTGCCGGCCCTGCTGCTGTTCACCGGGCTGCTGATCCTGCCGCTCGGGCTGACGCTGGTGCTGTCGTTCAACGTGTTCGACTACCAGGTGGGCGTCAAGGGTGATGAGTGGACCCTGGCGCATTACCTGGCGCTGTTCAGCGATTCGTACTTCTACGAGATTTTCTGGCGCACCTTCTGGATCAGCGCCTTGGTGACCCTGCTCTGCGTGGTGATCGGCGTGCCCGAGGCCTACATCCTGAGCCGCATGGGCACGCCCTGGCGTTCGATCTTCCTGATCCTGATCCTCACGCCGTTGCTGATTTCGGTGGTGGTGCGCGCCTTCGGCTGGAGCCTGCTGCTCGGTGCCGACGGGCTGGTCAACCAAGTGATTCAGGCCCTCGGCGGGCGTCCGGTGAAGCTGCTCTACACGCCGTTCGCAGTGATCATCGCGCTGGTGCACGTAATGCTGCCGTTCATGATCATTCCGGTGTGGACCTCGCTGCAAAAGCTCGACCCATCGGCTGAACAGGCGGCGCTGTCGCTGGGCGCCAGCCAGGCCACGGTGATGCGCAAGATCGTGTTGCCACAGGTGATGCCCGGCGTGCTGTCCGGCACCTTGATCGTGTTTGGCCTGGCCGCCAGCTCCTTTGCGATCCCCGGTCTGCTCGGCGGGCGACGCCTGAAAATGGTCGCTACGGTGGTCTACGACCAGTACCTCTCGGAACTCAACTGGCCAATGGGCGCGACCATCGCGGTGGTGCTGCTGTTGGTCAATCTGCTGATCATGTTGAGCTGGAACCGCATGGTCGAAAGCCGCTACAAAAAGTCCCTGGGGGTTTAAGCGCATGTCCAGAAACGGTCCTTTGGCCCTTGGTTTTCATGGCCTGGTGGTGGTGTTCATGATGGCGCCGCTAGTGGTGGTGTGCCTGGTGGCCTTCACCCCGGAAAACACCTTGAGTCTGCCGACGTCGGGCTTTTCACTGCGCTGGTTTCGCGCGGTGTTCGAGCGAGCCGACTTTATCCAGGCGTTCTACAACAGCCTGATCCTGGCGTTTACTGCCGCGACCCTGGCCACGCTGATCGCGGTGCCGGCGGCCTTGGCGATCAGCCGTTATCAGTTCCCTGGGCGCAACTTTTTCAGTGCGTTGTTCCTGTCGCCAATCATCATCCCGCACCTGGTGCTGGGCGTGGCGATGCTGCGCCTGTTTGCGCTGATGGGCGTGAATGGCAGCTTTACCTGGCTGATGCTGGCGCATGTGGTGATCATCACCCCGTATGTGCTGCGCCTGGTGCTGGCGGCGGCCATCGGGATTGATCGCAGTGCCGAACAGGCAGCGGAATCACTCGGTGCCGGGCGCTTTACGCTGTTCCGCCAGATCACCCTGCCGATGATTCTGCCGGGGGTGGCCGGTGGCTGGCTGCTGGCGTTTATCAACAGTTTCGATGAAGTGACGCTGTCGATCTTTGTCAGCTCGCCCGCCACGCAAACCCTGCCGGTGCGCATGTACGTGTACGCCACCGAGTCCATCGACCCGATGATGGCGGCAGTGTCGGCGCTGGTGATCGCGCTGACGGCCGCCACCATGATCCTGCTCGACCGGGTCTACGGCCTGGACCGCGTGCTGGTGGGGAAACACTGATGGCCTTGTTCAAGCGATTGGCCGAAACCGGGCGCCCTGCCCTGGCCTTCACCCTTGACGGCCAACCCGCCACGGGCCTGCTCTGCGACACCCTGCTGACCGCCGTGCTGACTTGCGCCGAGCACGTGCGCGGCAGCGATTTCAGCGCCGAGCGCCGCGCCGGGTTCTGCCTGATGGGTGCGTGCCAGGACTGCTGGGTGCGCCTGGCGGATGGGCGCCGCGTACGCGCATGTTCAACGCTGCTGGAAGAAGGCCAGGCAATCAGCCGCGAGCCGGGGCGCCAGGTATGAAGCCGGTGGTGATTGTCGGCGCCGGCCCGGCGGGGATCAGCGCGGCACGTACGCTGCTCGACCATGGCATCAAGCCCTGCCTGGTGGATGAAAGCCTGCGCGGTGGCGGGCAGATTTACCGGCGCCAACCGGCGAATTTCCAACGCTCGGCCAAACAGCTCTATGGATTTGAAGCGGGCAAGGCGCAGGCCGTGCACCGCACCATGGATGAGCTGGCCCCGTTGATCGACTATCGGCCCGAAACCCTGGTGTGGAACGCCGAAGACGGCCGCCTGGACATGCTCAATAACGGCCGCGCCGAGAGCCTCGACTATTCGCGGCTCATCGTCGCCACCGGCGCCACCGACCGCATCCTGCCGGTGCCGGGCTGGACCTTGCCTGGGGTCTACAGCCTGGGCGCGGCGCAAATCGCCTTGAAGTATCAGGGCTGCGCGATTGGCGAACGGGTGGCGTTTTGCGGCAGCGGGCCGTTGTTGTATTTGGTGGCTTATCAATATGCCAAGGCCGGGGCCCAGGTGGTCGCGGTGCTCGACAGCGCGCCGTTCAGCGCACAGTGCCGCGCGTTGCCGGCGCTGCTCGGGCAACCGGCCACCTTGGCCAAGGGCTTGTATTACCGCGCCTGGTTGACCGCGCACGGAATTCCCGTGCACCAAGGCGCGACACTCAAACAGATCGACGGCGAACAACGCGTCACGGGCATCCGCTGGGGCGCGCAAACCTTGGCATGCGACGCCGTGGCCTTCGCGCATGCCCTGCGCAGCGAGACGCAACTGGCGGATTTACTCGGCTGTGAATTTGCCTGGAGCGGCTTGAACCGCGCCTGGCTGCCGCAACGCGACAGCGCCGGGCGCAGCAGTGCGAGCGGCGTGTACCTGGCCGGTGACGGCGCCGGCATCATGGGCGCGGATGCCGCGCAGATGGCTGGCGAACGTGCTGCGCTCGCCGTGCTGGAAGATGCAGGCGTCGCCATCGATCATCGCCGCCCGGCGGTGCTGGAGCAGCAATTGGCACGTATCCAGCGCTTTCGGCAGGGCCTGGAAACTGCGTTCCCCTTTCCTGAACACTGGGCGGCGCAGGCGCCGGATGAGTTGATTGTGTGTCGCTGCGAAGAGGTCAGTGTGGGTGAGGTACGCGCGGTGGTGGATGAGGGCCACTGGGAAATCAATCGGGTCAAGGCCCATTGCCGCGTCGGCATGGGGCGCTGCCAGGGCCGGATGTGCGGGCTGGCGGCGGCGGAAATTGTCGCCGAGCGCAGTGGGCGCGGGATTGAAACCATCGGCCGACTGCGTGGCCAGGCGCCGATCAAGCCGCTGCCATTTGGTGTGGAGGTGCAGCCATGATCGACGTGATCGTGTTGGGCGGCGGGATCGTCGGCGCCTCGGCAGCCTTGATGCTCGCGCAGAAAGGCCAGCGTGTGGCCCTGGTCGAGCGGGATTTCTGCGGCTCGCACTCCAGCGGCGTGAACTACGGCGGCGTGCGGCGCCAGGGCCGCCCTTTGCACCAGTTGCCGCTGTCACAGCGCGCCCATCAGTTATGGGCCGACTTGCCGGGTTTGATCGGCATCGATGGCGAATACGTGCGCTCCGGGCATTTGAAACTGGCGCGCAGCCAGGCGGATTTTGCCGCGCTGCAGGCCTATGCCGAACAGACCCGCGGCTTCGGCCTGGGCCTGCAGTTGCTGGAACACGCCGAACTGCGCGCGCGCTTTCCGTGGGTCGGCGATATCGCGGTGGGCGCCTCGTTGTGCGCCGAAGACGGGCACGCCAACCCGCGCCTGGTCTCCCCCGCCTTCGCCCGTGCCGCGCAGCGCCTCGGGGCTTTGGTTTACGAGCAGGCCGAAGTGATCCGTATCGAGCATGACAGCCGTCAATTCCAGGTGCATTGCGCCAACGGCCTGCACCTGCAGGCGCCGTGGCTGCTCAACTGCGCCGGCGCATGGGCCGGGACCGTCGCCGCGCAATGTGGCGAGCCGGTGCCGATCACCTCGGCGCACCCGGCAATGCTGGTGACCGAGCCGCTGCCGCGGGTGATGAATGTGAGCACCGGCGTCGAAGGCGGCGGGATTTATGCGCGGCAAGTGGCGCGGGGCAACTGCATCCTCGGCGGCGGTCGCGGCTTTGCCCTTGGCCCGCTGAAGGCGCGGCCAGGCCAGGCGGCGGTGCTGGAGATCCTGCGCAATGCCGGTGAGCTGTACCCATTTCTCAAGGGCGCCCAAGCGATTCGTACCTGGAGCGGCACCGAAGGTTACTTACCCGATCATGAACCGGTGATCGGCCCCAGCAGTACCACACCTGGCTTGCTCCACGGTTTCGGCTTTGCCGGCGCCGGGTTCCAGCTCGGTCCGGCCGTCGGCGAAGCCCTGGCAGAGATTGTCTGCGAAGGTGCCAGCCGGCAACCCATCGAAGCGTTTTCCATCCGTCGTTTCCAAGCCTGAGAGGAAAAACACCCATGAACCCACGTATCGCGCTGTCCTGCTTGACCCTCGCCCTGTTTACCGCCAACGCGCATGCCGCGCCGACGCTGTACCTGGGCATGAACGGCGGCACCATGGAACGGGTGTACGCCGACAAGGTGCTGCCCGCGTTCGAGAAAGCCAATAACGTCAAAGTGGTGATCGTGCCCGGCACCTCGTCGGACATTCTCGCCAAGGTCCAGGCCAACAAAGACAATCCGCAGATGCACGTGATGTTCCTCGATGACGGCATCATGTATCGCGCCATCTCCATGGGCCTGTGCGACAAACTGGCGCCGAGCCCGCCCCTGGAGCAGATCCCGGCCAAGGCCAGAATCAAGGACGAAGCCGTGGCCGTGACCCTGGGCGTCACCGGCCTGGGCTACAACGCGAAGATGTTCAAGGAAAAAGGCTGGGCCGCGCCGACTTCGTGGATGGACTTGGCCGACCCGCGCTTCAAGGACAAAGTGGTGTTCCAGTCCCTCGCTTCATCAACCTTCGGCCTGCACGGTTTCCTGATGTTCAACCGCCTGCAGGGTGGCGACGAGACCAATGTGGACCCCGGCTTCAAGGCCTGGCCAAAAACCGTCGGCCCGAATGTGCTGGAATACATCGCCAGCTCGGCGAAGATTTCCGAGATGGTGCAGACCGATGAAGCTGCAATTTTCCCGCTCACCCCGACCCAGGTCGCGACGCAGAAACTGCTCGGTGTGCCGATGGAATATGCGCAACCCAAGGAAGGCGCGGTGGTGCTGAACGTGGCCGAATGCGTGATCGCGCGTAACGACCAGCCGGAACTGGCGCAAAAGCTCGCGGCCTTTTTGCTGACCGCCGAAGCCCAGGCGCCGGCGCTGGAAGAAGGTGATCAGATTCCGTCGAACCCGACCACCCCGACCACCGACAAAACCCGCGCACGCGTGGAAGCGATGCAAGGCTACTTGCAGACGGCGATCTCGATTGATTGGGACCAGGTCAACCAGGCGCGTCCCGAATGGAACGCACGCTGGAGCCGTTCTATCGAGCGGTAGTGAAAGTCACGGCTTTCCCGTTTCCTGGGGAGGCACATTCACCGGCGCACACGTGGGGTAAACCCCACAGATCGTGAAGTCGCGGTAGGCTTTCTGGGTGATCCGGCTCTGGTCGCCCTGCCCGCTGCGCAGCTTGCTGGCCTCCAGCATTTCCAGCAAATGCGCACGGCCAAGCGCCAGGCCAACCTCCTGCGGCGAGTAGTTCTGGCCTTTGGGGTTATCGGCGTAGGGCCCACGCTGCTCAATGTGCGAGCCCAGTACATGGGCGACCAGGCGGGTCCGGGTGAAGTCGACCAGGCGTTGCAGGCTGGCCTGCGTCACCTGCGGATCGGGCTCGTTGACGTAGATCCGGCCGGGGTAGACCGAGTCGCCCGTGAGCAGCACGGCGGTCTGGCGGTCATACACGGCAATGCTGGTGGCGTCATGGCCGGGGATCGGGATGATGTCGAGCACACGCCCGCCCAGGTCGAAGGCGCCCAGTTGCTCCGGCCATTGACCGATGCCGAAGACGCTTTTCAGTACGCCGACATCCGCCGGTTTGACGAAGGTCGTATCTGCTCGTTTGATGAACTGCGCGTCGCCCCACGTGTGATCCGAATGCGAATGCAGGTGGGTGACCACCAAGGGCAGCGAGCGCCGATTGTGCTTCGCCAGCCATTGCTGGATGACCTTGTCGACCGCCCCTGCGACATCCGGAACGCGGCCGGTCGCCGCGTCCGTGTCGTCACCGGCGCCGGTGTCAAACAGAATGGCGCGCTCCTGGCCGAACAGCAGGTACAGGAACGGCTTTTCCGCATTGACGCAGCCCGACTCGCGCAAGATATAGAAATTATCGTTGTAGGCATGCACCTGGAAATCTTCGACCGCCGCCGAGCAGGTGGCGCTGCCGCTCAACCAGGTTGCCGGCAGGTTTCCGCTTTCATACACCACTTTGGGCAGGGTTTGATCCGGTGCGTGCCCGGCAAACGCGGGGGCCGCCACTGCAGCGGCGGCCACCAGCCATGCACGCTTCAGCCAGACGTTCATAGCGCCTCACCCAAGGCCAGCTCGCTGTCCTTGATGTTGGCGATCGGCCCCAGGATCGTCCCGTCGAATGGCTTCGGCTCAGCGCCGAACTCGTACACCAGCGGCAGGTCCGGGTTGCTCAAGGCGCCTTTGCCTTGGGCGACCAGGTCCGCGCCGTCCAGCAGTGCGCCATTCGCGCGCTCCAGGCTGTGCAAGCCGCCATTGGCGATGATCGCCACGCCGGGTGCGAAACGCCGCGCCAGTGCCACCAGCGAGTCTCGGCCGCCCGCAAAGGCCGGCTGCCACGCTTCGTATTCGGTGACGTGAATAAAGTCCGCGCCCGCCTCGGCCAACGTGCTGAATATGACCTGGGCATCCTGTTCGCCACCCGCCCATTTGTGGGCGAAGTCGTTCACTTTGCCCTGGGAAATCCGAATCCCGACGGGCACTTGGTTACCGACCTCGGCTTTCACTGCTTTAACGATTGCCACCAGCAGACCAAGCCGCGCTTGAAGGTTACCGCCCCAAACGTCGGTGCGCAGGTTGGTGTGGGCCGTGAGGAACTGGTCGAGCAGGTAACCATTGGCACCGTGGATTTCGATACCGTCAAACCCACCGAGCTGCACCGCGCGCGCCGCCGACTCGACGAAACCCTGGATCACTTCGTCAATCTGCGCTTCGCTGATTTCCACAGGCTGCGGGTAGCTGCCTTTACCGTAATAAAAAGCCATTTGCTCGCCGGCCGGCACCACCGCCGAGGGCGCGACGGTATGCTCGCGGAACCGATTACCTTGGCTGAGGGCACCCGCGTGCATCAACTGCGCGAACACTTTGGTCCCCTCCTGTTGCAGCGCTCGCGTAATACCCGCCCACGCCAGCGCCTGCTCTTGATCCGCCAGGCCGGGCTGAAAGCGATAACCATGGGAAAACGCCTGGTCCGTATACAG
>NZ_UTBG01000222.1 GCF_900580675.1 Pseudomonas viridiflava
GTTTATGGGCAACGCCGTGCTGGCACTCATTGCGCTGACCATCGCCGCCATGGGCATTCTTGCAGCGTTTCCGGTGTTCTGGTCGATTCCCGGCGCTTTCCTGGCCGGTACCGCTGCCGCAGAGGGCATCGCCTTGACCAACGGCATCGGCTACCTGGCGGGGTTTATGGCGCCTTACATGATTGGCTGGCTGAAAACCCTGACCGGCAGCCTGGCGGCAGGCCTGTACCTGGTTGCCGCGTTTGAACTGCTCGCGTGCGTACTGCTGCTGGTGTTGTTCAAAGG
>NZ_UTBG01000221.1 GCF_900580675.1 Pseudomonas viridiflava
GGCGGCCACGGTAAGGCAGAAGGGCTAGACCCGCGTGAGGGTGCGGAGCGGCAGCGAAGGGGTGCGGTGGGGTGTGTCAGGTATATAGAGTTTTCTGGTTTTGGGGCTGCTGCGCAGCCCAACGCGGGGCAAGCCCGCTCGCCACAAGGGGAGGGGGGTTGTGTTATGGGATATGTTTCAATAGGCGCCATGATTCGTTTGAACGAGACTCCATAATGGCTGACACCACCGACCAAGCTTTCTACGACCGCGCTGACGCGCATATCGAACTGTCCAACGAGCAGCTCAAGCGCTGTGAAAACCTCGGCGAGGTCAGTGCCTCGATGATGTTCGGCACCACCCGCTTCAACGCCTGGGCCAGTGCGCGCAACTTCAAGTCAGGCGCGGAAATGGCCGAGGCGCGCGAGGCGATGTTGAAGTATTTCTGTGAACAGTACCGGATGATGCTGGAGGATAATCTGGACGATCACATCAAAAATTTCAGTCAGTACATGCTGGTCAAATAGGCCGGCGGTTCGGTTCTTTCTCCCTGATTCTCCGAGCCTCTGCGCCAACGGTTACAGGTGTGCCCCGGACCTTGAGTGCTTTTGCCCCATTTTCGCGCACGCCTTTTCGGCGATTGGCCGCCAAACCGCCTATTCCGGGGCACGCTACCAGCGGCCCGTATCTTGCTAGAGCCTTCCCAATCAATGACATGGCGTTTTGCCGTCAGTCATTTCAAGGCTTCGCCCACCGGTGCACCGCGTGGGTTGTTTGAGGGAGTAGTCGGACATGCACAGTTTGTTATCACCCGGTATCCGCCTGCTCGGACGTTTTGGCTTTGCGCGCAAATTCCAGATTCTGTTTTTCCTGTTCATGCTGCCCTTGGCGGGTAGCCTTTGGATGATCGGCCAGGACTATCGCGAGAAATTAAGTGTGATTTCCAGCGAGCAGTCCGGCGTTCGCCAGCTGTTGGCCCTGGACTCGCTGGATGGTCAACTGACGGCTCAGCGCAACCTGGCCGCGCGCTGGAAAGCCGCGGATATCCTGCACGCCCCGACGCCGGCGGCGAAGGCGGCGATGGACAAGGTAGACGCGAATTTCCCGGTCATCCTGCAAAGCCTGCAGGCCCTGGGCGATGCACTGAAAACCCAGAACGCCAGCGCCGACACCCTGGCCCGTTTTGAAGCGCTGCAGGCCTCGGTCAAGGGCATGGACTCCCAGTCCTTGCGCACCGTGGGCTGGTGGCCGGACGGTTACGACCGCTTTACCTCGGCCCTGACCGCGATGCAAACCCTGCGCGAACAGATCACCCTGGACGCGGGCCTGATCCTCGATCCGTGGCTTGAAACCTACATGCTCATGCAGATGGGCACCCAGCACACGCCTGACCTGATCGAGCGCATCGGCCGTATGGCCAGCGTCGGGCAGTCGTCGATCTCCTCAGGGCAGTTCACCTTGCAGAGCCGTTTGCAGATGCGCGATTTGCGCAGTCGCATTGGCGATGCGCGGGACCAGTTGGCCAAGGCCGCGGCCTCGCTCAAGGCCAAGCAGTTTGCTGGAATGGAGCCATGGACTGCGCAATACGACAGCAGCCTGCAGGTGCTGGACAACGAACTCAAAGTGCTCGATGACGGTGTGTTCGGTGGCACCATCAAGCTCGATACGGCCGGTTTCGAGCGCAGTATCGACGCCACGCTCAGCAGCCTCGGCGCGCTGCGCGTTCAGTCGCTGACCTCGATGAATGCGCGCCTGGGCTACTACCGCGACCACGCGAACCGGCAGTTCATCCCCTTGGCGCTGACCTTTGGCGTGCTGGCGTTGGCCGCGCTGTATCTGTTCATCTGCCTGCAAGCTTCGATTCGCCGCAGCGCCAGCGGCATCACCACCCTGGCCGAGTCCCTGCGTGACGGCAACCTGTGCGTGGAAGTGGCAGTGGAAGGCCGCGACGAGCTCGCGGCTATCAGCACCGCGCTCAACGTCGCGGTGGTGCAGTTGCGCACCAGCCTGCTGGGGGTCAATCACGAAACCCAGCAACTCGGGTCAGCGGTGCTGACGCTCAATACGCAATCGGGCAGCACCCTGACTGAAGTTGAAGATCAGCAACACCAGATCAGCCAGATTGCTGCCGCCGCGACCCAATTGGCGGCCACTTCGATGGGCGTCGCCCGCAGCTGCGAACAAGCCTCGGGCAGTGCGCAGCAAACCCGGCGTATCGCCGAAGACAGCAGCCGCGACAGCCAGCGCACCACCGCCAGCATCCAGCAGCTCAATCAGCGCCTCACCGACACGGCGAATGCGCTGGAGCAAGTCAGCCAGCAGGGTCAGCAGATTCAATCGGTGGTCGATACCATCCGCGGCATCGCCGAGCAGACCAACCTGCTGGCCCTCAACGCTGCCATTGAAGCCGCGCGTGCCGGTGAACAAGGCCGGGGCTTTGCCGTGGTCGCGGATGAAGTGCGCAGCCTGTCGCAACGCACCCAGGCCTCCACTGCGCAAATCGCCGGCACAGTGGACAGCCTGCGCGCAACCGTGAGCCAGGCGGTCACCCTGATGGGCGCCGCGTGCGAACAGGCACTCACCGACGCCGAGTCGGTCACCGGGCTGGGCGCGCGGCTGGGCGAGATCGCTGGTGCGGTGCAGAACGTCACCGACACCCTGGCGCAAATCGCCACGGCGGTAGAAGAGCAGGCGGCGACGGCGGATGAAGTGAGCGGCAATATCCAGCAAGTCGACCAGGCGGCCGGGCGTTTGCTGGATGGCGCCCGCGCGGTCAACCGCGCGGCGGACACCCTGAGCAAAGGCAGCCAGGCGTTGAGCGACAACACCGCGCGGTTTCGCCTGGGCTGAGAACCCCTTTTGGCGAGTGGGATTTGTGGTGAGCGGGCTTGCCCCGCGCTGGGCTGCGCAGCAGCCCCAAAACCAGACACCTCGATTTAACTGAAGAAACGCGGCGTCTGTCATGGGGCCGCTGCGCAGCCCAGCGCGGGGCAAGCCCGCTCACCACAACAGCTCCGCTGATCACAGAGTTGCTGCAGACAGGGGAGGGCGGATACATCCAGTCATTAGTTGGCACTGGTTCGTTAAGATTCATCCGCTAGCGTAAATGCTCTTAAAGGACTGCAACGAGAGCAACGGAATGCGCATCACCCCTCAATCCCATCGCCTGCGTCACGGACGTTACTCTGAACATGGACGCAGCTATCTCATTACGATTGTCGTTCATCATCGTCAGCGGTTGTTCAGCGACCTTTTCCTGGGTCGTCTACTGGTTGCCGAGTTCCGCCAGGTTCATGAGCTAGGGCTGGTCAACTCCCTTGCGTGGGTGATCATGCCTGACCATATTCACTGGTTGTTTGAGTTGAAGCAAAAAGCATTGGCTGACGTGGTGCGACGTACGAAGTCGCGGAGCACGCTGACGATCAACCAGCGGCGTCAAAGTAAGGAGCGGGTCTGGCAACCCGGTTATCACGATAGGGCGGTGCGGGCCGAAGAAGATGTTCGCAAGATGGCGCGCTACATTATTGCCAATCCACTGCGCGCCGGCCTGGTTGAGCGGGTTGGGGACTATTCGTTATGGGACGCCGCATGGCTCTGATTGCAATTAGCCGTGTTTTTTGTGGCGATCCCGCTCGCTAAAGGTAACAGGAACCTTCGGTGGATACGGGGCTCACTTGTTAGGTCGCCCTGTTCCCTTGCCGAAAGGAATCCGCATGCATTCAACCTCGCCAACGCTGCCCTCGTATGGCCCTGTCGAACGCGAACTCAGCCTGCGCGCCGTGATCACCGGGACCGTACTCGGCATCCTGTTGACCCCTTCCAATGTGTACGCCGGGTTGAAGATCGGTTGGTCGTTCAACATGTCGATCATTGCCTTGCTGGTCGGCTATGCCATCTGGCAAGGCCTGGCCAAGCGTTCGTCTGCGCCACTGCCGTGGACCCTGCATGAGAGCAATATCAACCAGACCGTGGCCTCGGCGGCGGCGTCGATTATCTCTGGCGGGTTGGTGGCGCCGATTCCGGCCTACACGCTGCTGACCGGTAACCAGCTGGACGCGCTGCCGATGATTGCCTGGGTGTTCTCGGTGAGCTTCCTGGGCATCTGGATCGCCTGGTACTTGCGACCCTCACTGCTCAATGACAAAGCGCTGAAGTTCCCCGAAGGCATGGCCACCCTGGAAACCCTGCTGCATATCTACAACCATGGCCGCGAAGCCGCGACGCGCTTGAAAGTGCTGTTGGGCGCCGCGTTGTTGTCGGGTGTGGTCAAGTGGCTGGACACCTTTGTATGGGCCATCCCGCGCTGGTCGCCGAGCGCCCAGCTGGAGCGCCTGACTTTTACTGCCGACCCCTCGTTATTGCTGGTGGGGTTTGGCGGCATCATCGGCATCCGCGTAGGCCTGACCCTGCTGCTCGGCGCTTTGCTCGCGTGGGGCGGCCTCGGCCCGTGGCTGCTGGCACACCACCTGGTGACGCTGCCTGAGGGCAGCAGCGGCCCACAGTTCGCCGCGTTGGTGGAATGGCTGTTGTGGCCGGGCGTGAGCCTGATGGTGTGTTCGACCCTGGCGTCGTTGGCGATTCGCTTGTGGGCGTTGCATGCTTCCACCAAGGCCGCTGGCGGGCAAACCTGGAGCCTGCCCAAGCCCGGACCGGCGGCGGGTTTTGCCCTGTCGATCGTGTTAGTGGTAGCCCTGCAGGCACTGTTGTTCGGCATCAACCTGTGGATGGCCTTGCTGACGATCCCCTTGGCGGTCTGCCTGGCTGCCGTGGCCGCGCGAGTCGTCGGTGCCACCGGCATTCCACCGATTGGCGCCATCGGGCAACTGTCCCAATTGAGCTTTGGCATCGTCGCGCCGGGGCAGGTGCCGATCAACCTGATGAGCGCCAACACCGCCGGCGGCTCTGCCGGGCAATGCACGGATTTGATGAACGACTTCAAGGTGGGCAAGGCGATCGGCGCCACGCCGCACAAGCAGGTGATCGCGCAGATCCTGGGGATTTTCATCGGCAGTATCGTCGGGGTGTTCGCCTACCTGGCGTTGATCCCCGATCCGCAATCCATGCTGCTCACCGAAGAATGGCCGGCACCGGCAGTCGCCACCTGGAAAGCCGTGGCGCAAACCCTGACCCATGGGCTGGATTCGTTATCCACCAGCATCCGCTGGGCGATTGCCATTGCCGGTGTGGCCGGTGTGCTGCTGGGCATTCTGGACAGCACCTTGCCGGCCCGGCGCGCGCGTTATTTGCCCAGCGCCGCGGCCCTGGGGCTGGCCTTTGTGCTGCCTGCCTCGGTGTCGCTGATGATGGCCCTCGGCGCGATCCTCACCTGGCTGGTGAGCTGCCGCTGGCCGAGCATCACTGAACGTTTTGCGATCACCGCCGCCGCCGGGTTGATTGCCGGAGAGAGCATCACCGGCGTCGGCGCGTCGTTATGGGCGATGGTTGCGAATTGATGCAGGGCACTCCATTGTCACGGCGTAGTCTCTTACCTGGATACCCATTCTCGCGGAGCTTTCCATGATCACGGTCCACCACCTCAACAACTCGCGCTCGCAGCGCATCCTGTGGCTGCTCGAAGAACTCGGCCTGCCTTACGAGATCAAGCGCTACCAGCGCGACCCGAAAACCAACCTGGCGCCGCCGGAGCTCAAGGCGATCAACCCGCTGGGCAAATCCCCGGTGATCGAAGACGGCTCGCTGGTATTGATCGAGTCCGCCGCCATTATCGACTACCTGATCCGCCGCCACGGCGCAGGCCGCTTGCAGCCCGACCCTGCCACGGCCACCTACGACAAGTACGTGCAATGGCTGCATTTTGCCGAGGGCTCGGCGATGCTGCCGCTGATGCTCAACCTCTACGTCGGCCGCCTGGGTGATGCGGGCGCGCCACTGCATCCGCGCATCGAGTCGGAAGTGGCCAACTACCTCGGCTACTTGAACGACGTGTTGGCGGACACACCTTACTTGGTCGGCGACGAGTTGAGCGGCGCGGACATCCAGATGAGTTTTATCGGCGAAATCGCCAAGGCCCAGGGCAAGTTGCAGGCCTACCCGAACCTGGCGGCGTGGGTGCAACGGTTTCAGGCGCGGCCAGCGTATCGCAAGGCGGTGGGGCAGGGTGGCGAGTACGCCTTCGCGAAATAAGGGCCGATGTAAAGTTTGTGGCGAGGGAGCTTGCTCCCTCGCCACAGGTTAACTATTGGCCTTCAAAGCGCTTCAACGAAAACGACGACAAATCCAGCTCACTCTCACCCCGCATACACCATTGCGCAAACGCCTCGCCCAGTGCCGCCGAATGCTTGAAGCCATGCCCGGAGCACGGCGACACCACCAGTGTGTGCTGCAGCGTAGGGTGCTCGTCGATGATGAAATGGTGGTCTGGCGTCACGGTGTAGGCGCACACCGCCGACTTGACCACCTGCGCCGTCACCCCGGCTATACGCCCCTGCACCTGTTGCTCGTACATCTCCCGCTCTTGCGTGGGGGAGACCGTGCGGTCCAGCGTTTCTGGGGTGGACGGGGTGCGATACTGCGCCGTGGCGATCTTCAGGCTGCCTTCACCGGGCAGCGCCGGGAACCCGTAATTGACATCCTCCTCGCCCTTGCCGTGAGTGAGGATATACGTCGGCGATTTGCCCACCAGGTCTGCTTCGGGTGCCAGCGCGAACCAGAACAGCTGTTGCCGATAAACGCTGAGCAGCCGATCAAATGGCGCGCCTAACAGACCACCCGCCCAGTTGCCGGCACTCACCACCAGCTTGTCGGCCTGCAGCGTGCGTTGGTCAGTGGTGACCGTCACACCGTGTTCGTCTGAGCGAATGGCGGTAACGGTTTCGCCCTTGTACAGGGTGGCGCCGTGTTGCTCGGCCAGCCTGAGTTGCACCTCGATACAGCGCTCGGGCCGCACAAAACCGCCACCGGGTTCGTAGTAGCCGACGGCGCTGTCTGCGACCTGGGCAAATTGGGGAAAACGCTGGCGAATCTGCGCGGCATCCAGCACTTCGTGTTCAATGCCGTAGGTTTGCGCCAGGCCGATGGTGCGCAAGGTGAAGTCAGCTGCATCGTTGGGATCGAAGCCGTCGTAGGCGCTCAGCACCAGCAACCCCGACTGCTCGAACAAGGCTTCTCCCGACGCCGCCTCTAGCTCACGCCAGATACGCTGCGAATTGCGTACGATGGGCACGTACTGCGCGCCTTCGCCGACCGACAACCGCGTGATGCGCGTATCGCCATGGCTGGAGCCGAAAGTGTGGGGCGGGTGATGACGGTCGATACCCGCCACGTTTACCCCGGCTTTCGCCAATTGGTAGACCGTGGCAGCGCCCATGGCGCCCAGGCCGATGACCAGCGCTTCATAACGTTCCATCGTAGATACCTGCTTGAAATGCTCGGTTGAAAGAAGGGCCGGTCAACTGTGGGAGCCGTCGAGCCCCAGCGAGGCCGCGAAGGGATCGACGCGGTGCAGCGCCAGACCAAAGCGCCCGTATCAACCCAGGCGCAAGCCCCAGTCGCCGCCGTGCTGGGCCCGGCATGCTTCCTCAGAGTCAAAGTGTACACAGCGGTCCAGGCGCACGGCGTCGACTTCGGCCTCATGCAGCGCAGCAGCGGTCAGCTCACGCATGCGTTCGTCCGCGCCGCTGGACAGGGCCAGGTCTTTATTCACACGCGTGTCGAACACCCAAATCACCCTCAGGCTTTGCGGGAAGGTGTTGTAGTCGACAGTGTGGGTCAGCCACTCGAAACCCTGGATTTCAGCTTTGGCGGTTTCGCAGGCTTCGGTCAGGGTGGCCACGAGGCGGCGTTCGAGGTGGGCGGATTCGCGCTTGGAAAGGGGCATGGTGACTCGGAGCGGATTTAAGTTCGGTGTGTATAGGAACATCTATACACGATAAGCATTGAAGATAAATCCGCGCGCGTTATTCCTTTGGTCAGCTGGGCTGAGCCACCAGGTTATTGCTGACGCTGCGGCCCAACACCAGCACCGTCACAAACCCGCAGCCCACCAGCGCCGTCGCCAGGCTCAGCAACACCGAGCTGCCCATCTGGTCGACGATCTGCCCGCCGAAGAACGAGCCCAAGGCAATAATCACCTGGAACAGCGCAACAAACAGCGGCATGCCGCGTTCGACGTCCTTGGGCGCCACCACAAACATCCAGATGCTTGCGCAGGCCGGGAATGCGCCAAACGCGAAGCCCCACAGCGCGATCAGCATGGCTGCGCCGGTCATGCCGGTGGCGAAGTAAGGGAACAGCGCGGTGCTGGTGCCGATCAGCAGCGCGACCAGCAGCAAGGTGTGACGCACGCTGCGGTTGGCGGCGAAACCGGCAAACACATTACCCATTACGCCCGCCACGCCATAAAGCAGCAGCAGTGAGCCAATCGTCGGCCCGTCGAAACCGGAACTCTGTTTGAAGAACGGCGCGACATAAGTGTACGCAGCAAAGTGCGCCAGGCCGATCAACAGGACCGCGATCAACCCGACCCGCGCTTGCGGGTTGATAAACAACGCCGGCAGGTCCTTGATCTGGATCGCCTTCTCCGGCGTGAGCCGTGGCAGCAGGAACACCTGCGCGAGCAGCACCGGGATGCCCACCAACGCGGTGACCAGGAAGGTCATGCGCCAGCCCATCAGGCCACTCAGCCAGGTGCCTACGGGCACGCCGAGTACGGTGGCCAGGGTTACGCCCATCATGATGATCGAGGTGGCCTTCGCCACGCCGACGCCCTTGGGTGCCAGCCGCCCGCTGAGCGCAATGGCTGTCGCCCAGAAACCGCCGATGCTGATGCCCAGCAACACGCGACCGAACAATAGCAGGCTGAAGTCACTGGCAAACGCCACCACCGAGTTGGCAATGATCATGACCAGCGTAAGGCCGATCAGCAGATAACGACGGTCCATCCTGCCAATGCCGACGGACAGCAACGGCGCGGCGAGCGCAGCCATAATGCCCGGCAACGTCACCATCAGCCCGGCATGGCCGGCACTGATGCCGAGGTCACTGGCCACGTCGTTCAGCACGCCGACGGGCAGAAACTCACTGGTTACCAGCGCGAAAGCACCCACGGCAACCGAGAGAATCGCCAGCCACTGCTGTTTGACGCTTTGTTGATTATGTTCGGGGAGGCCGTTGGGGGCCTGGCTTGCGCTTGGCATGGTGTAGGGTTCCGTGGGGAATGTCGCCCGCGGGCAGGCGAGGGGGAAGGGAAAGGAGGCGATTATAGGAGGCGGTTTTGCTGATGAAATAGGCGAGCGGTTCGATAGTAATCATCAGTGTGATCGATGTGATGGGGTTGGCGCGCAGCCTTGAAAGGCTGAGATGGGTTTATGCCCCGTCTTTCAACATACCAGGGAGATCCGGGATGCGGGCGTTTCGGCGTAATCGAAGCACAACCCCTTATTTTCCACGTCAGTTAAATACTGTACTTCAGGCAAAAGGCAGTGGCCCCGGGAATTTCCCGATGGGAACCCAATGCGTAATAAGCCCCGTATCCGCTTTCCAGTGATGCAGGAGCAAGGCGGGTGGCTCGATGTACGAAGCCTCCTTCGCGTTCGCGTCGAGTGCCAGGCCGATCGCGGTGGTGGTGCTGGGCGCTGTGCACAGCAGCGACCCACCAAACCGTAACTGCATGGACCGGTGAATGTGCCCACACACCACACGTTCAATCGCCGGGTAGCGCTGCACCGTCTCGCGAAGGCGATCTGCGTTGTGGCAGGCATACGTGTCAATGTAGGGGATGCCGCTGAGGAACGGCGGTTGGTGCAGCATGATCAGCGTCGGCCGCGCGGGTTCCTGGGCGAGCGCTGTATCGAGCCAGGCCTGCGCCGCCTCGGTCATGTCGCCATGATGTTCGCCCGGCACGGTGACGTCCACGGCAATGATGCGCACCGGCCCCAGATCGTCGGCAACGAAGTGCAGCGGCCCCTCGGCAGAGGTGTGGGGTTGCGCAAACGTCGAGCGAAACAGTGAGCGATCGTCATGATTGCCGGGAATCATCAGCAACGGTTGCTTGATGTCGGCCAGCAACTCGCGGGCCATCGCATATTCTTCCGGCGAGCCTTCATCCACCACGTCGCCGGTAATGATCACCACCTCGGGGCGCGGCCAGAGTGTATTCAGATGCGCGATGGCTTGCCTGCACATGGTGTTTGAATCTACCAACCCCTGGTAGAGCACGCCGCGTGGCCTGATATGAAGGTCTGAAAGGTGAGCGATTAGCACGGTGGGTTCTCCCTGAAAGCCTGGCAGCCGGCCGCTGTGATTGCCGCAGGCTTAAAAGTGTCACGGGTGGGGGACGTTCTGCCAGCGCTGAATGATGCATGGGTTGCTGTTTAAAGAGAATCGGCAGCCAAGTCATCCGCAGTCACCCCAGGTGGGTTCAGTTCAGTCATACACAATGGTGAACTGCAAACTCGCATTGGCAGGCCCCGCACTGATGGACTGCGCGGCTTGGTAATACCGCGCCTGCAGCGCAATGCTGTAGTTGCCCTGGGCAGGGCTGCGCATGAAGCTGATAACCGATGAGAGTGGCAGAGTCGCGCCGTTTTCACGACGGATCTGCAAGCCGACACCGCGTGCGCCGCCAGTGTTCAGCGCCAGCACGCCATTGGCCGTGCTTAACGCGGTACCCACGGGGTCAATGCGGTAACTGATACCCGCGAGGCCAGCCGGGCAATTGTTCAGGTCGATAGTGAATCTGCGGGCTTCGGTACCTGTACCCACGCCCTTGAATTCACCAATAGGATGATCACCCAGCGGCACTTGCTTGGATGGTGTCGTACAGGTTGGCTGAACAATGTTGATATTGCCTGTGCCGTTCTGCCAGACAATGGGCGTCAACCCGCCAGCGGTCAGCGTGCCGATGATGCCGGAGGGAATAGTGCCAGTGACGGAATTGGCGACCTTGATGATGCGAAAGATACTCGGCTGTTCGAAATGGTATTGGGTCGCTACGCTGGGAATAGTGAAGAACGGATACGGCCCGAACGGATTATAGCTGTAGCTCCCCACACCGGTGACGCCGGTGTATTCCCAGGTCCAGGCCAGCCCAGTGTTGCCGATCGGATAGCGATTGTTCGAACCGCGTGCACCGACGTTATTGGTGATGCCCATCGAATCGCCCACCGCACAGCGTCCCCAACGCGCCGCGCCATTGAGAATCGTCAGGCTGTGGGTGGCCTGGTAGACCACACCACCGATGGGCACATTCAAGCCGACATTGAGTGTACTCGGCAGGTTCAGCCGATAGGTGGTCTGCGAGGTGCCGAACATATACGAACACGCGGCCTGTGCCGATGCGCTGAGCAGCATCATGGCCGAGATCGCCAGGGCTTTCGGGAGCCCGCGGCGCTGAAAAATTGTACACATGAGAGTGGCCTCTGTCGTTTGGGAAGCGCGCTATTGCGAGCTGCACGTCGCGGTTATTTGGGTGTAACCGGCCGTCTGCCCGCTGGGCTTTTGGGGCACGTCGAAACGGGCGATACAGCGTTGGTTCGGCTTGTCCCCCGTTACCACTTGCAGTGTTTCACGGGCGTTTTCCGAGCGAATAAATAACCGATTGCCCTGGCCAAGCAATGTCACGTGGCGGCCGTCGGCATCGAGCACCGGAGCGCCCACCGGCATCGCCGCGCCGTCGTCGCGCACCAAGGTCAACAGGATGGCTGCGCCGCGCCGCGTGGCAAACTCCAGCCGAGTGATCGAGCCATAGCGCGGGCTGACCACATGGCTGGAAGCTTCCAACTCCACATCGTCGGCTACGCCACGCGGGTCGAGTGACACGGTATTTTCACGATAGGGCACCAAGCCTGCGACCACGGCGTAGCCTTTGTCGTCGAGGTTCAGGCCAAGTCCGTTATCCACCGCAGCCCCCTTGGCGCCCGGCGCGCTGACGATGGCAAACGTGTCGCCCTGAGTCTGGGAAAACGTGACGCCACCGGAGTGCACTACCAGGCTGCCGCTGGCCCCCAGGTTGGCCTGACGGTAATCGGAAGCAGAGGTGATACCTGCTTCCAGATTGACCTTCGACGCCCGGTATTGACCCAGCATCGCCGTGCTCTGGGTAGAGACGCTGTCTTGCTTGTCGGTGGTGGCCGACAGGTTGTAGTTCAGCTCATTTTGGCTGCCGGCCTGGGCGTTGTAGCTCACCTGGGAACTCAGGTTGCGCCGGTCGCGGACACTGCTGGATGCATTCAGATAACCCGTGCGGCGCGGGCCACCCAGCGGCAGGCTGACGCTGACCATGTACTGGTTCTGATAAGTCTTGGCCAGGCTCTGGCTTCGGCTCACGTTCAGGCTGATCCCGCCCCAATTGTAGTTATTCGAATAGCCCGCTTCGTAAGTCATGTCGGTGCCACGTTTGCCCCGCCAATAGTTCTGCGACGCGCCAGACAAGTAGACGCTGCCCCAGCCCTCGGCCAGCGGTTGATCGACATTCACTTGAAAGCGGCTGCGGGGGCGACCGAAAGCCTCGTCCACAGGTTGCGACTTTAGTTGCGCGTAGTCGCTGAAGGTCAAATATCCCTCGCTGGAAAAACGGTACGCGGCCAAGGTGAAATGGGTCTTGGAATAATTCACCAGCTCGCTGTATGAAAGCCGGTAGCTCTGGCCTTTAATGTTGTCGGTCTCGCGTTGCGTCAGGCCCGTGGTCGCGCTCTGGGTCAGGTCCAGTCCCAGGGCGCCGATCGGAGTGCTCACTGCGCTGCCCAGCAGCAGCGCCGAGTAACCCTCGGCCAGCTGCGCGCCGGTGTAGGCGCTCAGGATATTGCTCAGACCGTATTGGTAGGTGCCCTGAAAGAACGCTGGGCCTTCGCCTGTATTGTTATTGCGATAGCGACCCGCCGTCAGGCTGAAGCGTGAGGTGCCTGGGCGTAGCAACTGTGCTACCGACGCAAATGGCATGACAAAACGCCTGACCTTGCCGTTGGCCTCGGTGATCGAGACCTGCAAGTCACCGGCATAGCTGGTGGGGTACAGGTCATCGATCATGAACGGGCCAGGCGGAACGGTTTTTTCGTACAGCACGTTGCTGCCCTGACGGATAGTCACGGTGGCGTTGGTTTCGGCGACACCGCGTACCTGCGGCGCAAAGCCGCGTAGGGAGTCGGGCAACATGCGGTCATCGCTGCTCAGTTGCGCACCCGTGAACGGCACGCTGTCGAAGAGTTCACCCTGGGTGTAGTACTGGCCCAGGCTGAGCTGCGAGCGCAACGCCGTAATGTCGCGCTCGGCGTAGCTATTGATCGCCTGATATTCACCCGACATCGCTACCCCGCGCGTTGATTGCGCCCGGTAGCCGCTGTTGTGGCGCAGGCGCCAATTGCCCAGGTTCAGCCCGGTGGACAGGCCCAGGTAACTCTGGTTCTGGCTGACACCCTGGCTTTCGCCCTGATTCAAACTGGCGCGGTAGTTGACGAAGCCTGCGGTGATGCCCGAATCCCAGGTGGCCGGGTCGACATATCCACGGGAGCGGCGCGCCAGGTAGGCCTGAGCAATACTCAAGTCGACGCGGAAGTCGCTCATGCTCACCTGCATCTGCGCGGTATCGGGCAGGCGGGCGAAGTCTACGCATTGGCTGTCGAGCGTCTTCAGGTCCACAGGCGCGAGTGCAGCCATGGCCTTCAAGTCAACACCCCAACGGGTCAACTGCTCAGCGCTGAAACAGTAGGTGCCTGTGTTATCTGGCGAGGCTTTTGCAACCAGGGGTTCGTGACCCATCCATTGGTCGTTCAGGTAAACATCCATTTTATAAACCCCGGGTGTGACCGGGTTGCCTTTGCTGAATGCCGAGACATCCAGTGCGCTGCCGCGTGAGTCATTCAGAAACGCAGGGTTGAAATCCAAATCCGCGTGTTCTTCGGCCATGACCGAACCGATCACGCCGAGCAATAACCCAGGCAAAAGCCGCCAACACCATACCGAAGTACAGGTTGAAATAAACATGGATGGAGATTCCTTCGAACAGCAGCGGTATCACGGCAAAGAGCGGTCGGATACAGCTCCTTTGACGACGACAATGGGTTACAGAGGGTGGGTCACCGTGGTGACTGCACCGTAGTCGTTGATCCAGGTGAAGCGCACCGAGGAGCCTGCTGGAAGCTGCGGCGGCAAGCCATCAATGGCAAATTCCGCAGTGCTGCCGGGGGCAATCATTCCGCCGGTGCCCTTAAACGTTTTCGTAGGGGTGACTGCGGACACCTCGTTGAACGACACGTAGTAAGCCGATTTGTTGGTGCCACGCAGGGCCATGCCTTTTTCGCTTTTTACCAACGCCCAGGTGATCGCTGCGGGTGCTTCTTCGGGTTCACCGACCAGGCCGGAGGGGCGCAGGAATACCTTCAAGCGGGTACGAAAAGCCACCTGCATGTAGTTCTCGCTGTCTTTGGGCAGCGGGGGCACGTCCAGCATGTTCAGCCAGTACACCGACTCACGGTCGCTCGGGACTTGCGCTTGTGTAAAAATCAGACGCAGAGACTGCCCCTTGCCCGGTTCGATTCGGGTGATCGGCGGAACAATCAGAAAGGGTGCATCGGCCTCATCGGCCTTTAATTGGTCGTTGCCTTTGTCGGCCCATAGTTGAACCAAAGAGGCCTCGTCGCCTGCGTTTTCAACGCGCACGGTGACTTCTCTTTCAGCGGCGGGGTAGATCACACGCGTACCGGTCACGATGACGTTGGCCGAGGCGATGGGGCACAACCACGGCGAACTGAGCAACAGGGCTGCAAAGGCGCCGCTGGCAAGTAATCTTGAAAACATGGAAAACCTCGGAAACCCACTTTTTTAAATCAAAGTGGGTTTTTCGATGAGTTAGTTGTAAGCCAGCGAATATTGCACGCTGCTGGTGACGAGGCCGGCTGTCCCTGCCGCAGTCGCGGCGATGTATTGCGCGTAGTACGTCAGGGTTGCATTGCCGTCGACGATAGCCACAGCCTGGTCACCCGTGTTCGTCGATACGTTCACCACGCCGAAGTTTGAGTTGAGAATCTGAATCTGCGCATTCGAACCGTTGGCGGTCTGGTTGAGCAGGTTGCCCGTCGCGGCACTCACGGTAGCGCCCGGCTCGAAGCGCACGGAAACGCCCGTGTCTTCAGAACATTGGGACAGAGCGAAGGTGAACTTGGTACGACCCGCCGGGTCACCGATCTTGGCCAATGCAGAGGTGGACACTTTAGGCAGTGTCACCGTCTTGGTAGTCGCGCCGGACGAACCGTCGATACGGCAAGTCTGGGCGGTGACCTGGCCGGTGAAATTCACTGTGCCATCTGCCGCCTGCGCGCCGATGCACGCCAAAAGCGAGGACGCAGCAGTAAGGGACATGATTAGTTTTTTCATGAGGTGGTACTCTTGATAAAGGTCTGGATGCTGGCTTTGGTAGTGCAGCAAACACAGGCTAAAGTAACCTCAAGGTGTATCGAATAAGACGGATCTTAATGTGCTATCACGCACGGGCAGGTTCGGTTCGGTAAACCTAGTCTTGAGAATTTCCAGTGATGGAGACGGGCTGAAACAATCGTGATCCTGAAATCGGTGCCACCAACGGCGACTATGAGGCGAAAGCCGCCCCTTTCTCTGCTATCCGGTCTACCATGCCACTTCGGCAGTGGTTTCACGCGCTACCGTTCTCATTTCTTAAAGGTACCGCAATGACCATCGACCAAATCTCCCTCCCAAAAGGCGTAGGCCCTCACGCTTCCAAGCTGCTCGACGCCATCACCGGCGCCTCCACCCATGAAGAACTCAACCGCGCGGGCGGCAAGGCGGAAGGTTTTGTGCTGGGCCTTGAAGCTGCCAAGGCGATCAAAAGCCAGATCGCCGAGTCGTTGTATGTGGCTTACGACGACGCGGCGAGTAATCGGGCGGGTGAGCTGAAGGGCTGATAATCAGACGGGGCAGGGCGCTTCGCGGTCGAGCAGTTTGGCCGTGAGCAGCACGCCCAGTTCGCTCAGTTGGTGGATGGCCAGCGCGATGTCGCGGTGTTTGCCGCTGAGGTCTTCGGCCAGGTCGAGCAGCAGGGTGCTGACGGCGGCGAAAGTTTCGTAGCTGTTGGTGATGAGGGTTTCGTTGCTGGCGTTGGGTGTGACGGTGAAGAGGGTGGTTGAATCGGTAAGCATTGTTAAGTTCCTCGCTTGGGCCACCACCTCGTCGCTACTAAACAAAGGGGCGGTAGCTGTACGCAGGTTAGTAGACCGGTGGAACCTAACAAAACCGGCGCACCCGAAGGTGCCCTACGCACAGCCACCATCAGGCACAGACAGGAACGTCTGTTAGATGAAGCTTGTGCACTTGTTAGGTTAAACCGTGGGCTACTAAACCCGACCATTGAGAAATTCAGCGACCGAGCAACCTTAGAGACGGCCACCCCAGCGCACAAGCCGGCGGATTCTGACGCAGGCGTAGGCAATGGAGCAAGGTGCAGACATCCTGTCGTGCACTTCCCGGAAAGTCCCTACATCCCTTCAGATAAAATCGCCCCCGTCACAAAACCCTCCAACGCACTGTTGTACAGTCAGCGCCTGAAAACGGATCTTTCACGCAGGGATAACCATGACATTGACCGCCGACACCTTGCTCAACCTGGCCATGGCCAACCCCGTCAACGCGCAGATCTTCGCGCGCCTGCCTGAGCTGGGTTTGGATCAGTGCTTTCTGACAGCAGGTTGTTTGTTCCAGGCGGTGTGGAATCATCAGGTGAATCTTCCGGTGGTGCAGGGCGTAAAAGACTACGACGTTTTTTACTTCGACTCCGACTTGTCCTACGAGGCTGAGGACGTAGTCATCCGCGCGGCGCAGGCGTTGTTCCAGGACTTGGGCGTTAATGTCGAAGTGCGCAACCAGGCGCGCGTGCACCTGTGGTATGGCCAGCGCTTTGGCCGGCCGTATCCGCAATTGCACACGGCCAAACAGGGGATTGATCGTTACCTGGTGGCCGGCACGTGCATCGGGCTGGAGGTGGGCACGGGCGAGGTCTATGCGCCGTATGGTCTGGAAGATGTGGAGCAGGGTGTGTTGCGGATCAACCCGCTGCACCGTGAGCCGGCGTTGTTCGCGAACAAGGCGCGCAGTTATCAGGCGCGCTGGCCCTGGCTACGGATTGTGGCGCCGGATTAACCCCCAGTGAACTTTTACCCGCCTGCCGCACGTCCAAGTTTGAAATCATCCGCCAAGGACCGACCATGACTTTCTTTATCTTCCTGCTCGCCTGCGCCGCCGCCGCCAGCACCGGCATCATCTTCAAGCCCGGTGCGTGGTACGAATCCCTCGTAAAACCAGGTTTCACCCCGCCGAATTGGTTGTTCCCGGTGGCCTGGACCATCATTTACCTGCTGCTGGCCTGGGCTGGTTACCGCTTGAGCCTGATCCCGGGCAGCGAAATGGTATTGGCCCTGTGGGCGGCGCAGATCGCATTGAACACGTTGTGGACGCCGGTGTTTTTCGGCGCGCATCGCCTCTTGGCCGGGATGGTAATCATCGCAATACTGTGGCTGACCGTCGCGGCGATGGTGGTGTTGGCGGTACGCCTGGATCTGATCACCGGCTTGATCCTGTTCCCGTACCTGGCGTGGCTGTGTGTGGCGGCGGCGTTGAATTTCTCGATCCTGCGGAATAATCGTTAATGGCCTATAAACCCTGGCCCGCCAGTGAGCCTGAACTGGCGCAAATGCGGCGCTTCAATAAGAAGCTCGCCTGGTTGCCACGTTTCAAGATCCGTAATCGCGTAACACCGCGTCTGATTCAGGCGCTGCTGCGCGTCAGCCAGACGCTCAAGAAGGCGCCGCAAGCAGAGCGCAAGCTCGTAGGATCGGTGCCTGTGCGCATCCTGCGGCCCAGCGGCATGCCGAAGGGCGTGGTGCTGGACATCCATGGCGGCGGCTGGGTGATCGGCAATGCGCAGATGGACGACGACCTTAACCTGGGCATGGTCCGCGCGTGCGACGTGGCGGTGGTGTCGGTGGACTATCGGCTGGCGGTCGACACGCCGGTCGAAGGGCTGATGGACGACTGCCTGGCCGCTGCGCGCTGGTTGCTCACTGCCGAAGAGTTCGCGGGCCTGCCGGTGTTTGTCGTGGGCGAATCAGCCGGCGGACACCTGGCGGCGGCGACGTTGCTGGCGCTGAAGCAATGGCCCGAGCTGCTCCAACGGGTGAACGGCACGGTGCTGTATTACGGCGTTTACGATCTGGCCGGCACGCCAAGCGTGCGTGCCGCCGGGCCGGATACTTTGTTGCTGGACGGGCCGGGCATGGTGGCCGCGCTGCGCCTGCTTACGCCGGATTTGAGCGACGAACAACGCCGAAATGCGCCGTTGTCACCCTTGTATGGCGACCTTACGGGGCTGCCCCCGGCATTGATGTTCGTCGGCGAGCTGGACCCACTGTTGGACGACACGCTGCAGATGGCCGAGCGCTGGGGCGCGATGGCAGAGGTTGAGGCGCACCTGTTGCCGGAATCGGCTCATGGGTTTATTCATTTTCCGGTGGGGATGGCGGACAACGTGTTGGTGTATAGCCGGGGGTGGATAAATAGGCAGATTGAGTCTGTCGATCCAGCATCTGGCTTAGCCAGATAGCGAGCGCACCCGCCCCCGAAGCACCGCAAAACCCATCCACTTTTCCCTACAGGCCGCGTAACTTCTCGCCCCTACCCAGTTATCCACTCAAGCAAAGGAATGCACGTGAAAGTTTTTCAGGGACTCATCGTAATCTCGGCGCTGTATCTGCCCGCCGTTTATGGCCAGGTTGCAGAGAAAAAACTGACCTTCGATGTGCCATACGGGCAATACGAGACGTTGCTGCGGCACAACGTAAAGGGCGAAGGCCAGTTGACCTGCAAGGTCGTGGCGAAAGGTGGGTGCCAACGGTGATTCTTGCGGCGGCGGAAGACGCGGCCGAGGACGATACGCTGTTTCTTTCCAGCTATGCGCCCCCCGGCACTGACCAGCGGGGTTTCAACGTGCGTACGTTCAACAAGGCGAAGCCGGTTATAAGTATGCCGTTCAACCAGACGACCGATCACAACGGTGTGTATACGTTGCGCCTGACCTGGCAAGCGGATGGTGCCATCGGTTACCAGGTCGCCAGTGGTGGGGTTTGGAATGAGAAAAAGCTCGTCGAGCAGCCAGGGTTTTCCGTCCGCCATGTGAGTGTGCATGCGTCGGGTATGAAGGGCAGTGCCGTCTGTGAGCTGCGTGAGTGAACGCGCTGGCGCAAGTGTTACTCGGGGCGCGTAGACCGAGCTTAGGGTAGCCTGGGCAGCAAGAGGGTATGTAAAGCGGTTGAACTTAAAACCTGAACGATGAGTCAGGTTAATCAGTTGCTCCTCTCCCATCATCAGGACTTCATCATGCGCGAATACACCCTGAACTACCTGTTCAACGCCGAGCCCCGCAGCCATGTGTTTGAACTCAAGCAGCCCGAGTTGCCCGTGCATGAGGCGGCGATGCACCTGTTGCAGCTGCACTTTGGTGATGCGGAGAACGGCCTGATCCTGCCCGCGGCGGATGCCACGCCAGAGGAGATTCTGGAGCAGGCGGAGGTGGTGGGCATTACCCGGATTGAGGTTGTATGAAGGCAAACTCCACCATTCGGGCGGTGGCGGCGGCTGATGTCCCCGAGCTGCTGGCGTTTGTCCTGCAGGCCCGCGCCGAGCTTTTTCCCAAGCTCAGCGCTGCGGGAATGCCGGATGACCTGGCGCGCTTCGAGGCTGTTTACCTCGAAGGTGACGGCCAATTTCTGGTGGCCTGTGTGGAAGGCCAAATCGTCGCCGCCGTCGGCTATCTGCCGTATGACGGGCGCTTCCCGCAATTGAATGACCACGGCCGCAAGGTAGTGGAGGTGGTGCGCTTGTTCGTGTTGCCAGCGTTTCGCCGCTTCGGTTTGGCGCGCGAGTTGTACCGTGCGTTGGAGGCGAAGGCGCGGGCGGACAGGGTAGCGGTGGTGTACCTGCATACCCATCCGTTCTTGCCGGGTGCGATTGATTTTTGGCTGCGCCAGGGGTTTGAGATTATCGACATCGAAGCCGAACCCGTTTGGCGAACAACGCATATGCAGCGACGTCTATAGATCCGAAGGCAGCGCCGATCAAATGTGGGAGGGGGGATTGGTGTCTCGCCTTCCGGTTCATTCAGTTCGAGCGCAACCGCAGGATCTGCGCCCCATCAAACGGGTCCGTCAGGTAATGCGCCTGCACCCCGAACGTCTCCTGCAAGCGCTGCGGCGTCAGCACGTCCAACGGCTTGCCCAGCGCCACCAAACGCCCGTGATCCAGTATGGCCAGCCGATCACAGGTCAGCGCCTGGTTAAGATCATGCAGCGCAATAAGCGTGGTCACCGGCAACCCCTGCACACCCTTCAAGATCGCGAGTTGATGCTGGATATCCAGGTGATTGGTCGGCTCATCCAGCAGCAAGATCTGCGGCCGTTGCGCCAGGGCACGGGCGATGTGCACGCGTTGGCGTTCGCCGCCGGAGAGGCTGCGCCACGCGCGCTGGCTCAGGTGGGTGGCGTCCACGTCCTGTAGAGCCTGATGCACGATGGCGTCGTCCGCGCGCGACCACGGGCTGAGCGCCGACAGCCACGGCGTGCGGCCCAGGGCCACGGCGTCGAACACGCGGATGGCGTCGTCGGTGTCGGCCTGTTGCTCCACCACCGCCAGCTGTTGCGCGATGGCGCGGCGCGAGAGTTCGCCCAGGCGTTTGTCGCCCAGGCGCACTTCGCCGCTGACCGGTGCGCGCAAGCCGGCGAGCAATTTGAGCAAGGTGGATTTGCCGGAGCCGTTCGGGCCGACTATGCCCAAGGTTTCCCCCCGTTGAACCTCCAGGTGGATATCGCGCAGCAACTCGGCCTCACGCACCTTGAAGCCCAGGCCGGCGCAGCTGAGTACGCTCATCGCGCATTTCTCCGGCCAATCAGAATCAACGCAAATACCGGCGCGCCCACCAGCGCCGTGACCACACCTACCGGGATCACTTGGCCCTTGATCAGCGTGCGCGACAGCACATCGGCCGCGATCAGGAACAACGCGCCGCCCAAAGCGCTGGCCGGCAGCAGGCGCGAGTGCCCGGTGCCGAGCAGCAGGCGCGCCGCGTGGGGGATCACCAGGCCGACAAAGCCGATGGAGCCCACCAGCGACACCATCACCGCCGTGACCAGCGCGGCGCAGCCCACCAGCACAAATTGCACGCGCCGCACCGGGATGCCCAGGGAGGCGGCGGAGTCGGTGCCGAAGGTAAACGCGTCCAGCGCGCGGCGGTGCCACAGGCAAACGGCCAAGCCCGCGACGGCCACTGGCACCGCCAGCCACACCGACGGCCAGCGCACGCCGCTGAGGTTGCCGAGCAGCCAGAACATGATGCCGCGCGCCTGCTCGGAGCTGGCCGATTTGGTGATCAGGAACGCGGTGAGTGCATTGAACAGCTGCGAGCCGGCGATGCCCGCGAGGATGATCTGCCCGGTGCCGCTGGACGAGCCGCTGGCCCGCGCCAATAAAATCACCAGCGCAAACGCCGCCATTGCGCCGACAAACGCACCGGCCGACAACGAAATCAGCCCGCCGCCCACGCCGATCAGCATCACCAAAACCGCTCCGGTCGAGGCGCCGGCGCTGATGCCCAGCAAGTAGGGATCGGCCAACGGGTTACGCAACAACGATTGCAGGATCACCCCGCACGTCGCCAACCCGGCACCGCACGCGGCGGCGACCAGGGCGCGGGTCAGGCGGTAGTTCCACACCACGCCTTCGTCGATCGGGTCCAGCACGTAGCCGGCTGCCCAGAGTTTGTTGGCGAGCACCTGCAACACCACCTTCGGCGCGATGGCGGTTTCGCCGATGGCCACGCCGGCGAGCACGGCGATCAGCAGCAGGGCCAGGGCGAGCAGGGTACGGATCAGGCTGCTGTTCATTTGCGCAGGTCGTAGCCGTCGATGGCCGTGGCCAGTTGTTCAAGGCCATCGAACATGCGAATGCTGGCCTGCAGCGCCATGGCGTCGAGGATGATGATGCGGTTGTTTTTCACCGCGTCCATGTTGCGCGTGACCGGGTCGCTGCGCAGGAAGGCGAGTTTCTTTTCATGGTCATCGGCGGGGTAGCGGCGGCGGTCCATGCGGGCGATCA
The DNA here is from genome assembly GCF_900580675.1 of Pseudomonas viridiflava. Taxonomy (GTDB): domain Bacteria; phylum Pseudomonadota; class Gammaproteobacteria; order Pseudomonadales; family Pseudomonadaceae; genus Aquipseudomonas. The sequence continues at coordinate 22,084 of NZ_UTBG01000221.1, forward strand.
CCAGAAAGGTCGGGTTGGCCTTGGCGATGGTTTCCCAGCCGACGGCCGGCCATTCCTCATCGGACTGCACCACGTTGTGCAGGCCCAGGGTTTCCAGCATGAATTCAGGAACGCCCTTGTGGCCGGCCACGTACGGGTCGCTGGCCATCTCCGCGCTGGAGAACCACACCAGCGCGCTGGCTTGCTTGAGGCCTTTGCTGTGCACCGTGGCCACGGATTTGGCCAGGCGCGCCTTGAGCGCGTCGTTCAGTTGCTGGCCACGATCCTGCACATCGAAAATCTGCGCCAGTTGGCGGATGCTCTTATAGATAGTCTCGATGCGAAACGGCTCCAGCCGCGTGCCGTCGGCGCCCACCAGGTTGTCCTTGCCTTCGCAGTCGGAGGGCAGCAGGTAGGTGGGGATTTTCAGTTCGTGAAACTGCTCGCGGGTGCCGACTACGCCTTGTGCGCCGACCACCCATTCCAGTTCGGCGGCCACCAGTTGCGGGCGCTTGGCGATCACCGCTTCAAAGCTTGGCTCGTTATCCGCCAGGCGCTCGATGCTGTCGTTCTGCGCCTTGAACTGCGGCAATACGCTGTTGAACCACAGCGAGGTGCCGACCAGCGTGTTGCCGACGCCCAGGGCGTAGAGCATTTCGGTGGCGGCCTGGCCGATGGTCACGCTGCGCGCGGGCGCCTGCTGAAAGGTGACGGCGCTGCCGCAATTCTCTACGGTCAGCGGGTACTGAGTGGGCGCGGCGTGGGCCAGGGCACAAAAGCCCAGGCCGGTGATCAGGGCGGTAACGCGTGGCAGCATGGGGCAATCTCCGTAAAGCCGTACGTGGAACTGGGGAGGTACGGTATTGGAAATACGCCCTCGAACGCTGCCGGGGTGGCAGGGCAAGGATGTCCTTCCCGGACACCCCGCCGGTTAGTGATTGTGCTGGGCCGGCAGGTCTCCTGACTGATGCGTCGTCGCCACGCTCCGGCCTTCCCGGACGGTGTCCAGTGGCGTTAAGGAGCAGGCTCAGCACCTACAGTTGCGGGGGCAGTTCCGATTGACGCGATGTGCTGCGCTTCGGATTCCCTATTAGTCCCGTTTGGGAACCGGCGCGGTATGGTAGTCGATCACGGGGTGGAGCGTGAAGAAGACGGTGGCTCTGATGGAATTCGTCTCCTATGATGCGCATCCCATGGACAGCTTTCTCACAAGGAATTCACAGTGAAATCATTAGTCGCTCTCGCTCTGATCGCCACGCTCGCCGGTTGCGCCACCCAGGGCAAATCCGAAAAACAGATTCTCGATGAGGCGGCCTCCGCGTACGTCAAGTCGATGCCCGCCGGGTCCGACAAGCTGCGTTTGCACACGATGAACATCCCCAAAACCGGTTTGTTCGGCGACACCCTGGGGATTGCCATGGCCGGCGACCAGAATGCCGCCAGTCTGCGGGCCGAGCTGCTGAATACAAAACGCCTGGGTGATGTGTTCTTTTTGATTATCGGCGCCGGTTCCCCGGTTGACGTGGCCGTGATCGGCAAAGCCGTTGAAGGCCAGGATTTGAAGGGATTGCAGATTTACTACTCGGGCACCGATGCACAGAAAGAGCAGGTGCGGACCGCAGTCGAGAAGAGCCAGGCGCAGTTTTACTACATCAATGCGCAGTGATTGATTGCCTGGGGTAAATGGAGGCGCTTTTGTGGCGAGCAGGCTTGCCCTGCGTTGGGCCGCGCAGCGGCCCCATTAAGGCCGCTGCGGAGTGTCAGGCATAGCGCGGCGCAGGGTTTTGGGGCTGCTGCGCAGCCCAACGCAGGGCAAGCCTGCTCGCCACAACTGGCCTGCTCACCACGGGAAGCAAGCCTCCCTGCCTGGCTTACTTGCGATCCAGCCACACGGTCTGCGCGTTGCAGAATTCCCTTACGCCAAAGTGCGAGAGTTCACGCCCGAACCCACTTTTCTTCACCCCCCCAAACGCCACCCGAGGGTCGGACACGCTGAACGCGTTGACGAAGATCCCGCCCGTTTCCAGCTGGTTGGCGATGTCGCGTGCCTTGGCCGGGTCGGTGGTGAAGATGCTGGCAGTGAGCCCGAACTCGCTGTCGTTGGCCAGGGCCACAGCATGGTCGGCGTCGCGCGCGGTGATGATCGAGGCCACGGGGCCGAACAGTTCCTGCTTGAACGAGGTCATCTGGTCGGTGACGTCTGCCAATACGGTCGGCGCGTAGTAGTTACCGGCGCCGGCGACTTTGTTGCCGCCCAGCAGCAGGGTCGCGCCTTCTTCCAGGGTGGCCTGGACCTGGCCGTGCAGCTCGTCGCGCAGGTCGAAGCGGGCCATGGGGCCGACGTAGGTGTTGGTCGAGGTCGGGTCGCCCATCACCAGCGCGCGGCTGGCTTCGAGGAATTTGGCGGTGAAGGCTTCCACCACACCGGCTTCGATGATCAGGCGCTTGGCGGCGGCGCAGACCTGGCCGCTGTTTTGGAAGCGGCCGATCACGGCGGCCTTTACGGCGGCGTCGAGGTCGGCGTCGTTGAGCACGATGAAGGGGTCGGAGCCGCCCAGTTCCAGCACACATTTCTTCAGCGCGGCACCGGCTTGCGAGCCGATCGCCATGCCGGCGCGTACGCTGCCGGTCAGGGTGACGGCGGCGATACGCGGGTCGGCGATGGCCTGGGACACGCCGTCCTGGGTCACGTTGAGCACTTCGAACAGGCCATCAGCAAAACCGGCTTTTTCGAACGCGGCTTTCATCAGGTAGGCGCTGCCCATCACGTTTGGCGCGTGTTTGAGCACGTAGGTGTTGCCGGCGAGCAGGGTCGGCACGGCGCCGCGCAGCACTTGCCACACCGGGAAGTTCCATGGCATCACGGCGAGGATCGGGCCCAGCGGGCGATATTCGATCTGGGCGCTGCCGTTGTCCACCAGGGTGGCCTCCGGGGCGAGCATGGCCGGGCCCTGGGCGGCGTACCATTCGGCGAGCTGGGCGCATTTTTCGATTTCGGCACGGGCCTGGGCGATGGGTTTGCCCATTTCCAGGGTGATCATCTGTGCCATTGCTTCGGCTTGATCACGCAGCGCGGTCGCCAGCGCCAGCATCAGCTCGGCACGCTGGCTCACAGGCTGGCGGCGCCAGGTGCGGAACGCGCCGGTAGCGCGGTCGAGCGTGGCGTTCAATTGCGCGGTGGTTTCGTAGGGGTAGCTGGCGACTGTCTCGCCCGTGGCAGGGTTGATCGACAAGGCGTGGGTCTGGTGAGAAATAGCGTTCATGGCACCGTCCGGCTGAATGAGTGAATGGGCTCAGACTACGGGGATGCATGTTTTCTGGAAACTGAATAATATTGAGCAATACATTCACGATTGGAGAATGACTTGGACCTGGTGCAGCTGGAAATCTTCAAGGCCGTTGCCGAGCAAGGTAGCATCAGCGCCGCCGCGCAGTTGATTCATCGTGTGCCGTCGAACCTGACCACGCGTATCAAGCAACTGGAGCAGGATTTGGGCGTGGAGCTGTTTATCCGCGAGAAGAGCCGCCTGCGCCTGTCCCCGGCCGGGTGGAATTTCCTCGGTTATGCGCGGCGCATTCTCGATCTGGTGCAAGAAGCCCGCGCGACGGTGGCCGGTGAGGAGCCCCAGGGTGCGTTTGCCCTGGGTTCGCTGGAAAGCACGGCGGCGGTGCGTATCCCTGCCTTGCTGGCGGCGTATAACCAGAAACATGCCAAGGTCGAACTGGACCTGAGCACCGGGCCGTCGGGCACCATGATCGAGGGCGTGCTCTCGGGGCGTCTGGCGGCGGCGTTCGTCGATGGGCCGGTGCTGCACGCGACGCTGGAAGGCGTGGCGGTCTTCGAGGAAGAAATGGTGGTGATCGCGCCGCTGCATCACGCGCCGATCACTCGCGGGCAGGATGTGGCGGGGGAGAATATTTACACCTTTCGCTCGAACTGCTCGTACCGCCATCACTTCGAACGCTGGTTTTCACAGGATGGCGCGGTGCCGGGCAAGATCTTCGAGATGGAGTCCTACCATGGCATGCTCGCCTGCGTCAGCGCCGGCGCCGGCCTGGCGTTGATGCCGCGCAGCATGCTTGAAAGCATGCCGGGGTTTACCGCGGTGAGCGTGTGGCCGCTGACCGACACGTTCCGCATCCTGCATACGTGGTTGATCTGGCGGCGGGGCACCGTGTCGCAGAGCTTGAACAGTTTTGTGAAGCTGCTGGAGGAGCGCGGTTCGCAAGCGCAGTAGGTTAAGTGTGGGAGCTGGCTTGCCTGCGATGCAGGCACCTCGGTGTGTCAGTGACACTGCAGTGATGCTATCGCAGGCAATCCAGCGCCCACATTTTGTTCTGTGTCAGCCGCCGAATTGCAGGGTGCCCATGGCCAGTTTTGCCATGATGGCCGTGGCGCCGAGTTGCACCAGCCACAAGGCCAGGCCGCCGAGGAACACACCGAGCGCCACTTGCAGCACCAGGCTTTTCTGGCGCTTGGCTTGCGGGGCGCGCGGGGTGAAGTCATGCAGTTCGTCGCGGTCGGCGCGCAGGTCCAGGTCGTCGTTTCTCATAAGGCTCTCACAGCAAAAGGGCAGTCGGGGTTCAGTCTAGTGTGTTCGCCAATAAAAAGGGGGAAGCCACAGGCTTCCCCCTTCGCATGACGCTGGCAGGCTTATAGAACCTGGACAATCGCCTTTGTTACCGCACCAATGTTCGACTGGTTCAACGCCGCCACACAGATACGGCCGGTGTCGAGCGCATAGATACCAAATTCGGTGCGCAAACGGGTGACTTGCTCAACGGTCAGGCCGGAGTAGGAGAACATCCCGCGCTGGCGCCCGACAAAGCTGAAGTCGTGGCCAGGAGCAGCCTTGGCCAGTTCAGCCACCATCTGCTCGCGCATGCCACGGATGCGCAGGCGCATCTCGGCCAGCTCGGCTTCCCACTGGGCCCGCAGCTCAGGGTTGTTCAGCACCGCAGCCACGATTGCCGCGCCGTGGGTCGGCGGGTTGGAGTAGTTGGTGCGGATTACGCGCTTGACCTGGGACAGGATGCGCGCGCTTTCTTCCTTGGACTCGCTGACGATCGACAGCGCGCCCACGCGTTCGCCGTACAGCGAGAACGACTTGGAGAACGAGCTGGACACAAAGAAGGTCAGGCCCGACTCAGCGAACAGGCGCACTGCTGCGGCGTCTTCGTGGATGCCGTCGCCAAAGCCCTGGTAGGCCATGTCGAGGAATGGCACCAGGTTCTTGGCCTTGACCACGTCCAGCACGTTTTGCCAGTCGGCCGGGCTCAGGTCGACGCCGGTCGGGTTGTGGCAGCAGGCGTGCAACACCACGATGGACTGCGGCGGCAGGGCGTTGAGGTCTTCGAGCAGGCCGGCGCGGTTCACGTCGTGGGTGGCGGCGTCGTAGTAGCGATAGTTCTGTACCGGGAAGCCCGCGGTTTCGAACAAGGCGCGATGGTTTTCCCAGCTTGGGTCGCTGATGGCGACCACGGCATTCGGCAGCAGTTGCTTGAGGAAGTCAGCGCCGATTTTCAGCGCGCCGGTGCCGCCGACCGCTTGGGCGGTGATCACACGGCCGGCGCTCAGCAGTGGCGATTGCGCGCCAAACAGCAGCGTTTGCACGGCCTGGTCGTAAGCCACGATACCGTCGATCGGCAGGTAGCCACGGGCGGCGTGTTGCGCCACGCGAATGGCTTCCGCTTCGGCAACGGCACGCAAGAGTGGAATCTTCCCCTCCTCGTTGCAGTAAACGCCCACGCCAAGGTTGACCTTGGTGGTTCGTGTGTCGGCGTTGAATGCTTCGTTGAGGCCCAGGATTGGATCGCGTGGTGCCATTTCGACAGCGGAGAACAGGCTCATTTTTGCGGCAGCTCTATGGGGGAATGGAGGGACGTGTCGCGCTCCAGCCGAATGCACTAGAGCGGTGCACAAACGGGGAGCTAGTATAGAGGCCCGCACCGTCGACGGCGACAGCCGAAACGGCTTTTCGGCCAAGTTTTTCGGTTTATTTGCCCACCGTTAGTCTTATTGCAACCTTGATCGTAGACGGCAGGTCAGATGATTGCCTTGAAACCCGTCACATTCGGCACCACTTCTACAGCTATCATGGTTTTTTCCTGCAACCTGCGATGACTTTTCGCGGGTTGCTGAGCTTTTTTCGTCCCTGGCGGTTTCGAGTCTGGGGTGACTTCACGAGGTACGTTATGTCGGATTTCCAGCTCGTCACCCGCTTTGAACCCGCCGGCGATCAACCCGAAGCCATTCGCCTGATGGTCGAAGGCATCGAAGCCGGCCTGGCGCACCAGACGCTGCTCGGGGTGACCGGCTCCGGCAAGACCTTCAGCATCGCCAACGTGATCGCGCAGACCAATCGCCCGACCCTGGTGCTGGCGCCGAACAAGACCCTGGCCGCGCAGTTGTATGGCGAGTTCAAGGCGTTCTTCCCGAACAACGCGGTGGAGTATTTCGTTTCCTACTACGACTACTACCAGCCCGAAGCGTATGTGCCGTCTTCCGATACCTTTATCGAGAAAGACGCCTCGATCAACGACCACATCGAGCAGATGCGGCTGTCGGCGACCAAGGCACTGCTGGAGCGCAAGGACGCGATTATCGTCACCACCGTGTCGTGCATCTACGGTCTGGGCAGTCCCGAGACCTATTTGAAAATGGTGCTGCACGTGGATCGCGGCGACAAACTCGACCAGCGCGAACTGCTGCGGCGCCTGACCAGCCTGCAATACACCCGCAACGACATGGATTTCGCCCGTGCGACCTTTCGGGTGCGCGGCGATGTGATTGACATTTACCCGGCCGAATCCGACCTGGAAGCCATCCGCATCGAGCTGTTCGACGACGAAGTCGAGAGCCTCTCGGCCTTCGACCCGTTGACCGGTGAGGTGATCCGCAAGCTGCCGCGCTTCACGTTCTACCCGAAAAGCCACTACGTGACCCCGCGTGAAACCCTGATGGGCGCCATCGAGGGGATCAAGACCGAATTGGCCGAGCGCCTGGAGTACTTGCGTTCCAACAATAAGCTGGTGGAAGCCCAGCGCCTGGAGCAGCGCACCCGTTTCGACCTGGAGATGATTCTGGAGCTGGGCTACTGCAACGGCATCGAAAACTACTCGCGCTACCTCTCGGGCCGCGACTCCGGGCAGGCGCCGCCTACCTTGTTTGACTACCTGCCGGACGACGCCTTGCTGGTCATCGACGAGTCCCACGTCAGCGTGCCGCAGGTGGGTGCGATGTACAAAGGTGACCGCTCGCGTAAAGAAACCCTGGTGGAATACGGCTTCCGTTTGCCGTCGGCGCTGGATAACCGGCCGATGCGTTTCGACGAGTTTGAAAGCATCAGCCCGCAGACCATCTTTGTCTCGGCCACGCCGGGCAACTACGAGGCCGAGCATGCCGGCCGCGTGATTGAGCAACTGGTGCGCCCGACGGGCCTAGTGGACCCGCAAATCGAGATCCGCCCGGCGCTGACCCAGGTTGACGACTTGCTTTCGGAAATCACCAAGCGCGTGGCCCTGGAAG
>NZ_UTBG01000215.1 GCF_900580675.1 Pseudomonas viridiflava
CTGCGCTTCCAGGGCCAATACTTCGATCAGGAAAGCGGACTGCACTACAACCGCCATCGCTACTACAATCCGGATATTGGTCGCTACCTGACGCCCGATCCGGAGAAGCTGGCGGGTGGGATCAATGGTTATCAGTATGTGCCCAATCCTACGGGTTGGGTGGATCCACTCGGACTGAGTTCTTGCCCTGGTGGTGGTGGATGTAAACCAGCGCAAAACGCGGTGAATCCGACCAAGCATGCAAAGGTTGAAATTGGCGAGCCAACACAACCCGCTCCCGCCTCAAACCACGAAAAAACTGTCAGAGTGCGACATTACACAAGCAGAGCAGGCTCAAAAGGTATTGAAAAAGAAGGAGTGATATTGGCTAAAGACAATAATAGAGTTTATGTTGAATCCGCGAAAAGCAAAGTACTGAGTGCTAAAGATGCACAAGACACATATCATATCCACAGAAGCAAAGGCAGGGATTACGTTGAGTTCGACGTACCAGAATCGCAACTTGAGAGAGTGAGTAACCCTAGATACAACACCATAGAACTTACCGTAAAGGGAAACCTCACATTGAAAAACCCGAAGTTCACGAGGAGAAAATAATGCTAAAGCAAAATAAAAATATAGCCCTCTCTGGCGAAGAAGCAATGGACGCCCTCAGGGAGGTTGAATTCATACTAATATCTCTACATAAAATGGGCAGCTACTACGGTGAAAAGCCTGGAAAAACTGAAGAGTATCGGAAAGCAACCACCGACTTCATCGACGACTGCGCAATCACACACCGCTTGGCAAAAATCCGAACGATAATCTCTAAAGGATTCGATGACACGCTCGGCGATGATGATATGGATGATGTGGAAAGACATTGCTCCGACTTGGAGTTCTGGAAACCCGACCAACCACTAAACAAGAAAAAACACGAAACAGAAGTCATTGAATTTTCGGGAGGAACCATCCAACAAGTGACATGCAAGCGCAACGAGCTATTGGTGATTGTTAGCGACTCGCAATCTGAATATTTACTCATCACCTTTCACAATTACGTAGCATTCCAAGGCTTTAGCGCGGTCGGCGCAGAAATATGTGGAATTTATGAGGAAAAAGACCCGAGCCTGCTGCAGATTGCGAAGTACACCCCCAAAAAAAATGAAAAAAGTTACTATTTAAAGGCAAGTAAAAACAAATCAAATATTTTCACGGTGACTGCAGACACATACAGCATCGAAAAAATATAAGCAAAAAATAGTTGTACTTTTCACCACACCCCAAATAACAGAGACGAATTGATTATGGTATCCGCGCCACCAGGCTTTAGACCCAGCAGCTATAAAAAAGCTAAGATACTAAAGCTCAACGGAAATATCGATGAAGATGTGACACTGCTCATAGAGGGCGCCATTATAAATTGCTTTATTAGCTCCTGTCCTTATGAGATTCAAGTAGGTGATACCTATGATGTGGAACTGGTGATAAATCTTGCTGACGACTTAAAAATTGAGAGGGTTGAGCCGCGAAAAATACTGATCGAACGGATGGACCATGGGTATTCCTACCTCCTTTACGGGAATCTGCGCAATGACATATTCCTTTCCTTCACAGCACTAAATGCCGAAGGCATACACTACGACCACCCTGAATGCAATGATCAATTTATTAAACTAGAAGTTGAAAGGATTGACGTTAGTTTCCATTAAATACGTATAAACAGCGAAAACCACAGCGCAGCCCGCATCAGGACAAAGACAGCTCAACTCTTTTAATATATTAAATCTCACATTATCCCCACGCCACCACCAACAACCCAACCCCCAACACCAAACACAGCGGCGAATAAAAATACGTATCCAGCCTCGCAAACCTGGACCCGCCCACTTTCTTGAAAAACCCCACCAACTCCGAGTCCCCTATCGCCCTGGCAAACATCACCAGGGCAATCGCACTGATCCCCCACTGAAGTGCCCCATGGGACACCGCCGAAAAGTACAGCCCAGCGCGTAAGCAAACAAGTAGCGCAATCGCCACCAAGCCCATGGCCACGAGGAAAGTACCGAGCGCCGAGGGTTTGAAGGCAGGGCGTGGCCCGCGGGCGAATTCGCCGGGTAGTTGGGGGATGGCGGCGAGGCTGCCGAGTTTGCCGCCGGCGGCCCAGTAGAGGTGGACCATGCTGATGCAGGTGAAAACGCCGACAATCCATCGCGCGACAACGAAGCTCATGGCTGGCTCTCCCTGAAAAGATGCGAAACAGCATAGTCGCCCTGGGATTTTTTGCAGGCATTTCGTCGGCGGCTGATGGTAAAGTGCCGCCCCATGAAAATCGCCCGTGCCGACCGCTCGCTCATTGCCTGGATGCTTTATTGCTGCGTCCTGTTCAATGTGTTCGCCTGCAGTATTGGTCACGGGCAGATGGTGGGGATGCAGCTCAATGGCATCGGCGGTCAGTTCTGTACCGTGGACCCGCGCACCCAGGCGCCCCAACCGTCCAACTCCACCGATGAAAACCTGCCGACGCTGGCCAAGGCTTTTGGTTGCCCGCTGTGCTCCACGGGCGGCATGGGCCCGGCACTGAGTTCGAGCCTGAATGTGGCGGTATTGCCGCAACCCCACGCCCCACCGCCAGCCATAGTTCTGGCTGCCGACATCCCTGCCCGATTGACCTGGCCCACGGCCCATCCGCGTGCGCCGCCCGCTTTCGCCTGATTCCTTCGCTTTCTGATCTGCACTGACCACCGTTTCCGCGAGGAACTACGGGCGGCCGTGCGTTGCTTTCAAGCCAAGTTTTTCAGGATTCAACCATGAAACATTTACCCTTGTTGGCGGGCCTGTTCGGCTGCCTGCCTGTCTGCACCTGGGCCATCGAACTGGCCCCTACTACCATTGATGGCGACCAAAGCGCCGAGCCCGGCCTGGCGCTGGACCAATCCAGCGGCGTGGCGTCGCGACTGGGCTTGAGCGTGCGGGAAACGCCTGCGTCGGTAGCGATCGCCAATCGCACTGACATCGAGCGCCATGGCGCCAAGACCTTTCGCGATGCGGCCAACACCCTGCCCGGCGTCAACGCGAGTGCGCCGCCAGGGTTTGGCGGTTTTGTGTCGTATCGAGGATTCACCAGCAGCCAGATCACTCAGATGTTCAACGGTATCAACGTCGCCACCGGTCTCGCCCGACCGGTGGATGCCTGGATCTATGACCGGGTGGAACTGGTGGGCGGCCCCTCCTCCCTGATCAACGGCGCCGGCTCCGTGGGCGGTTCGCTCAACTACGTGACCAAGCTGGCCACCCGCGAGGAACAGGCCGCCGAGGGCCAGCTCACCTATGGCAGCTATGACACTGCCGGCATGGCGTTTGGTGTCAACCACGCCCTGACCGAACCGGGCGCCGATGTGCAGCATTACGCGCGCCTGGATGTGATCCGCAACACCAACCACAGTTACATCGACCGCGATCAGCGTGACGCCTGGAGCCTGGCATTCTCGCTGCTCAGCGACCTCACCCCCAACCTGTCCCACACCCTGGCGCTGGAATACCAGGATGAGCATGAAGACAGCCCCTACTGGGGCACGCCGGTGCTCAACCCCAAAGTGGGCGAACTGAAGATCGACAAACACAACCGCTTCAACAACTACAACGTCGCCGATGGCCGTTACGAACAACGCACGATCTGGGCCCGTTCGATCATCGACTATCGGATCAACGACAACACCACCCTGAAAAACACCCTCTACCATCTGGACAGCCAGCGCGATTACCGCAACCTGGAAACCTACCAGTACAACGCCAGTAACACGGCGGTAAACCGCTCGACCGCCTACCAGGTGCGCCACCAGGGCGAACAGAACGGCAACCAGTTCGAGCTGCGCCACGAGGACAGTCTTTTCGGCCTGTCGACGACCTGGTCCGGCGGCTTTGAATACAAGGTCAACAGCACCACCAGCACGCCGCTGAATGTGCCCGGCAACAACACCGTTGACCCGAACAACTACAACCCCGGGCACTTCTACGACCTGCCGCGAACCCGCGAGAGCTTCGGCAACGACAAGACCAATGCGGTCACCACCAAAGCGTTGTTCGTGGAAAACCGCCTGGGCCTCACCGACAAATTGTCGCTGCTGACCGGCCTGCGTTACGACGCCATCGACCTGGACGTGACCAACCACCGCGCGGTAACCGCCACCAACCCACGGCACTTCAAGCGCAGCTGGGAACCGGTGACCGGCCGCGTGGGCCTGACCTACCAATTCATCCCCTCGGCCAATGTGTACGTGCAATACAGCACGGCCGCCGAGCAACCCAGTACCACCACCCAGGTGTTCGACGTTTCCACGGGCAAACAATGGGAGGTCGGCAGCAAGTTCGATTACCTTGACGGCCTTGGCTCGGCCACCGTGGCCGCCTACACGATCGAGCGCAAGGACTTTGCCGTCACCGACCCGTTGGACCCGACCAGCAGCATCCCGGTCGGCGCGCAGTCGTCCAAGGGTATCGAGCTGGCCAGCTCGCTGCGCATCACGCCGAGGCTGTTGGCAGAGGGCAACTTCGCCTGGGTGGATGCCGAATACGACGAGTTCAACGAGAAGCTCGCCAGTGGCGCGGTGGTGTCGCGTAAAGGCAATACGCCGACCAATGTGCCCAAGCGCGTGGGTAATATGTGGCTGACTTACGACTTTGCCGAAGACTGGCAAGGCGGCGTGGATGCGCGGTATGTGGCGCAGGTCTACGCGGATAATGCCAATACCCAGACGGTACCGGCTTACACGCTGTTCGGAACATTCCTGCGCTACAAGGTGGACGCGCATACCTCTGTCACCGGCCGCGTGCGCAACCTGACGAATGCGGTGTATGCCGAGTTTGCCCATGTGTCGCCGGCCTATTACCTGGGGTCACCGAGGACGTTTGAGCTGGCGGTGCAAACCCGGTTTTAAACCTGAAATGCAAATGGGAGAGGCTTGCCCTCTCCCACTTGGTTGATCTGCAGTCTCAAGGGACAAAGGGTCTACTTCAAACTCGCTTCAACCTTCTGCGCAACATCCTCGCTCAACCAGGCTTTCCACACCTCGGGATGCTCCTTGAGAAACGCCTGCGCGACTTCGCGTGGCGCGGTGTGGTTCTCGCTCATGGTCGCCAGGGCTTTGTTCAGCGGCTCAATCGGGAACTCGACCTTCTCGAAGAACCCGGCAATCTGCGGGTGTTCCTTCTGGAACGGCGTCGACACGCCGATACTCAATTTGGAGGCCAGGGAGCGCGTAGGCTTCGGATTCGGATTATCCGCGTCCGTCAGCGTCTTCCACGCCTCGGCATCAAACGGTGGTTCCTCGAGCTGGATCAACTTGTAGCGCCCCATCAACGGCGTCGGCGACCAGTAGTAGAACAACACGGGCTTGCCGCGGCGGATTGACGAGGCAATTTCGGCATCCAGCGCCGCGCCCGAACCGCTGCGGAAGTTCACGTAGCTGTCGTCCAGGCCGTAGGCCTTGAGCTTCTGTTTGTTGACCACTTCCGAGGTCCAGCCGATGGGGCTGTTGAGAAAGCGCCCCTTGCCTGGTGATTCCGGGTCCTTGAACACGTCCTTGTAGCGCGCCAGGTCCTTCACGCTTTTAAGGTCCGGTGCCAGCGGCTTGATACCTTTGGCCGGGTCGCCCTTGACCACGTACTCCGGTACCCACCAGCCCTCGGTGGCGCCCTTGACCGTATCGCCAAGGCCCACCACTTTGCCTTCGGCCTCGGCCTTGACCCACACCGGGCTGCGGCCGGCCCACTCTTCGCCGATGACCTGGATGTCATTCTTGGCCAGGGCGGTTTCCAGGGTGATGGTGGTGCCGGGCAAAGTGTCGGTAGGCAAGTCATAGCCCTTCTCGACAATCACCCGCAGCACTTCGGTGATCAGGCTGCCGCTTTCCCAGTTCAGATCGGCGAAATGTATCGGTGCCTCGGCGGCGGAAACCGGCAACGTGGCCACCGACAGTCCCAGGGTCGTCAGGGACGCAGCCAACAGTGTTCTCAATCCTTTCATGCCTTCGCACCTCGCGATATCGCAGCCAATGGCGGACGGCTTTGCTGCGTATGCGCGAAGCCTCTGAATAGTTAAGTCAACTCAACTGTAGTAGAGGTTCCGGGAGAAAAGCATGGACTGGCTGTTTAGATAATTACTCGCTCGCCTTGAAGGTTACCAGTTCGCCCTTGCGCCACTTGGCGGCCTTGCCGGTCACGGCTTTGAGGGTTTTGGTCAGGCCTTCCTGCAATTGCTCGTTGGCGGCAAACGCCAGCATCACGCTGTGGCCTTCCTTGAAGACAATACCCTGGCCCTCTGCCGAAGAGACAAAGGCGTAATCGCCCAGGCCATAGACCGTTAATTTGATGTCGCGAAACTTCAGTTCAAACTTGCCGCCTTCACGACTGGGCAATACCGCTGCGCGGAAATGATCACCCACTTTGAGTTCAAGGCGTGGTTTGTCATCGACCACCATCGCCGCCTCGGTATCGATTTCGGCGATGTAGATGCCTTCCGGCGTCTGCTCAGTGATGTAAACAAAACGGGATTGAAACTGTTTGACCAACTTTGCGCGCAAATCACCCAGCACGAACAACGCGTGCATATCCAGATTACTGACTGCCAAGGAAACGCCCCCACATCGAAAAGAGCGCTGTCCGCCAGAGCGGGCAGCACGAAAAATCGGCCATCAAGGCACGAGCACACAACACATTCGCTAAAAAAACTGAAGAAGATCACGCTGCAGCGTCATAAGACCTGTACAGGCGTACGTGATTAACCTTGTGCAAGGTCATCCGGCATCACAGGAGATCACAGGTTCAACGGCCCGAGAACACGGACCGACCAACTTCAGAAAATAACCCTATTAAAAACGCAGTTTCCGACGCCCCACACAAGAACACATACCTGGCCATGGAACCAGACGCCAGGCACTGACGACAATACTAGAACAGCTGTACAGCGCAAACTACTCAAAACACTACTGGCAGGTCAACCGGATCGATCGAAAGGAGCAGGCCATGCAACGACCGAACAATAACGTTATGTCTTCGCGCACTCGTTCATCAAGTCACAACGATGCTCAATACTACCCCTTGCACCGCTACGGCGGGTACTCGGATTCGGTTCTTTACCAAGTCGTACCTGCCGGCAGGAACTTCTTCCATATCCGTGAAGTGATCAGCGGCCGGATCAAGGGTTTTCGCAGCGACCATATCCAGGCCTGCGAACTGGCAAAAAAACTCGAAGCTATCCTGCAGCAACCCAATGGGGCGATCGTTTCGTCAGCTTGATGACTTTACTGCGCCGCCGACCCGCAACAACTGCCATACTGGCCCGTCCACTGAAGTTTGCCCCTCCGGGCCAGGTTTCACCAGTGCAGTTATCTCCAAGGGAAGGCATACGTGACGGAATTTGATATCGGCGAATTTTTCATCCACGGCGACGCAAGAGAGGTAGAGGGCGAATTTCAAGCGGTCATCGTGATGCGGGCCAAGCCACCACTGACCACAATCACCACACACCAAGTGGAAAAAGACCGCTGGTTCAAGACCGTCGAAGCAGCTGCCATCGCTGCAAAGGACGCCGCCAAGGCCCTCAAAAGTGCCGTGGATTCGGGTGCACTGAACTCCTGACCAACAAATTCGAACTCCGCCGCCCCCTCAGCCTCCCATGCATAACCCCCCTCTAGCATGGAGAACGAAATGGACGCGCCAATCCCCACCCTTGAAACCCTGTTTGATCAACTCGGCCTGGACTCCTCCCCGGAGGCTATCGATGCGTTTATTGTCGCGCATCCGTTGCCTGATGACGTGAAGCTGGTCGATGCGCCTTTCTGGTCGGACCAACAAGCCAGGTTTCTCAAGGAAGAACTTCGTGACGACGCCGAATGGGCGATTGCGGTGGATGAGTTGAACCAACGCCTGCACCAATCGAACTGACCAGAGCTCAATGCAGGCTGTCTGGCTGCTCCAGGCGCAGCAGCGCCTGCCAGGCAGCCCTGCACGCTTCGGCTTCATCGCGGCTGGCGAACGCGGTGCCGCGCTGCTCACCGTTGAGCAACACCACCCAACAGGCCTTCTGGCCCAGCGCGCGCAGGGTTGGGGGGACGCCACTGCCGATCATCACGGCGACATCGACTTTGGTTTGCATGGATTCTCTCCGGAACATGAGCCGCAACTTTAGTTAGCTGGCTAACAATGTTCGGCATGCTACGGTTTTCCTCTCGTTGGAAAAAGCTATCCCTGGCATAGCTCCATTGCATAAACCGCAACAATCCCTAGGGTTTACCCTTCGCCGTTTCCGGTTTATAGCCCAGGCGCAAGCCGCCCCAGTGCCGCCCTTTAACCATGATCGGGACCGACAGGTCATGCATCAGCTCGCCGGTGTCGCGGGTGTAAGTCTGCAGCAAAACGGCTTGTTGATGGCTGCCACAGCGGATGCCTGTGCGGTCTTCGAATTTGCGTTTAGTGCGATTCTGCACCGCATCCACCTGCGCATCACCGGTCAGCGCCTGGGAAAATGCCTTATTGTGCGTAGGCACATAACCCTGAGGTGTGCAGGCGATGGCAAACACCAGCCCTTCGTGACGCGGCAACAATGCTTCCTGAATCGCCGGCAATACCTGGTCGGTGTAACCGTCAAACCGGCTGTGGTATTTGCTCGGGCTGGTGTTGGGGATCAGCGTGTACTGGCGGTCGAACAAGTCGTCCAGGCTGATGCGATTCTGCTGCACATCGGCCTCGAACTGCGCGGCGATCCGGCTCGCGCCTTCACGCGCCAGGTCGTAGATACGCTGGTGGTAGTCATCCAGCCCAACTTCAGCAAGGCGCTCACTGATGGTTTCGGCCTGGCCTTCCATCTGCACGGCGGCGTCGGCCAGTTGGCGAGTCTGCTGGTCGCTTACGGCGAGGTCGCTGCGCATTTGCTCCACGGCATGGAACAGGCTGTCGAGCTGGATGCGGTTGGTGTCGGCGCCCTGGGCGATTTCATTGACTTGCCCTTCCACGTCCGCCGCCAGGCTGGCGATGCTTTCCAACTGCTCGCCCGCCTGCTCCACCTGCTCGACCCCCGTGTGCAAGTCCGCCGAGAGCTGGCGTATCTGCTCCACCACTTGCGCGGTGCGTTGCTGGATATCGGCGACCATCACCCCGACTTCATCGGTGGCCGTGGCCGTGCGGCCCGCCAGCCCACGCACTTCGTCCGCGACCACGGCAAACCCGCGCCCGTGCTCACCGGCTCGCGCCGCTTCAATGGCCGCGTTCAGTGCCAGCAGGTTCGTCTGGCTGGCGATGGACTGGATCACCAGGGTCACCCGCTGGATTTCCTCACTGCGCAGGCTCAAGGCCTCGATCAGCTCGCGGCTGGCGTTCGCCCGCTGGCTGAGTTGGTGCATGCGGGTGATCGACTGCGCCAGTACCTCACGGCCTTCAGTACTGCGCTGATGGGCCTGGCTGGCAGCCCCAAGCGCCTCGCGACTGAGTTGGGAGGTGACCTTTTCCGTGCCGATCATCACTTCTGCGCTGCTGACAATCTGCCGGGCCGCGCCCAATTGCGACTGCACGCGCGCCGCCAGTTGCTTGACCGAATAGGCCACGCCGGCAGCGGAAAGTGCGTTGTGGCTGGTGGTGTAGGAAAGGTCGCGGGTCAGCTCGCCAATGGCATCGGTGGCCTCGGGCGGTGCCATACGGGCTGTACGGTTTTTCAGGCGGGGCAGCCAGATCACCAGCAAGGCCAGTGGCAGGCAGAGGTATATCGGCAGGCTGGCAAACGTCAGGCCCAGCAGTACCAGCACCAGGGCGGTGCTCTGCATAAGCGGCGTCAGCCAGCCGGGCAACCTGCGCGCCACCGTTTGCGGTGACACTGCTGTGCCCATCAGAGATCCGTCTCCAGCCATCTTCGTCACCCCACTGCTTGTCGTTATTGTCGCTGCATTAAACGCCACTATCAGGCCATTATCCATGGGCCTTTAGTGGAGTAGCGTGCAGCAGATCAATAGACGCGGCGCAAGGGGTGTTTCTCCGGGGGTCGCTCGTAGATGCGCCCCCTGGTTTCACGGCATCAGGCTTGGCGCTGATGCTTGTCGATCTGCTCGTGACGCTCTTGCGCTTCGATGCAGTACTTGGTGGTCGGGCTGATCAGCAGGCGCTTGAGGCCGATAGGCTCGCCGCTGTCATCGCACCAGCCAAAGGAATCTTCCTTGATGCGTTCCAGTGCACGCTCAAGCTGCGGCAGCATGCGCTGGTCGCGGTCGATGGCATTCACCAGCCAGGTGCGCTCTTCTTCAACGGAAGCGGCGTCGGCAGGGTCGGCCGGGGTGTCCAGGCTTTCAATGGCGATACGGTTCTGTTCGATGCGCTCGTGGTGTTCCACTTTCATGTCTTGCAGCAACTGCTCGAAAAAAGCGTGCTGTTCGGCATTCATGTAGTCATCCGCCGGCATGGCCAGCAACTTTTCCTTTGTCATTGATTTCTCTATAAAAAATACGTGCATTAAGGCGAATAAGGGAGCGTTCCGGCAGGCCTTTGCAGGCCTCGGAAAGGCGCCGTCCATTTCAAGCGCCACCCGGCACTCAATTTACGAGGGGCGGCAGTCTAAGGCCGACTTGAGGGCTCAGCAACTGAAAAGACAGGCATTTTTTCCGATATACCCCCAAAAGGCACCAGGACGGGCTTGGCGAATGGTTATCGGAGTGCGTTTATAGCAAGAAATTCAAGTGAGTGGAGCTATATAGAAGACAAACGGTTAGATCTGATCGGCGATGTCAATGTGAGAGGGGCTTGTGTGGGAGCGGGCTTGCTCGCGAAGGCGGTGTATCAGCCGCATTTTAAGTCGGCTGACCCACCGCCTTCGCGAGCAAGCCCGCTCCCACATTTTGACCTGCGACAACCCTCAAAAACACTTAGCGCTTGAGTTTGCGCTTGTTGCGGTACTGGTCGATCACCACCGCGACCACGATGATCAAGCCCTTGATGATGTCCTGGATATACGCGTCCACCCCGACAAAGGTAAACCCGCTGGCCATCACCCCGAGGATCAGCGCGCCGATCACCGTACCGGTGATGCGCCCTACCCCGCCCGCCAGGCTGGTGCCGCCGATCACCGCAGCGGCAATCGCGTCCAGCTCATAGGACATGCCCATGCCGGCCTGCCCGGTGGCGGCGCGTGCAGAAGCCACCACGCCGGCCAGGCCCGCGAGCAAGCCTGCGATGCTGTAGACGATGATCAGGTGACGCTTGACGTTGATCCCCGAGGTGCGTGCCGCCTGCATGTTGCCGCCGATGGCGTAGGTGTACTTGCCGTACTTGGTGTAGCGCAGGGCGATATGGAAGATCACCGCCACCACCAGGAAGATGATTACCGGCATCGCGCCATGGCCGATGGCCGTGTAGGAATCCGAGAGCATGCTCACTGGCTGGCCTTCGGTGTAGTAACGCGCCAGGCCACGGGCCGAGACCATCATGCCGAGGGTCGCAATAAACGGCGGAATCCCTGTCACGGCGATGATGCTGCCGTTGATCGCGCCTGCCAGCAGCCCGACACCCAGGCCCATCGCCACCGGGATCCACACCGGCAAGTCAGTCAGGCTGGGGAACACTGCGCGGGAAAAATCGGAGGTTTGCGCCAAACTGGCGGCGATCATCGCCGACAACGCGAGTACCGAACCCGAAGACAAATCGATCCCCGTGGTGATGATCACCTGGGTCACGCCGATGGCCAGCAGGCCAATGATCGACACTTGCAGGATCATCAGCACCAGGCGCTGGGAGTTCATCAGGAAGCTTTGATCACGCACGATCCAGCCGAACAGTTCAAACACCAGGCCGATGCCAATCAGCACCAGGAAGATGCTCAGTTCGGTGGGCAAGCGTCGGCGGTTCTTGACCGGTGCCGTGGCAGGCTTGTTGTCTGTTATTGCGTTCATAGCCAATCACCTTCTTATTCTGTGCTGTTCGTCAGTGGACCGCGGTCATACCGGAGGCCAACTGCATGACTTTTTCCTGCGTCGCATCCGCACGGTCCAGGGTGCCCATCAGTTCGCCCTCGTGCATCACCATCACCCGATCGCTCATGCCCAGCACTTCGGGCAGCTCGGAAGAAATCATGATCACGGCCATGCCTTCGCTGGCGAGGAAAGAAATCAGGCGGTAGATCTCGGCCTTGGCGCCGACGTCGATGCCGCGGGTCGGCTCGTCGAGAATCAACAAGCGTGGATTGGTCATCAACCAGCGCGCCAGCAAGGCTTTCTGCTGGTTGCCGCCGGACAAGGTGTCGATGCACTGCTCAAGAGACGGGGTTTTCACGCGCAGCTTCTTGCACATGTCTTCACACAGCGCGCGCAGGGCTTTCTGCTGGATAAAACCGTTGCCCGAATAGTGCGGCAGCACGGCCATTTCCATGTTTTCCAGCACCGACAGGCACGGGAACAGGCCACTGAGCTTGCGGTCTTCGGTCAACAGCGCGAAGCCCTTCTCGATGGCCATGTGCGGGTCGCTGATGCGCACCGGCTTGCCGTCGAGTTCTATTTGCCCGCCGTCGCTTGGGGTGATGCCAAAGATGGTCTCCGCCACGTTGGTGCGGCCCGAGCCCATCAACCCGGCGATGCCGAGGATCTCGCCGGCATGCAGGTCGAACGACACGCCCTGGAACACACCGTCCAGGCGCAGGTCGCGCACCGACAGCAGCCGCTCGCCGATGGGCGTCTCACGCACCGGGAACAACTGGCTCAGCTCGCGGCCCACCATCATCGAGATCAGGCTGTCGCTGTTCATGCTGTCGGCGCGCTGCAGGCCGATATAGTGGCCGTCGCGAAACACCGCCACTTCATCGGCAATGGCAAACACTTCGTTCATTTTGTGGGTGATGTAGACGATGCCTTTGCCCTGGGACTTGAGGTCGGCAATGATCGAAAACAGGTGGGCCACTTCCTTTTCGGTAATGGCCGACGTCGGTTCATCCATGATCAGGATGTCGGAGTCGTAGGACACAGCCTTGGCAATCTCGACCATCTGCCGCTCGGCGATGCTCAGGTTGCCGACATGTTCCTCGGGGTCCAGGTTAATGCGCAGGCGCGCCAACAATTCGGCGGTGGCGCGGTGCATTTCGCGGTGGTTGACCATGTGCAGGCTGTTGAGCTGCTCACGGCCGATCCAGATATTTTCGGCGATGCTCATGTGCGGCATCAGGTTGAGTTCCTGATGGATCATCGCGATCCCCGCCTTCTGCGCCGCCAGCGGCGTTTCAAACACAATCGGCTTGCCGCGCAGGCGGATTTCCCCGGCGTCGGGCTGGTAGATGCCGGCGATGATTTTCATCAACGTCGACTTGCCCGCACCGTTCTCGCCCATCAGTGCCAGCACTGAACCTGGGCGAACGCGCAACTGCACATCGGCCAGGGCCACGACGCCGGGAAAGCCTTTGCTGATATTGACGATTTCCAGCAGGTAGGGTTCTTCCAGCAGCGGCGGCTGGATTCCGGGAGGCTGCATAGCAGTCGCTTGAGCGAGCATAGAAAAGTACTCCATCTGCAGGGCGGCCAACGCCGCCCTGCCGGCTTATTGTTGTTATGTCAGGGCTACTTGAAGTCTTTGACGTTTTCCGGAGTGATCAGCTGGAACGGGATCACCACGTTCTGCTCGATGGGCTCTTTCTTGGCCATCTTGCGCGCGGTCTCCACCGACTTGTCCGCCTGGCCCTTGGCATCCTGGAAGGCCGACACGGTCATGTCGCCCTTGGTGATCGCATTCAAGCCGTCCGGCGTGCCATCGACACCGGCGATCAATACGCCCTTCTTGCCCGCCGATTTCAGCGCCATGGACGCGCCGATCGCCATCTCATCATTGTTGGCCAGCACCGCATTGAATTCGCGGCCCTGGGTCAGCCAGTCGTTGACCAGGGTCATGCCCTTGTCACGCAGCCAGATACCGGTCTGTTCCTGTTCGATCTTGATGCCCGGGTACTGGGTCAACACTTCCTTCACACCCTTGGTGCGGTTGGTGGTGGAGTTGTTCGCCAGGTCACCCAGCAGGATCACAATGTTGCCCTTGCCGCCGAGCTTTTCGGCGATGTACTGCATTTGCAGCTTGCCGGCCTCGACGTCGTTGGAGACCACCGCCGCGACGCCCTCGGGCAAGGTTGCGCTGTCAGGACGGCGGTTGACGAACACCAGCGGGATTTTCGCAGCGGTGGCGGCCTTGATGATGTTGGCCGTCGAGGCGGTGTCCACCGGGTTGACGATAATCGCGTCGACGTTCTGGCTGATAAAGTTCTCGACCTGGCTCAGTTGCTTGACCACGTCGGCGCGGGCGTCTTCAAACTGCAGCTTCACACCGTCACCCTTGGGGTAGGACTTGGCTTGTTTGTCCATGTCCTCGCGCAGGTAGGTCAGGAAGGTGTCATCGAAGGCGGACATGCTCACGCCAATCTTCAGGTCGGCAGCCGTGGCGAAACCGCTGGCGAGCATCATGGACAGGGCCAGCGCGGTAAAACGGATCGGGGTCTTCATGAACGGTCTGTCTCCAATTTCTTGTTGGTTTTGTGGACGTTGCGTTTATCAGAGCGAGGACGACGGCAGTCGAACGACCGGTGCCCCTGGGATGCAGCAGACCAGGGCGCCTTGGTTTTCGACGCACAACACATTAAGGAAGGAGAAGTAAAACGGCCGGGCGCGGGGCAGACCGCGTGGCGTGTGGGCAGGGCGTAAAACTCGCAGTACAGCGTTGAAGATTTTCATCTGACGGTACCTGGTTGTTTTTGATCTTGTTTTTGTTGAGTCGCCCGAATCGAGTCCGAACGTACTTTATGCAACCTGGAAAAGACTTTATTGGAAAATAATTTCCATATCAACCTGTTTTAGAATTTTATTCTATTTTTGTTGAAACCACCTGCTGGCGCTCGGCGCTCAGGCGTGCGGCGTCCAATATACGGGTGGTTTCCAGTGCGTCATAGGCATCCACTGGCAATGGCCCCTGCCCGTGCACAGCCGCTTGCAGCTGCTGATAGAACTGCGTCCAGCAGCCCTTTTCCGACGGCACCCGCTCACGCTCATCACCCTGCTCAAACCAGCCCCAGCGTCGATGCTCTTCCGCGCCCCAGTGCTCGCCTTCGGTTTTCGGCGACTTGCCGGCCATCAGTGCTTCTTCCTGGCCGTCTAGGCCGTCGACCGTGTAGCAACCCAGGGTGCCGCTGACCCGAAATCGCGGGGCCTGGCTGTTTTGCAGCGCACTGCCCCACAGGTGCGAAATCACGCCGTTGGCGTGGGTCAGGGAAACAAAGAAGCCGTGATCGAGGGTGGGATGCTGCGGGCTGAACTGCAGCTGCGCAAATACCCGATCCACCGGGCCGAACAGTTGCAGCGCCTGGTCGACCAGATGGCTGCCCAGGTCGCGCAGCCAGCCACCACCGCTGGCATTGCCCAGCGCTTGCGGGCTGAAGCGCTCGACGCGCGATTCAAAACGGGTGATCTGCCCCAGGGCGCCGGCGTCGATCAATTTGCGCAGGGTCAGGAAGTCCGAATCCCAGCGCCGGTTCTGGTAAACGCTGAGCAGCACTTCCTCGCGTTCGGCAGCCGTGATCAGTGCCTGGGCCTGTTCGGCATTGGCGGCAAAGGGTTTGTCGCTGACCACCGCCACGCCGTGTTCGATGGCCTCCAGCACCAGGGCCGGGCGGCCTTTGAGGGTGGTGGAAATCACCAGGGCATCCACGCCGGCCTCGACTATCTGGCCAATGGTGTCGAAAGCCTGGATACCGGGGTGGTCAGCTGCCAGTTGCTGGCGGCGTTCCGGTGAGCGGGTGACCACGCCGACAAAAGTGGCGCCTGGCAGGGTGGCAATCAGCGGCGCATGAAAGAAGCGCCCGCCGTGGCCGTAGCCAACCAATCCGATTCGCATGGGTTGATTCCTCTATACAGGTAGGGGTCCAGGGCGATACGCATTTTCGGATGCTCCCGGATCTCGCTTTATGTGGGAGCGGGCTTGCTCGCGAATGCGCTGGGTCAGTCGCCGGATTGGTTGACTGGTACACCGCTTTCGCGAGCAAGCCCGCTCCCACATTTACTGCATTCCAATGGCAGGCGCGTTGTCAGCCGTAGAAATGCGGGCGTGGTGGCAGGCCGACTTTCACAATCTGCTCACTGCCCTGTGCTTCAATGCACGCATCCGCCGCCACCGCCGCTGCAAACCCGTCCCACGCCGACGGCCCGCCGACCTGGCCGGCGCGTACGCTGTCGATAAAGGCCTGCAACTCCACGTCGTACGCGCCGATAAAGCGGTCTTTCCAATCCATCAGGATCGCATTCGACAGCTTGGCCTCACTGCGCAATTGCACTTGCGACGGCTCCGGCAGTTTGGCGATACCGGTCTCCCCCACCACTTCACACTGAATGTCGTAGCCGTACTGGCAGTTGACGAATACTTCCACGTCGATACGCGTGCCCTTGGCGGTTTCAGCAACACAATCTGCGGGTCGCGCAGATGGGCCAGGGCTTTGCTGGTCTTGCGCGGGAACACCACTTGCACCGACACATAGTCGTCGTTGAGCAACCAGCGCAGCACATCCAGCTCGTGGATCAGGGTGTCGGTGATCGCCATGTCGGTCTTGTAGTTCTCGCCCACCGTCGGGTTGCGGTGCGCGCAGTGCAGCATCAGCGGCTCGCCGATCTGGCCGCTGTCGATCACCGCCTTGAGGGCGCGATAACCTTCGTCATACGGACGCATGAAGCCCACTTGCACCAGGCGCTTGCCGTGGGCCACCTCGGCCTCGACGATCTTGCGGCAGCCCTCGGCCGTCACCGCCAGGGGCTTTTCGCAGAACACCGGTTTGCCGGCGGCGATGGCGGCGAGCACGAACTCCTCGTGGCTCGGGCCCCAGGAGGTCACCAGAATCGCCTCGACTTGCGGCGAATGGATCAGCGCATGGCCGTCCGCGTAGACCTCGGCATCCAGCTTCAGGTCCGCGACCACCTTGGCAGCTTGCTCAAGGTTGATGTCGGTCACCGCCACCACCTGGCTGTTGAGCAAGGTCTGGCTGCAACGGCGGATATGATCGCGGCCGATGGCCCCGGTACCAATCACTCCAAGCTTCAATGACATATACAAACTCCTCTTGTTATTAGTACTGCCGGGCCTTGGCCAGCTGTTCGTTGAGTTTTTTCGCGGCGGCATTCGTGCGTTCACTGGTGGACACCTGCGCCACGCCGACCCGCCACCACGACAGGTAGCCGTGGACCATGGTCTTGGGCAGCACCTTGATATCGATCAGCGTCGACACGGTTTGCATACGCGCATCGGCCAGCGCCGCTTCCAACTGCTCCACGGTGCTGACTTTGTAGGTTTTGCAGCCATAGGCCGCCGCGCTCATGGCGAAATCCACCGGCACCAGGCCGCCGTCGAGCTTGCCACTCTCGGGGTTGCGGTAGCGAAACTCGGTGCCGAAGCTGTCCATGCCGTTGCCGATCTGCAGGTTGTTGATGCAACCGAAGGCCATGTTGTCGAGCAATACCACGTTGATCTTGCGCCGCTCCTGAATCGAGGTCGCCAGCTCGGAGTGCAGCATCATGTAGGAGCCATCCCCGACCAGGGCATAGACCTCCTTGTCCGGTTCGGCCAGTTTCACGCCGAGGGCGGCATTGATCTCGTAACCCATGCACGAATAGCCGTATTCGACGTGGTAGGTATTGACGCCCTTGCTGCGCCACGCGCGTTGCAGGTCACCGGGCAGGCTACCGGCGGCGGCGACGATAATCGCGTCGTCGGCCAGGGTTTGGTTGAGCACGCCCAGCACGCGGCTTTGGGTGAGGCACGAGCCGGTCAGCTCGATAAATTCGCGCAGCACGGCGCGGTCCAAAAG
>NZ_UTBG01000213.1 GCF_900580675.1 Pseudomonas viridiflava
GACCCTGGGCATCATCGGCATAGGCCGCATCGGTGAAGCCCTGGCCCAGCGTGGGCATTTCGGCTTTGGCATGCCGGTGATCTACCACAGCCACTCGCCCAAGCCTGCAGTGGAAAAGCGCTTTGGCGCGCAGTACCGCAGCCTGGATGACTTGCTGCAACAGGCCGATTTTGTGTGCTTGACCCTGCCGCTCACGGCCGAGACCGAGAAGTTGATCGGCGCCGAACAATTCGCGCGGATGGGCCCGGAAACGATCTTTATCAATATCTCGCGGGGCAAGGTGGTCGACGAAGCGGCGCTGGTGGAGGCGCTGGAGAAACGCAGCATTCGCGCCGCCGGGCTGGATGTGTTTGAAAAGGAACCGCTGGACCACGGCTCGCCCTTGCTGCGCCTGAACAACGTGGTCGCCACGCCGCATATCGGCTCGGCGACTCACGAGACGCGCGAAGCGATGGCTACGTGTGCGGTGGATAATCTGCTGGCGGCGCTTTCGGGGGAAAAACCAAAAAATCTGGTAAACCCGCAGGCTTGGAAGCAATAGTTATTGGCACCCTGTAGTACCAATGTGGGAGGGGGCTTGCCCCCGATTGCGGTGCATCAGCCACAGATGATTTGGCTGACACACTGCTATCGGGGGCAAGCCCCCTCCCACATTTTTGAACACATTGACAGCTCAGATGACGAAGCGCGCCACCATCCCATTCAAATCCACCGCCAGGCGCGACAGCTCATGGCTGGCCGCGCTGGTCTGGTTGGCACCCGCCGCCGACTGCGTGGCCAGGTCGCGGATGTTTACCAGGTTGCGGTCGACTTCGCGCGAGACCTGGGCCTGTTCTTCCGACGCGCTGGCGATCACCAGGTTGCGTTCGTTGATCAGGCTGATGGACTGAGTGATCTGCTCCAGCGCCACGCCGGCAGCCCGCGCCATTTCCAGAGTGCTCTGGGTGCGCTGATTACTCTGTTGCATCGACTGCACGGCTTCACCGGTTCCGTTCTGGATGCCGGCGACCATCTTCTCGATCTCCTGGGTCGACTGCGCGGTGCGATGGGCCAAGGCCCGCACTTCGTCGGCCACCACGGCGAACCCGCGCCCGGCTTCACCGGCACGCGCCGCTTCAATGGCCGCGTTGAGCGCCAGCAGGTTGGTCTGTTCGGCAATTGCGCGAATCACGTCCAGCACCTTGCCGATATCCCGGCCTTGCGTGGCCAGGCCTTCGATCAGCACCGAGGTATTCTGCACGTCCTGGGTCATGGTCTGAATTGCGCCGACGGTTTCCACCACACGGTCGCGGCCTTCGCGCGCTGCCTGGTTCGACTGGCCGGATGCCTCGGAGGTGGACACGGCGTTGCGCGCCACTTCTTCCACGGCCGCCGTCATCTCGTTCACCGCCGTGGCGGCCTGGTCAATCTCATTGTTCTGCTGCTGCAAACCGCGCGAGGCTTCTTCAGTGACCGCGCTCAATTCTTCAGCAGCCGAGGCCAGTTGCGTGGCCGAGCCGGCAATGTGCTGAATGGTCTGGCGCAGGTTGGCCTGCATGCTGGCCAAGGCGCTGATCAGGCGGGCCGGCTCATCCTTGCCGTCGTCTTCGATGAGCTTGGTCAGGTTGCCGCCGGCGATGGTCTCGGCGACTTCCACAGCTTTGCGCAGCGGGGTGACGATGCTGCGGGTCAGCAGCCAGGCCAGCAGCACGGTGAGCAACGCGGCCGCTACCGAAACCGCAATAACGCCGGTGATGGCGCCGTCATAGCTCTGCCCCGCGTCTACATCGGCTTGCTTGGCGTCGGCGATATTGATGGCGATCAGTTTATTCAACTGCTCGCCCATCTGGTCAGTGCCGTCCTTGATCCGGGTATTGATCAAGGTGCGCATGTCATCGACCTTGCCTTGCCGGGACAGGTTCAGCATCTCGGCCTGGGCGTTGAGGTAGTTCTCCAGCGTAAGGGCAAACGTCTTGTACAGTGCTGCCTCCTCCGGCCCCTGAGGTAACGTTGCGTAGCGAGCCTGGCCAGCCTTCACCTTGTCGCCCAATACGCCCAGGCGGGTTTCTGCTTCCTGCAGGGCGGCAGGCTCACGGTTGACCAGAACCCGAAACGACAGAATGCGCATACGCAGCACGTTTTCCGTGATGACGCCCAGTGACGTCACGCTGGGCACAGAGTTCGCACTCATATCCATCGAGGATTGGCGGATCTGCGTCATGCGGTTGACTGCAAACACCCCCAGTAAAACCACTAACAAGGCAATGAAGGCGAAGCCAAGAAACGCGCGTGGGGCAATATTCAGGTGGCGAAGGGACATAGGGGCTGCTCTCGGATGAAATGCTTGCAAGCGTCCCTGCTGCGAAACGATCAGGCCGCGTCAACGCGCAGCTCGGACCTTGGTCACCACTGTTGTAATTGATAGGTGGGCCTGACCACGGTATCGGCAGGGCTGCGGGTTTTGCGCAGGGGCTTCATAAATATTTTTTTACACTTCTGACGATCAGCACTTTCTGGCATCCTGCGCCTCCCTTTTCTGACCCGAGCCCGCATTTTGTCTGACGCTCAAGCCCCTCGCCCGCGCTATAAATCCGACCTGATCTACGGCCTGGAAGACCGCCCGCACTTCACCGCGGCAATTTTTGCCGCGCTGCAGCACGTGCTGGCCAGCTTTGTCGGCATCATCACCCCCACCCTGATCGTCGGCGGCGTGCTCGGCCTGGAAAGCGAAGTGCCCTACCTGGTGAGCATGGCGCTGTTCGTGTCAGGGCTCGGCACCTTTGTGCAGGCACGCACCTTCGGCCCGATCGGCTCGGGGCTGTTGTGCCTGCAAGGCACCAGTTTCTCGTTTATCAGCGTGATCCTGAGCGCCGGCTTCATGGTCAAGGCCCGGGGCGGCGGCACCGATGAGATCCTCTCGACGATCTTTGGCATCTGCTTTTTTGCAGCCTTTATTGAAGTGGATCTCAGTCAGTTCATCGGCAGGTTGGGCAAGCTGATCATGCCGGTGGTCACCGGCACCATTGTGAACGGGATAGGCCTGTCGC
>NZ_UTBG01000210.1 GCF_900580675.1 Pseudomonas viridiflava
CTGCCGGAGAGCGCCGGCGAGCTGTTTGAAATGGTCAACGACAGCGCCTGGCTGAACTTCACCCTCAACGCTTCCCCCACCTTGCGCGCCGAAGGCTGGGAATTGCAGATCGATGAGGATTTCGGCTTCGACCTGAGCACGGTGGAAGACTGGTACGCCACGGTTGATGACGGGCCCGAGCGCGATTGGTTCGACCTCGAACTGGGGATCATCGTGAATGGCGAGCGCCTGAGCCTGCTGCCGATCCTGCTCAACCTGATGCGCTCGCACACCGAGATTCTCAACCCGGAAAAACTCGCGCGGCGCCGCGATGACGAGCTGATCCTGGTGAATATCCCCGGCCTGCCCAACGGCCACGGCCCGCTGCAAGTGGCATTGCCCTACGGTCGGCTGAAACCGGTGCTGGCCACGCTCGGCGAGTTCTACCTGCAGGAACCCGGCACCACCACGCTGCGCCTGGCCAAGGCCGATGCGATCCGCCTTAACCCGCTGGATGACGTGCCCCTGCAATGGGAAGGTGGCGAGAAAATCCGCAACTTCGCCCAGCGCCTGCGCGACATCAAGGACTTCACCTGTGTGGCGCCCGAGGGTTTGAACGCGACCTTGCGCCCGTATCAGCTGGAAGGTTTGAGCTGGATGCAATCGCTGCGGCAACTGGACGTCGGCGGGATTCTTGCGGATGACATGGGCCTGGGTAAAACCCTGCAGACCCTGGCGCATATTCTTACCGAGAAAGCCGCCGGGCGGCTGAACCGGCCGTGCATGGTGGTGATGCCCACCAGCCTGATTCCCAACTGGCTGGACGAAGCTGCGCACTTCACCCCGCAACTCAAGGTCGTGGCATTGTACGGCGCAAGTCGTAAGAAGCATTTCGCCAACTTGCAGGACTACGACCTGCTGCTGACCACTTACGCGCTGCTGCCCAAGGACATCGAACAGCTGGCTGCCCTGCCCCTGCATGTGCTGATTCTCGACGAAGCCCAATACATCAAGAACCCCAACAGCAAGGCGGCGCAGGCCGCGCGCGAGCTGACCGCGCGACAGCGCCTGTGCCTGAGCGGAACGCCGCTGGAAAACCACCTGGGCGAATTGTGGTCGCTGTTCCACTTCCTGCTGCCGGGCTGGCTCGGCGACGTGAAAAGCTTCAACCGTGATTACCGCGTGCCCATCGAAAAGCGCGCCAGCGACGTGCGATTACAGCACCTCAACGGTCGGATAAAACCTTTCCTCTTGCGTCGCACCAAGGAGCAAGTGGCCACCGAGCTGCCGCCCAAGACCGAGATTATCCATTGGGTCGACCTCAATGAGGCGCAGCGCGACGTTTACGAAACCATGCGCCTGGCCATGGACAAGAAAGTGCGCGACGAAATTACCCGTAAAGGCGTGGCGCGCAGCCAGATCATCATCCTTGAAGCGCTGCTCAAGTTGCGCCAGGTGTGCTGCGATCTGCGCCTGGTCAACGATGCCACCCTGCCCGCCCGTGGCAGCAGCTCGGGCAAGCTCGACAGCTTGATGGACATGCTCGAAGAGTTGTTTGCCGAAGGGCGGCGGATTCTGCTGTTCTCTCAATTCACCTCGATGCTGAGCCTGATCGAAGTCGAACTGAAAAAACGCGGCGTCAACTACGCGCTGCTGACCGGCCAGACCCGCGACCGGCGCACGCCGGTGAAGGACTTCCAGAGCGGCAAGCTGCAGATTTTTCTGATCAGCCTGAAGGCCGGTGGTGTGGGGTTGAACCTGACCGAAGCCGATACCGTGATCCATTACGACCCGTGGTGGAACCCGGCCACGGAAAACCAGGCCACTGACCGCGCCTATCGTATTGGCCAGGAGAAGCCGGTGTTCGTCTACAAGATGATCGCCCGAGGCACGGTTGAGGAGAAAATCCAGCACCTGCAGAAGGAAAAGTCCGACCTGGCGGCGGGCGTGCCGGATGGGCGCACGACCGGGGACTGGCAGTTGGGCAACGAAGATATCGAGGCGTTGTTTGCGCCGCTGCCCAATAAGCAAGAAAAGCGCTGACGGCTAGATCGCTATCGCAGGCAAGCCAGCTCCCACCTTTGGAATGCATTCTCCTGTGGGAGCTGGCTTGCCTGCGATGGCAGCAACGCGGTTATCAGTCAATCAACTGAGCATCGCGCAACGCGGTCAGCGCCGCCAACCAACGCGGGTCCTGCTTGTACTCAGTCGAAGCAATCGCTTGCCCACGCATCCGCGCAATCCGCGCCGACGGCGTCACCTTCATGCGCTGCGCGGCAGTCAGTGCCAGCTCGGCAGCCGCACGGTCGTTGCACACCAGCCCCATATCACAACCCGCCGTCAGCGCCGCTTCAATCCGACTGGCCGCATCGCCGACCACGTGCGCGCCCGCCATCGACAGGTCATCGCTGAAAATCAC
This sequence comes from Pseudomonas viridiflava, assembly GCF_900580675.1. Classification (GTDB taxonomy): domain Bacteria; phylum Pseudomonadota; class Gammaproteobacteria; order Pseudomonadales; family Pseudomonadaceae; genus Aquipseudomonas. The sequence continues at coordinate 2,399 of NZ_UTBG01000210.1, forward strand.
CCCGTCAAATTGCAGCTCGCCGCGCAGGATGTCCTGCAACCAGCGGCGCGAGAAACCGGCGGGCTGTGCATCGACTTGCGGGTAGATGACGTGCGCCGGCATCACCGCCGCCAACTGCTTGCTCAGGCGTGCGAACGGCACCAGGTCATTTGCGCGAATTTGCTCCAGGCTGCGTTCGTCATTTGGAATCGCGACGTGGGAATCGGCTTCGGCCCAGCCGTGGCCCGGGAAGTGTTTACCGGTGGCGGCCATGCCCGCGCTGTTCATGCCGCGGATAAAGGCACCGGCGAGTACGGCCGCGCGCTCGGGGTCGCCCTCGAAGGACCGGGTGCCCACCACGGCGCTGCGCTGGTAGTCCAGGTCCAGCACCGGGGCGAAGCTCAGGTCCAGGCCCACGGCGAGCACCTCGGTGGCCATGATCCAGCCGCACTGCTCGGCCAGGTACTCGGCATTCGGGTTATCCGCCAAGGCGCGCATTGCCGGCAGGCGCACAAATCCCTGGCGCAGACGCTGCACGCGACCGCCTTCCTGATCGACGGCCAGCAGCAAGTCAGGGCGGACCGCACGAATCGCCGCGCTCAACTCGCGCACCTGGCGTGGATGCTCGATATTGCGCGCAAAAATGATCAGGCCGCCCACTTCAGGCTGGCGCAACAGGTGGCGATCCTCGGCCGTAAGCCAGGTACCGGCCACATCGACCATCAACGAACCTTGCAGCGCAGCAGTCATAAACCTTCCTTAAATAACGCACACAACCCGTTGCCCTCACGCGGCGCCAATCGGCGCTGGGTGAACACAACGGGTTGCGAGTAAATAGCTGAAATCGGCATGGCGGCTAGCTTAGCGGATGCAAGCGGCCGCGCACAGCGGGGGCAGTCACACCTTGGCGGCAGCCGGTGTGGATTTGCTGCGTGGGCGCAACTGGGCGGCGGCCATGGCCTGGTCGGTCACGCCGGTCTCGGCGCGCATGCCGGCCGCGAGGAACGGCACCATCAGGCGCATAACTTGTTCGATCGAGGTGTTCACGCCGAAATCGGTCTCGGCAATCGCGCGCAATGCCTTGATCCCGGACATGCTGAACGCCGCAGCACCGAGCATGAAGTGCACGCGCCAGAACAGTTCGATCGGGGGAATACGCGGCGCGGCTTCGTTGACCAGCAACATATAGCGACGAAATACCTTGCCGTACATGTCTTCCAGATAACGCCGCAGGTGGCCCTGGCTCTGGCTGAACGCCAGGCCCAGCAAGCGCATGAATATCGACAGGTCGTTACCGCTGCGCGGCTGCACCACCAGTGCTTGCTCGACGAGGATTTCCAGCAGTTCTTCCAGGGTGGGCTTGTGATCGGCCTTGGCCTGGCGGCGCTCCAGCTCACGGTCAAGGCTGGCACAGAACGGCCCCAGGAAGCGCGAGAACACCGCCTGGATCAGGGCTTTTTTCGAGCCGAAATGGTAATTCACCGCCGCGAGGTTGACCCCGGCCTTGCTGGTAATCAGCCGCAATGAAGTTTCAGCAAATCCTTTTTCCGCGAACAATTGCTCGGCAGCATCGAGAATGCGTTCAACGGTTTCCGACTGGGCCATGGCTACTCCGCCTGACAAACACTTGTTTGAAACATACGTTTCAGGGTGTGTCTTGTCAAGCCTGCGAGTCCGTTTTCCGGCCGGGCAGTCATCTATTTCAGCGCTATTTAATCACATCCCCCATGGTCTGTAGGCAGCGCTATCTCTGCCTTGTAGGACTGATGACGAATGACCGTCCAGCGGAGCCTCCAAAAAGGATGATTGCCAAGCGCAGTTCACTGTATATAATCCCAGTCACTGTATAAAAAGACAGAGCGATCAACATGCTAAAACTGACGCCACGCCAAGCTGAGATTCTGGCTTTTATCAAGCGCTGCCTCGATGACAACGGCTACCCGCCGACGCGAGCGGAAATTGCGCTGGAACTCGGGTTCAAGTCCCCCAATGCTGCCGAAGAACACCTCAAGGCCCTCGCGCGCAAAGGCGCAATCGAGATGACCCCGGGTGCTTCGCGCGGTATTCGTATCCCTGGCTTTGAAGCCAAGGCCGACGAATCGACCCTGCCGATCATTGGCCGCGTCGCCGCCGGTGCGCCGATCCTGGCGCAGCAGCACGTCGAAGAGTCCTGCAACATCAACCCGACGTTCTTCCATCCTCGCGCCGACTACCTGTTGCGGGTACACGGCATGAGCATGAAGGACGTGGGTATTTTCGATGGCGACCTGCTGGCCGTCCACACCACACGCGAAGCCCGCAATGGCCAGATCGTCGTCGCGCGTATCGGCGATGAAGTCACCGTCAAACGCTTCAAGCGCGAAGGCAGCAAGGTCTGGCTTTTGGCCGAGAACCCTGAGTTCGCCCCGATTGAAGTCAACCTGAAAGATCAGGACCTGGTGATCGAAGGTTTGAGCGTCGGCGTCATTCGCCGCTAAAGGAGGCATCATGCAGCTCGTGCACACCCCACAACACACACAACTGTCGCTGTTCGAGGCCTTTATGGCCCAACCCCTTGCGCCGATCCTCAAGGAAACAGTCGAAGCCCCTTGGGGCTCCGAACCCGAGGCGTTCAGTGAATTGTCGTTGCGCGGTGCAGCCGGGAGCTGCCTGAGCCTCTTGGCGCCGATCCTTCGTGAACTGAGCGAAGAACAGGACGCACGCTGGCTGTCGCTGATCGCCCCGCCCGCCAGCCTGACTCAGGCCTGGCTGCGGGACGCCGGCCTCAACCGTGAACGCATCCTGCTGCTGCAACCGCGCGGCATGCAAAGTGCTCAGCAATTGACCTGCGAAGCCTTGCGCTTGGGCCGCAGCCACACCGTGGTGAGCTGGCTCAACCCGCTGAACGCAACCGCCAAGCAGCAGTTGATCAGCGCGGCGCGTACGGGCGATGCGCAAAGTTTGAATATTCGATTGGGGTAAGTGCCGAGCGGCCGGAACGCTGTGCTGTGGCGAGCGAGCTTGCTCGCGCTGGGCTGCGAAACGGCCCCAAGAACCAGCACCGTGGAATACCTGAGACACCGCATTAAATCTATTTAGGGCCGCTTCGCAGCCCGGCGCGAGCAAGCTCGCTCACCACAATTACGTTGCTCCTCAGTGAAGAACACGCGGCCCATCGTCTTTCTCAGGCTCGCCTTCCGCCAGGCGACCTGCCATCTGCACACCTACGCTCAACATCGCTTTTGCGACTTCCACGTGTTGGCCTTGCAGAAACACTTTAGCGTCTTCAGAAAAATCCAGGATCACCAGAGAACCCTCGTCCTCAGCCCGGCGCAGCTCGATACGGCCGTCAGGCAACTCAACAATTTCCAGAAAGGACGTTGGCATAAAAGTCTGTTCTCCACGAAAGGCCGCGATTATATCAGTCATCCGCCCGGCCTCGCTGAGGATCTGAAGAGGTTTCTTTACGGCTTGATGAACGGTGCTTATTGAGCCCTGTACCGGACTTTCTGTGCAACTCGCTCCCACATTTTTGACCGTGCCCAGTCAGCGACGCCGTCTCAGCACTCGTTCAAGCCTTCGCGAAAGCGCAGGGCCATCTTCTTCAGCTCCTGTCTCCAGCCTTCCAGCTCTTCCCGGCTCAAGGGCTTGGGCTCTTCCTCTTCCAGCGCAATCGCCACGATCAGCGGCTGGGTCACATCACCCTTGGGCACGTGGGGCACGCGTGGTGGCTGGAACATGTCCGCATGCGCCTTGAGCAAGCGCGCGATCCAGCTGTCGGGGCTCTGGGCCATTTCGACCAGCTCCGCCAGTTCCGGAATGGCCATGGCCTCCAGCACTTCGCGGTTCATGATCATTTCCGCGCGAGGCGAACCGGCCTGCGGCAAGCGGTAGAACCCGGCGATTTCATGACACAACCCCAACAGGGCGCCGTACAGGTGGAACAACGCCGCCTCACGCCCCGCCTGGACCAGCGCGATGGCATTCATCTCTTTCCCATCCTCGGCGCGGCCAAGGGCTTCCAGGGACAAACCCGCGAAGTAAATTTTCTGATTGGTACGGGTATAGAGTTCGTTGGCCATAACGGCAATCTCCACAACGAATAAGCGTGATGCTGGCTGAACAGTGTCACGGATCAGCCGAGATGACTGCAAGCGCAAAAAAAGGCCGCCTGTGAAGGCGGCCTTTGTATGTCGCAGGTTGGACGATCAGGCGCCCTGGCGCTTGTCCTCGACCTTCCACTTGCCGCCGTCGTAGAAGGCTTTCCAGCCCGTAGGCTTGCCGTCCACTTCGGTCTGCACGTACTGCTCCTTGGTCTTGCGGCTGTAGCGGATCACGGCTGGGCGACCATCCGGGTCCTTCTTCGGCGCTTCACACAGGAAGTGGTACTTCGGATCGATCTCGTCTTTGTGCGGCACGATTTCCAGCACCAGCGGCGCACGGGTCTCGCGGTTTTTCGGGAACTGGCTGGCAGCCAGGAACAGCCCCGAAGCGCCGTCACGCAGGATGTAAGTGTCGTTGACCTTCTCGCACTTGAGTTCAGGCATCTTCACCGGGTCCATCTTCGGCGGCGCCGCATCGCCGCTTTTCAGCAGTTTGCGGGTGTTCTTGCACGTCGGGTTGGTGCACCCGAAGAACTTGCCGAAACGGCCGGTCTTGAGCTGCATCTCGCTGCCGCACTTGTCGCATTCCAGGCTCGGGCCTTCGTAGCCCTTGATGCGGTAGCTGCCCTCTTCGATTTCGTAGCCGTCGCAATCCGGGTTGTTACCGCAGATGTGCAACTTGTGCTTCTCATCGAGCAGGTAGGCATCCATCGCCGTGCTGCAGATCGGGCAACGGTGCTTGCCACGCAATACCAGCGACTCGGATTCACCCTCGTCATCGGCAGCGATTTCATCGCCCGGCACCAGGTTGACGGTGGCCTTGCAGCGCTCTTTCGGCGGCAGGCTGTAACCCGAGCAACCGAGGAACACGCCGGTGGATGCGGTACGAATCTGCATCGGGCGGCCGCAGGTCAGGCACGGAATGTCAGTCATCACCGGCTGGTTGGCGCGCATGCCGCTGTCAGGGCTTTCGGCTACCTCGAGCTTCTTCTTGAAGTCGCCGTAGAACTCGTCCAGTACGTTTTTCCAGTCGCGCTCGCCCTGGGCCACGTCATCGAGGTTCTCTTCCATGCCGGCGGTGAAGCCGTAGTCCATCAGGTTGGAGAAGCTCTCGGACAACCGTTCGGTAACGATATCGCCCATCTTTTCCGAGTAGAAACGACGGTTGTGCAGCGCGACGTAGCCACGGTCCTGGATGGTCGAGATGATCGCCGCGTAAGTCGAAGGACGACCGATGCCGCGTTTTTCCATCTCTTTTACCAGGCTGGCTTCCGAATAACGCGCCGGCGGCTTGGTGAAGTGTTGGGACGGGTCAAGCTTGATCAACTTCAGCGTGTCGCCCTGGGCCATGTCCGGCAGTACGTCATCATCGCCGGGCTTGGCAATTTGCGGCATCACGCGGGTGTAACCGTCGAACTTGAGGATACGGCCCTTGGCACGCAGCTCGAAGTCGCCGGCGCCTACGCTCACGGTGGTGGACAGGTACTGCGCCGGCAGCATCTGGCAGGCCAGGAACTGGCGCCAGATCAGCTCGTAGAGGCGCTCAGCGTCGCGCTCCATGCCGCTCAGTTTGCTTGGCTCGGTGTTGGCGTCGGAAGGACGAATCGCTTCGTGAGCCTCCTGTGCGCCTTCTTTGCTGCTGTAGACGTTCGGCTTCTCCGGCAGGTACTTCTTGCCGAATTCGCTTTCAATATAAGTGCGCGCCATCGCCACCGCGTCTTGCGACAGGTTGGTCGAGTCGGTACGCATATACGTGATGTAACCGGCTTCGTACAGACGCTGGGCCATCATCATGGTTTTCTTCACACCAAAGCCCAGGCGGTTACTCGCGGCCTGCTGCAGGGTGGAGGTGATGAACGGCGCCGATGGCTTGCTGCTGGTCGGTTTGTCTTCGCGCTTGACGATGCTGTAGCTGGAGGACTTGAGCTTCTCCAGCGCGGCCATGGCCTGGGCTTCGTTCAGCGGCTTGAAGGCCTCGCCTTTCTCGCGAGCCACTTCAAAGCGCACGTTGTTGCCCTTGGCAGTGCCGAGGTCAGCGTGGACTTCCCAGTATTCTTCGGGGTTGAACGCACGAATCTCGCGCTCGCGCTCCACCACCAGCTTCACCGCAACCGATTGCACACGGCCGGCGGACAGGCCACGGGCGATCTTGGCCCACAGCAGTGGCGAGACCATGTAGCCCACGACACGGTCGAGGAAACGCCGGGCCTGCTGGGCGTTGACGCGGTCGATGTCCAGTTCGCCCGGCTTGGAGAAGGCTTCCTGGATGGCTTTCTTGGTGATTTCGTTGAACACCACGCGCTTGTAGCGGCTGTCATCACCGCCGATGGCTTCCCGCAGGTGCCAGGCAATGGCTTCCCCTTCGCGGTCCAAGTCCGTCGCGAGATAGATGGTGTCAGCATCCTTGGCGAGCCGGCGCAGCTCTTCGATGACCTTTTCCTTGCCCGGAAGGATTTCGTACTTGGCCTTCCAGCCATGATCCGGGTCCACACCCATGCGCGAGACCAGCTGCTTGCGCGCTTTCTCTTTAGGCGTGAGTACCGGACCTTCGCCCGCAGCCGCCTTGCCGCGCTTGGCGGCAGGCTCCTTGCTGGCGCTAGCCGAACCGCTGGTGGGCAGGTCTCGGATATGGCCGATACTCGACTTCACCACGTACTCGTTACCCAAGTACTTGTTGATGGTCTTGGCCTTAGCCGGGGATTCCACAATGACCAGCGATTTGCCCATGGATCGGAAAATTCCTGAATTCGAGAAGTGAAAGGCAGTTGGCGCCTGTCGCGGCAACGCTATATATAGTGGCAACAAGGTGAGGTCAAGCGCAGCAGTCTGCGCGGCCTGCCGTTATTGCCCTGAAAAAAGACTGGGTTCGGCCTGGACCAAAGCAAAGCGCGGGACCTGCTCGCCGTCAACTTCGACGGTCTCCAGGAACATGCTCAATGGGCGCACCCAAAAGCCGTAATCGCCATACAGTGCTTGGTAAAACACCACTTCTTCTTCGGTCTCGGAGTGCCGCGCCACGTTAAAAACACGGTACTGCGGCCCCTTATAATGTTGGTAGAGCCCGGGTTCGACTTTCATGCTCTGGCCCTCTTACAAAATTTGTTAAAAAAAATATTAAAAATTCCAAAAAACAAAAACCGGGGCACTGGGCCCCGGCTTCCGTCAACCCAACGCTTAGACGCGTTCGAAGACGGTGGAAATACCTTGGCCGAGACCAATGCACATGGTTGCAACCCCAAGGTTGCCGCCATTTTGCTTCATCACGTTAAGCAAAGTGCCGGAAATGCGAGCACCGGAGCATCCAAATGGGTGACCCAGGGCAATCGCACCGCCGTGCAGGTTAACCTTCTCATTCATCTTGTCGAGCACTTTCAAATCTTTCAGCACTGGCAGGGCCTGTGCGGCGAAAGCTTCGTTGAGTTCGAAGAAGTCGATATCGGAGATGGTCAGGCCCGCGCGCTTCAAGGCTTTTTGTGTGGCCGGTACTGGACCATAGCCCATGATTGCCGGGTCCACACCTGCTACGGCCATCGAACGAATCACCGCCAGCGGCTGGATACCCAGGTCCTGGGCACGCTGCGCCGACATCACGATCATGCACGAGGCACCGTCGGTGATTTGCGACGAAGTACCGGCTGTCACGGTGCCGCCCTTTGGATTGAAGGCAGGCTTGAGGGCCGCCAGGCTTTCCAGGGTGGTGTCCGGACGAATGGTTTCGTCGTAATCGAACAGTTTCAGGAAACCGTTCTCGTCGTAGCCGTTCATCGGGATGATTTCATCCTTGAACTTGCCTTCCACGGTCGCCTTGTGGGCCAACTGGTGGGAGCGCACGCCGAAGGCGTCCTGGGCTTCACGGGTAATGCCGTGCATTTTACCGAGCATTTCTGCGGTGAGGCCCATCATGCCCGAGGCTTTTGCCGCGTACAGCGACATGTGCGGGTTCGGGTCGACGCCGTGCATCATGCTGACGTGGCCCATGTGCTCCACGCCGCCGACCACGAACACATCACCGTTACCAGTCATGATCGCCTGGGCGGCGGTGTGCAGCGCGCTCATCGACGAGCCGCACAGGCGGCTGACGGTCTGGCCGGCCGCGGTGTGCGGGATCTGGGTCATCAGCGACGCCATGCGCGCGATGTTCCAGCCCTGCTCCAGGGTCTGGTTGACGCAGCCCCAGATCACGTCTTCGACTTCGTTAGGGTCGACCTTGACGTTGCGCTCCAGCAGCTTGCTGATCAGGTGCGCCGACATGTCTTCGGCGCGGGTGTTGCGGTGCATGCCGCCCTTGGAGCGGCCCATTGGCGTGCGACCGAAGTCGACAATCACCACGTCTCTTGGATTCAAGCTCATAAATATTCTCGCTCTAGTCGTCTGGGCGCTTAACCGAAGAAGCTCTGGCCATTTTTGGCCATCTCACGCAGCTTCGCGGTCGGGTGGTACAGCGGGCCCAGATCAGCGTATTTGTCAGCCAGGGCAACGAACTCGGCCACACCGATCGAATCGATGTAACGCAGCGCACCACCACGGAATGGAGGGAAACCAATACCGTACACCAGGCCCATGTCGGCTTCGGCGGCGGTTTCAACGATGCCGTCTTCCAGGCAACGCACGGTTTCCAGGCACAGGGCGATCATCATCCAGTTGATGATGTCTTCGTCGGACACCTCACGCTGTTCGTAGATGACCGGCGCCAGCACTTCGTGCACCGAAGGGTCGGCGACTTTCTTCTGCTTGCCCTTCTTGTCGGCCTCGTAGGCGTAGAAGCCTTTGCCATTCTTCTGGCCCAGGCGCTTGGCCTCGTAGAGCGCGTCGATCGCCGAGCGGCGGTCGTCTTTCATGCGGTCCGGGAAGCCTTCAGCCATCACGTCGCGGCCGTGGTGGCCGGTGTCGATGCCGACCACGTCCATCAGGTACGCCGGGCCCATTGGCCAGCCGAATTTTTCCATGACCTTGTCGATACGGACGAAGTCCACACCGGCGCTGACCAGCTTGGCGAAACCGCCGAAGTACGGGAACAGTACGCGGTTGACCAGGAAGCCCGGGCAGTCATTGACCACGATCGGGTTCTTGCCCATTTTCTTGGCGTAGGCAACGGTGGTGGCAACGGCCAGTTCGCTGGACTTCTCTCCACGGATCACTTCCACCAGCGGCATCATGTGCACCGGGTTGAAGAAGTGCATGCCGACGAAGTTTTCCGGACGCTTGAGGGCCTTGGCCAGCAAACTGATGGAAATGGTCGAAGTGTTCGAGGCCAGGATAGTGTCTTCCTTAACCTGGGCTTCCACTTCAGCCAGTACGGCTTGCTTGACCTTCGGGTTCTCGACAACCGCTTCGACCACCAGGTCGACGTGGCCGAAATCGCCGTAGGACAGCGTAGGACGAATACCGTTAAGCACTTCAGCCATTTTCGCTGCGGTCATGCGACCTTTATCAACGCGGCTCACCAGCAGCTTGGCGGCTTCCGCCAGGCCCTGCTCGATGCCGTGCTCGCTGATGTCTTTCATCAGGATCGGCGTGCCTTTGGACGCCGACTGATAGGCGATACCGCCGCCCATGATCCCGGCGCCGAGTACGGCAGCCTGTTTCACGTCTTTGGCGATTTCGTCGTAGGCCTTGGCCTTTTTCTTCAGTTCCTGGTCGTTCAGGAACAAGCCGATCAGGCTCTGGGCAGCCGAGGTTTTAGCCAGTTTGACGAAGCCTGCAGCTTCCACTTCCAGGGCTTTGTCGCGACCGAAGTTCGCGGCCTTCTGGATGGTCTTGATCGCTTCAACCGGCGCCGGGTAGTTCGGGCCGGCCTGGCCAGCCACGAAACCTTTGGCGGTTTCGAACGACATCATTTGTTCGATGGCGTTGAGCTTGAGTTTTTCCAGCTTCGGCTGACGCTTGGCCTTGTAGTCAAATTCGCCGCTGATGGCGCCTTTGATCAGGTTCAGTGCGGCTTCGGCCAGTTTGTCCGGGGCAACCACAGCGTCGACGGCACCGACTTTCAGCGCGTCTTCAGCACGGTTTTCCTTACCGGCGGCAATCCACTCGATCGCATTGTCGGCGCCGATCAGGCGCGGCAGGCGGACGGTGCCGCCAAAGCCTGGGTAGATGCCCAGCTTGACTTCAGGCAGGCCGATCTTGGCAGTCGCCGACATGACGCGGAAGTCTGCGGCCAGGCACATTTCCAGACCGCCGCCCAACGCGATGCCATTGATGGCAGCAACGGTCGGCACGTTGAGGTCTTCGAAATCGCTGAAAATCTTGTTGGCTTCGAGGTTGCCAGCCACCAGCTCGGCATCGGGCAGCTTGAAGTTTTCGACGAATTCGGTGATGTCAGCGCCGACGATAAACACGTCCTTGCCGCTGGAGACGATCACGCCCTTGACCGAAGCATCTGCTTTGATGGTGTCTACGGCCTGACGCAATTCATTCAGGGTTAGACGGTTGAACTTGTTGACGGACTCACCCTTGAGGTCGAATTTCAATTCGACGATGCCACTTTCAAGAGCCTTAACCGTGATGGCTTTACCTTCGTAAATCATCAACTGATCTCCACGATATGGAAGCTGAACAGTACACATTGGACGCTGGCCTCTGGTTGGACATTGATAGTTACGTCAATGCTCATGCCAATCCGCCAGGCACACCCGCCAACGCGATAGTCGGGATTCTGTATGAGCGGTCTGACAGACAAACGCTCAATTCATACGCCCGTTTGATTTGGGTACGCCACCTTCATCCAATTCCGGGCAATTGTCAATCGCTCGAAAGGCTAGGAAAAACGCGACTTTCCAGTCATTTCAGAACCCCGGACAAAAGCGCACGACCCATCAATATCCGAATATTCACGAAATCAATAATAGAAAAAGTTGGGGAAAGGACTGTACAGAACAGGATATGCCGCTAGGCTAGCGACAACCGTAGCGCGCCTGGATGAACATCCGACGCGAGAAACACAGATTTACCGGCCTGCCTGGCCAACTCCAGCCCGATGATGCTTTCGGGCTTTTTATTGCCTGGTGTTTAACCCTGAAGCCTCAGGCCAGGGCTCTGAGCAAGGTATCAATCGCCTTCAGCACACTCGCATCGCCCTTCTCGCCCCAATACAAGGCGATCATTTGCTTGTCGGCCTCGACCTTGTAGACGTTGTCCGGCAGCGTTGCAAAATGCGGCAACAACTTTTCATCGACGCACACTTCGCGCCACTGATTGACCCACACACCGGGCTCCAACTGCCAATAGCACCACAGCGCCGGCGCACTGCCGCGCCGTGGCCGGCAGTACTGCGCGCAAGGGCTTGGCGGTTCCTGCTTGAGCCAGTGCGGCCACTCCTGGGGCGCCAGCTGCATGGCCAGGCCGATGCGGCGCGCCTCCATGCGCAGGGCCATGCGCCCGCTCGAATGGCGCGACGGGCGCAGCCATGCCAGGGGGCTCAGAACCACCACAAGGATTGACACCACTATCCAGACCGTCATATGTGTACTCCCGAATTTCTAGATGAGCGGATTTGACCTGACGCAACCGCATCCGCTTGAAAGCAGCCATACTGAATTTATTGCAGTCCCTTGGAGGAACGCCTCATGCCCTACAACCATATTCTGGTCGCTGTCGATCTGACCGAAGAGTGCGATCCGGTGATCAAGCGCGCGCAGGAATCTGCATTGGCCAACGGCGCCATATTGTCGCTGGTGCATATCGTCGAGCCCATGGCCATGGCCTTTGGCGGTGACGTGCCGATGGACCTTTCCCAGTTGCAGCAACAACAATTTGACCAGGCCAAGGAGCGTCTGGACCGTTTGATTCTCAAATACCCACACCTGAAAAAGGAAGACTGCCACCTGACATACGGCCAACCGCGCCAGGAAATCCACCACTTGGCCAAGGAAAAGGCTTGCGACTTGATCGTGGTCGGCAGCCACGGTCGTCACGGTTTGGCGTTGTTGCTGGGTTCTACTGCCAATGACGTGCTGCACGGCGCGCCGTGTGATGTGCTGGCGGTGAAGCTGGTCAAAGACACCAGCAAGTAAGACCGATGAAGATCAAATGTGGGAGGGAGGTTGTGTGGGAGCTGGCTTGCCTGCGCTAAAGGCACCTCGGTTTGTCAGTCAAACCTCGGTGAGGCTATCGCAGGCAAGCCAGCTCCCACACAGCCCTCCCAGATTTGAACTGTATGTCATATAAAAAACCCGGTACTCATGAAAATGAGCACCGGGTTTTTTAATGCACTGCAATCACTCAGGCATCCAGTTCGGCCCAACGCTCAACCAGCACTTCCAGCTCCTGGTTCAACGTTTCCAGGGAAGCGATGACCTTGGCGGTTTCTGCCGCCGGGCGCAGGTAGAAACCCGCGTCAGCCATTTCAGCTTCCACTGCGGCGATCTGCTTTTCCTTGGCGTCGATATCGCCCGGCAAGGCTTCCAGCTCGCGCTGGTGCTTGTAGCTGAGCTTCTTCCTGGCGGCAGGCGCGGCTTCCTGGGCCGGTGCGGCAGCAGCCACCGGGGTGACCACTGCAGAGGCCAAGTCGGCTTTGCCGGACTTGCTCTCGGTCACGCCCAGCAGGCGCGGCGAGCCGCCCTGGCGCAGCCAGTCCTGGTAACCACCGACGTATTCACGCACCTTGCCTTCACCTTCGAAGACCAGGGTACTGGTGACCACGTTGTCGAGGAATGCCCGGTCGTGGCTGACCATCAGCACGGTGCCGTTGAAGGTCAACAGGACCTCTTCCAGCAGCTCGAGGGTTTCCACGTCGAGGTCGTTGGTCGGTTCGTCGAGCACCAGCAGGTTGGCCGGTTTGCTGAACAGCTTGGCCAGCAGCAGGCGCGCACGCTCGCCACCGGACAAGGCCTTGACCGGCGTACGTGCACGCTGAGGGCTGAACAGGAAGTCGCCCAGGTAGCTCAGCACGTGGCGGCTCTGGCCGTCGATGTCGATAAAGTCGCGACCTTCGGCCACGTTATCGATCACGGTTTTTTCCAGGTCCAATTGGTGACGCAACTGGTCAAAGTAGGCCACGTCGATCTTGGTGCCCTCCTCGACCGTGCCGCTGGTCGGTTGCAGGCCATTGAGCATCAGTTTGAGCAAGGTAGTCTTGCCGGTGCCGTTGGCGCCCAGCAGGCCGATACGGTCGCCGCGCTGCAGGACCATGGAGAAGTCCTTGATCAGGAACGGGCCGTCCGGGTGATGGAAGCTGACGTTCTCCAGCACCATGACCTGCTTGCCCGACTTGTCGGCGGTATCGAGCTGGATGTTGGCCTTGCCAGTACGTTCGCGACGCTCGCTACGCTCATTGCGCAGGGCCTTGAGGGCACGTACACGGCCTTCGTTACGGGTGCGACGCGCCTTGATGCCCTGGCGGATCCAGACTTCTTCCTGGGCCAGTTTCTTGTCGAACAGCGCGTTGGCGGTTTCTTCAGCGGACAGCGCAGCCTCTTTGTGCACCAGGAAACTGGCGTAGTCGCCGTTCCAGTCGATCAGGCCGCCACGATCCAATTCGAGGATGCGCGTGGCCAGGCTCTGCAGGAATGCACGGTCGTGCGTGATAAACAGCACGGCGCCCTGGAAGTCCTTGATGGCTTCTTCCAGCCAGGCGATTGCGCCGATGTCCAAGTGGTTGGTCGGCTCGTCGAGCAGCAGCAGGTCCGGCTCGGACACCAGCGCCTGGGCCAGCAGCACGCGACGACGCCAGCCACCGGACAACTCGGCGAGGGTCTTGTCGGCCGGCAGCTGCAGGCGGCTCAGGGTGCTGTCGACCAGTTGCTGCAGGCGCCAGCCGTCACGGGCTTCCAGGTCCTGCTGGACGTGCATCAGCTTGTCCAGGTCTTCTTCGGTGACGCAGTTCTGCGCCAGGTGATGGTATTGCGCAAGCAACTCACCGACGCCGTCGAGGCCTTCGGCAACCACATCGAACACTGTCCGTCCGTCGGCGACCGGCAATTCCTGCGGCAATTCGCCGATCTTGAGGCCTGGAGCGCGCCACACAGAGCCGTCATCGGGCTTCTGGTCGCCTTTTACCAGCTTCATCATGCTGGACTTGCCGGTGCCGTTGCGGCCGATGATGCACACCCGCTCACCACGGGCGATCTGCCAGGACACCTTGTCCAACAACGGCATAGCGCCGAAAGCAAGGGACACATCGCTGAATTTGAGCAGGGTCATACGCTTCTCCAAAAACTGGGCGCGCATTCTACCTGACTTGAGGCGGGGATGCGGGCGGCATTTTCGCTATGGACACGTTCTGAAGGACATTTCCAACAGACTTGAACCAACCGGCCGGCAAAGCTTTCGCCGGCCGCTGGCAAAAGGCTAAGCTAGGGGCAATCAGTGTCGGCAGTGCCGGTGCTAGTCGTGATTTCTCTGCACGGACGTCTCATGCGCAGTCGCCTTTTCAACTTTTTATCTTGTCTGCTTCTTTCCGCCACCGCCGTTCAATCCGCCCAGGCCGTGGACCTCACCACCCAACGTCAATATTACGATGAGGCCAAACGTGCGTTGGCCAAGGGCGATACCGGCCCGTACATGCAATACAGCCAGGCGCTGGCCGATTACCCGCTGACGCCGTACCTGGCCTACGACGAGTTGACCGCGCGCCTGAAGACCGCCAGCAACCAGGAAATCGAACAGTTCCTCGCCAAGAACGGCGACCTGCCCCAGGCCAACTGGATGAAGCTGCGCTGGTTGCGCTGGCTGGCCGAGCGTGGCGACTGGCAAACCTTTGAAAAGTACTACGACGCCAAGCTCAATTTCGTCGAGCTGGATTGCCTGCATGGCCAGTACCAGCTGACTCACAACCTGAAAGCCGAAGGCTACAAGACCACCGAAAAACTCTGGATGACCGGCAAATCCCAACCGGCCGCCTGCGATGCCACGTTTGGCCAGTGGGCCGCGGCCGGCCAGCTCACCGAACAGAAAATCTGGGACCGCGCCAAGCTGGCCGCCGAAGCGCGTAATTACCCGCTGGCCAACAGCCTGGTGAAAACCCTGCCGACCCTCGGTGCCCAGGGCCGCCTGATGGTCGACGTGGCGCAGAAACCCGACATGCTCAGCGACCCGTCACGCTTCCTGCCGGCCAACGAGGCGATGTCTGACGCCGTAGGCCTGGGCCTGCGCCGCCTGGCACGCCAGGACCCGGACAAGGCCATGGCGCTGCTCGACGGCTACGCCAGCAGCATGCACTTCTCGCGTGACGAAAAAGTGTCGATTGCCCGGGAAATCGGGCTGACCCTGGCTCGTCGCTACGACCCGCGCGGGCTGGATGTGATGACCAAGTACGACCCCGAGCTGCGCGACAACACGGTTTCCGAATGGCGCCTGCGCCTGCTGTTGCGCCTGGCGCGCTGGGAAGATGCCTACCAGCTGACCCGCAAGCTCCCACAGGATTTGGCCACCACCAACCGCTGGCGTTACTGGCAGGCCCGCAGCCTTGAGTTGGCCGAGCCGAAAAACCCGCAGGCCCTGGTGCTGTACAAATCGGTGGCCAAGGAGCGGGACTTCTACGGTTTTCTCGCCGCCGACCGCTCCAAATCCCCGTACCAGTTGACCAACAAACCATTGGTCATGAGCCAGGCCTTGATGAACAAGGTGCGTAACACCCCCGGCGTGCGCCGTGCCCTGGAATTCTACGCACGTGGCCAGATCGTCGACGGCCGTCGCGAGTGGTACCACGTCAGCCGCCACTTCAACCGCGACGAAATGGTCGCCCAGGCCAGGCTGGCCTATGACATGAAGTGGTACTTCCCGGCGATCCGCACCATCAGCCAGGCGCAGTACTGGGATGACCTGGATATCCGCTTCCCGATGGCCCACCGTGACACCCTGGTGCGCGAAGCCAAGGTGCGTGGCCTGCATTCCAGCTGGGTGTTCGCCATCACCCGCCAGGAAAGCGCCTTCATGGACGACGCACGGTCCGGCGTCGGCGCCAGCGGCCTGATGCAACTGATGCCCGGCACCGCCAAGGAAACCGCGCGCAAGTTCAGCATCCCGCTGGCCTCACCAGCCCAGGTGCTGGACCCGGACAAGAACATCCAGCTCGGCGCCGCGTACTTGAGCCAGGTACACAGCCAGTTCAACGGCAACCGCGTACTCGCCTCCGCCGCCTACAACGCCGGCCCCGGCCGTGTGCGCCAATGGCTGCGCGGTGCTGATCACCTGAGCTTCGACGTGTGGGTGGAAAGCATCCCATTCGACGAAACCCGCCAATATGTGCAGAACGTGCTGTCTTATTCGGTGATCTACGGGCAGAAACTCAACTCGCCACAGCCGCTGGTGGACTGGCACGAGCGGTATTTTGATGATCAGTAACGCTGACTGAGGAAGCACCTGTGGCTAGCGGGCTTCCTGTGGCAAACAGGCTTCCTGTGGCGAGCAGGCTTGCCCTGCGTAGGGCTGCGTAGGGCTGCGTAGCAGCCCCAGGACCTGTCAATGCGGTCTTTCAGTGGGATCTGCGGTGGCTGGATGGGGAGCGCTTCGCACTCCAACGCAGGGCAAGCCTGCTCGCCACAGGAAGCAAGCGACCTACTCCACCTCCACGCCGTCGTTGAACTGCAGCGCAGCCAACCGTGCATACAACGGGTTGCTCGCGATCAACTGCTGATGCGTGCCCACTGCCACCAACTTGCCCTGGTCCATCACCGCAATCCGGTCGGCGTTTTTCACCGTGGCCAGCCGGTGCGCGATTACCAGGGTGGTACGGCCTTGCATGAGCTGCGGCAACGCTTGCTGGATCAGGTGTTCACTCTGGGCGTCGAGGGCGCTGGTGGCTTCGTCCAGTAGCAGGATCGGTGCGTCCACCAACAACGCGCGGGCGATGGCCAGGCGTTGGCGCTGGCCGCCGGACAGGCCCATGCCACCGTCGCCGAGGTGGGTCTGGTAGCCGTCGGGCATTTGCAGGATGAAGTCGTGGGCATGGGCAATGCGCGCGGCGGCCTCGACCTGCTCACGGGTGGCTGTCGGGTTGCCGTAGCGGATGTTCTCTTCGACGCTGCCGAAAAACAGTGCCGGGCTCTGGGAGACGAGGGCGAAATGGCGGCGCAGGTCCAGGGGATCGAGTTCGGTCAGCGGGTGGCCTTCGAGCAGAATGCGACCTTGCTGTGGGTCGTAGAAACGCAGCAGCAGGTCGAAAATGGTCGACTTGCCCGCGCCCGACGGCCCCACCAACGCCAGGGTTTCACCGGGGTTGATGCTCAGGTTCAAGCCGTCGATGGCGTAGCTGTCCGGCCGCGAGGGGTAGGAAAAGCGCAGGTCCTGCAGCTCCATGCGCCCGCTGACCCGCTCCGGCAACCGCACGCTGCCCGCGGCGGGCGCCTGGATTTCGTTGCTCGATTGCAGCAGTTCGCCGATTCGCTCGGCGGCACCGGCGGCGCGTTGCAACTCGCCGAGCACTTCGCTGAGGGTGCCGACGGCGCTGCCCACGATCAGGCTGTAGAACACAAAGGCCGCCAGCTCACCACCGGAAATGCGCCCGCCGATCACGTCCATGCCGCCGACCCAGAGCATCACGCCCACGGCGCCGAGCACCAGCATGATCACCAGAGTAATCAGCCAGGCGCGCTGCACGATGCGTTTACGCGCGGTGGTGAAGGCGTCTTCCACGGTCACGGCAAAGCGCTGCTCGTCCTGGACCTGATGGTTATAGGCCTGCACGGTCTTGATCTGGCCGAGGGTTTCGGACACGTAGCTGCCAACATCGGCGATGCGGTCCTGGCTCAGGCGCGACAGGCTGCGCACGCGGCGGCCAAAAATCAGGATCGGCGCCAGCACCAGCGGCAGCGCGATCACCACGATGCTGGTGAGCTTGGGGTTGGTGATAAACAGCAGCACGATGCCGCCGATGACCATCAAGGCATTGCGCAGGAACAGCGACAGCGACGAACCAATCACCGATTGCAGCAACGTGGTGTCGGTGGTCAGCCGCGACTGGATTTCCGAACTGCGGTTGTTCTCGTAGAAACCGGGATGCAGGTAGATCAAGTGGTTGAACACCTGCCGCCGAATGTCCGCCACCACCCGCTCGCCGATCCACGACACCAGGTAAAACCGCGCAAACGTGCCCACGGCCAGGCCCAGCACCAGGACCATGAACAGGCCGATTGACTGGTTGAGCAGGTGTGGCGATTGGGTCATGAAGCCCTGGTCCACCAACAAGCGAATGCCCTGCCCCATGGACAAGGTGATCCCGGCGGTCACGATCAATGCCAGCAAGGCACCGAGCGCGTGCCAGCGGTAGGGCGCAATAAAGCGAATGGCCAGGCGGATCGCGCGGCGTTGACGGGCTGAGAACATGGAGGGCATCACCTGCGCAGGGGAGATAAGTATCTACCTCCCTAACATTGGGGGAACTTGCCTGAATAACAATGAGTCAGGTTAATTATGCCCGCCGAGCCGGCTCCATAGAGGCTATCGGTCTAACCCCTGGCTGGAAATCTATAGCCGTTTCTGGTGGACTGGGTGTTCGAACCGGTGACTTTGCAAGGAGTTGTAACAGCTCAGTCACGCGGGGGGCTCAGAGTAGGTACACAACCTGATGAGGAGACAGGCCATGACCTTGCAAACCAGCAGCGATGCCAAAATTGAAGTGATCCGCCAACCGCAGCAACTGCCTTGCTCGTACATCGACGCCAAGGGACGCGAAGTGCAGATTACCGAAGAGATGATCCAGCAAGCGTGCAGCGAGCTGGAACAGCGACTGGTCAAGCCTGCGCAGCAAGGCTGAAGCGCCCACGCTCTTTCAGACCCGGCCCGATTGGCCGGGTTTTTTTATGCCGGTTAAATCGCCTGGGCGCCCAAGGCCGAGACGATCTTCGACAACACCGCCGACTCCCCGTCGATGCGCACCTTCAAACCATCGATCTCACGACGCGCCGGATAGCCCTTGCGCAACAGGTCGAACGCCTTGCGCTGCTCTTCCACTGTACCTACGAGGCTGCGACGGAAATCCGCATCGTCACGGCGCGGGTCGTACACACTGCGGCACAAGGTAGCCAGCGCCCAGGCCGGGTCGGTGGCGGCATTCAGATGCACCTCGGCCAGCCAGGGCGCCGGCAGCAAGTCGCTCAGTTGAATCGCGGGTTCCTGGCCCAGGTACGTGCAGAGCGCCTGGTAAATCTGCGCGGTGCCACGCTGGCGGCCATCCAGGCTATAACCGGCGATATGCGGCGTGGCCAGCACGCAGAGGTCAGCCAGGTCGACATCCACCTGCGGCTCGCCTTCCCACACGTCCAGTACCGCTTGCAGGTCCTCGCGATCCAGCAGCACCTCACGCAGGGCGGCATTGTCGACCACCGGGCCACGGCTGGCGTTGATCAACCAGGCGCCGTGCTTGAGCTGTTCAAGACGCTGGCGGTCAAACAGGTGCCAAGTGGAGCCGTTGCCGGATTTGGTCAGCGGCGTGTGCAGGCTGATCACATCGCACTGTTCGATAATCTGCGCGAGGCTGACGTAATCGCCGTCTTCGGCGATCTGCCGTGGCGGGTCGCACACCAGCACGTTCCAGCCCAGCCCCTTGAGCACCTTGACCAGCCGCCCGCCGACTTCACCGGCGCCCACCACACCGTAGGTGCGTTGGTTGAGGTCGACACCTTCGATTTCGGCCAGGGTCTGCAGGCTGCCCAGCACATAATCCACCACGCCACGCGCGTTGCAGCCGGGGGCGCTGGACCACTGGATGCCGGCCTGCTTGAAATAATCAAGGTCCAGGTGGTCGGTGCCGATGGTGCAGGTGCCGACAAAACGCACTTTGGTCCCTTCCAGCAAGGCGCGGTTGACGTTGGTCACCGAGCGCACCAGCAGCACATCAGCCTGCTCGACCGTAGCGCGGTCGATGGAGCGGCCCGGCACCCGGCGAATCTCGCCAAACCCTTGGAAGAATGCATCGAGCAGCGGGATATTTTCGTCGGCAACAATCAGCATGGCAGGCTCCTTTCGCGGACCCGCAGTGTACAGGCATCACAGCCGCCGCTTACAAATCGCTAACACAGGTTTTTTCCTGACCGATGCGTCAAGGCGTAGAATCCGCCGTCCTTGCGCTTCTCTTGACTGGACACCCGTACGTGAACACTGCCGCCGCCACCCTCACCCGCCCCGCTCGCATCAGCCGCGAAGTGCGCGACCTGTTGACCCTCGCCCTGCCGATCATGATCGGCCAACTGGCCACCACTGCGATGAGCTTTGTCGATGCGGTGATGGCCGGGCGCGTCAGCCCCCAGGACTTGGCGGCGGTGGGCCTGGGCAACTCGATCTGGATTCCGGTGTACCTGCTGATGACCGGCACGCTGCTGGCCACCACGCCGAAAGTCGCCCAGCGCTACGGCGCCGGCCAGTTCAGCGAGATCGGCCCTTTGGTGCGCCAGTCCCTGTGGCTGGCGGTGGTGGTCGGGATCAGCGCCGCGTTGCTGTTGCTCTGCGCCGAACCGATCCTGCATGCAATGAAAGTCGAGCCCGACCTGATCAAGCCGTCCATGGGCTACCTGCACGGCATCGCCGCCGGCATGCCGGCCATCGCGTTGTACTACGTGCTGCGCTGTTTCAGCGATGGCCTGGGCCGCACGCGGCCGAGCATGGTCATGGGCCTGTGCGGGCTGGCGCTGAA
Source organism: Pseudomonas viridiflava (assembly GCF_900580675.1). Lineage (GTDB taxonomy): Bacteria > Pseudomonadota > Gammaproteobacteria > Pseudomonadales > Pseudomonadaceae > Aquipseudomonas. The sequence goes on from NZ_UTBG01000210.1 coordinate 23,027, forward strand.
TATTCCGCTGAACTACATCTTCATCTATGGGCACTTTGGCGTACCGGCCATGGGTGGCGTGGGCTGTGGCTGGGCCACGGCGATTGCGATGTGGGTGATGATGCTCGGCCTGGCCGGCTGGACGCGCTGGGCGCCGGTGTACCAGAGCAGTGAGCTGTTCAAGCGTTTTGACTGGCCGCAATGGGCGGTGATCAAGCGGGTACTGGGGATCGGCCTGCCGATCGGCATCGCGATCTTTGCCGAATCGAGCATCTTTGCGGTCATCGCCTTGTTGATCGGCAGCCTCGGCGCCACCGTGGTGTCCGGCCATCAGATCGCCCTGAACGTCAGCTCCCTGGTGTTCATGATCCCTTACTCCCTGAGCATGGCCGTAACGGTGCGCGTCGGCCAGGCGCTGGGGCGCGGTGAAGCCCGTGAGGCGCGTTTCGCCGCCGGGGTCGGCATGGGCACCGCGCTGGCGTATGCCTGCCTGTCCTGCAGCCTGATGCTGTTGTTTCGCGAGCAGATTGCAGCCATCTACACCCCCGACCCGATCGTGATCCACCTGGCGTCGACGCTGATCGTGTTTTCGGCGCTGTTCCAGTTCAGCGACTCGATCCAGGTCACCGCCGCCGGCGCCTTGCGTGGCTACCAGGACACGCGCGTGACCATGGTGCTGACCCTGTTTGCCTATTGGGGCGTGGGGCTGCCGGTGGGTTACGCGCTGGGGCTGACGCACTGGCTCGGCGAACCCAGCGGCCCGAGCGGTTTGTGGCAAGGGTTGATCGTGGGCCTGAGCTGTGCGGCGGGGATGTTGCTGGTGCGCCTGGCGCGCAGTGCACGCCGGCGCATTCGCCTGGACAAGGCGCGGGGTTAATCGGCCTTTTTACGGATCCAGTACAGGTACGTACCGGCCTGCTCCTGCTGATCCACCAGCTCGTGGTCAAGAAACACGCAGAACTTGGGGATATCGCGGCGCGTCGACGGGTCGGTCGCGATCACCTTGAGCAAGCCGCCCGGCGGCAGGTCACGGATGTGCTGGTGCAGCATCATCACCGGCTCCGGGCAGTTGAGGCCGGTGGCGTCGAGCACGGCGTCTACAGGCAAATCGAGGGGCTGGTTCATACATTACTCCTGAAACGGACGCCGCTCAAAATGTGGGAGCGGGCTTGCTCGCGAAGACGCGGGCACATTCAACATAAATTTCGACTGTTATACCGCTTTCGCGAGCAAGCCCGCTCCCACACTGGATCTCAGCGGGACTTCGGTTTCTTCACATCCACCAATCGACGCAAATGGCAGGTCACTTCCTCGCGGTCGTGGTACAGCTGCTTGCAGCCGATTTCCACGCGAATGCCGCGCGCCTTGAAGCCGTCTTCGATGCGCTCCAGCAGGCGTTTCACCTCGGCGTAGCGCTGCTTCATCGGCAACTTCAGGTTCACCACCGCTTCGCGACAATGCCCTTCACCGATCCAGGTTTCCAGCAACGCGGCGTTGCGCGCGGGTTTCTCGACGATATCGCAGACCATCCAGTCCACCGGCTGCTTGGGCACAAAGGTGAAGCCGTCGGCCATCAAGTGCTGCACCAGGCCGGTGTCCATCAGGCTTTCGGCCATCGGGCCGTTGTCGATGGCGGTCACCAGCATGCCACGGTTGACCAGTTGCCAGGTCCAGCCGCCGGGGGCTGCACCGAGGTCGACGCCGGTCATGTCGCCGTGCAGGCGCTCGTCCCACTGGTCGCGAGGGATAAAATGGTGCCAGGCCTCTTCCAGCTTCAGGGTCGAGCGGCTTGGCGCGTCACGCGGGAATTTCAGGCGCGGGATGCCCATCGGCCACATCGCCGAGTTGTTCGACTCGGCCAGGCCCATGAACACTTCGCGGCCGCTCTTGAAGGTCAGCAGCAGGCGCGGCTTGCTCGGGTCGTCGACCAGCTTGCCGGCATTCAACAGGGCTTTGCGCAGGTGCACTTCGAACTTCTTGCAGAAATTCGACAGTTCCTTGCCGTCGTTGGTGTCGACCATCTCCAGCCACAGGCTGCCGCACACCGGGAATTCGCGCAGGTGGGCGAGGATCACGCTGATGCGGTCGGTTTCCGGCAGGTCGATAAACACCCCGCGCGCCCACTGCCGCGGGAAGATCAGCTCGGCAAAGCGCTGGCCGTGCATCAGGCGCTGGGCGCCGTCTTCTTCGGTGCAGACAAATTCGGCGCAGGCGCTGCCGGTCTTGGCTTTGGCGTAGCCGGAAACGTTCAGGCGCGCGGCGTGTTCCGCGATCTCGGAACAGACTTCGCCTTCAAAACCCGGGCGGCAGTGCATAAAAAGGGTGTTCATTGAATCTCCTGGCAACTGGCTTGCTGTAGCGCAAGGCCTGTCATGAAAACGCGCGCATGATAGCCGAGTTCGGAACCTTGGTTCTGTCCATAGAGTCCAGTAATTAGCCAGCTACTGAAAACAGGGCTAGTTTGAACGCTCTGTTCGTCCCGTCAGGTCCGTAGCCGTGCGGACCATAAGGAGTCATGTAATGTCATCCCTTGATAGCCTGAGAACCCTTAAAACCCTGCAGATCGACGACAAAACCTACCATTACTTCAGCTTGCCCGAAGCCGCCAAGAGCCTGGGTGACCTGGATAAACTGCCGATGTCCCTCAAGGTGCTGCTGGAAAACCTGCTGCGCTGGGAAGACAACAAGACTGTTACCGGCACCGACCTCAAGGCCATCGCTGCCTGGCTCAAAGAGCGCCAGTCCGACCGTGAGATCCAGTACCGCCCGGCCCGGGTATTGATGCAAGACTTTACCGGGGTGCCCGCAGTGGTCGACCTGGCCGCCATGCGCGCCGCCGTGGCCAAGGCCGGGGGCGACCCGCAGCGCATCAACCCGCTCTCCCCCGTGGACCTGGTCATCGACCACTCGGTGATGGTCGATAAGTTCGGCACCACCAGCGCCTTCGAGCAGAACGTCGACATCGAAATGCAGCGCAACGGCGAGCGCTATGCCTTCCTGCGCTGGGGCCAAAGTGCCTTCGACAACTTCAGCGTGGTGCCACCGGGCACCGGCATCTGTCACCAGGTCAACCTCGAATACCTCGGCCGCACCGTGTGGACCAAGGACGAAGACGGCCGCACCTATGCCTTCCCCGACACCCTGGTCGGCACGGACTCCCACACCACCATGATCAACGGCCTTGGCGTACTCGGCTGGGGCGTGGGCGGTATCGAAGCGGAAGCGGCGATGCTCGGCCAGCCAGTGTCGATGCTGATTCCGGAAGTGATCGGCTTCAAGCTGACCGGTAAATTGAAAGAAGGTATTACCGCCACTGACCTGGTGCTGACCGTCACGCAAATGCTGCGTAAAAAAGGCGTGGTGGGTAAATTCGTCGAGTTCTACGGCGACGGCCTGGCTGACCTGCCCCTGGCCGACCGCGCGACCATCGCCAACATGGCCCCGGAATACGGCGCCACCTGCGGCTTTTTCCCGGTGGATGACGTGACCCTGGACTACCTGCGCCTGTCCGGCCGCCCGACAGAAACCGTGAAGCTGGTCGAGGCTTACACCAAGGCCCAGGGCCTGTGGCGCAACGCTGGCCAGGAACCGGTGTTCACCGACAGCCTGGCGCTGGACATGGGCAGCGTCGAAGCCAGCCTCGCCGGGCCGAAACGCCCGCAGGACCGCGTATCCCTGCCGAATGTCGGCCAGGCGTTCAGTGATTTCCTCGACCTGCAATTCAAGCCGACCAACAAGGAAGAAGGCCGCCTGGAAAGTGAAGGCGGCGGCGGCGTGGCGGTGGGCAACGCCGATCTGGTAGGTGAAACCGACTACGAATACGACGGCCGCACCTATCGCCTGAAAAACGGCGCGGTGGTGATTGCCGCGATTACCTCCTGCACCAACACCTCCAACCCCAGTGTGATGATGGCCGCCGGCCTGGTGGCGAAAAAGGCCGTGGAAAAAGGCCTGACGAGCAAGCCTTGGGTGAAAACCTCACTGGCGCCCGGTTCCAAAGTGGTCACCGACTATTACAAGGCGGCGGGCCTCACGCAGTACCTGGACAAGCTTGGCTTCGATCTGGTCGGCTACGGCTGCACCACCTGCATCGGCAACTCGGGCCCGTTGCCCGAACCGATCGAAAAAGCCATCCAGAAGGCCGACCTTGCGGTCGCCTCGGTGCTGTCCGGCAACCGCAACTTCGAAGGCCGCGTGCACCCGCTGGTGAAAACCAACTGGCTGGCCTCACCGCCGCTGGTGGTCGCTTATGCGTTGGCCGGTACCGTGCGTATCGACATCAGCAGCGAGCCGTTGGGCAATGACCAGGCCGGCAACCCGGTGTACCTAAAGGACATCTGGCCGAGCAGCCAGGAAATCGCCGATGCCGTGGCGCAGGTCAGCACCGGCATGTTCCACAAGGAATATGCCGAAGTATTTGCCGGCGACGAACAGTGGCAAGCCATTGAGGTCCCGCAGGCCGCGACCTACGTTTGGCAGGAAGACTCCACCTACATCCAGCACCCGCCGTTTTTCGACGACATTGCCGGCCCGTTGCCGGTGATCAAGGACGTCAAGGGCGCCAACGTGCTGGCGCTGCTGGGCGATTCGGTGACCACTGACCACATCTCCCCTGCCGGCAACATCAAAACCGACAGCCCCGCCGGCCGCTACCTGCGCGAGCAGGGCGTGGAACCGCGTGACTTCAACTCCTACGGCTCACGCCGCGGTAACCATGAAGTGATGATGCGCGGCACCTTCGCCAATATTCGCATCCGCAATGAAATGCTCGGCGGCGAGGAAGGCGGCAATACGATTTACATCCCGACCGGCGAGAAAATGCCGATCTACGATGCCGCGATGAAATACCAGGCCTCGGGCACGCCACTGGTGGTGATCGCCGGCCAGGAATACGGCACCGGCTCCAGCCGCGACTGGGCAGCTAAAGGCACTAACCTGCTGGGAGTCAAGGCGGTGATCGCCGAGAGCTTTGAGCGGATCCACCGTTCGAACCTGGTGGGCATGGGCGTGCTGCCGTTGCAGTTCAAGCTGGACCAGAACCGCAAGGCGCTCAAGCTGACCGGCAAGGAGAAGATCGACATCCTCGGGCTGACCGAGGTCGAGATCGTGCCGCGCATGAACCTGACGCTGGTGATTACGCGGGAGGATGGCAGTACGGAGAAGGTCGACGTGCTGTGCCGGATCGACACGCTCAATGAAGTGGAATACTTCAAGTCGGGCGGGATTCTGCATTACGTGCTGCGGCAGTTGATTGCGTCCTAAGCGGCACTGCAAAGCCAAATGTGGGAGGGGGCTTGCCCCCGATGGCGGTGGATCAGGTATGGATACTCAACCTGACACACCGCTATCGGGAGCAAGCCCCCTCCCACATTTTTGACCGCGTTTCAGGTCAGCCGAACAACCACTTCCACAACAGCACCAACACCACCACCGCGAGCACAGGCCGCGCAATGCGGTAGGCCTTGGGATGCTTGCGCTTCCACTGTTTGACCTGGCCGCTGAATTTGTCACTGAAGGTCTTGCTCCAGGCATAGGCCTGGTTGATGCCGCCGACGCGTTCGTCGTCGAGGTTCTGCGGCGCCGTCGCGCGGCCCAGCTGCTTGCTGACCCAACGATTGACGCGGGTCATGATGCGATTGCTCAGCGGGCGTTCGATGTCGCAGAACAGGATCACGCGGGTTTGGTCGGTTTCGTTCTTCACCCAGTGCACGTACGTTTCGTCGAACATCACGTCTTCACCGTCGCGCCAGGCGTAGACCTGGCCATCGACAAAGATGCGGCAGTCGTCGGAGTTCGGCGTGGACAGGCCCAGGTGATAGCGCAGCGAACCGGCAAACGGGTCGCGGTGCGGGTTGAGGTGGCTGCCGCCCGGCAACAGCGCGAACATCGCGCCCTTGACGTTGGGAATGCTGCTCACCAGCGCCACGGTTTTCGGGCACAGCGCCTCGGCCGATGGCAGGGGTTTGTCGTACCACTTGAGGTAGAAGCGCTTCCAGCCTTTCTTGAAGAACGAACCGAAACCGGCGTCGTTATTCTTTTCGGCGGCGCGGATGTAACCCTCGTCGAACAGGTGCATGGCCTCTTCGCGGATGACTTCCCAGTTGTCCTTGAGCACATCCAGTTCCGGGAACTTGCTGCGGTCCAGGTACGGCTTGGACGGGACCGCCGAAAACAAGTACATCAAAGCGTTATACGGGGCGAACAGCGCCGAATGGCTGACGAACTGGCGCAACATCGGCAAACGGGCCTTGCCGCGCAAATGCACATACAACGTGCTGCCGATAAACAACATCAACACCGACAGTTTGGCGGCCAAAGAAAAGGTCATGCAGCAACTCCTGGAAATAAGCGCCTGGCCAACAGCCTCCCGTCAATGGGGAGCCAGACGTAACAGCCGGCCATGATAAACATTTGGAGCATTATGCAGAAGGCCCAGGCTGGCCGGCTGACCTAAATCAAGCCTGGTTTTCTTGTTCGGTAAACAAATCGCTGAACAGCATGCTCGACAGGTAGCGCTCACCGGAGTCCGGCAGGATGACCACGATGGTCTTGCCCTGCATTTCCGGCTTCTCGGCCAGGCGCACGGCCACGGCCATCGCCGCACCGCAGGAAATCCCGCACAGAATCCCCTCTTCCTGCATCAACCGCCGGGCCATGGCCTTGGATTCGTCGTCGGTCACCAGCTCCACGCGGTCGACCATCGACAGGTCGAGGTTTTTCGGCACAAAACCGGCGCCGATGCCCTGGATCTTGTGCGGGCTGGGCTTGATTTCTTCACCGGCCAGCGCCTGGGTGATCACCGGCGAGACGATCGGCTCCACCGCCACCGACAGAATCGGCTTGCCCTGGATGTTCTTGATATAGCGCGACACACCGGTGATGGTGCCGCCGGTGCCCACGCCCGCCACCAGCACGTCCACCGCGCCGTCGGTGTCGTTCCAGATTTCCGGGCCGGTGGTTTTCTCGTGGATCGCCGGGTTGGCCGGGTTTTCGAACTGCGCCGGCATAAAGTAGGTGGCCGGGTCGCCGGCGACGATTTCACCGGCCTTATCGATAGCGCCTTTCATGCCTTTGGCCGGCTCGGTCAGCACCAGTTCGGCGCCGAGGGCCTTGAGCACCTTGCGCCGCTCGATGCTCATCGACGCGGGCATGGTCAGCAGCAGTTTGTAGCCACGGGCGGCGGCGACAAACGCCAGGCCGATGCCGGTGTTGCCGGAAGTCGGCTCGACAATGGTCATGCCCGGCTTGAGTTTGCCGGTGCTTTCGGCGTCCCAGATCATGTTGGCGCCGATCCGGCACTTCACCGAGTAACCCGGGTTACGCCCTTCGATCTTGGCCAGGATGGTCACGCCACGCGGCGCGATGCGGTTGATCTGCACCAGGGGCGTGTTACCGATGGAGTGCGCGTTGTCTGCAAAAATGCGGCTCATGACGGGTCCTATAGGCAATTTCAGGAAGGCCACAAGGGTAAGCCTCGTGCTGCAAAGCGTCCAGTCAGAGGAACGTTGGCGCCCTTGAAACAGTCAACCGCCTTATTGCACGGAGAACTGCACCATGAAACGTCGCTACAGTTGGCCACTATGGACCGTCGCCGGGCTGGTGGTGGTCCTGGTTGCCTTGAGCATTGCGCTGCCTTACATGGTGCGCAACTACCTGAATGAAAAGCTCGCCGACATGGGCGACTACCGTGGCGAGGTCGCCGATGTGGACCTTGCGCTGTGGCGCGGTGCGTACCGGATCAACGGCCTGCAAATCGTCAAGGTGGATGGCAAGGTGCCGGTACCGTTCGTCAAGGCGCCGTTGATCGAGTTTGCCGTGAGCTGGCACTCATTGTGGTACGACCATGCTGTCGTTGCCGAGGGGCATTTTGTGAGGCCGGAAGTAAACTTCGTCGACGGCGGTGCCAATAAACAGGCGTCCCAGACCGGTAAGGGCACTGACTGGCAGGAACAACTGCGCAAACTGCTACCGATCACGCTCAACGAAGTGCGCATCGAGGACGGCAAGATCGCCTTTCGCAACTTCAACTCCACGCCTCAAGTGAATATCAACGCCACGGGCGTCAACGCGAGTTTCTATAACCTGACCAACGTCGTGGACGTCAAAGGCAAGCGCGACGCCCGCTTCGAGGGTAAAGCGCTGCTGCAGGGCCAGGCGCCGCTGGAAGCCACTGCGACATTTGACCCGCTGAGCGATTTCGAGGAATTCGAATTCCGGTTCCGCGCCCGTAACTTGCAGCTCAAACGCATGAACGACTTCGCGTCGGCCTACGGCAAATTCGACTTCAAGGCCGGTACCGGCGATGTGGTGATCGAAGCCCAGGCTGAAAAAGGCCAACTGACCGGTTACATCAAGCCCCTGTTGCGCGACGTAGAAGTGTTCGACTGGAAGCAGGACGTGGAAAACAAGGACAAGAATATCTTCCGCTCGATCTGGGAAGCCGTGGTCGGCGCCAGTGAAACGGTGCTGAAGAACCAGAATAAAAACCAGTTTGCCACCCGTGTGGAGCTCAGTGGCAGTGTGCATCAACAGAATGTCAGTGCGTTTTCTGCCTTTATCGCGATTTTGCGTAATGGCTTTATCCAGGCCTTCAATGCGCGCTATGAACAGCCCAAGCCTTCTACGGACTAAAGCGCGGCGTGACCGGCCATTCAGAGACTGAATAACCCGTCTGCGTTCACAGTCGCCGGGGCCGCGCGGTATAGTCCGGGCATTGATGAATTCGAGGAATGACCGATGAAGTTCGAAGGCACCCAGGCCTATGTGGCTACCGATGACCTGAAACTGGCCGTCAACGCCGCCATCACCCTGGAGCGCCCGCTGCTGGTCAAGGGCGAACCGGGCACCGGCAAGACCATGCTTGCCGAGCAACTGGCCGAGTCCTTCGGCGCCAGGCTGATCACGTGGCACATCAAGTCCACTACCAAGGCGCATCAAGGCCTCTACGAGTACGACGCGGTCAGCCGCCTGCGCGACTCGCAGCTGGGCGTGGACAAGGTGCACGATGTACGCAATTACCTGAAGAAGGGCAAACTCTGGGAGGCGTTCGAGTCCGAGGAGCGGGTGATTCTGCTGATCGATGAAATCGACAAGGCCGACATCGAATTCCCCAACGACCTGCTGCAAGAACTCGACAAGATGGAGTTCTACGTCTACGAAATCGACGAGACCATCAAGGCCAAGAAGCGCCCGATCATCATCATTACTTCCAACAATGAAAAAGAGCTGCCGGACGCGTTTCTGCGTCGCTGCTTCTTCCATTACATCGCCTTCCCCGACCGCACCACCCTGCAAAAAATCGTCGATGTGCACTACCCCGACATCAAGAAAGACCTGGTCAGCGAAGCGCTGGACGTGTTCTTCGACGTGCGCAAAGTGCCGGGCCTGAAGAAAAAGCCTTCCACCTCCGAGCTGGTCGACTGGCTGAAACTGCTGATGGCCGACAATATCGGCGAAGTCGTGCTGCGCGAGCGTGACCCGACCAAGGCCATCCCGCCGCTGGCCGGTGCCTTGGTCAAGAATGAGCAAGACGTTCAGCTGCTCGAACGCCTGGCATTCATGAGCCGTCGCGGTAATCGATAATGTTGCTCAACCTGTTCAATGAAATGCGTGCAGCCAAGGTGCCGGTATCGGTGCGCGAGCTGCTGGACCTGATCAACGCGCTGAAACAGCGCGTGACCTTCGCCGACATGGACGAGTTTTACTACTTGGCCCGCGCGATCCTGGTCAAGGACGAACGGCATTTCGACAAGTTCGACCGGGCCTTCGGCGCGTATTTCAATGGCCTGGAAAAGCTCGACGACCACCTGCAGGCGCTGATTCCCGAAGAGTGGCTGCGCAAGGAGTTCGAGCGCTCGCTGAGCGAGGAAGAACGTGCGCAGATCCAGTCCCTTGGTGGCCTGGACAAGCTGATCGAGGAATTCAAGAAACGCCTGGAAGAACAGAAGGAACGCCACGCCGGCGGCAACAAGTGGATCGGCACCGGCGGCACCAGCCCGTTCGGCTCCGGCGGCTACAACCCGGAAGGCATCCGCGTGGGTGACGCCGGCAAGCGCCAGGGCAAGGCCGTGAAGGTCTGGGACCAGCGCGAGTACAAAAACCTCGACGATCAAGTGGAACTGGGCACGCGCAATATCAAGATCGCCCTGCGCCGCCTGCGCAAGTTTGCGCGCCAGGGTGCGGCTGAAGAGTTGGACATCGACGGCACGATCGACCATACCGCGCGCGACGCCGGGTTGCTGAACATCCAGATGCGCCCGGAACGGCGCAACACCATCAAGCTGCTGTTGCTGTTCGACATTGGCGGCTCGATGGACGCGCACGTGAAGATCTGCGAAGAGCTGTTCTCCGCGTGCAAGACCGAGTTCAAGCACCTTGAATATTTTTACTTCCACAACTTCGTGTACGAGTCGGTGTGGAAGAACAACGGGCGCCGCACCTCGGAGCGCACCTCCACCCAGGACCTGCTGCACAAGTATGGCGCGGACTACAAAGTGATCTTTATCGGCGACGCGTCGATGGCGCCGTATGAAATCACCCAGGCCGGCGGCAGCGTCGAGCATTGGAATGAAGAGCCGGGGTATGTGTGGATGCAGCGCTTCATGGCCAAGTACAAGAAGCTGATCTGGATAAACCCGTACCCGAAGGACACCTGGGGGTATACGGCGTCAACGGGGATTGTGCGGGAGTTGGTGGAGGATCAGATGTATCCACTGACACTGCGCGGGTTGGAAGAAGGGATGCGTTTTCTCTCCAAGTAACTGGAGATCAAAATGTGGGAGCGGGCTTGCTCGCGAAAGCGGCGTATCAGCCAGCAAATTCGGCGACTGACACACTGCATTCGCGAGCAAGCCCGCTCCCACATTTTGGATTACGGCGTTCTTCAGCCTGTGGTGAACCTCTGCAAGAAGTTGATGTGCTGCCGATGCGCCGTTTCCTGCACCACCGGCGCCAACCTGATTTTCTCCCCCGGCAGACACTGCGCCAGCCGCGCCAATGCCAGCGGCGTCAGCGCCCCCAATCGCGGGTAACCGCCAATGGTCTGCCGATCATTAAGCAACACGATCGGCTGCCCATCCGGCGGCACCTGGATCGCTCCCAGCGGAATTCCTTCAGAGATCAACGACGGCCCCTGATACTGCAAGGGCGTGCCCAGCAGGCGCATGCCCATGCGGTCGGCGCGGCTGTCGAGGGCCCATTCGGTGTTGAACGCATCGAACAGGCTCTGCCCACTGAACTGGCCGATCTGCGCGCCGACGATCACGTCCAGCGGTGCTGCGGAATGCAAATTCGCGTGACTCAACACCTTCATCGCACCGCCCGTACCGGAATAGGCCAGCAGCGCGCCTTCGGCCAAGGCCTTGCCGAAACCGTCCAGCCCGCCCAATTCCTCGCGCACCACCGTGGCACAACTGCCGAGCATATCCGGCGCATCAAACCCGCCCGGTGCCGCCAGGTAAGCCCGCGCACCACTGAACGGCTGGGTAAAACGCAAACGCTGGCCCTTTTGCAGGATAAAACTGCGGCCGGGACTGATCGCCCGTTCGTCGATGTACGCGCCCAGGTCCGCCCCAGCCAGGGCCAGCAGGCAGTAATCCTCGGCCTGCACGGTGAACCCGCCCAGGGTGATTTCCACCACGGGCGCGTCGAGCGCATTGCCCAACAGCCAGTTGGCCCAGGACATCGATACCCAATCCAGCGCGCCGCCCTGGGTCACGCCCAGATGGCGCACGCCGAAACGCCCGGCGTCCTGCAACAGGCACAGCGGGGTGCTGGCCTCGATCAATAAGCGGCTCATGCCTGCGCCTCCAACGGCGTGTCATCGCCACCCAGTTTGATGAATTCGGCGTGATCAACGGCTTCGAAGCGCACCGTGTCGCCCGGTTGCATCAGGCTGTAGCCGTCGCGCTCGCGGTCAAACAGCTTGGCCGGAGTGCGGCCGATCAAGTTCCAGCCGCCCGGGGACACTACCGGGTAGGCAGCGGTTTGCCGTTCGGCGATGCCGACACTGCCGGCCGCCACGCGTTTACGCGGCGTGTTGAGGCGTGGCGTCGCGAGGATTTCATCCACCAGGCCCATAAAGGCAAAGCCTGGGGCGAAGCCCAGCGCAAACACCTGGTATTCGTGGGCGCTGTGGCGACGGATCACCTCATCCACGGCCAAGCCGCTGCGCTGGCTGAGCAGGCTGAGTTCCGGGCCGACACTCAGGTCGTACCACACTGGCAGCACATGGCACTGGCCACTGTCCTGGGCGTGGGGCTGCAGGTCGGTCAGCGCCTGGTCAATCAGTTCCCGTGCTTGGGCCGGGCTCAGCGCGGTGAGGTCGTAGTGCACCATCAACGTGGTGTAGGACGGCACCAGGTCCACCAGCGCCGCGCCGAAACCGCTGCGCAAACGCTGAGTGGCGGCGAGCATCCACGGCATATTGGCTTCGGCGATCACGTCAAAAAGACGCACCATCAGGCAGTCGATGGCCACCACTTCGATGCGGGGTTTCATGCTGGCCTCAACGCCTCACGGATGCGCTTCACGGCCGCCACCGAACTGGCGTTGTCGCCATGCACGCACAGGGTGTTGGCCTGTAATACCAGGGCGCTGCCGTCGCTGGCGGTCAAGGCCTCGCCGCGGGAAAGGGTCAGGGCTTGCTGCACGATGGTCTCGGAATCGTGGTGCACAGCGCCCGGTAACTGGCGCGAAACCAGGTGGCCCTTTGGGTCGTAGGCACGGTCAGCGAAGGCTTCGAACCACAGGGTTACCCCGTACTCATCACCCAGGGCCTGCGCTGCGCTGTTGTCGCGAGTGGCCAGCAGCATCAACGGCAGCTCGCCATAGGCCGCTACGGCCTGGATTACCGCGCGCAATTGCGCGGGGTTGGCCATCATGTCGTTGTACATCGCGCCGTGGGGTTTGACGTAGCTGACCCGCGCACCTTGTGCCCGGCAGATGCCGTCGAGGGCGCCGATCTGGTAATGCAACAGGTCCTGGACTTCCTGGGGCGTGTAGGCCATGGAGCGGCGGCCGAAACCTTGCAAGTCCTGGTAGGCCGGGTGTGCGCCTACCTGCACACCGTGCTTGAGCGCCAGGCTGACGGTATTGCGCATGATGCTCGGGTCGCCGGCGTGAAAGCCGCACGCCACGTTGGCGCAATCAATGAACGGCATGACCTCGGCGTCCAGACCCATGGTCCAGTTGCCGAAGCTTTCGCCAATATCGCAATTCAGTAGCAGACGGCTCACGGTGGCGCTCCTGTAGGCTTTGTTTTTTTGTAGTGTGGGATTTTTTACGCAGAACTCGCAACTTGTCCTGACACCCCAACGACGCTTATCGTGGAACGGCTCGATTTTTGGCGCTTGCCGGGTGCTGCGTCCAACTAATAAAAACCGATCCATGCATAAGAAAAAGTTGATCCCATGAATTTGAAGTTCCTCGAAACCTTCGTCTGGGTGGCCAAGCTCAAGAGCTTTCGCCTGACCGCCGAGAAGCTGTTCACCACCCAGGCCTCGATCTCCAGCCGCATCGCCGTGCTCGAAAGCGAGCTGGGGGTGAAGCTGTTTCTGCGCGATTCACGGGGCGTGAGCCTGACCCCGGAAGGCCTGAAGGTTCTCGATTATGCCGAGCAGATGATGGTCACCATGCAGGGCCTGAAGCAGTCCCTGGAGACCACCAGCAGCAAGGTCGGGCGGATTCGCATCGGTGCCATGGACACGGTGATCCACACTTGGCTCAGCCCGTTGGTGGCGGAACTGATGGACCATTTCCCGCTGGTGGAAATCGAGTTGGTCGCCGATACCGCACTGAACCTCAGTGATCAGCTGCAAAAAGGCTTTCTCGACCTGATCCTGCAAACCGACCTGCTGCGCCTCGAAACCGTGCGCAGCCTGGAGCTCGCCAGCCACCCCATGGCCTGGATCGTCGCCAGCCAGTCGATCTACAACCGCGACTATGCCTCCCTCGCCGAACTCGCCCAGGAACGCATCATCACCTACTCGAAAAACTCCCACCCGCACCAGGACGTGTTGAGCCTGATGCAGGCCAATGGCGTGGCCGCGCCGCGCATGAACTGTGTGAATTCGGTGTCGGCGATCACTCGTTTGCTGCGCGATGGTTTCGGGATTGGCGCGCTGCCGCCGGTGCTGGTCAGCGAAGAATTGGCGCGGGGGGAGCTGGTGATGCTGCCGATGGCGCAGAAACTGCCAAACCTGCAGGTGGTGGTGTCCTGGCGTGTGGGGGTGGAGCTGGTGGAAGAGATTGTCGGGCTGTGCCAGAAGGTGGTGGCGCGATATGCCGAAGAAGTCGGTGAAGACAGAATGTTACTGGCGAAACCCGATTAAAATTGTGGGAGCTGGCTTGCCTGCTCCCACATTTGACCGCGCCGGTCTTTAGAGGCCTTTGAGGTCCCGCTCTTCGATCGGCCGGCTCTGGCGCAGGCGCTTGCCGCCCAACACCACCCAGTCGATCAGGCGGAACAGGCACTCGATACCGAACGACAGCAGCATCGCCCCACCCAGGCCCCAGCCCATGGCTTCGGGGGTCAGCAGGATCTGGTAGCTGTAGCCATTCCAGGTTTCCTGGCGGATATCCGGATCGGCCGCAATGGCCACTTGCAGGGCACGGATGTACCACGGGCCTTGCATCGCCTGGAATTGCTTGTCCAACGCCACCTGGCGGTCAAGCATCGCGCCCAGGCTGTTGGCGTCGCTCTGGAACACCGGGTCATCGCTGGCGCGGTAATGCGCGACCAACGCCTTCAAGTCACCATTGAAGAACTGCCGCGCGGTGCTTTCAAACCCGCTGAGGCCGGTCTGGGCCTCGATCAAGTGGGCCTCGACGCGCTTGGCGTAGTCATTGATGAACCCCGGCACTTGCACGCCGACCAACAAGCCAATGGCAAACAGCACCAACCGCAGATAGCTAAGCAACATGGTCGATATCCTTACTCGGTAACGCCCTGGCTGACGCATTCACCGCGTCGCCACAGGCTCCATTGGCCCGGTTCGTAGCGGGTCCAGTTTTCATTGTCGGTCAAGGGTTCGGTGGCGATCACCGTCACCACATCATTTGGCGTGGTTTCGGCCTGAAAATCGACGATCACGTCGACATCTTTCAGGCGTGCCGGGCCAAACGGTGCGCGGCGGGTAATCTGCGCCAATTTGGTCGAACAGTAGCAAAACAGCCAGTCGCCGTCGCTGAGCAGGCAGTTGAACACCCCTTTGCTGCGGTACTCGGCGCAGGCGGCGATCAGGTCCGGCAGCATCTGTTCGATGTCCACCGGCTCGGGGAAGGCTTCGCGCACACGGTTGAGCAGATCGCAGAACGCCGCTTCGCTGTCGGTATCGCCCACCGGGCGGTAGAAGGTCGCGCGGGGATTGAAGTCCGCCAGCTGGCCGTTATGCGCAAAACACCAGTTACGGCCCCACAGCTCGCGCACGAACGGGTGAGTATTGGCCAGGCTGACCTTGCCCACATTGGCCTGGCGGATATGCCCGATCACCACTTCACTCTTGATAGGATACCGCTGCACCAGCAGCGCGACTTCCGATTCACTGCTCGCGGCCGGGTCCTGGAACAGGCGCAGGCCGCGGCCTTCATAGAAGGCAATGCCCCAACCGTCGCGGTGCGGCCCGGTGCGCCCACCGCGCTGCATCAGCCCGGTAAAGCTGAACACGATATCGGTGGGGACGTTGGCACTCATGCCCAATAATTCACACATGCCAGGGCTCTCGCTGCAGGGCAGACAACGTTAAAGGCGCGGTTCGACCCGCAGGCCGCTCACAGGCGCCGGCGCAGGACGGCGGAACGGCTCGTCGTCATCATCGTCGCGCAGGTCGGCGGCCAATGCCGCATCCGCAGCGGCCTTGCGCTCACGGCGGGCGTTGGCGGCACGTTCAATGGGCCAGCGGATCAACACGATCACGATGTACACGCCAAACGCGATCATCGTGTACATGAACAGATCGGAAATCGCCCGCCAGGCGTTATTGCCGACCTTGAGCACCAAATCCAGCGCGGTGATGGCCACGGCCGGGGCGAATTGAGTCTTGACCGGGTCAACGATGGTCGGGCTGAACAGCAGCACCGCCATCAGCAATTGCAGCGGCTCGCGCAACCAGCGCCAGATCCAGCGGGTCATGCGCCACCACACCAACAGGCAGCCCAAAGCGGCGAAGGCGTAGAGGCCCCAAGCGGTCAGATAATCGTTCTCGGTCATGGTGTCCATGGCAAGGTAGGCAAACAGGCGGCTATGATAACGGCTTTTGCGTGTCGCGGCTGCAAAGCCTGCCACCGTCCGCCAGACAGAGAGTGATCCATGCCTTCATCGCCCCACATCACTGCCGCCCCGATTGCCCGCAAGGCCGAAGGCCCGGACCCGTACGCCTGGCTGCAAGCGCGTGACACGGCTGAAGTCCTTGATTATCTGAAGGCCGAAAACGCCTGGCAGGAAGCACAGCTCGCCGATCAGCAGGCGCTGCGCGAAACCCTGTTCGAGGAAATCAAGGGCCGCATTCTCGAAACCGATTTATCCCTGCCCTCCCCCTGGGGCCCGTACCTGTATTACACGCGCACCACCGCCGGTGACGAATACGCCCGCCACTACCGTTGCCGTCGCCCGGACGATGACAGCAACCAGGTGGATGAAAGCAGCGAAGAACTGCTGCTGGACCCGAACGTACTGGCCAATGGCGGCTTTTTCTCCCTGGGCGCGTTCAGCATCAGCCCCGACCACCAGCGCCTGGCCTACAGCCTGGACACCAGCGGTGAAGAGATCTACACCCTATACGTGAAGGAATTGGCGACCGACAAAGTCAGCGAACTGGTGTTCGAGAACTGCGACGGCAGCATGACCTGGGCGAATGACAGCCTGACTCTGTTCTTCGGCGAGCTGGACGACACCCATCGCCCGCACAAACTCTACCGCTACCGCCTCGACGGCACGGCGGCGCAGGAAGTGTTCCACGAGCCCGACGGACGTTTCTTCCTGCACTGTTACCGTTCCAGCTCCGAGCGCCAGTTGCTGCTGGCCCTGGGCAGCAAGACCACCAGCGAAATCTGGGCGCTGGATGCCAACCAGCCGCATCTGGATTTCACCTGCCTGGCGCCACGGGTCGAAGACCATGAATACGATGTCGACCACGGCCAGTTGAATGGCGCGTGGACCTGGTTCATCCGCAGCAACCGCGACGGCATCAACTACGCGCTGTTCGTGGCGACCGACATCGGCGACGTGCCGACCGAGGATGAGTGGCAGAACCTGATCCCGCACAGCGATGAGGTGATGCTCGACGGCGTGAGCCTGAACGCCGGCGCCATGACCCTGAGCCTGCGCATCGGCGGCCTGCCGGTGATCGAAGTGCACCCGGAGGGCGTGCCGGCCTACCGCGTGGAATTGCCTGACGCCGCCTATAGCCTTTATGTACAGAACAGCCTGGAATTCCAAAGCGCCCGAATCCGCCTGCGTTACGAGGCGCTGAACCGCCCGGCCCAGGTGCGCCAGCTGGAGCTCGCCAGCGGCGCGCAGCAAGTGCTCAAGGAAACCCCGGTACTCGGCGTTTTCAATGCTGACGACTACGTGAGCCAGCGCCTGTGGGCCACCTCCGCCGATGGCACCCAGGTGCCGATCAGCCTGGTGGTCAAGCGCGACCAGCTCGGCAAGCCGACGCCGCTCTACCTGTATGGCTATGGCGCCTACGGCCAGAGCCTCGACCCGTGGTTCTCACACGCGCGCCTGAGCCTGTTGGACCGTGGCGTGGCCTTCGCGATTGCGCATGTGCGCGGCGGCGGCGAGCTGGGTGAAGCCTGGTATCGCAACGGCAAGCAGGAACACAAACAAAATACCTTCAGCGACTTTATCGCCTGTGCCGAACACCTGATCGCCCAGGGCCTGACCACCTCCAGGCAACTGGCAATCAGCGGCGGCAGTGCCGGCGGCCTGTTGATCGGCGCGGTGCTCAACCAGCGTCCGGAGCTGTTCCAGGCGGCGATTGCCGAAGTGCCGTTTGTCGATGTGCTCAACACCATGCTCGACCCCGAGCTGCCGCTGACCATCACCGAGTACGACGAGTGGGGTAACCCGCAAGAGCCTGAGGTGTACGCACGCATCAAGGCCTACGCGCCGTACGAAAACGTCAGCGCCCAGGCCTATCCGGCCACGCTGGTGATCGCCGGCTACAACGACAGCCGCGTGCAGTATTGGGAGGCGGCCAAGTGGGTGGCCAAGTTGCGCGATACCAAGACCGACGACAACCTGCTGCTGCTCAAGACCGAGCTGGGTGCCGGCCACGGCGGGATGAGCGGTCGTTACCAGGGATTACGTGACGTAGCGCTCGAATATGCATTCGTGTTCAAGGCATTAGGTTTGGTTTAAGGAACTTAGCCGGGCGGGCCTGTCTGAACACAGGACCGCCCTGCTTGATGGACCAAGATCAGTCATGTCCCAACCTACACTTCTGAATAACGAAATCCGCGACATGCTAATGGACTGCGGCCTGTTCGACCCGTTGCTGCCGGAAGATTTTCACGTGGCCGCGGGCTACTTCAATATCAGCAGCATTGCCCAGGGCGAGGTGATTTTCCTCGAGGGCGATGCCGGCACCTTTATGTGCATCATCCACAGCGGCCAGGTGGCGGTGCAAAAAACCAACCATGACGGCCAGCGCCTGACCATCGCCACCCTGCGCAGCGGCCGGGCCTTTGGTGAAATGGCGG
This sequence comes from Pseudomonas viridiflava, assembly GCF_900580675.1. GTDB lineage: Bacteria > Pseudomonadota > Gammaproteobacteria > Pseudomonadales > Pseudomonadaceae > Aquipseudomonas. The sequence goes on from NZ_UTBG01000210.1 coordinate 41,708, forward strand.
TTCTTGACGGCGAGCGGCGCTCTGCCAGTTGCGTGGCCGCCAGCGATTGCGTGTTACTGAACCTGGGCAAGGACTCCCTGGAAAAAATGCTCAACGAAACACCCAGGGTGGCCGCCAAGATCATCCGCGCAATTGCCATCGCCCTGTCCAAACGCCTGCGCATGGCGGATGGGCAACTACTCTCGCAACAGTTTTAACCGCCAGGGGTTTTCGGCTTGCTGTCGTTTTGCAGCAGGCCAGGCACCGTCTGGTCCTTGGGTGGCGTCGGTAAAACGATGGGCACCAAAGGCGGCGAGCCGTTTGTCTTGGGCTGGGCCGGCGGGCTGACTTGCGGGTACAGCGTCGGCGTCGGGGTGCCCGGCGCGCCTGGGGTTGGCGTGGGCGCGACCGGTACGGTTTGCAACTCCTGAGCCTGCGCCGCACCCAATGTGAGCGCGCCAAGCACAATGACCGTTAGAATGCTGCACTTCATCGATGGCTCCATGGCCTGACCGGAATGTCACAAGGCTACTCCCAACCGCGCAAGAATGCCCTTCCCAATGAGATTTCCATGAAACGTTTCGTTCTGCTGGACACCACCCCGATCCCCGACAATGGCGGTGCCTTGTGCCTGTTCGAATACGGTGAAGATTTTGTCATCAAGATCCAGGGCGGTGACGGCGGCCAACTGATGAACACGCGCATGCACGGCTCCGAAGACGCGCTGGCGGAAATTCCCTGCCGCAAGGTCGCCGGGCGGCCGGGTTCGCGCGTATTGATCGGGGGCTTGGGCATGGGTTTTACCCTGGCCTCGGCGCTCAAACATTTGGGCAAGGCCGCCGAAGTGGTGGTGGCGGAACTGGTGCCGGGTGTCGTGGAGTGGAACCGTGGGCCGCTGGGCGAGAAATCCGGCCGGCCGTTGCTGGACCCGCGCACGGTGATCCGCATGGAGGACGTGGCCAAAGTGCTGCAGGCCGAGCCTCAGGGGTTTGACGCGATCATGCTGGATGTGGACAACGGCCCCGAAGGCCTGACGCAAAAGGCCAACAGCTGGCTCTACTCCGCCGGTGGCCTGGCCGCGTGTGCCAAGGCCCTGCGCCCTAAAGGCGTGCTGGCGGTATGGTCCGCCAGCGCCGACAAGCTGTTCAGCGACAAACTGCGCAAAGCCGGCTTCAAGGCTGAGGAAGTGCAAGTGTTTGCCCATGGCAACAAGGGCACGCGGCACACGATCTGGATTGCCGAAAAGCTCAAGGGCTGAGCACCACTAACCAGGCACAGCAAGTCTCCTGTGGGAGCGGGCTTGCTCGCGAAGGCGGTGGTTCAGTTAACGATGCATTGACTGACCCACCGCCTTCGCGAGCAAGCCCGCTCCCACATTTTGTCCTGTGCCAGCTTCGGGATTTGCGGTAATCGATCACCTACGGCCCCCCTTTGTCGAAGGTCTTCTCCAGCTCGTCACGGTCGAGCTTGGTCATGCCGCCCAGTTGATGCGCGGTAAACCCGCTGTCACAGACCTGTGAACCCGGCGCCAGGCTTTACCGTTGCTGAAAAAGCCAGCGGTCATTTTGCGCGCGAGCGGCTAGAATCAACGCTATCCGTGACCCACCAAACAGCCAGGAGCCATGATGAGCTCAACCAACCCGCCCTCCCACACCGCCAAGCTGG
>NZ_UTBG01000207.1 GCF_900580675.1 Pseudomonas viridiflava
CTGAACATGATCCATATCGACAAGCCAACCAGCAGCAGGATTACTAAGCCTGCGAACACGAACGCAATCACGTTATCGCGCTGCTCTTTGGAACGGTCCAGGTGCAGGAAGTACACCAGGTGAACCAGAACCTGAATCACCGCGAACGCCAACACGATCATCAAGGTGATCGACTTCGGCAGGGTCGGGTACATCACCAGACCGAACGGGATGAGGGTCAGGATGACCGACAGGATGAAGCCGATGGCGTACGACTTAACGCTGCCGTGGCTCGCATCATGGCTGTCATGGTCATGGGAGTGTGCATTAGCCATTACAGAGTCCCCATCAAGTAGACGACGGTGAAGACGCAGATCCAGACCACGTCCAGGAAGTGCCAGAACAGGCTCAGGCAGCTCAGGCGAGTCTTGTTGGTGTTGGTCAGGCCGTGTTTATTGACCTGATACATCATCACCGCCATCCACAGCAGCCCGGCCGTCACGTGCAGACCGTGGGTGCCGACCAGCGTGAAGAACGCCGACAGGAAACCGGAACGGTGCGGGCCGTAGCCTTCGGAGATCAGCAGGTGGAACTCGTTGATCTCCATGCCGATGAAGCCAGGCCGAACA
>NZ_UTBG01000205.1 GCF_900580675.1 Pseudomonas viridiflava
GGCTCCAGGAGTACAACCACGAAGTGCCCTTGTCGGTTTTTTCTTGATGGGCAAAGGTGAAACCGACATGGTCAGCGACTTTGCTTTGGGTCTTGTCGGTCACGAACGAGCCGGCCACGCTGGCGTCGACCCAGATGGCGCACTTGCCGCTGTTGAACAGCGCCAGGTCTTCGTTGAAACCGTTGCTGGAAGCACCCGGCGGGCCGGATTTCTTCATATTGTCGACGTAGAAGTTCAGCGCGTCCTTCCACTCGGGGCCGTTGAATTCCGGCTGCCATTTCTCATCGAACCAACGCGCGCCGTAGCCGTTCGCCAGGGTGGTGATCAGCGCCATGTTCTCGCCCCAACCGGCTTTGCCACGCAGGCACAGGCCGTATTGCTCTTTGCTCTTGTCGGTGAGTTTGGCCGCGTATTCGCTGATCTGAGTCCAGGTTGGATGCTCAGGCATGCTCAGCCCGGCGTCCTTGAACAGGTCGGTGCGGTAATAGGTGATCGAGCTTTCGGCGTAGAACGGCAGGGCGTACAGCGAGCCTTTAACCGACAAACCGTCACGCACCGAAGGGAATACGTCGTCGAGATCGTAAGAAGCCGGCAAGTCCTTCATCGGCTCGAGCCAGCCCTTGGCCCCCCAAAGTGCGGCTTCGTACATGCCGATGGTCAACACATCGAACTGACCGCCCTGGGTGGCAATGTCAGTGGTCAAGCGTTGGCGCAGCACGTTTTCTTCAAGCACCACCCAGTTCAGCTTAATGTCCGGATGCTCGGTCTCGAAGGTTTTCGAGAGCTTTTGCATGCGGATCATGTCGCTGTTGTTGACGGTGGCAATGGTCAAGGTTTGCGCGCCAAGGCTGACGGCGCTGAGGGTCATGCATGCTGTCATGCAAGTACAGGTAAGCAGAGCTTTTGCTGTGAACTTCATCGCGCACTCCATTTCTGCGCCCAGGGGCTACAGAAGGACAGTTATTGTTGTTGTGTCTTCCCACGAACAGTCAGGAAGAGTGTGCGTTGATTACAGCCTTCAAATCAGGTTATGACAAATCCTTGGGCGCACTTGGACTGATACTTTTTTGCACTCGTGGCGGGGCGGATGACAGGGTTTGCCGCCGCGTCCTAGATCAGGCATGCCGTACAGTTAACGTGCGGCATGCCTTGAACCGAGCGTGGCGTTCGGCAATTCGCCGTTTAGTTAAAAGTCGGGTTTTTTCTTGAGCGTGGTCAGTTCATTCATCCATTTTGGGTACAACGGACTGCGCCAAGCGCCGCTGGTGTAGATCTCTTGGCCATTGCCTGCCCACTCAGCCATCTTTTTGCGCAGCGCGCCGACGTACGCTGACGCCTTGCATGAAATATCCGCCCAGGGGTCTACAATCCAGGCGTCTTTCCATTCGGGTTCTGAAAAATCGACGGTACTTTTGCCGGCGGCGGATGGGCCTCCGACCACCGAAAACATGTGGTCTCCGCCATCGACAAACCATGTTGAAGCTTGTCCTCCGCTTTTTTTGATGATTTCACCGGCGGCTTCAGCCATTTCCCCGCAATTGCCTGCACCAAACTTCAGGGACATGGAGGCACTTGCAGCCGTAGACCCAAGGCTGGCCCTCATCCAGCTGACGATATGTTCCGCAACCTCTTCGCGGTAAGCATCATTGTAGGTATTTGGAAAACGTTTGTTGGTGGCACCGATACCTGTCGCCTTCACCTGTGAATCAACGGCGTGCCTGGCCCCGTCGGCGTAGAACTTGTTTTGTTGCTCCACGGACAGCTTGTCGAAATCGCTCGCTTTAGTCAGCGGTTCGATGCTCGCCGACTTGAGAACGATCTGGTTGGCCGAGTTGTCCAGCTTGTTCATCAGTTGATAAACAAACTCGCGTTTTTTTTCACTGCTGAACGTCGAGATGGTCGCTTTCAGTTCGTTGACTTGGGCCGGCGTATAGCCTGCGGCCTCGAGCCTTGAGAACGCCGATTGCAGAGAGGGTAACGTCACAAATTCTTTATGCGAGGGCGCGCCCGCCAATTGAAGCAGCGCTTCGGTTTCCTCGATGTGTTTCTTCACTAGTGCCAGTTCAAGGGAGGACGGCAAGTCACCGACCTTTTTAAAGCTAAGTGTCGTCGATGCCGCATCAAATTTGCTGTAGTAAAACGTTAACGAGTCAGCTTCTACAACCAGATACCGTTCGGTGTCGCCAGTGGCCGTTCGAAGCTGGGCTATGGTTCCACGCAGTTCGCGGCTGTCGTTGCTTGCGCTGCTGATCGCCCCAAGTTTGACAATCCGCGTATTTTGCTCAAGGTTGGCAAAGGTTTGCGTGCCGGATAAACCAAAATGTGGGTCCTTGATGATTGTGCCGCGCGTCGTGGGCAGATATTCAATAGGGGCATGCTGGCTACGTTGTGCCGTTGTAAAGACACCGTCGTTTTCGACCACATCGAAGAGGCGCCGCTCATAAACCAGGGTTTGCGGTTTTCCAGCCACCGCGGGCGAAGGGAACAGGCGCATGTGTTCCAGGCCTTGCACCAACTTCGCGGTATTGCCGCTGAGGTCCGAGACCACCTTTGTGAAGCACAGGTCGTCAGTCTCGCGCTTGGTTCTCGGCCCTGCCGGGCAAAAGGGTTCGATGTCCTTTGCACTGTCGAAGTGGTCGGCCGATTCAAGGTCAGTTAGAGCATCCGGTTTCTTGGGGTCATAGCGATACACCTTGTTGGCGATCTTCACGTCGGAGTAGGTCGCGCGGTTGATGACCAGGGCGTCCTTTGAAAACAGCTGATCGGGCGCCACGATGTCGGTGCCGTCCGCCAGGGTCTGCGGTATTAATGCGATGGAAGTATCCGAGCGAAAACCTTCCAGCGCAGGCCCGTAAGCGCCCATGGTCCTGGCGTCATAGGCATACCATTGACCGTTGCGGTTCACCGCAGTGGTCTTGATGCCTTCTGTGTCGCCGGAGCGAAGCACGGCGCCATCAGCCCTGTTGGCCGCCGGAGCAAGATCGCCCCCCGCAGGCTCGGCAAACTGAAAGCCCTGCATTCGAGTGGTGGATTCGAAAGATTTCGCAGTGCTGGTGGCAGACACGTCCTTGATCGCCACGCTGGCTGCTTCAACTCCAGCGGTAGACTCAGCAACACCTTCGCCGAGTTTCACCGCCACCCGTTCAAAAGAATTCGCTGCGGCTGACCAGACTTTACCCAGTGCGCCCGGCACGACGATGCTCAGTGCATCAAAGAACAGATCCCGGCCGGCGTCCTGATAGTGGCCCTCGTAAATATCTTCGACGGAGGTGACGCCCGGGATCATGCGTGCCAGGAAGTTGAGTCGTTCAAGAAACGTAGGGCCTTTCTTTTCCAGCGGGTTATAGCCCTGGTTGAGGGCCTTGTACTCGTCTTTGCGCAGGAAGTGAGAGTCGACGCTGGTTTTGGCGATGTTCTCAAGTTGCTCATTTGAATAGGCAGGTGCGGTGCTTTGGTTAACGGTGCCGAACGTGGCTATACCGCTATTGACAAGCTCACCGTTGACCAGGGTTACCGGTGAAATGCGCTCGACGATGACGTTTGAGGTCACGCCGTCTCGCGGTGCAGCCGAGGAACTGAAGGCAGTAAAGTCCAGCGGCAACGCATGCGTACCTTCGTCTGCGCCATCGTAGATTTTGCCGAAATTCGCGTTTGTGCCGCCGATCGGCATCGGGTATGGCAAGCCCGGGATGTTCTTGACCGTGCCTGCGTCGGGGAAGATGCCAATGTCGCTGGTTTTCCCGTCGGCGCCCGTTGCGCGAATGATGATGCCGTGGCTGCCTTTCTTGCCGGTCTTGCCACGAAGTCCGGACCATACGCTGGTATCGGTTTCTCGGACGCTGAAATACTCCAGGCTGCCATAAGCCAGTCGGTTACGGTCCTCGGCCGTAAGCCTGGCCAACAGATCTTTGATCAGGACAATGGAGTGCGCTCGACGTGGGCCATAGTCACTTTCGATAGCGGCATCGTACTGCGCATTGACGTCGGGCAACTGGGCTGCACTGTCATGCAGGGGCTGCATGGGAATACGCGCATCCCTGGCTTCCCAGGCGGGCGTATTGGACTTGGTTGTCAGCGTGTCGATGAGGTTTTCCGGCTTGTACGTGTCCCCCAACTCACCGGCCTCATAGGCTTCGACCACGCTGGCCAACGTACCGTTGAGCTGGTCGCTTTCGCGCCAGAGTGCCCGCTGCTCATAAGGAACCTGATCGCCAAACTTGGCCTTGAGGTTCTCAAGCGCGAGGGCCCTTCGAACAGGTACGGGATGAGTGCTGATGTAGTCTCTGGCCTTTGCCACTTCACTGGTTTGTTTCGACAACGCCCGGCGACAATCCTGCAGTTGTTCCATATAGGGGCGTTTGTCATTTGTGTAGATGACACCGTTAGCGATGCCCCAGTCCGTAACAGGGTTCATTTGGGCCCTGAACACTTGTAGTTCCTCAGCCCTGGAAAGCGGTTTGATGGCGTTGAAATCCATGACCTGTTTAAAACTCATGCTGCGCGTGGCGCCGGGCGCGATCTGTTCGATACGGTTGACTGCCGTATGAAAGGTTACCCATTGGCGCGTGCCGAAAATCAGCGAGTCCGGCAGGTCCTTGACCAGAAACTGCGGTGCCGCGCCCGAGAGAAGCAGATAGGCCGCTATCGGCGCGTGATCAGGCAGCGCCTTATCAGTGACTACCAGGTGTCGAGTCAGGTCCTGCAGGATTTCTTTCGCCGGCCGCCCCCAATTGCCTGGTCTCATGAGGTCGTAACCGGCCACGCTATTGCTGCGGGTACCCGCCGTCGGATCGAGGTGCACTATTACTGCGGTCAACAACCACTGCTTAAGACTGGTCGGGGTGGCTGCACCTTTCATCTGTGACTGCACATGTTTGGCAAGCTCCACGGCGTCGGCGCTGGAGAGCAATTGTTCCAGCGCTTGAGCGGGGTCATTACTGAGGTTGGTAACGCGGTTGCCCATGAACCTCAAGGGGTTGTTCAGGGTGCCAATGTGGTCTCTGACGAAACCTGCCACTGCTTCACGTTGGGCCGTGTTCAGGGGGACATCCGTAGAGAGAAAACCCCAGTTATTGCCGAGGGCGGCGGGCTGGGGCAGGGGTGTGCGCAATGCCAATAAAAGGTTGTCGGAATCGGCCTTCCACGCCGGCACGTTCCAGCCGTTCTCGGCGATAAACGCCCTGGCTGTTTTAACCCCTTTAGGCTGGTGAGACGAATCGGGATCGACCACAAAGCGCGCGGCACTGTCCGACTCGTCCCTGTTCAGTATTCCGCGCTTTAGCTGGGCGATTAACGCGTAGCGGTCGTTGCTGTCGCCCACGGCGATTTTTTGTCGGCGCAGTTGATTCAGGCTTTGCGCCGGGTTTTCCGCTTGCTCCGGGAAGCGCTGCGTACGGCCCATCAGCGCGGCAGTGCTGGCGAATGGCGAGCCGCTGAAGTCAGTGTCATCAATGCCGTAAAAATTCGCGACGAGTTCATAAGGGGCGCGGCTTTCCCCGGTCCAGGACAGCATGATCGACTTGCCGTGTGGAACCAGCGCCTGTGCGGCGCGCACTACAGGCGCCAGTGCGTCGAAGTGATCGGGGTAGGTTTGCGCGAAATCGTCAGCTTCAAAGCGCTGGTCTACACCGTTGACCTTGCCGATCAGCACCCGGCCGACGGGGTCGAATCGAAGGGATGCCGGGTCTACTTGCTGTTGCAGCGCCCATTCGGCAAGGCCGTGCGACTTGAGCGCTTTACCGAGTTGCGCCCACCACTGGCCGAACAGGCTGTCTGCCGGTATCGGCCCGACACTCTTCGACGAGGCGTGAGTGGCGTCAGTTTTCAGTTCAAGCATTGCGCTGTGTACCCTGACCGCCAGGGCGCTTTCGGCACTCGCCAACCGGTCATCGGCGGTGTCTACGCGGTCTGTTGTCGCGCCTGAGCCGGACTTGACGGCTGCGGCCAGGGTTTCAAGTGGTGACAAAGGAATCGGCGCATTGGCGAGGTGGGTCATCACTGCATTCTGGCTGGCCCGTACGGCGGTGGAGCGGCTGTCGACGGCCGCTGTGTTGTTGAGCGCGTTGAAGCCTTTGTTTTGATTGAGCTGGGCACTTCGCTCCAACACCGCGCGCAGCCGAAGATGCCGGTAGTTGTTCACCCGATAGTCTTCCAGGTAGGGGATGTCTTCGTTGTAGAAATTCATCACCTCATTAAGCGAAGTAGAGTGGGGCGACGGCAATCCAACAGGGGATTGCGACCCCGCAGCCATGTGTTTGACCGCCTCTTCTATCTCATCCCAGACGTCACTCCAGCCCGAAACATCGTTCGCGCTGAAGTGGGTCTCGACACCCTTCACGTTGCTCGTCATGTCCCCGGTGACGGGGTCGATACGAACGCTGCTGCGCTCAAGGTTGTTGGCGCGCGCGAAGGTCGTAAAGGTGCTGCCGGTGAGTGCCGTCAGCAGGTTTTTGCGTGCCTGGTTGAATGTCGAGTACTCGGGGATGTCGCTGAGCATGATCTTCGACACATCGTATTCCCAGTCGTCGCCGATGCCGGGGGCCAGTTTCATCAGGGCCTGGTTACTGCGCTGCGCCAGCAGTTGATCGGCTTCTCGAATTTTCTGTTCGGCGGTCTTTGCAGCAAACGGCGCAAGGCGTTGACTCAGCTGCTGCGCAGGCAAGTCGGCAACCCGTTGGATAGCATCGCCTTGACGCCGTTTAACAGGGTCATAGATGTTGACGAAGAGCGGGTCGTTGTCGGTGAAGGCGCTGAAGCTGCCCTCGTGCAACAGTTCTCCGATGCTGTAGAGCATGTCGTTGCTCTTGATGCTGCCCAGGGGCAAACCGTAAAACGCGCCGACAGTATTGTAGAAAGCGTGATCCTTGCCGGTCAGCGCGAATTGGACACTGGACCCCCCGGCTAATTTTTTCACGGCAGCCAACACCGCAGCAGACGCGGGTGCGCACTCGGCATCCTTGAGGTCGAACCGGGAAACGCCACTGCCTCTTTTCTCGTACAGATGCCCACTGGCATCGATAGACGCGTTGGCCATATTGATTTTCCGGGTCTCGGCGAACGACTTGAACGGTTCGCTGCTCAACGCGTCAGCGAGTTCGCACCAGGCTTGGCCAAAGGACGAGTCCGGCGGGATGGCAACCAATGAATCACTGGTGCGACCTTCCTCGGCGGCATTGCGCAGTTGGATCAGATTGTTGGCGAGGTTCAAGGCCAGCTTTCGGTCTTCACTTTCAACCAGGGCCTTGGCGAATTGTTGGGTCGATGCATTGCGCGGGGTGGAGGCGGGTTCAGCCTCCTGCGCAGCACGGCGTGAGCGTAACGGCAGTGGTTGAATGTTTGATGCGCTGCTCGAGGGGCTTTCGAGGATTTCCTGAGTCAGTTGGGCATAGGTTTTATGCGAATCCAGTGGGCTGGTCTGATTCAGCAGTTTCGCCACATCGCTGTGCAATTTTGTATCGGTCAGCGGCTCGCGGCTGTTTTCAATCAATTGGCTGATCTGCTCGGCCAAACTTGGCTGTTCTATTGTTACGGCGAACCTGAGCACGTGTTCGATGCGGTGTTGGGCATGCTTCGACAGGTTGCTGGGTTGCGCTGGCGCGGGGAACGATTGAATGTCCTGCCTTTTTTTATGAAATAACGCAACGACGCGGGATGTCACTGAGCCCACAAGGTTCATTGGTGGATGCTGGTCGGGCGAAGTGACGCCGCCAAGCGTGTTTAAAGGCTGAACGTTGATCATGGTTGGACCCCTTTGCCTGCGTATACGAAAAGGCACCCCTCATTGCGTGAAATGGGGGGGGCCTTGGGTATGTGGCGGGTGGCAAATGCTGGTTCCTGGGATAAAACCCGAATGACAACCTTGTTGTAATCACTTGCTTCGGCGTTGCCTTCACGCCATGTTTTGCTCGGTCAGCCGTTGCACCGCCAGGCGACGGTAGTGGGAGGGGGTCATGCCCTTGAGCTGCTGAAAGCGCCGGTTGAAGTTGGAGATGTTGTTGAAGCCCGACTCAAAACATACATCCGTCACGGCTTTATCGCCGTCCGCCAACAACTCGCAGGACTTGCTGATGCGCAGCCGATTGACGAATTCAATAAACGTACGACCGGTTGCCTGCTTGAACACCCGGGAAAAGTACGTCGGTTTCATTCCCAAGTGCTCCGCGACTTCCTCCAGCGGCAATTCCCGCGCGTAGTGCGCGAAAATGTAATCCACCGCGCGGTTGGTGCGGTCGACGCTGTGTTCGTCGGCCACTTGCGGGGTGTTTACGCCGGACAGCAACTGGTAGTCCTCACACCCGCTGAGCACTTCCAGCAGGATAAAGAAGTGCCCCAGGCGCGCCATGCCTTGGGCGTCTTCGATGCGTTGCATCAGGGTCATGGCCTGGGCGATGGTTTTTTTGCAACGGAACTCAATGCCGTATTGCGCCCGTTCCAACAACGGTGCCAGGGTTTTCAGCTCGGCAAAAATGTGGCTGCCGCTCTCAAACAGGTCATCGGTGAAGTTCACCAGCATGTCGCGCTTGGGCACCACTTCATCTTCGTCGACCTGGCTGATCCAGTTGTGGGGCAGGTTCGGGCCGGTGAGGAACAGGCTTTCCGGGTAGAAGTTACCGATGTAGTCACCGATAAACACCTTGCCGGAGCTGGCGACGATCAGGTGCAACTCGTATTCCTTATGGAAATGCCAGCGCACCAGCGGGCAGGGGAAGCCGTGTTGGCGATAGATGATGGACAGGCCGTTGTGGTCGTCCATCAGCTCGTAGGAAGGGTCGGTGATTCGCGTTGCTCGGGTCATGCTGCCGTCGCTTTATTGTGGTTGCTGCACAGGATAATGCCCCCTCGCGCGCGACCTCGCCAGCTTCGGTGTTTATACGTTGCGGTTTTTCGCCTCGATCCACTGCGACATGTACTGCGTACTTTTATGCGCGTGATGGCGCAGCATGCTGCCGGTGAAGTTGTCTCGGCGGTGGGCGGCGAGGCGGCTGCGGCAGGCTTCCAGGCATTCCACCAGCGCCGGCCCGTGCAGGTTCTGGTCATAACGGCGAGCCAGCAGCTGGCGCCCGTGTTCCTGGGCCTGGGTCCAGCGTTCGCGATGCTGGTACAGGCTTACAGCGGCAGCGGCCAATGCCTCGGCGCTCTGTTCGATTGCGCCGGGCCAGGACTGCGCATCGCCCATGGCTTCGGCGCCGATCGGCGTCGTGATGCTGGGCGTGCCGCACAGCATCGCATCCACCAACTTGCCCTTGATGCCCGCGCCGAAGCGCAACGGGGCCAGGCAGATACGCGCCGCGGTCATGACCTGCAAGGCATCCTCGGCCCAGTTCATCACATGAAAACCCTGCGCCGGGTTGTGCAGCGCCGTGGCCTTGGGCGGCGTGTAGGCCCCGTAAATGTGCAGCTGGGCGCCTGGCAGTTGCTGGCGGATCAGCGGCCACAGGCTCTGCTTCATCCACAGCACCGCATCCCAGTTCGGCGCGTGGCGGAAGTTGCCGATGCTGAGGAAGTGCGCACGGTCTTCAAACCGCGCAAAGGCCTCGGTCGGCGGCTGCAGCATCAGCGGGCACCAGTGCAGCAGGGCGGCGGGCACCTTGAAGTGTTCGGTGAGCAGGCGGATCTCCACGTCGGAGATCATCAGGCTGATATCACAGCGGTAAATCGCGGCGATTTCGCGCTTGGCCAGGTCGGTGTCGGCCATCAGCTGGAACTCTTCTTCCAGGGCCTGGGCAAACAGGCCGCTGAAATCGTCGCTGTCGGGATCGGCCTTGAGGCGCTCCCTGAGGCGCTGATGCCGCGCATCCCGCAGGCTTTGCAGGTCGGAGGTTTCCAGCACGCGCAGGGCGTCGGGGCAGCACTTTTCGACGCGCCAGCCGAACTGTTCTTCCATCATGAATCGGTCGAACAGCACGATATCCGGGGCCAGTTCGCGGATAAAATCGTCGAAACTGCTGTTATTCAGCTCAATGGCGCGTTCGGCGATACCCAGTGCGGGCAAGTCGGCCTTGTGCTCGCCGATGGTCGCCGGGCTGCTGAAGGTAATGTCCCAACCTTGCGCCAGAAAGCTCTCGAGAATCTGCATCATATGCCCGCCCGCCGCCGAGGAACGCGGCTCCGGCCAGACATAACCAATGACCAGGACTTGGGTGGCGGGCTGATTCATCAACAACGATTTCCTTGAAGGGCAGGCGCAAAGCGCGCAATTAAACCACAACCGGATGGGATGACAATTTGCGTCTGGCGGTAGGTAGCCACGGCACTTTGTGGTTAACTTCGGCCTCTCGAATTCGTTTAATCAAAACCAGCATAAGGATTCCGTTCATGGCTCAAGTCACCCTTCGTGGTAACCCTGTCCAGGTTGAAGGCGAATTGCCGAAAACCGGTTCCACCGCCCCAGAATTCAGCCTGGTCGGCGTCGACCTGTCAGAAGCAACCCTGGAAACGTTCGCCGGCAAGCGCAAAGTGCTGAACATCTTCCCAAGCGTCGACACCCCGACCTGCGCCACGTCGGTACGCAAGTTCAACGCCCAGGCCAACGACCTGAGCAACACCGTGGTGCTGTGCATCTCTTCCGACCTGCCGTTCGCCCAGAAGCGTTTCTGCGGCACTGAAGGCCTGGACAACGTGCTAAGCCTGTCGGACTTCCGCAACGCCGACTTCGCAGTCGACTACGGCGTTTCCCTGGCTGACGGCCCGCTGCAAGGCCTGACCGCACGCGCTGTGGTAGTGCTGGACGAAAACAACAACGTGCTGCACAGCGAGTTGGTCAGTGAAATCGGCCAAGAGCCGAACTATGAAGCCGCCCTGGCTGTCTTGAAGTAACTGTATCGGCACATTGCCGCCGTTTTCAGTAACACGCTTGCTACATGATTGCGGCCTGGCCTAGTCCAGGCCGTTTTTATTTGCTTGTCAGACGCTTAGCGAAAGAGCCGTAGGACTAAGTCGCAAAAGTGAAAAGTTGTAAGCCCAAGGTAAATAGCCGGTAAAGGCGCTTTTATTAAAGCGCTCCAGTGCTTATCTTTCAGCCTCCCAAAGTAGAAGCCCTCGCGCCCAATGGTTGATCAATCCATGCAATCCTCCCCCCGTAAGTCCCGCCGCTGGTTGTTCGGCCTGCTAGTGCTGCTGGTTATAGCCGGCCTGTGCTGGAAATTCTGGCCCACTGGCGCTGCCCATAAGGACGCACCGGCCGGGCACACCGGTAAAACCGGTATGGCGCGCCCGGGCTTTGGCGGTTCCACCGGCCCGGTGCCGGTACGCGTGGCACCGGCGGTGCTGGGGGAGTTCCCGGTGTACTACAAGGCCTTGGGCACGGTGACGGCGCTCAACACCATCAATGTGCGTAGCCGGGTGGGCGGCGAGCTGGTGAAAATCGCCTTTGAAGAAGGGCAGATGGTCAAGGCGGGCGACCTGCTGGCCGAGATTGACCCGCGCAGCTATCAGAATGCCTTGCTGCAGGCCCAGGGCACGTTGATGCAGAACCAGGCCCAGTTGAAAAACGCCCAGGTCGACGTCGAGCGTTATCGCGGCCTGTACGCCCAGGACAGTATCGCCAAGCACCCTGGACACCGCCGAAGCGCTGGTGCTGCAATACCAGGGCACGGTCAAGACCAACCAGGGCGCGGTCGATGACGCCAAGCTCAATCTGGAATTCACCAGGATCCGCGCGCCGATCAGCGGCCGGGTCGGTTTGCGTCAAGTGGACGTGGGCAACCTGGTGGCGGCCAACGACACCACCTTCCTCGCGGTGATTACCCAGACCCAGCCGATCAGCGTGGCCTTCACCCTGCCGGAAAATACCCTGGAAACCGTGCTCGCCCGCTACCACGCCGGCAACAAGCTGCCTGTGGAAGCCTGGGACCGTGGTGACGCGAAGCAGCAGGCCACCGGCGTGCTGCAAAGCCTGGACAACCAGATCGACGTGACCACCGGCACCCTGAAATTCAAGGCGCGCTTCGATAACAAGGACCAGGCGCTGTTCCCCAACCAGTTCGTCAATGTGCACTTGCTCGCCGATACCCTGCATAACGTAGTGCTGGCGCCGTCGGCGGCGATCCAGTTCGGCAACACCGGCACCTTTGTCTACGTGCTCGACGGGGACAAGAAGGTCAAGGTCCAGCCCCTGGTGGTCGGCGACACCGATGGCGACAACACGGTGATCAAGGAAGGCCTCAAGGCCGGCGACCGCGTGGTGCTGGAGGGCACTGACCGCCTGAAGGACGGCAGCGAAATCGAAGTGGTCAATGACAGCAGCGAAGTGCCGACCACGCCGACCGAACACCTGCAAGGCAAGCCAGCGGCCAAAGGGGAGAGCGGCACCACGGCCGGCAAGGCGCAAAAGGTCGGTTCATGAACCTGTCGCGGCTGTTTATCCTTCGCCCGGTCGCCACCACGCTGAGCATGCTCGCCATTGTGTTGGCCGGCATCATTTCGTATCGCCTGCTGCCGGTGTCCGCCTTGCCCCAGGTGGACTACCCGACCATCCGGGTCATGACCCTGTACCCCGGCGCCAGCCCCGATGTGATGACCAGCGCGGTCACCGCGCCGCTGGAGCGCCAGTTCGGGCAAATGCCCGGCCTGACCCAGATGGCGTCCACCAGCTCGGGCGGCGCATCGGTACTGACCCTGCGTTTCAACCTCGACATCAATATGGATGTCGCCGAGCAACAGGTGCAGGCCGCGATCAACGCTGCCACCAACCTGCTGCCCAAGGATTTGCCGGCGCCGCCGGTGTACAACAAGGTCAACCCGGCGGACACCCCGGTGCTGACCCTGGCCATTACTTCCAAAACCATGCTGCTGCCCAAGCTCAATGACTTGGTGGATACGCGCATGGCGCAGAAAATTGCGCAGATCAGCGGTGTCGGCATGGTCAGCATTGCCGGTGGCCAGCGCCAGGCGGTGCGGATCAAGGTCAACCCTGAGGCCCTGGCGGCCAACGGCCTGAACCTTTCGGATGTGCGCACCCTGATCGCCGCCTCCAACGTCAACCAGCCCAAGGGCAACTTCGACGGCCCGACCCGCGTGTCGATGCTCGATGCCAACGACCAGTTGGTTTCGCCCCAGCAGTACGCCGAACTGATCCTGGCCTACAACAATGGTGCGCCGCTGCGCCTTAAAGACGTGGCTGAAATCGTCGACGGCGCCGAAAACGAACGCCTCGCTGCCTGGGCCAATGAAAACCAGGCCGTGCTGCTGAACATCCAGCGCCAGCCGGGCGCCAACGTGATTGAGGTGGTCGACCGTATCAAGGCGTTGCTGCCGAGCATCACCGACAACCTGCCGGCCGGCCTCGACGTCGCCGTGCTGACCGACCGCACCCAGACCATCCGCGCCTCGGTTACCGATGTGCAACACGAATTGCTGATCGCCATTGCCCTGGTGGTGATGGTGACGTTCCTGTTCCTGCGCCGGGTCAGCGCCACGATCATTCCGTCGATTGCCGTGCCGCTCTCGCTGGTGGGCACTTTTGGCGTGATGTACCTGGCCGGTTTCTCGATCAACAACCTGACGCTGATGGCCCTGACCATCGCCACCGGCTTTGTGGTCGACGATGCCATCGTGATGCTGGAGAACATCTCGCGTTATATCGAGGAAGGCGAGACGCCGATGGCGGCGGCGCTCAAGGGCGCCAGGCAGATCGGCTTTACCCTGATTTCCCTGACCCTGTCGCTGATCGCCGTATTGATCCCGCTGCTGTTCATGGCTGACGTGGTCGGGCGTTTGTTCCGCGAATTCGCCATCACCCTGGCGGTGGCGATCCTGATTTCCCTCGTGGTGTCCTGACCCTCACGCCGATGATGTGCGCGCGGTTGCTCAAGCGCGAACCCAAGGAAGAGGAACAGAGTCGTTTCTACAAGGCCAGCGGCGCCTGGATCGACTGGCTGATCGCAGGCTACGGGCGCAAATTGCAGTGGGTGCTCAAGCACCAGCCGCTGACCCTGATGGTGGCGGTCGCGACCCTGGGCCTGACGGTCTTCCTGTACATGGTGGTGCCCAAGGGCTTTTTCCCGGTGCAGGACACCGGGGTCATCCAGGGTATTTCCGAGGCGCCGCAATCGATTTCCTTCGCGGCCATGAGCCAGCGCCAGCAGGACCTGGCCAAGATCATCCTGGCCGACCCGGCGGTGCAAAGCCTGTCGTCCTATATTGGTGTGGACGGTGATAACGCCACACTGAACAGCGGCCGCTTGCTGATCAACCTCAAGCCCCATGGCCAGCGTGACTTGAGCGCCGCCGAGGTGATCACCCGCCTGCAACCGGAAATCGACAAGCTGGTGGGCATTCGCCTGTTCATGCAGCCGGTGCAGGACTTGACCATCGAGGACCGCGTCAGCCGCACTCAGTATCAGTTCAGCATGTCCTCGCCGGACGCCGACCTGCTGGCACTGTGGAGCGACACGCTGGTGCACACGCTCAGCCAGATGCCGGAACTCACCGACGTCGCCAGCGACCTGCAGGACAAGGGCCTGCAGGTGTACCTGGTGATCGACCGTGATGCGGCCTCGCGCCTGGGTGTCAGCGTGTCGACCATTACCGATGCGCTGTACGACGCCTTTGGCCAGCGGCAGATTTCCACCATCTACACCCAGGCCAGCCAGTACCGCGTGGTCTTGCAGGCCCAATCCGGGGAAACCCTGGGGCCGGCGGCGCTGAACCAGATTCACGTGAAAACCACCGATGGCGGCCAGGTGCGCCTGTCCAGCCTGGCCCATGTGGAGCAGCGCCAGGCGCAGTTGGCAATCGCGCATATCGGCCAGTTCCCGGCGGTGATGATGTCGTTCAACCTGGCCCCCGGCGTTGCGCTGGGCAAAGGCGTGGAGCTGATCAACCAGGCGCAGAAAGACATCGGCATGCCGGTGGGCGTGCAGACCCAGTTCCAGGGCGCGGCCCAGGCGTTCGAGGCGTCGCTGTCGAGCACTTTGCTGCTGATCCTGGCGGCGGTGGTGACCATGTACATCGTGCTTGGCGTGCTCTACGAGAGCTATATTCACCCGATCACCATTCTCTCGACGCTGCCGTCGGCGGCGGTGGGGGCCTTGCTGGCCTTGCTGCTCAGCGGCAATGACTTGGGGATGATTGCGATTATCGGCATCATCCTGCTGATCGGTATCGTGAAAAAGAACGCGATCATGATGATCGACTTCGCCCTCGACGCCGAACGCAACCAGGGTCTGGACCCTCAGACTGCGATCTACCAGGCGGCGCTGCTGCGCTTCCGGCCGATCCTGATGACCACCCTGGCGGCCTTGTTCGGCGCCGTGCCGCTGATGCTCGCCACCGGTTCCGGCGCGGAGCTGCGCCAGCCCCTGGGCCTGGTGATGGTCGGCGGTTTGCTGGTGAGCCAGGTACTGACCCTGTTCACTACGCCGGTGATCTACCTGTATTTCGATCGCCTTGGCCGTCGCTGGCGCAAAGAGCCGCAAAGCCTGGAGCCGGTTGAGTCATGAACCTGTCCGGACCGTTTATTCGCCGGCCGGTAGCGACCCTGCTGCTGAGCCTGGCGATCATGTTGCTGGGCGGCGTCAGTTTCAACCTGTTGCCGGTGTCGCCGTTGCCGCAGATCGATTTCCCGGTGATCGTGGTCTCGGCCAGCCTGCCCGGCGCCAGCCCGGAAGTGATGGCGTCCACCGTGGCCACGCCGCTGGAGCGCTCGTTCGGCGCGATTGCCGGCATTACCACCATGAGCAGTTCGTCGAGCCAGGGTTCGACCCGGGTGATCCTGGCGTTCGACTCCGACCGGGATATCAACGGTGCCGCGCGGGAAGTGCAGGCGGCGATCAATGCTTCGCGCAACCTACTGCCCAGCGGCATGCGCAGCATGCCCACCTACAAGAAGATCAACCCGTCCCAGGCGCCGATCATGGTGCTGTCGCTGACCTCGGACGTGTTGCAGAAGGGCCAGTTGTACGACCTGGCCTCGACCATTCTGTCGCAGAGCCTGTCCCAGGTGCCGGGCGTGGGCGAAGTGCAGATCGGCGGCAGCTCGCTGCCGGCGGTGCGCATCGAGCTCGAGCCCAAGGCCCTCGACCAGTACGGCGTGGCCCTGGACGATGTGCGCAACACCATCGCCAACGCCAACCAGCGCCGGCCCAAGGGTTCGGTGGAGGACAGCGAGCGCAACTGGCAGATCCAGGCCAATGACCAGCTGGAAAAAGCCAAGGACTACGAACCGCTGTTGATCCGCTACCAGGACGGCGCCGCGTTGCGCCTCAAGGATGTAGCGAAGATCACCGATGGCGTGGAAGACCGCTACAACAGTGGTTTCTTCAACAATGATTCGGCGGTGCTGCTGGTGATCAACCGCCAGTCCGGCGCCAACATCATCGAGACCGTCAGGCAGATCAAGGCGCAATTGCCGGCATTGCAGGCGGTGCTGCCGTCCAGCGTCAAGCTCAGCCTGGCCATGGACCGTTCGCCGGTGATCACCGCGACCCTGCATGAAGCCGAGATGACTTTGCTGATCGCAGTGGGGCTGGTGATCCTGGTGGTCTACCTGTTCCTTGGTAACTTCCGCGCTTCGCTGATTCCTACGCTGGCGGTACCGGTTTCGCTGGTCGGCACCTTCGCGATCATGTACCTGTACGGGTTTTCACTGAACAACTTCTCGTTGATGGCGCTGATCCTGGCCACCGGTCTGGTGGTGGACGACGCCATTGTGGTGCTGGAGAACATCTCCCGGCATATCGACGAAGGCGTGCCGCCGATGAAGGCGGCGTACCTGGGCGCCGAGGAAGTCGGCTTTACCTTGCTGTCGATGAACGTATCTCTGGTGGCGGTGTTTCTTTCCATCCTGTTTATGGGCGGTATCGTCACCAACCTGTTCCGCGAGTTCTCGATCACCTTGTCGGCGGCGATCATTGTGTCGCTGATTGTGTCGCTGACCCTGACGCCGATGCTTTGCGCGCGCTGGCTCAAGCCGCATGTCAAAGGCCAGATGACCGGTTTGCAGCGCTGGAGCCAGAAGATCAACGACCGCATGGTCGCCGGCTATGCCACCAGCCTCGACTGGGTGCTGCGCCACCGCCGCCTGACGCTGCTCAGCCTGTTGCTGACCATTGGCGTCAATGTCGCGCTGTACGTCGTGGTGCCGAAGACCTTCATGCCGCAGCAGGACACCGGCCAGTTGATCGGTTTCGTGCGCGGCGATGACGGGCTGTCGTTCAGCGTGATGCAACCCAAGATGGAAACCTTCCGCAAGGCCGTGCTCAACGACCCGGCGGTGCTCAGCGTGGCCGGTTTTATCGGCGGCAACAACGGCACCAACAACGCAGTGATGCTGGTGCGCCTCAAACCGATCAGCGAACGCAAGGTGTCCGCCCAGGCGGTGATCGAGCGCCTGCGCAAGGACGTGCCGCTGGTGCCGGGCGGGCGGTTGTTCCTGATGGCCGACCAGGACCTGCAATTTGGCGGCAGCCGCGACCAGACCAGCGCGCAGTATTCCTACATCCTGCAAAGCGGTGATCTGGCCGCCCTGCGCCTGTGGTACCCGAAAGTCGTGGCGGCGTTGCGCGAGCTGCCGGAGCTGACCGCCATTGACGCCCGCGAGGGCCGCGGCGCGGCGCAGGTCACGCTGATTGTCGACCGCGACCAGGCCAAACGCCTGGGTATCGACATGGACATGGTCACCGCAGTGCTGAACAACGCCTACAGCCAGCGGCAGATTTCCACCATCTACGACAGCCTCAACCAGTATCAGGTGGTGATGGAGGTCAATCCCAAATACGCCCAGGACCCGATCACCCTCAACCAGATGCAGGTGATCACTGCCGATGGCGCGCGGGTGCCGTTGTCGACCATCGCCCACTATGAGAACAGCCTGGCGGATGATCGCGTCAGCCACGAAGGCCAGTTCGCCTCGGAAAACATTGCCTTCGACATGTCGCCCGGCGTGACGGTGGAGCAGGGCACGGCCGCCATCGAGCGGGCGATTGCCAAAGTCGGCTTGCCCGAAGACGTGATCGCCAAGATGGCCGGCACCGCCGATGCCTTCGCCGCTACGCAGAAGGGCCAGCCGTTCATGATCCTCGGCGCGCTGGTGGCGGTGTACCTGGTGCTGGGCATTCTGTATGAAAGCTATATCCACCCGCTGACGATTCTGTCGACCTTGCCGTCGGCGGGGGTCGGCGCGATGCTCGCCATTTACCTGACGGGGGGCGAATTCAGCCTGATCTCCCTGCTCGGGCTGTTCCTGCTGATCGGTGTGGTGAAAAAGAACGCGATCCTGATGATCGACCTGGCCTTGCAGCTGGAGCGCAATGAAGGCCTGGGTCCGCTGGAATCGATCCGCAGTGCCTGCCTGCTGCGGTTGCGGCCGATCCTGATGACCACGCTGGCGGCCATCCTCGGCGCCTTGCCGCTGTTGCTGGGCACGGGCGATGGCGCAGAGATGCGTCACCCGCTGGGCCTGACCATTATTGGCGGCCTGGTGTTCAGCCAGGTGCTGACCCTTTACACCACCCCGGTGGTTTACCTTTATCTCGACCGTGCCCGCCACCGCTTCAACGCCTGGCGCGGCGTGCGTACCGATGCTGCCCTGGACACTGCGCTATGACCGATTCAACTAACGCCAATGCACGCTTGTTGTGGCGAGGGCGCTTGCTCCCGCTGGAGGGCGAAGCACTCCCCAGCTTTTTTGGGGCCGCTGCGCAGCCCAGCGGGAGCAAGCTCCCTCGCCACAACAAAAGCCTGGGCAATGGCGTGAAGGTCGCAGGCCTGCTGCTCTGCGGTGTGTTGCTCAGCGCCTGCGCCGTCGGCCCGGACTACCATCGCCCGGAAGTCACCGAGCCGGCGCAGTTCAAGGAAGCCCAGGGCTGGCGCCAGGCCACGCCCAGCGATTCGCTGGCCCGTGGCGCCTGGTGGGAGTTGTACGGCGACCGCCAACTGAATGACCTGGTGCTGCGCCTGAACAACGCCAACCAGACCGTGGCCCAGGCCGAAGCGCGTTTCCGCCAGGCCCAGGCGCTGGTGCGCAGTTCGCGCGGGGCGTTTTACCCCACCGTCGACCTGAGTGCCGGTAAAACCCGCGCGAGCCAGGGCACCGGCAGCAGCAGCGCCAGCCTCAGCAGTTCCAGCAGCGGTATTCGCGACACGCTCAATGCGCAATTGGGCGTGAGTTGGGAGGCGGATATCTGGGGCAAATTGCGCCGTGGCCTGGAGGCCAACGAGGCCAGCGCCGAAGCCAGTTCGGCCGACCTGCGGCGATGCGCCTGAGCCAACAGTCGGAACTGGTGCAGAGTTACTTGCAGTTACGCGTGATGGACGAGCAGACACGTTTGCTGCAAGCCACCCTGGAGACCTATCAGCGCTCCCTGCAAATGACCGAAAACCAATACCGCGCCGGAGTTTCCGGCAAGGATGCGGTGGCCCAGGCGCAAACCCAGCTCAAGACCACCCAGGCCAGCCTGATCGACCTGATCTGGCAACGCGCCCAGCTGGAAAACGCGATTGCCGTGCTGATCGGCGAAGCGCCGGCGAACTTCAACCTGGCGGTGAGCAAGGACATTCCGGCATTGCCGCAGATTCCGCTGAGCCTGCCGTCGCAATTGCTTGAACGCCGCCCGGATATCGCCTCGGCGGAGCGCTCGGTAATCGCTGCCAATGCGAATATCGGCGTGGCCAAGGCCGCCTACTACCCGGATTTGAGCTTGAGCCTGGCCGGTGGTTATTCCAGCAGCACCTATTCGGATTGGATCAGCTTGCCGAACCGCTTCTGGTCGGTAGGGCCGAAACTGGCGATGACCCTGTTCGACGGTGGCCAGCGTTCGGCGGAGGTTGACCGCACGGTGGCGTCCTATGATGAAACCGTGGCCAAGTACCGCCAGACCGTGCTGGATGGCTTCCGTGAAGTGGAAAACTACATGGTGCAGCTGAAGGTGCTGGAAGACGAGGCGGTGGTCAGCAATGAGGCACTGGAGGCAGCGCGCGAATCGTTGCGCCTGACCCAGAACCAGTACAAGGCCGGGCTGATTGCTTACCTGGACGTGGTGCAAGTGCAGGCCACCGCGCTGACGAATGAGCGCACGGTGTTGACCCTGCTGCAAACGCGTTTGGTGGCGAGTGTGCAACTGATCGCCGCACTGGGCGGTGGATGGGATGGGCAGACGCCTATCGCCGAGAAAGACTGACGCTCAACCGTAAGGTCAAATGTGGGAGGGGGCGTGCCCCCGATAGCGGTGTGCAAGCCAATGAAATCTCAGCTGAAAC
>NZ_UTBG01000204.1 GCF_900580675.1 Pseudomonas viridiflava
TAGAGCTCGACAGCTCCCACATTTGTTTGCTGTGCAGGCCAACATTTGCGTTGGCCGGTATCCCGTAAAAGCCTGCGACCCCTCAGGCAGATTTCAGCTGTACTTGGAGTTTTGACAGTACGCGATATCCAAGGACCTGAGGTGACCCCCTGTGGGAGCTGTCGAGCCCCAGCGAGGCTGCGAAGGGGCCGGCACTGCTGGCATGTTCATCGCCTGACCCGACGCTTTCGCAGCCTCGCTGAAGCTCGACAGCTCCCACATGTGTTCGCTGTGGAGGTCGACATTCGTGTTGGCCGATATCCCGCAAAAGCCTGCGACCCCTCAGGCAGATTTCAGCTGACCTGGAGTTTTGACAGTACGCGATATCCAAGGACCAGAGGTGATCACCTGTGGGAGCTGTCGAGCCCCAGCGAGGCTGCGAAGGGGCCGGCACTGCTGGCATTTTCATCGCCTGCCCCGACGCTTTCGCAGCCTCGCCGGGGCTCGACAGCTCCTACATGTGTT
>NZ_UTBG01000209.1 GCF_900580675.1 Pseudomonas viridiflava
ACGCCGGTTTGTTAGATGTGTTTGCTCGCACGAACATCATCAATCAAATCGGCGTTCTTGTTTCTGTCTTTCCCGGGATTCCGTGAAGAACCTTTTTTTAATCTGCCGGATACACAGACTTTGATTTTTGCTGTTTTAAATCAGCGCCCATGGCGGGAATTGCCAGAATCCGATCAGAACCAGTGCGATGCTAGCCGCAGCAATCGCGGCTTGGCTTTTGTCGGATTTGAAGATTAGGCCTGCAACGATCAGACACAAGCTGCCCCAGACCAAGCAGTAGGCTAGTGCAAATAAGGGACCTCCATGGAAATGCAAGTACAGAGCTACAGCGCAGGACGCTGCTGCGACGATTAGTAGCGCCCATTTAATGCAGGTTATGGTCGTATTTACTGGTGTTGATTGGGTCATCGCATTCCTAATTTGCTGTGGTTACTGATCGCCTTAATGGCCTAAGGCTATCATCATAAAGTACGTTCGCGTTATTCGCACGATATTCACGCGCTATTGAATGCGCAAAGATTAGCTTTCGTCCAAATGAGTCAGGTATGAGGATTTTTAGCTGAGGCAGGCAAACATCCTGAGGACTAATATCCCTAAGGCACAAACTCCACCTTCAACCCCCGACTCGCGCTGCGCCCCTGATCATCACTGACCCGCAACCGATACTCCCCCGACTTGCCCGGCCGCCAGTTCAACGTGGTTTGCGGCGGGCCCTGGCCGATCAGGGTTTGATCAGCAAACCAATACAGCGTCACCGCGTCGCTGGCCGCGTTGGCGTTCAGCGGGATGCTTTCTTGCGGCTGGGACAGGCGCAGCTGGTAGCTCACCTGCGTCAGTGGCGAGCGGATCTGCGGCGCTTCGCTCCTGTCGCTGATGCGATTGGGCTGGCAGTTTTTCATCACGTTCGGCGGTGTGCGGCGGGGCAGGCCGGCGGCGCGGTACAGGCGTTGTACGTCGCTGGGCCAGAACTCGAAGACTTCTTCGCGGGTGTATTGCGGGTCGAACGGCGGGCACGCGGCCTTGCCGGTGCGGGTGTCGATCAGCACCGGGCGGTGCAGGTTGGACACGCGAATCGGCGAGACGCCGGGGATGTACCAGGTCTTGCGGGTTTGCGGGCACCAGCGGTTGGGCAGTTCGCCGGAGGCGGCGCAGACGTCGATGCGCACCAGCCCGACGGGCGGCTTGTCGGGTTTGATCAGCACATTGGGCAAGGCCAGCGGCAGTGCGTCAGCGATGCGGAAGAACAGCGGCGCAGCGGTCTTGGCGCCGATAAACACAGGGTTCGGGCGGCCGTCGAAATTACCGACCCACACCACCAGCACATAGGGGCCGACCAGGCCCGCGCTCCAGGCATCGTGAAAGCCCCAGGAGGTCCCGGTTTTCCATGCGGTGCGCCAGTGGCGGCCGGGCAAACCATCCGGGCGTGGGTTGCGGCGCAGCATGTCGCGCACCATAAACGCGGCTTGCGGGGTCAGCAGCTGCGGGCCGGTGGATTGCGGCTGTTCCTGCAAATAGCGCAGTGGCCGCAAATGCCCGTCACCGGCCAACATCACGTACAGCCGTGCCAACTCCTCGGGCGTCATCTCGCCGCCGCCGAGGGCCAGGGCCAGGCCGTAATGGCTTTCACCGCGCAGGCCCTTGATGCCGGCCCGTTGCAGCAAGCCATACAAAGAGGGCGACCTGACTTGGCTGGCCAGCCACACCGCCGGAATATTGCGACTACGGATCAGCGCGTCCCTTGCTGTCAGCGGCCCGATAAAACTGCCGTCGAAATTTTCCGGCTGGAAGTAGCCGAAGTTACTCGGCATGTCCTTGAGAATGCTCATGGGGTGGATCACCCCTTGGTCCAGCGCCAACCCGTACAGAAATGGCTTGAGGGTAGACCCCGGCGAGCGCCGCGCCAGCACGCCGTTGACCTGGCCGTGAATGCTTGTGGATAAGTAGTCCGCCGAACCCACCAGCGCCTTGACGCTCTGGTCGCGGCTGTCGATCAGGATCGCGGTGGCGTTTTCCACACCGGTACTGCGCCGCTCGGCGATAAAGCCGCTGATCAGCCGCTCCAACAATTGCTGAAGCGGCAGGTTGAGTGTGCTGTTCAGTTCATTGCCGCTTTGGGACGCCAGCAGTTGCTCACTCAGGTGCGGTGCCAGAAAAGGGATTTGCTGGCGGTTACGCGCCTCCAGGGGCAAGTCGAGCAAACTGTCGTTGCGCGGGTCCTGTGGATAAGTCTCGCGCCAATCAGCCATCAAGCGCAGTCGCGCGTTTTGCAGCGACGGCCCAAAGCGTGCGCGGCGCCCCGGTTGTTGGGGAATCACCGCCAATGCCAGGGATTCCGACAGCGACAACTGCGCCGCCGACTTGCCGAAGTAAATCCGGCTGGCGGCCTCGGCGCCTTCGATATTGCCGCCCATCGGCGCCAGGTTCAGGTAGGCCTCAAGGATATCGTGCTTGCTGTAGCGCGCTTCCAGCCACAGCGCCAGGGCCATCTGCTGCAACTTGCCGGGCACCTGGCGCGTGTTCAGGTCCCACAGGCGCCGCGCCAGTTGCATGCTCAGGGTCGAGCCGCCCTGGCGTTGGCCACCACTGTAGGTGGCCATGGCCGCGCGCAACAATGCCGGGGGATTGACCCCCGGGTGCCCGTAGAAATTGCGGTCTTCCTTGAGCAGCAAGGCCTCGACCAAGGAAGGCGACATGCGCTCCAGCGGCAGCCATAAACGGTATTGGCCGTCATCCGCCAGGGTCATGCGGAGCAACGAGCCGTCATCGGCCAGCACCACCCGTGACGAGGTCACGGCTTGCTCAAGAGGGGCGTGGGGCCAGAGCCGCACGCCCGCCAGCACCACCATAGCCGCCAGCAGCGGCGTCAGGCGTTTAAGGCTTGGTAATTTCAAGCTGGCCTACTTTGCCGCGCCCTTGCAGGGTAGTTTCGTACATGCCTTCGGCGTAGGCCGGTGGTGTATTGAACGTGCCTGCGTTGGTGGCGCGCACGCGGTAGACGAAGGTGCCTACATCGCGCAGCGCTGTGCCGTACAACACCACCCGATCATCGCGTACATCCACGTAGTCCGGCTGCCAGTTACTCAGTTCGGTTTCACCGATGGGCGCCTGCCAGGCATCAGCCTCGTCACCGTCGGCGGTTTCCACGTATTCCGAATCGTCGCCTTCACTGTCATCGGCGCTGGCTGCCTCCGGCTCCGGCGGCAAGTTATACACAGGCTCGACGCCACCTGGCAGCAGGTCGACCACCGCCACTTGCTGCACCTGGTCACGGTCAGTGGCGCGCAGACGCAGGCGCACCAGGAACTCATCACCCACGGCGACCTTGCTCACCGGCTCGCCGTTGAGGTCGAGGTATTCGTGGATGATTTCCAGGCCATTGTTGATCGGCTTGAGCTTGGCGCCCTTGTCGAAGCCTGCTTCGCTGAGCATGTAGAACGCAGCCGGGCCGTCGGTTTTTTCCATTACCAGCTTTTGCGTGGCGCCCGGTACAGCAGCGCGCGGCGGCTGGCCGGCCATTTCCAGCAGTTGCTGTTGCTTGTCACCCAGCCACGCGGTCGCCTTGAGGGTCATGTCGCTTTGCGCACGCTGGCCATAGTTATCCAGGGCGCGCAGCAACAGGGCCGCCGACAGCGAGTTGTAGCGTTGCTCGTTGAGACGCTTGCCGAGTTTATCCAGCAAGGCGGCCGGTACATCTTCCAGCAACTCGGGGAAGTGCCGCGCCAGCAGGTGCAGGTGTTCGGCATCGTGCACCAGCGGGTCGTAATACAGGCCGTCGCTCTCCCACTTATCCACAAGCGAGCGCCACGGGATTTTGCGGAACAGCGCATCGGCTTGGCGATCCTGTTTGAGCAGTTTGTAACTGGCCGCCAGGTAGGCGGCGCCCAGGTCGTTTTGCCAGGTGTCCTTGAAGTAGCTTTCGTAACGTTCGCGGATATCGCTCAAAGCGCCGCTGACGAGAATCCCCTGACGGCTCAACAAGTAACTGGCGTACGCACGGTTGCGCAATTCCGACAGGCCTTCGCTCGGGCCGTTGGCCAGGTCTGTCAGATAGGCATTCGAGCGCACCAGCAAGTCTTCCGGCACCAGCAGCCCGCGTTCCTTGGCTTCGATCAGGAAGTCAGTGGCGTACAGGCTGGCGTACGGGGCCACGTCCGGGTTGGCTGCCCACAAACCGAAGCCACCGGCCTGGTTCTGTCGCTGGCGCAGCATGCGCACTGCACTGCCGAAGGCCTGCTCGGCCTGCGGCGCAGTGCCGCCCCAGATCAACGCCGGCAGGGCCTTGGACACCAGTTGCTCGGTGCAGGCGTAGCCGTAGTCATCCAGGTAATGCTTGAGGCCGTTGGCCCACACCAGCGGCGAGGCGGCCACGCCCAGTTGCACATCACGCAATTGGCTGAACAGTTTGCGGGTCGGCTTGAGCTCTTTGCTGGCGCTGTCGAAGCGACCCAGGCTCAGGGCCACACGGTGTTCGCTCAGTGGGCGGATCGAGGTGGTTTCGGCGACCTGGATACGTTTGCCATCCGGCAGCACCGCGACAAAGCGCAGGTCCGCCGAACCGAGGGTTTCGCCGACTTTGATCTTGAACTCGGCGGTGCCTTCCTTGCGCGGTTGCAGGGACAAGGTGTTGCCTTTGTCGCCTTGCACCAACAGACCGTCGCTGGTCTGCAGCTCAAACTTCACATCCGCCGCCGCATCGAGGTTGCTGAACACCCCGGCGCTGACGTTGAACACATCCCCCGGCGCCACAAAGGCCGGCACGTTCGGCGTGATCACGATCGGCCCGCGCACGTCGGTGTTGGCCTCGCTGACACCGACGCTGTCGGCATCCACCGCCACCGCGAACAGGTGCAGCTTGCCGTTGAAGCTGTCCGGCACCTGGTAATGCAGCACGCTTTCACCGGCCGGCAGGTCGACCAGCCCGGACCACCAGGCCACGGGCGGCTGGTGTTTACGCTTGAACGGGTTGAGGTGATTCGCCAGGGCGCCTTCGGTATCGCCACCGGGCGCCGGCCCACTGAGCAGGCGGCTGAATTCCGGCAGGATCAGGTCAAGAATCTGACTGGTGCCGACCTCCAGCGCACGCTTCTGGAAGAAGAAACCCAGCGGGTCCGGCGTCTGGTAGCGCGCCACTTGCAGGATGCCTTCGTCCACCGCGTACACCACCGCGCGGCCTGGGCGGTCGGCGCTGACTTTGATGTCCAGCATTTGCCCCGGCTCGATCTTCGCCGGGCCCTCGACCTTCAGCGCCATGCGCCGCGCGTCCAGGTTGATGCTGAATGGCACCACGCCGTAGGACAACGGGCTCATATAGACCTCGGCCGAGCCCATGTCCCGCACAAACTGCACGTTGACGTAGGCATTGCCCTCAAGCCCTGCAGGCACGCGGATATGTTGCACGCTGTTGGTGCTGTCGGCCTTGAACCACTGCTGGGTGTACACCTTGTCGCGCTCGATGGTGATCAAGCCGGCACCGGTGTACGGCGCGCGGATGCTGATCGCGATCTCGTCACCGGTGGCGTAGCTGCGCTTATCCAGGCGCAGTTGCAACTCGGCGTTGCGCTCCAGGGAGCGCGAGGTGTTGCCGCGCCCGGCCACGCTGTAGTCGAGCTGGTTGAGCAGGTTGCCGTTCGCGTCTTTGAGTTGCAGGGTGAAATCGCCCGGCGTGCCGGTATTCAGCGTCTGCTTGGCGCCTGCCTTGGTCATCACCAGCGGCGCGGCCGGCTGGCTGATGTTCTTGATACGCGACTCGTACTTGTAGGTGCCGTTGGACTGCTTCACCAGCACCGATACATAACGGTGCTCGACCACCTCAGTAGTCAGGCCGTCCACCGCCAGCGGCGTAAGGTCTGGCGCCACGGCCAGCCATTGCACCTGACGCGGGGCGTCCTTGGCGACGTACGACAGCGAATCCTGACTTTTCACACCCACAAGGTAAGGCGCGGACGACACCAGCAGCGCGCTTTGTGCCGCCACGTTACGCCCACCTTCGGCCTCGAACACCTGGGTCATCACTTGCAGGCGGTAGGTGCTGTTGGCGAAGCGTTGCAGGTTGAGGTCGAGCACGGCCTGGCCGTTGTCATCGACGGTGGTTTCGGCCAGGTCTTCGGTGTTGGCCTCTTCCAGGGAGTCGTTGAGGCGGAAGCGGTAATCGGGGTAACGGTCGAAGGCCGCGAGCGTTGGGCTCAGGGACATTTTCGCGGTCACACGGCGGCCTGCCGCCGGGGCGCCGAACAGGTGCATCGCAGTGACCTTGGCCACCACCTGGTCGGGTGGAATCCAGCCCAGTACGGGTGTGTCGTGCAGGCTCAGGCTGACCTTCATGCGGTCGGGCTCAAAGTCGCGAACCTTAAAGCTCACGCTGCCCAGGTCGGTGCGAGTCTGTTTCTCGCCAATCAACTGCAAGGTCGCGGTGTAATCCCCGGCTGGGGCGACTTCGCTGCTGGGAAAATCAAAGGTTTCAAAGCCGCTGGCAGACAGTTTCAACGGCTGGCGAATCACCTCCAGGCCTCGCGGGTCGGTGATTTGCAGCTCCACCGGCAGGCCTTGCAGGGCGCCTTTCCAGTTGCCGCTGCGCACAATCATGCCCAGGTGCGCAGTTTCGCCCGGTCGGTACAGCCCGCGATCAGTGAACAGGTACGCGCTGAGGCGATCAATCGCACCGTCCTCTTCCAAACCGCCTACATCGAAGCGCGACAAATCCAGCTGCTGCGATTGACGGGCAATCGGCAGGAACGACTGGTCGTTGCCGCGCGTGACGACATACATCAGCGGCGTTTTCTCACGACGCAGTTCATCCAGCTTGGCGAAATGCGCGTGGCCTTCGGCGTCGGTGTGGCCACTGCTGACTGGCAGGCCATTGCGACCAATGATGTCGACCTGGGCGTCGGACACCGGCGAACCGTTGCCGATGGACTGCACGTACACGTCATGGCTGCCATCGCTGGAGCGCTTGGCGATGATGCCGAGGTCGGTGACCACGATAAAACGCAGGTCGCTGGTGGAGGTGCGGTCGTACTCGAACGTACGCTGGGCCGGTTCATCCTGCGGGCTGAGCTTGAGCACGAAGATGCCGCGACGACCGCCGTTGGCGGTGAGGTAGTGGCTGAGGTCCACATTGTCGTAGACGGTTTTCGCTGGGTCGTTGGATGACAGCGGAATATCCAGCGACTGACGCTCGACCATCCGATCAAAGTATTCATTGCCGAAATTCGGGCGGGCAAAGCTGCCGCTGCTCTGGTCCACCAGGTGTTGCAATTGGTTGGGCAGCAGGCGGGCGATTTCCACATGCGCGCCGGGCACGCCACGGGCCATGAAGCCCAGGCGTTTTTCGCCATTGAGGCTGAGCAAGGCGCCGTCGGACAGGAACTGCAAGGTGCGCGGATAGGCTGGCATGCTGACCAGCGAGGCGGTCGGGTTTTTCGCCAGGTAACCGCCGATGGCTTCCAGGTTGGCGGGCACGCGCACATAGAGCGCGCGGCCGGCAGGCGCCTTGAATTTAAACCCGTGCAGGGTATTCAGCGGCTCGACGCTGGGCACGTGGGTCAGGTTGACCTTGGTGCTGCGGGCGAGCAGGGCGTCGTCGATGTCGTTGCTGTTGTAAGGGCGCGTGTCGTCCTGGGATTTTTCCGGCAGCAGCCAGGCCTGGACCTTACTGGCGATAGTGTCATCGGCTACGGCGCTGGAGCTGCTGAACATCAGCACCGGCTCGGGCTCACCGCGCTCATTGTCCACAAAGCTGACTTCGGCAGCGGTAAACGTCAGGCGATAGCGGCCGGGCACGGTGACTTGTGCCAGCAGTGGCGCGTTGCTGGCGTTGCCGCCGTCACGCGCCTTGATGCCTTCATCGAGCTTGGCGCTGACCGGCGTGCTTTCCAGCGGCGTGGCCAGGGCGGCGGAGCGTATGTAGGCGTTGAGCTTGGTGTCGTCGAAGCTGATTTCCGGGCGGTTGGGCAACTGCGCGTCGCGGTAGGCCAGGCCTTTGCCGAGGGTGATCGACACGCGCTTGCGCAGGTTGTCTTCATCCACCGGGTGGGAAAAATGGAAAGTCGCCACCAGCTGTTTCAGCGTCGGGTTGGACGGGTCCTGATACAACTCGTTTTGCGCCAGGCTGGCGCGGAATGCCTGAGTCGAAAACTGGGTGCTGTACTGGTCCAGCAACACGCCGTCGGCCAGGAAGTTTTTCCTGGCCAGGTCGAGGGTGTAGTGGGCGTCCACGGGCCAGTCTTTTTCCGGCACGAACAGCAACGTGCGGTCATCGGACCAACGCCAGGCCCCGGCCATTGCCGGGTTGAGGGTAATCCCCTCGCTGATCGGCTTGCCAATGGCGGCCAACGGCGCCACGGACTCGGCGAAACGCACCTGCAAGTTATCCACAACCGGCGGCTTTTGCGTGTAATCGGTCAAGTTCGGTTTGTGCAGCGAATAACTCACGGTGTGCGGCTGCGGCAGGTTGGAATACCAGTGCCAGCCATAAAAGCCTGCGGCGGCCAGCAGCACCAGGCCCACGACACCGGCACCGGTCTGGCGCGGGTACGCGCGGGCCTTACCGCCAAGTCTGGCCACACCGCGCCCGGTGGCACGCAGCCAGGAAGGCGGTTGCCATTGGCCGAAAACGGCCCCCACCACAGTCATAAACGCGCCGAGAATCCGGCGGCTGATCGCTTTGAACGAGTCGAACATGGTGAGCATCCCTGGCTAAGTGCGGCGTATCTTACAGCGTCTTTGATACAAAAGATGACGTGGTTACGCCGTACTGCGGGGATGTTCACGGTCCAGCGAAAGAAAGAGGCGCGGAACGCAGGAGCTATGGTTTCAGACTTTGCCGCACCCTCGAAATCGCCTTCAATCAGTGTGGGAGCTGGCTTGCCTGCGATGGCGGAGTATCAGCCAGCATGAATGTTTGCTGTGCCGACGCCATCGCAGGCAAGCCAGCTCCCACAGTTGATCCGCGATCGGCTTGAGGCTGTATTTCTCAGGTCCACCAGTAGCGAACAAGGTGGAAGAAGATCGGCGCCGCAAAGCACACCGAATCCAGCCGATCCAGCATCCCGCCGTGCCCTTCGATCATATGGCCCCAATCCTTCACTCCCCGGTCGCGCTTGATCGCCGACATCACGATGCCGCCGGCGAAGCCCAGCAGGTTGATCAATAGCGCGATCAGGAACGACTGCCACGGGTTGAACGGTGTGGTCCACCACAGCGCCGCGCCGATCAGTGAGGACAGCAAAATCCCGCCGACAAAGCCTTCCACAGTCTTGGACGGTGACAGGTTGGGCGCGATCTTGTGTTTGCCGAACAGCTTGCCGCACACGTATTGCAGCACGTCCGACAGCTGCACCACGATCACCAGGTAGGCGATCAGCAGCAGGTTGCGGCCTTCATAGCCGGGGATGTCGAGGGTCAGCAGGGCGGGCACGAATGACACGCAGAACACCGCGATCATCAGGCCCCATTGCACCTTGGAGGCGCGTTCCAGGAAGTGCGTGGTGTCGCCGCCCAGTGAAGCCAGGATCGGCAGCAGCAGGAACACGTACACCGGGATGAAGATCGAGAACAGCCCGTACCAGTCGGAGTAGATCAGCAGGTATTGCAGCGGCAAGGCCAGGTAGAACGCGGCCACCAGGGCCGGGTAGTCGCTGCGGCGGGTCGGCGTGAGGGTGAGAAATTCGCGCAGGGCGTAGAACGACACTGCGTAAAACAGCAGGATCACCGCGCCGGTGCCGAGCCAGAAGGCGATGCCGATCACCACCACCATCACCCACCAGGCGTTGATGCGCGCGTTGAGGTTCTCGATCACTGCATTCGGCGTGCCGCGGGTGCGCAGTTTGAGGATCAGGCCGATCAGCGAGGCGAGCACCAGGATCGCGCCGATCCCGCCGAACAACATCAGGGTTTGGCTATCCATCTCAGACATGCTCCGGGGCAAGGGCAAGCAAGGCGTCGCGGGTGCGGGCGAGGAACAGGGTTTTGTCTTCACCGTCCTCCAGTTGCAGCGGCGCGCCGAAGCTGGTGGTGCACAGCAAAGGCAGCGGCAGTACGCGGCCCTTGGGCATGACCCGGTTGAGGTTGGCGATCCACACAGGGATCAGTTCGGCCTGTGGGTAACTTTTGGCCAAGTGGTAGAGGCCGCTTTTGAACGGCAGCAGGCCGTCCTCGAGGTTGCGCGTGCCTTCGGGAAAGATGATCAGCGAGTCGCCACCTTCCAGCGCGGCCAGCATTGGCTGCAAGGGGTTATCCACAGGGTCCTTGCGCTCGCGGTCGATCAACACACCGTTGAACACGCGATTGATGATGTAGCGGCGCAGGGCACTTTTGTTCCAGTAATCGCTGCCGGCCACCGGGCGCGTGAATTTGCGCAGGTTTTGCGGCAATGACGCCCAGAGCAATACGAAGTCGCCGTGGCTGCTGTGGTTGGCGAAATAGATGCGCTGCACCGGCACCGGCGCGCAACCCAGCCACAGGCTACGGGCGCCGGTGACGGTGCGGGCCATGGAGGTAATCAGCGTGGCGACCACGGGTTCGAACATGGGGTTTCCTTATCCGGCGAAAGGCAGCCAGGGGCTGGCGAGGATCACGGCCAGGGTCAGCAGCGCTTGCGCGCCCAGCAGCCAGGCTTGTTTGCGCAACAATTTGAGGGCGCCGCGACGCCGCTCGGTCCACGGCCGGCCCGCACGCTTGGGCGATTGCAGGCCAAGGGTTTGCAGGGCCTGGTCGAGGTCTGCGGTGCGGTCGGTGTCACG
Source organism: Pseudomonas viridiflava (assembly GCF_900580675.1). Taxonomy (GTDB): domain Bacteria; phylum Pseudomonadota; class Gammaproteobacteria; order Pseudomonadales; family Pseudomonadaceae; genus Aquipseudomonas. Next base: position 10,740 of record NZ_UTBG01000209.1, read on the forward strand.
GGCCAGCAGGGCGAACAGGTCGGCGTCGAAGGCCACGCGCAACGCCCAATACTTTTGCAGCAGCCCGAGGACAATCATCCACAGGCTGAGCAGCAGGCAGATGGGCGAGATACTTGCCATCAGCAACTGGGCGAGGCCGAACAACACGCCGGCCACAGTCAGGCCTGTGGATAACTGATCCAGCGAGCGGCCACGTCGCAGCAGGCTGGCGACCACCTGCAGTTCCATATCAGCGGGCATGGAGCAAACCCTCCAAAGCTTCACGGTGAGCGGGGTGCAGGACCACATCGGCCCGCGCTGTACGAATAATAGTCAGTGCCTCATCCACCGTAGTGGCGCGACCACTGTGCAGCAGCCAGGCGGCGACGGCGGTGGCGCTGCGGGAGTAGCCGAGGGCGCAGCACACCAGCAACGGGCCGCTTGAGCGCAGGCGCTCGATGGCCACAGCGGCTTGCAGGCATTCGGCGGGCGTCGGTGCGATCAGGTCCAGCACGGGCACAGCTTGATAGGCGCGGCCTTGTGGATTAATCGGCAATTCGGCACACAGGTCGACAATCGCCTTGAACGAATCCTGCTCGGCCGTGGTGGGAATTCGACCCAGCCAGACGTTATCCACAATCAAATCCGGCTGTGGATGCTTACGCGTCCACAGCCGCGAATTGATCCATGCACACGCCAGGTAAGGCGCATACAGCCAGCGTGCGGCGGGGGTCAGCCGGCCATCGGCGCGCTTCTGGAAGCCCGCAGCGCCAAGTACCAGGTAATTCGCCTTGATCAACCCCAGGGAAACCGCCGGCCACAGCAGCCATAGCCACCAGCCGCCCATCACCAGCGCCAGCACCATCAGGGCCAGGGCCCCCAGGCCATAACGCAGGCCCAGCCGCCAGCGTTTGCGATCCTGCGTCAGCCGCGCATACAGCAGCGGGCTCGGATGTTCCACCGGCCACAGCCACACGCACAACCACCCGGCGAGGGCGCCTGTGGGTAAGTCGATAAAGTGATGTTGATAAGTGGTCAGCACCGAAATACCGATCAAGGCGAACCAGCCGTGCACGACCCAGCGCCAGCCACCCTGGCTGTGGCGTTGGTACATGACCCACAGGATCACCAGCAGCGCGATATGCAGCGACGGCGCCTGGTTGAACGGCTTGTCGAACCCGGCCAGCACCGCGAACAGCCAGCCGAACACGCCGTCCAGTTCCGGGCGTTCGAAGGTGAAGCGTAGCGGCCAGATCAGGAAACAGCTCACGGCGATGACCTGAGCGGACAGCAGGCGCAACGCGTGTTGTTTCAATTCATGCCGGCTGTTGGGCAGCAGCAGCGAGAAGCCGTAAAGCAGGTCGATGGACCAGTAGGGCACGATGGTCCAGGCCAGGAACGGCATATGGGTTTCCCAGCCGAACACCAGCGTGCCGACGTCGCTGCGCTGGCTGGTGACCCAGGTGGCAAAGCCGTAGGTGCTGAAAAACAGCGGCGCCAACAGCAGCAGCCACAGGAGCGCTGGCTTTAACAGGCCGGGTTCGCGCATGTTCAGATCTTCTGTGCCAGGGACACGGTGAAGATGCCCCACTCATCCACACGTTGGGTGATCTTGCGGAAACCCGCTGCTTCGACGAGCTGATCCATTTCCGCCTGGCTGCGGCGACGCATCACCCAGGCCTGGCCCTGGCGATGGCTGGTGAGTGCGCGGGCGATCAGCTCCAGCTGCGGGTGCCACGGCTGGCCGGTGTAGACCAGGTAACCGCCCGGCTCCACGGCTTCGGCGAGCCCGGCCAGCGAGCCACCGACCATGCTGTTATCGGCAAACAGTTCATACAGCCCGGACACCACGGCCAAGGTCGGCTTGGGCTCAAGGGCTGCCAGATCAGCGCGATCAAACGCATCACCTTTGACGAATTGCGCGATATCCCCCAGGCCTTTCTCGCGGATCAGGGTGCCACCGTCACGCACGTTGATGTCGCTGTAGTCGCGCAGCAGGATCGATTCCGGCAGTGGCGACACACCCTGCAGGGCTTCCAGAATGTAACGGCCATGGCCCGCGGCGATGTCGACGATACGCACTTCGCGATCTTCGGCGCGTAACTTGGCCATGGCCAGGCGCAGCAGCTCTTCGACGTTCAGCTTGCGCTGGCGAATGCCGCGCCAGCCGATGGAGTTGAGGTAGTTGGTGTCGATCATCCGCCCCAGCCCGCCCTTGCCAGTGGGCTTGTTGCGGTACACGTAGTCGAGGGTGCTGCCGGAGTCGAAGCCGGTGTCGAAACCCAGTTTCACCCCATCCGACAAGTTCTTGCCCATGCCCATGCTGGCGCGGGTCAGGCGCCAGTACAGGTCGCGCAAGGAGTTGCGCGGCAGCGGTGCGGCGAGGGATTCGGACTCGGCGCAGGTGGCGCCGAGTTTGTCGGCATCCAGCAGGGACGCGCGGTCCAGCGGGTGCGTGAAGTTCTGCAGGATAAAGCGTTTGGCGCTGCTCACGGCCACCGCGCGGTCGCGCTCACCCAGGGTGTCGTGGAAGAAGCCGGGCAAGATGTGCAGCTCTTTTTTCAGGCTGCCGAGGCGGTCGAAAAACTGCTGCTGGGGTTTGCGGTGCACCACAAAGTCGGAGCCGGAGACCAGCAATTGGGTCGGCACCTGAATCGCCTGGGCATCGGCTACAACCCTGTCGGCCGCTTCGTACAGGCCGAGCAGCACATTCACCGAAATGGCCTTGGTGATCAGCGGGTCGCTGTCGTAGGACGCCACGCGCTCGGGGTCATGGCTGAGGAACTTGGCCTTGACGTAACTGTTGACGAAAAAATTGCCGCGAAACTTGCGCATCAGCGCCAGGCCCGGCCGGGCGAAGGGCACGTACAGCTTGACCTTGAACGCCGGGGAGGCGAGCACCAGCGCGCGAATTTTCGGCGCGTAATCGTGCACCCAGGTGGCCGCGATGACTGCGCCGACGCTTTGGGCGATGACCGCGACGTTTTCTTCTTCGATGCCGTAGGCGCCGCCGATATGGTCGCAGAAGGTCTGCACGTCACGGGCGCTGGTGGCAAAGCTCGGGCTGTCGCCGCGCGCTCCGGGTGACTGCCCGTGGCCACGCGCGTCCCAAGCGAAGAAGTCGAACTGCGGCAGGTCGAGTTCATCCACCAGGTGCGCGATGCGCCCCGAATGCTCGTGGCCGCGATGGAACAGCAGAATCGCCTTGCGCGGCTCGTCGCCCGCAGGCGCCGTGGCCGGCCAGTGCCGGTAGAAAAGCTCGACGCCATCATGGGTACTGAAGGTGTGTTCTTGCTGTTCGCGCATCGCAAAATCCTTATGCAGAAGGGGAGCTGTCTTGTTGTTCTTTGAGGCCCTGGCGCACCCGGTTGACCAGGGTATAGGCCAGCAGGGCGGCGACCAGCCACATCACCGCGTCGACCCAGCCGGCGCCGAGCCAGCCCAGCGCCACACCGGTGGCCAGCACGCCGAGTACGAACGCCCGATCGCTTTTGCCCATCGGCCCGTCGTAGCGCCGTGACGCGCCGACCATCGGCCCGAGCACGCCGGCGTATTCGCTGAACACCGCCAGCAGCGCCACCAGCAGCACCGGCGCCAGGCTCACGCCGGGGATCAGCGCGAAGGGCAGGATCAATGCGCTGTCGGCGATCACGTCGCACAGTTCATTCAGGTAGGCGCCCAAACGCGACTGCTGGCCGAATTCCCGCGCGAGCATGCCGTCGATGGCGTTGAGGGCCATGCGCAGGATCATCCACAGCGGGATCAGCGCAAACAGCCACAGATGTTGGGCAAAGCTGGCGATCAACAGGCCGACCAGCAGGGATACCACGCCGGCCAGCACGGTGATCTGGTTCGCGGTGGTGCCGTTGTCGTAGAGGCGCTGCACCAGAGGGCGCAGCAGGTTCTGAAAACGCGGTTTGAGCTGATAAATCGAAATCATGGGGAGTGACGCTTCCTTGTCCGTGAACCCGCGAAAAACTGGTTTGGAGTGTGCCCGATTATTCGTGGCTTGCACCAGTGATGGCGCGTGTTTATGGGGGTTTAGTCACGGTCCCGCATGCGCCTGAGGACAAATGGGGGAGGGGGCTTGCTCCCGAAAGCGGCAGGTCAGTTGATTAAGGGGCTGGATGACCCACTGCCTTCGGGAGCAAGCCCCCTCCAACAGGGATTTGTGCAGTGTCCGAATACAGGGTTTTCGAACAAAAATTTCACGCCGCGTGTTATATCGTAACGAATTGTGTGCAAGCGGGCGTTGAGTGGATGCAAGTGGATCTGGAAGCTGACGGCGCCTCGGTGGAGGGCCTCGCGCGTTTTCAACAAGGGCTGTTCCATGCCCGTCGATTGCGGCAAGCCGGAATCAGCTTGACGGCGTTGGCCGTTACCGGCTGGGTGTTGGCGCTGTTTGTCGCGTTGTTTGCGCCCTTGTCGATCTGGCCCGTGGTGTTGATCAACTGCGCATCCGCATTGCTGGTGCTCGTGGCCGGGTTGCAGTCGGCGTGGTGGGTGGCCGATTGGCGCGCCCAGGCATTGGAAGAGCCGGCGGTTGAGTTGCCGGCTGAAGAGGCCAGCCGCTACGCACGCCTGGTGGGGCGCGTTGGCCAGCAGATTGGCGCGCCGGTGTTGTGGCTGTGCGGTTGGTCGCTGCTGGCGCTGGTCAGCATCATTGAGTTCTGGAACCTGAGCTTGCCCGCTGCGCCTGTGGGGCAGTCGGCAAGCGTCGGCGCCGCGTTGGGCTTGGCCCTGGCGTTTGGCTTGCTGGTGTTTGAGCGTCGACTCGCCCAGGAGACCGCCGCGCAATGGCCGGAAGCCGCGCAGCTGGCGCAGTTGAGCCGTGTGGCAATTGTGTGCCTGCTGGTCAGCAGCGTGTGTTTGTTGTTTGCGGGTGAGCAGTCTGTCTGGCCACTGCGCCTGGCGGTGTCGATCGGCCTGCTGCCAGCGTTGGTGGCGCTGGAGTTTTTGCTGCGCGGTTTGTTATCACTGTTCAGCCCGCGCCAGCCGCGCCTCGAACCGCGTTTGATGGCGCAAAGCTTTATCGCCGACCTGCTGCGCTGGCCGCCACAACCCTTGCTGGCGCTGCAGCACGAATTGCACAACCGCTTCGGCATCGACCTGCGCCAGATCTGGGCGTTTACCTACATGCGCCGGGCGTTCCTGCCGGTGCTGCTGGTGGTGCTTGCCGTAGGCTGGGCCCTGACTGGTGTGCACGAAGTGCCCCTGCAGGGTCGTGGGATTTATGAGCGCTTCGGCAAACCGGTCGAAGTATTCGGCCCGGGCCTGCATGCCGGGCTGCCCTGGCCGTTGGGCCGCGTGATCAATGTGGAAAACGGCGTGGTGCATGAGCTGGCCACCAGCGTCAGCGAAGCAGCCGCGCCGGAGTTGGCCCCCGCCGAAGGCCCGGCGCCGCTGATCGCCAACCGCTTGTGGGACGCCAGCCATGTGAATGACAAATCCCAGGTAATCGCCAGCAGCAGCGGCGACAAGCAGAGCTTCCAGATCGTCAATATGGACGTGCGCTTCGTCTACCGCATCGGCCTTACCGACCAGGCCGCGCTGGCCGCCACCTACCACACCGCGGATGTGCCGACGCTGATTCGCAGCACCGCCAGCCGCATCCTGGTGCATGATTTTGCCTCGCGCACCCTCGACGAATTGCTCGGCGAACAGCGCACCCGCCTCGCCGACGAGATCGGCCGCGCCGTGCAGGCCGACCTGCAAAAGCTCGACAGCGGCGTAGAAATTCTCGCCACGGTGGTGGAAGCGATTCACCCACCGGCCGGCGCCGCCAACGCTTACCACGGCGTGCAGGCTGCACAAATCGGTGCCCAGGCGCTGATCTCCCGCGAGCGCGGGGCCGCCAGTGAACAGACCAACCAGGCCTTGCTGCAAGCCAGCACGGCCCGCGACCAGGCGATGGCCACTGCCCGCGAAGTGAACGCAGGCGCCCAAGCGGCGGACCTGCGCTTTGCCGCCGAACAAAAAGCCTACGCCAGCGCAGGCCAGGCCTTTGTGCTGGAACAGTACCTCGGCCAACTCAGCCTGGGCCTGGCCCACGCCAAGCTGCTTATTCTGGATCACCGCCTGGGCGCCGATGGCGCGCCGACGATCGATCTGCGTTCTTTTACCTTGCCGGCCGATCCAATGGCGCCGCGTAAAGCCGTTCAATAAGGAGTCTGTCTGTTGAGCGCTCATTCTCACGATCACCATCATGGCCACCACCACCACCCTCATCACGGCGATGAGCACGCGGCGGGGCCGTTTCCTTGGCGGCGCATGGCCTGGGCGGTATTGCTGGTGCTGTTTGCGGTGGCGGCGGCGAGCCTGGTGCAGGTGCGGTCCGGCGAAGCCACGGTGATCACGCGTTTCGGCAACCCGTCGCGGGTGCTGCTGGAACCGGGCCTGGGTTGGCGCTGGCCGGCGCCGTTCGAGGCGGCGATCCCCGTAGACCTGCGCCTGCGCACCACGTCCAGCGGCTTGCAGGATGTGGGCACCCGCGATGGCCTGCGCATCATCGTGCAGGCCTACGTGGCGTGGCAGGTGCAGGGCGATGCCGACAATGTGCAGCGCTTTATGCGCGCGGTGCAGAACCAGCCGGATGAAGCGGCGCGGCAGATTCGTACGTTTGTCGGCTCGGCGCTGGAAACCACGGCGGCGAGCTTTGACCTGTCCAGCCTGATCAATACCGATGCCAGCCAGGTGCGCATCGCCGATTTCGAGGCGCAGCTGCGCGAGCAGATTGATCAACAATTGCTCACCACCTATGGCGTGCGCGTGGCGCAGGTCGGCGTCGAGCGCCTGACGTTGCCGTCGGTGACCCTCACCGCCACCGTCGACCGCATGCGCGCCGAGCGCGAAACCATCGCCACCGAACGCACAGCCGTGGGCAAGCGCGAGGCGGCGCAGATTCGCTCCGCCGCCGAGCGCGATGCGCGCATCGTGCAGGCCGATGCCACGGTGAAAGCCGCCGATATCGAAGCGCAATCGCGGGTTGAAGCGGCGCAGATCTATGGGCGTGCCTACGCCGGCAACCCGCAGCTTTATAACGTGCTGCGTTCGCTGGATACCCTGGGCACCGTGGTGACGCCGGGCACCAAGATCATCCTGCGCACCGACGCCGCGCCGTTCCGCGCGCTGGTGGACGGGCCGAAGGACGTTCAGCCATGAGCGAGCGTGACAGCCCGGACAGCCCGTGGATCCAGGCCGGGCGCCTGAGCTTCCTGGCGCTGTACGCGGTGACCGTGTTGGCGGCGCTGGCCTGGGCGTTTTCCAACGTGCGCCAGATCAACCCGCAGAACCGCGCCGTGGTGTTGCACTTTGGCGCGCTGGACCGAATTCAAAATGCCGGGCTATTGCTGGCCTGGCCACAGCCGTTCGAACAGGTGGTGCTGTTGCCGGCGGCGGACCGCGTGATCGAGCGCCGGGTGGAAAACCTGCTGCGCTCCGATGCTGCGATCCAGGCCGACCGCGTTGCCACGTTTGCCGCGCCGTTGAGCGATGCGCTGGCCGGTTCCGGCTACCTGCTGACCGGCGATGCCGGGGTGGTGCAGCTGGATGTACGGGTGTTCTACAAGGTCACCGAGCCCTATGCCTTTGTGTTGCAGGGCGAACACGTGTTGCCGGCACTGGATCGCCTGGTGACCCGCAGTGCCGTGGCCCTGACGGCGGCGCGGGATCTGGACACGATCCTGGTGGCGCGCCCGGAACTGATCGGCACCGACAACGGCGCGGCCGAACGGCGTGAACGGCTGCGCGGTGACTTGGTGCGAGGCATCAATAAACGCCTGACAGAGTTGACCTCCACTGGCTTGGGCTTGGGCATCGAAGTCACGCGCGTCGATGTGCAATCGAGCCTGCCGGGCCCGGCGGTCAATGCATTCAACGCGGTGCTCACCGCGAGCCAGCAGGCCGACAAAGCCGTGGCCAACGCGCGCACCGACGCGGAAAAACTCACCCAGACCGCCAACCAGCAAGCCGACCGCCTGGTGCAAGTCGCCCACGCCCAGGCCACTGAGCGCCTGGCCAATGCCCAGGCGCAAACTGCGACCGTGACCAGCCTGGCCCAAGTCAAAGACCCCGGTTTGCTGCAGCGGCTGTACCGCGAGCGCTTGCCGAAGATCCTCGGCCAGGCCGGCTCGGTCACGACCGTCGACCCTAAAGACGACTCCCGCTTGATCATTCAGGGAGCCGAACAATGAGCGCACCTATGCTGACCTCCGCCGAACAGCGCAGTGCTGCGCGGCAACTGACCCTGGCGATGCTGGCCCTGGGTTTACTGACATTGGGGCTGGTATGGCGCTGGCTGGCGCCGGACCAGAACGGCGTAAGCCAATTGCTGTTGGGTTTCGCCTCGTTACTGGTGGCCGTGCCGGTGATGCGGTCAGCCTGGTACAGCCTGCGTTTCCCCAGCCTGCATGGCATCACCGACCAACTGATCGCCCTGGCGATGATCGGCGCGTGGGCCACGGGCGATCTGCTGACCGCCGCGTTGCTGCCGATCATCATGATCTTCGGCCATGTGCTGGAAGAGCGCAGCGTGATTGGCTCGCAGGAAGCGATTCACGCGCTGGGCAAACTGACCCGCAGCCACGCGCGGTTGGTGCAGGCCGACGGCAGCATCCACGAAGTGGACAACGGCACGTTGAACACCGGCGACATCGTCGAGGTGCGCGCGGGTGACAGGGTGCCTGCCGATGGTGTGGTGCTGTCGGGCCAGGCCAGCCTGGACACGGCGCCGATTACCGGGGAATCGGTGCCGCTGGAAGCCAGCGTCGGCGTGCAGGTGTTTGGTGGGGCGATCAACCTCGACGGGTTGCTGCGCCTTGAAGTGACCCGCACCGGCAATGAATCGACACTGGGCAAAGTCATCGCGCTGATGCAGAACGCCGAGCGCTCCAAGCCGCCGATCACGCGGCTGCTGGAGCGTTATGCCGGCAGCTATATGGTGCTGGTGCTGTTGCTGGCGGCCGTCACCTGGTTTGTGACCAATGATGCCCAGGCGATGCTGGCCGTGCTGGTGGCGGCGTGCCCCTGTGCGTTGGTGCTGTCGGCGCCGGCCACGGCAATTGCCGGAATTGCGGTGGCGGCGCGCCATGGGATTTTGATTCGCAGCTCGGCGTTCCTCGAAGAGCTGGCCGACCTGACCTCGCTGGTGGTCGACAAGACTGGCACCCTGACCTTTGGCACCCTGCGTTTGCAGTCCATCCAGACAACGGCGCCGGACCGCCAGGTGCTGCTTAACCTGGCGGCCAGCCTTGGTTCGGCCAGCAGCCACCCGGTCAGCCGTGCGTTGGCGGGGCTGGCGACTCAGGAACAGATGCCGGCCTTGACCGAGATTCGCGAGCGCCAGGGCCTGGGTGTGGTCGCCCGGACCGAACAGGGCGAAGCCGCTTTGGGACGGCCAGAGTTGTTCGAACAACTCGGCATCGTCACGACGCATGTCCCAAATCACGACGGCCCGATTGCCGGGCTGGCGCTGAACGGGCAGTTCCTCGCGTGGCTGTTGCTGGCCGACAGCGTCAAGCCGGAAGCACGTCAGGCCCTTCAAGAATTGCGCGACCTCGGCCTGGGTCGCCAACTGCTGCTGACCGGCGACCGCCAAAGCGTGGCCGACCGCCTGGCGCTGGACGTGGGCATCAGCGATGTCGAAGCCCAGGCTTTGCCGGAAGACAAGCTCAACCGCGTGTTGGGCGAGATCAGCAGCGGCTTCCGACCCATGGTGGTGGGCGATGGCATCAACGACTCGCTGGCGCTCAAGGCCGGTGTGGTCGGGGTGGCCATGGGCGCGGGCGGGGCGGACATTGCGTTGGCCTCGGCGGACGTTGTGCTGATCGGCAGCGACCTGCGCCGCCTGGGCACATGTGTGCGCCTGAGCCGCCAGTGCCGGCACACGTTGCAGGTCAACGTGATCATCGGCCTTGGCTGGACCCTGGCGATCGTGGTGTTTGCCGCGTTCGGTTGGCTGGGCGCTGCCGGGGCGATGATTGCGGCGGTGCTGCATAACCTCAGCACCTTGCTGGTACTGGGTAACGCCGGGCGTTTGCTGCGCTTTCAGGAGCCATTGTTAAAGCTGGAGGAATGACGTTCGGTCGGTTTGGCGTGTATAGACGGCGGCTATTGAATCGATAGCCTCCTACTTTGTCTTGGGATGGTCTATCGTCACTGCAGACGTCTGAAACAAGGGGGGACTACTCATGCTCGCGCAACTTCCACCGGCCTTACAGAATCTTCAGCTACCGCTGCGTCTTCGACTCTGGGACGGCCATGAATTCAACTTGGGCCCCGAGCCCAGTGTGACCATCGTGGTGAAGGACCCCACGGTTGTGTCCAGGCTGACCCATCCCACCCTCGACTCGCTGGGTGAAGCCTTCGTCGAGGGCAAATTGGAGCTGGAAGGCTCCATTGCCGAAGTGATCCGCGTGTGTGACGAGTTGAGTCACGCCCTGATCAATGACGATGAAGGGAGTCGCCCCGTACGCTCCATTCACGACAAGGCCACGGATGCAGCGGCCATCTCTTACCACTACGACCTGTCCAACGCGTTCTATCAGCTATGGCTGGACCAGGACATGGCATATTCCTGCGGTTATTTCGAAACCGGCAGCGAGTCCATCGACCAGGCTCAACAGGATAAATTTCGCCACCTGTGCCGTAAGCTACGGCTGCAGCCCGGTGAGTATCTGCTCGATGTGGGCTGCGGTTGGGGCGGGCTGGCGCGGTTTGCGGCGCGCGAGTTCGGGGTCAAGGTGTTCGGCATCACCCTGAGCAAAGAGCAGTTGGCCCTGGCTCGGGAACGGGTCGAGGCCGAGGGCCTGGAAGACCAGGTAGACCTGCAACTGCTGGACTACCGCGACCTGCCCCAGGATGGCCGTTTCGACAAGGTGGTGAGCGTGGGCATGTTCGAGCACGTCGGCCACGCCAACCTGGCGGAGTACTGCAAAACCCTGTTTGGCGCGGTGCGTGAAGGCGGCCTGGTGATGAACCATGGCATTACCGCCAAGCACCTTGACGGACGCCCCGTGGGCCGCGGCGCCGGTGAGTTTATCGAGCGTTATGTGTTTCCCAACGGCGAGCTGCCGCACTTGGCGATGATGACGGCTGAAATCAGTGAAGTCGGGCTGGAAGTGGTCGACGTCGAAAGCCTGCGCCTGCACTACGCGCGCACGCTGGACCATTGGAGCGAGCGCCTGGAAGACAACCTCGAAGCGGCGGCCAAGATGGTGCCCGAGCAGGCGCTGCGCATCTGGCGCCTGTACCTGGCCGGTTGCGCCTATGCGTTTGCCCGGGGCTGGATCAACCTGCACCAGATTCTGGCGGTTAAACCCCATGCCGATGGCAGCCATGAACTGCCGTGGACGCGGGAAGATATCTACCGCTGAAACGCTGAAGATCTAAATGTGGGAGCGGGCTTGCTCGCGAATGCGGAGTGTCAGCACCCAATAAATTGGCTGATCCACCGCTTTCGCGAGCAAGCCCGCTCCCACATTTTTTTTGAGTTGTTTGTCAAAGAATCGGTGAAATAAGCCGCGCGACCCGCATGCCCAGTTGTTGCAGGCGGCGGGTTTCGCGGCTTTCTTCCTGGCTGACTTCATGGGCCAGGGCGAAGTCATCCAGCAGCATCAGCTCGACTTCCTTGGCGAAGGCCTCATCCACCGTCAGCAACATCACTTCGAAATTCAGCCGGAACGAACGGTTGTCCATATTCGCGCTGCCGATGGCGCTGATTTCGCTGTCCACCAGCACCACCTTCTGATGCAGAAAGCCCGGCGTATAGCGGAACACGCGAACTCCGGCGCGTACGGCTTCGATCGCATACAGGCTGGAGGCGGCGTAAACGATGCGGTGGTCGGGCCTTGAGGGCAGCAGCACGCGTACGTCTACCCCGCGCAGCACCGCCAGGCGCAAGGCGGCGAACACGGCCTCGTCGGGGATGAAGTACGGGCTGGTGATCCACACACGTTCGGTCGCGGCGTGGATCGCTTCGACAAAAAACAGCGAGCAGGTTTCATACGGGTCGGCCGGGCCGCTGGCTAGCAATTGGCAGAGCACGCCGTCTTCGGGGTAGGCGTCCGGCAGGATCAGCGGCGGCAGCTCGCGCGCGGCCCAGAACCAATCTTCGGCAAACGACTCCTGCAGGCACGCCACCACCGGGCCGGTGACTTGCACGTGGGTATCGCGCCACGGCGCCAGCGGTGGTTTTTTGCCCAGATATTCGTCGCCCACGTTATGCCCGCCGACAAACCCGGTGATGCCGTCCACCACCACGATCTTGCGGTGGTTGCGGAAGTTGACCTGGAACCGGTTGAGCCAGCCGCTGCGGGTGGCGAATGCTTTGACTTTGACGCCGGCATCACGCAGCGATTGCACATAGCGATGGGGCAGGGCGTGGCTGCCGATGCGGTCGTAGAGCACGTGAATGTCTACACCCTCAGCGGCTTTTTCCTTCAACAGGGCGTGCAACTGCCTGCCGAGTTCATCGTCATGAATGATGAAAAACTGGAACAGCACGGCCGTCCTGGCATTGCGGATGGCGTCGAAGATCGCGCCGAACGTGGCGTCGCCATTGATCAGCAAGCGCACTTCATTGTTGGCCAGGCACGGCATGCGGCCCAGCTTGGGCATGGCGCGCAGGGACGCGTAGGCGCTGGAGTTGCGCGCGGCCAAGGCTTCCTCGACCCACGGGCGCCAGTTCAGCTCGGTGATCGCGGTGTGCATTTCCTGATTGGCCTGGCGCCGCGCCTGGATGTACGCGTCAAAGGTGCTGCGGCCGAAAATCAGGTAGGGGATCAGCGTGAGGTAGGGCATGAACATCAGCGACAAGGCCCAGGCGATCGAGCCTTGGGCGGTCCTGACGGTCAGCACCGCGTGGATCGCGGCGAGGCTCCCGAGAAAGTGCAGCGAGGCAATGAAGTAGGCGAGCAGGTGGGGGCCAAAAAAATCCATGAACGACATGACTCCAGACAGTCCAGTGCCTAACAGACCATGTCTGGTGGGGAATGTCGCTATTTTATTTGCCGTGCAACACTGGCACTTTTGCGGCGTCTAACGCCCACAATTGCCCAGGAGTTACCCGATGAATGCTCGTCTGCTAGGTTTGGCCATGGTTGTTGGGTTGTCGCTGCCGGTGGCAGCACAGGCGCAGATGCTGGCGCCGGGCTTGTGGGAATTGACCACCAGCAATATGAAAGTCGATAACCAGAACCTGCCCGACCTGTCGCTGATCCTTGGTCAGCTCAAGCAACAGATGACCCCGGAGCAGCGCGCGATGCTCGAAAAACAGGGCATCACCATGGCCGGCAAAGGCGTGCAGGTGTGCCTCACACCCGCCCAGGTCGCCTCTGACTCGATCCCCCTGACCGACCCGCAATCGGGTTGCAAACAGGAGGTGACCGACAAGACCGGCAACCAGTGGAAATTCCGCTTCAGCTGCCCGAAAGCCCAGGGCACCGGTGTGGCGACTTTCCAGAGCCAGAAGGAGTTCACCACCTCCGTCAACGGTACCTTTAATGCCACTGGGGTGCAGCAGAAGGGCAGCCTGGACACTCACGCGCAGTGGTTGGGCACCGATTGCGGAACGGTCAAACCCCGCGCTTAACGCAGAAAGTAGAGCGGTAGCCCCTGGCAGCTGTCGACTACCTGGCCGTTGTGCCAGGCAAGGTGGCCGGAGACCAGGGTGGTGCTGACGCTGTGCCGGAAGCTGCGTTCGGCAAACGGCGTCCATCCGCAGCGCGCGAGGATCGGCTGGCTGCTGACCGGCTTGCCTGCCGGCTCGGGTTTGATCAGCACCAGGTCGGCCCAATAGCCTTCGCGCAGATAACCACGGTCCGGTATGGCGAACAGGTCGGCTACGCGATGGCTGGTTTTCTCCACCAGGGTGGTCAGGGGCAGCAGCCCATCGGCCACCAGCTCCAACAACGCCGGCAGCGCGTGCTGCACCAGCGGTAGACCCGACGGCGCCTCCCGATACCCCAGCTGTTTTTGCGCCCAGGTATGCGGCGCATGGTCAGTGCCAATCACATCCAGACGGTTACCCAGCAAGGCCAGGCGCAAGGCGTCGCGGTCGGCGCGGGTCTTGATCGCCGGGTTGCATTTGATCTGGTGGCCGAGGCGATGGTAGTCGCGGTCATCGAACAGCAGGTGGTGCACGCAGACTTCCGCGGTGATGCGTTTTTCCGCCAGTGGCTTGTCCTCGAACAGCTCAAGCTCGCGGGCGCTGGTCAGGTGCAGCACATGCAGGCGCGTACCGAAGCGCTGGGCCAACTCCACCGCGAAAGACGACGAGCGATAACACGCTTCGGCATCGCGGATCAGCGGGTGGGCGACGGGCGGAATCTTGTCGCCGAAGCGCTCGCGCAGACGGTGTTCGTTGGCCTGGATGCTCGGTGTGTGTTCGCAGTGCGCCAGCAGAATGGTCGGCACCTCGGCAAACAGCCGCTCCAGAATCCGCGGGTCGTCCACCAGCATATTGCCGGTGGAGGCGCCCATGAACACTTTGACCCCGGCCACCGCTCGCGGGTCGAGGGCGGCGACGGTGTCGAGGTTGTCGTTGCTCACGCCGAAGTGAAAGCCGTAGTTGGCCACCGAGTGCAGGGCGGCGCGGCGCTTTTTATCGGCCAAGGCTTCCAGGGTCAACGTGGCAGGCTGGGTGTTGGGCATGTCCATGAAACTGGTGATGCCACCGGCCACGGCTGCGCGGGACTCGCTATAGAAACCGCCTTTGTCTGGCGCGCCGGGTTCGCGAAAATGCACCTGGTCATCGATCATGCCCGGCAGCAGCCACTGGCCCTGGGCGTCGATGGCCACGGGCGCAGAGCAATTCTCGATGCTGCTGGCGATCTTCTCGATACGGCCGTTGGCGATGAATACATCAGCGTCGAATTCCTGGCCTTCATTCACCAGGCGGGCGTTGCGAATCAGCAGGCGGCTCATAGTTCAGAACTCGTTTTGCAAGGCTTTGTAACCGCGCACCAGATCGACGTTAGTGCGTGCCACGTCTTCGGAAAACTCCGAGGCGCTGACACTCACCGGCGGGAATTGCGACAGGTCGGTATTCGGCCCGATGCGGGTAGTGGAGGGCACGTAGAACGCGGCGGGCAAATCACGGCCGTCGACCACCGAGTTGTGGCGCACCACGCAACCGTCGCCCACGGCGCAGTTGAACAGCACGCTGTTGAAGCCGATGAACACGCGGTCGCCGACCGAGCAGGGGCCGTGGACGATGGAGCGGTGCGCAATCGAGGTGAATTCTCCGATATTCACTGCGGCACCCGACTTGGAGTGGATGACCACGCCGTCCTGGATATTCGAGTTGGCGCCGATGGTGATCGGGTCCATGGCGCCGCTGGCGTCGACCTCGTCGGCGCGAATGACGGCGTAGGGGCCGACGAATACGTTCTCGCCGATGATCACCTTGCCGCAGATGATCGCGGTTTTGTCGACGTAGGCCGATTCGGCAATCACCGGCAGATCGCCGGAAGGGTTTTTGCGGATCATGGCTTCCCCAGTGCAGCGCACAGGGTGTTGAGGTTGTATTCGAACAGCCCGGTGAAGGTGCTGGCCGGGCCTTCTGCGGCGAGGGCATCGGAGTACAGCGTGCCGCCGATTTGCGCGCCGCTTTCGTCAGCGATTTGCTTGAGCAGACGCGAGTCCTTGATGTTTTCCATGAACACCGCCTTGACCTTGTCCTT
Source organism: Pseudomonas viridiflava (assembly GCF_900580675.1). Lineage (GTDB taxonomy): Bacteria > Pseudomonadota > Gammaproteobacteria > Pseudomonadales > Pseudomonadaceae > Aquipseudomonas. The sequence continues at coordinate 26,399 of NZ_UTBG01000209.1, forward strand.
GCGGATCTGGGTGATCAGCGCGGCGACTTCGGCAGCCGAAGGTTCACGTTCGGTGGACAAGCCTTGCGGTGCGAGGAACTGAATGCCGTAGGCCTGGCCCAGATAACCAAAGGCGTCATGGGAGGTGACGATGCGAAGGTTGCCGGCGGGCAGCGCGCCGAACTTGGTCTTGGCTTCGGCGAGCAGGCGGTAGATCTCTTTCAGGTAGGCCTGGCTGTTGCGCTGGTAGTCGGCCGTGTTGGCCGGGTCGGCTGCGATCAACGCCTTGGTGATGTTGTTTACATAGATTTCGGCATTGGCCAGGTTATGCCAGGCGTGGGGGTCGGGGATGGTTTCGCCGTCTTCTTCCATGGTGTGGGAAATCACGCCTTTGCTGGCGGTCACCACGGTGGCCTTGGTTTCGGTGCTGGTCACCAGGCGGTCGAGCCAGGGCTCGAAGCCGAGGCCGTTCTTGATGATGACCTTGGCCTTGAGCAAGGCCTTGGCGTCGTCCGGGCTCGGTTCGTAGGTATGCGCATCGGCATCGGGGCCGACCATGTTGCTGATCTGAATGTGATCGCCACCGATCTGGTGGGTGATGTCATCCAGAATGCTGAAGCTGGTGACCACCTGGAGTTTGTCGGCGGCCTGCGCCGTTGATAGCGACAGGACGAGACTGAACAGCACGAGTAAAGCGCGCATCGGGAAACACCTCATAGGGATGACAGCGAAGGCGGGCGGCGCAGCAAGCCGTGCACCGGACCGAAGACCACGGACAGCAGGTACCCACCGCCAGCCACCAGCACAATGGCCGGGCCGCTGGGCAGCGAGAAATAGAACGACAGCAACAAACCAAAGAACACCGACAGGCATCCCAGCACCGCCGACACCGCGATCAACACCGGCAGGCGCCGACTCCAGAAACGTGAAGCAATCGCCGGCAACATCATCAAGCCCACCACCATCAATGCGCCGATAGCCTGGAAACCGATCACCAGGTTCAGCACCACCAGCGTCAGGAACAACCCATGAGCCAGCGGGCCGAGGCGGCTGACGGTTTGCAGGAACAGTGGGTCGAGGGTGTCCAGCAGCAACGGTTTGTAGATCAGCGCCATGGCGATCAGGCTGAACCCGGAGACCCAGAGCATGCCGGTCAGGGTGGTTTCATCCACGGCCAGGGCTGAGCCGAACAGCAGGTGCAGCAGGTCCAGACGCTTGCCGGCGAGACCCAGGATCAACACGCCAGCCGCCAGGGAAATGGGGTAGATGGCGGCGAGGCTGGCGTCCTCACGCAGGCCGGTACGGCGGGTGATCCAGGCCGACAAACCGGCCATGCCCAGGCCTGCGCCGAGGCCGCCGAGGGTCAGCGCGGGCAGGCTGAGCCCGGCGAACCAGAAGCCCAGCGCCGCGCCGGGCAGGATGCCGTGGGCCACGGCGTCACCGATCAGGCTCATGCGCCGCAGGATCAGAAACACGCCCAGCGGTGCGGTGCTGCAAGCGAGCACCAGGCCGCCGATCAGCGCGCGACGCATAAACACGAAGTCGACGAAGGGCATCCACAGGTGGGCGGCGAAGTGCATCAGGCCACCTGCATTTGCGGTTGCGGGCGGATCAGCTCTTTGCTGGGCCCGAACAGGCAACCGGTGCTTTTGATCTGCAGCACTTGCTCGGTGTGCTGGCGCACGGATGCGAGGTCATGACAGACCACGATCAGCGTGCGGCCTGCCTCATGCCAGGCATGGATATGTTTCCAGCACAGCGCCTGGCCTTCTTCGTCGAGGGCGGCGTGGGGTTCGTCGAGCAGCAAGACTGGCGCTTCAGCCAGGCTCATGCGGGCGAGCAGGGCGCGCTGTAGTTCGCCACCGGACAAGGCCATCAGCGGGCGGTGCTCCAGGCCGCTGAGGCACCAATCGTCGAGGACTGCTTGCAGGCGGTCGCTGCGTTGGTCGGGGCTGAGTTTAGTGCCCCAGAAACCGGCGGCGACCAACGCTTGCAGGCTGATCGGAAACTGGCGGTCCAGGTGCTGCTGCTGGGGCAGGAACGACAGCCCGCCACGTCGTGGAACCTCCATGCTGACTTTGCCGGCCAAAGGTTTTTGCAGGCCGGCAATGACTTTGAGCAGGCTGCTTTTGCCGGTGCCATTGGCACCGATAATGCCTGTGAGGCTACCTTTTCCCAGGCTGAAATCCACGGCGGGGGTCAGCGGTTGGCCAGGGGCGCCCCAGCGCAAAGCGGTGCAGTTGATCATGCAGAGTGTCTCGTCCAGCGGCTTTCAGCCACGGCATCGTGCGCGTGCAGGCTTTCGGCGTGGATCACTTTGAGGTGGAAGGCTTTGACGGCATCCGAGCGTTTCAAGGCGAGGTTCAGGCGTCGGGCGGCGTCTTCGCAGAACATCAGGTTCTGCCCGTTGGCCAGGGCGAAGGCTTGTTCGTCCGCACGCTTTACGGCGGTTTGCACGGCAGTGCCGAGGGCGGCCTCCGCGTCGTTGATCAAATCAGTCAGCGCTAGATGTTCGCCTTGCAAGTGGACGTGCAACTGCGCGCTGCTGCGCTGGCTGTGAGGCGTGGCGACGATGCCGTTTGTGCTGCCCAACCAGGCCAGTACGTGTTCATGCTGCAACGGCGTGTTAGCGAAATCTTGAAGAAATTGCTGCTGAATCAATTGCCTGGCGAGCGCAGCAGAGCAAGGGCAGGTTGAGGAATAGGCAACGTCAATTTTTAGTTCCACGTGGAACATCTGGTTTTCAAGACGCGCTTCGATGCTCACCGGGTAGCCCTTCCAACCTGCCAGCGGGCTGACCAATGCCGGGCGTTTGAGCAGTAAGTCGGTGTGGATTCGCAGGTAGGCGTTCTTAGATAAATCTTCATGACTGTCGAGAAAACGCTGCAGTACATTGCGCAGAAGTGCAGGCGTAAGCGGCTGCTGTTCGAGCGGCTCCAGCGCCAGGTACAAGCGTGACATATGGATGCCACGGGCGGCGCCATCGTCCAGGCTCACGCCGGCATCAGCGATGGCGCTCAGGCGTTGGCCGTCGATGAGGATCGGCAGGGCGATGCCGCACATGCCCACCCAGTTGAGTGGCAAGGCTTGGCGTGAAGCCTGCGCGGCGATATCCGGCAGAGTCAGCGCATTCATGGGCAGGTCCATCGTTGGAAATAAAAAGACATGTTATATTATAACTATTGAGCCGACGATGATTTTTGTGCGCCAGCCTTCTTTCAGTCATGTCGAGTAGGGACGCTCCTCCATTTGCGGTATGTGTATGCACAGACGTCAGCTTTTAAACCTGCTTCTGGCCAGCCCTCTGTTCACCTTGCCCTTCACCGCGTCGGCCACGCAGATTCGCAATGCGCGCCTGTGGCGCTCGGACGACAAGCTGCGGCTGGTGTTCGACCTCAGTGGACCGGTGCAATACAAAACCTTTTCCCTGGGCGCACCCGACCGCCTGATCATCGACCTGAGTGGTGCCGGGCTCAGTGGGGATTTCTCGCAGTTGATGCTCAAGGGCAGCGGGATTACGGCGATCCGCTCCGGGCATTTCGGCAAGGGCGATACACGCATCGTGCTGGACCTGGCCGCGCCGATGCAGCTCAACAGCTTTCTGTTGCCTCCCCAGGCTGGCCAGGGTCATCGCTTGGTACTGGACCTGAGCAGCGCCACCCAGGCGCCTCGCCAAATTGCGGTTGAACCCGCGCCGCCGGTGGACAGCGCCCATCCCAAGCGCGACATCATCGTGGTGGTCGACCCCGGCCATGGCGGCAAGGACCCCGGCGCCGTCGGCTCCAAGGGCCAGCGCGAAAAAGATGTAGTGCTGTCGATCGCCCAGCTGTTGGCCAGACGCTTGAAACGCGAGAAGGGTTTTGATGTGAAGTTGGTGCGCAACGACGATTTCTTTGTGCCGCTGCGCAAGCGCGTGGAAGTCGCCCACAAGCACAACGCCGACATGTTTATCTCGGTGCATGCAGATGCGGCGCCACGGATCACCGCGTCGGGCGCTTCGGTGTATGCCTTGTCCGAAGGCGGTGCCACGTCCGCGACGGCGCGGTTCATGGCGCAACGCGAAAACGGCGCCGACCTGCTGGGCGCCACCAGCCTGCTCAACCTCAAGGACAAGGACCCAATGCTGGCCGGGGTGATTCTCGACATGTCGATGAACGCCACTATCGCCTCCAGCCTGCAACTGGGCAGCTCGATCCTGGGTAGCCTTGAGGGCATTACGTCGTTGCATCAGAAACGCGTGGAGCAGGCCGGTTTTGCGGTGCTCAAGTCACCGGATGTGCCGTCGATCCTGGTGGAGACCGGGTTTATCTCCAACGCTCGGGACAGCGCACGGCTGGTCACGGCGCGTCATCAGCAGGCGGTTGCGGATGGCTTGTTCGAAGGGTTGAAAAAGTATTTCCAGAAAAACCCGCCAATGAACAGCTACATGGCCTGGGCGCAGGAGCAGAAGAATGGCCAGGTCTAACAGCCGGTCATCCGGCTGCAGGTGAACTTGGCGCTGGCACCGCCCGAACTGGAAAACCGATTCAGGGTGGTCCACCCCACACGCCGCGTATAGCCGACCCACGCCTCGCCATCCGACGCCAATCCGGTATAGAACGTCAGCTGCCCGTAGCGGCTGTTGGTCTGCGCCCAATAGCGTTTGCCGATCACCTCGAAGCCGCGCAAATACGTGGTGCTGCCGACCGTCGCCACGCTGTAGGCGTTGCCCAACGGGTCTACGCAGGCCAGCAGGTTGGCGCTGCGCGTGCAGTTGGCCAACGGGCTCGGCGCCTGGGCGCAGGCCGGTCCTGCCGCTGCCAATAACAGGGCGCACACCAAGTGTTTCATGGGGTTTCTCGGGCTTGGGAGGTGTTCAAGCATTGCGCCCTTCGTCGTGACGAGCAAAGGGGGTTGGCTTATTTGTATTGTTATACTATAACATAAATGCAAAGCCTGGCTCGACCGGGCAGCCTGATGAGAATGACCTGATGCCCAATCGCCTCCCCGTTACTGTGTTGTCCGGCTTTCTCGGCGCCGGTAAAAGCACGCTGCTCAACTATGTGCTGCGCAACCGCGACAACCTGCGGGTCGCGGTGATCGTAAATGACATGAGCGAAATCAACATCGACGGCAGCGAAGTGCAGCGCGACGTCACCCTCAACCGCTCCGAAGAAAAACTGGTGGAGATGAGCAACGGCTGCATCTGCTGCACCTTGCGTGAAGACTTGCTGGAGGAGGTCGGAAAACTCGCCAAGGAGGGTCGGTTTGATTACTTGTTGATCGAGTCCACTGGCATTTCCGAACCCTTGCCCGTGGCCGAAACCTTCACCTTTCGCGACGAAAACGAGCAAAGCCTGGCCGACATCGCACGCCTGGACACCATGGTCACCGTGGTCGACGGCATGAACTTCCTGCTCGACTACCAGGCTGCCGACAGCCTGGCCTCGCGGGGTGAAACCCTCGGCGAAGAGGACGAACGCTCGATCACCGACCTGTTGATCGAGCAGATCGAATTTGCCGACGTGATCCTGATCAGCAAGATCGACCTGATCAGCAGCCATGAGCGTGAGGAGCTGATGGCGGTCCGCGGGCGCCTGAATGCCCAGGCGAAAATAATCCCGATAGTCATGGGTAAAGTGCCGCTGGACAAG
>NZ_UTBG01000203.1 GCF_900580675.1 Pseudomonas viridiflava
TAGGCGAGGTGCCGAGTGTTGGGGCGAAGACCTTTTGGTTACTTTTGGGTCTTTCCAAAAGTGACCCGCTGTAAGAGCGGAACCCTAGGCGGCCGTTACCGCAGCAACGGATATGCCCCCAATCAATTCTTGTGAAGCTTACTCATCAACTGCGCCTCAGCCTGAGTCAACCCACACGACTGCGTCAGCTCATCCACCGTAGCCCCCATCCCCACCAGCTTCGCAGCCTGTGCAAACGAAAGACTCGAAGGATCACGCTGCTCAATCTGCGCCAGCTTGTCAGGCAACGGCCCAAGAATCGCGCGCAACTCGTGCACCTCATCCCCGACCTTCACCGCACTCTGCTGGTAATGATCCACACGCTTCACCAACTCCAGGATCCGCCGATCACGCACGGCATCCCGCTCCGCCTGTTGCAAAGCCAATTCGCGCTGCTGGCGCAGATAGCGCAGCAGAAATGCCAACGTCCCGGCCCACAACAGGGCCAGGACAATCACCACGGCTTCAAGGAACAATCAGATGTTCTCCAGATCCGACCACTCTTCTTCGCTCATCATCTTGTCCAACTCAACCAGAATCAGCAGTTCGCCGTTCTTGTTGCACACGCCCTGGATGAACTTGGCCGATTCCTCGTTACCCACGTTCGGCGCAGTTTCCACTTCCGATTGGCGCAGGTAAACCACTTCAGCCACGCTGTCGACCATGATCCCGACCACTTGCTTGTCGGCTTCAATGATGACGATACGCGTGTTGTCGTTGACTTCAGTCGGCACCAGGCCAAAGCGCTGGCGGGTGTCGATGACCGTCACCACGTTGCCGCGCAGGTTGATGATGCCCAGCACGTAGCTCGGCGCACCCGGCACCGGGGCGATCTCGGTGTAGCGCAATACTTCCTGCACGCGCATCACGTTGATGCCATAGGACTCGTTGTCCAGTTTGAAGGTAACCCATTGCAGGATCGGATCATCCAAACCTTGTGCGGACGCTGACTTGTTCATCTCTCGGACCCCTTCAAATGCCGCTCGACACGGCGTATAGGCTTCATCGGCCGCGCAATCGCGCGGCCCTTATTGTTCAATCAACTGCGTTTGTTCACCGGCATCGTCTTGACGGCGCCGCTGGCGATCAACTCGGCCAGTTCGGCGACGTCGAGCAACGCGCACATGTGTTCGATCACGGTGCCCGCCAGCCAAGGCCGCTGGCCCCGGTGGCTGCGCCATTTGATTTCGTTCGGGTCCAGGCGCAACGAGCGGCTGACTTGATGCACCGCCAGCCCCCACTCGTAGCCCTGCACCGAGATCACGTATTGCAAGCCCTGGCGGAAGTCATCGCGGTAGCGGTCGGGCATTACCCAGCGCGCGGTGTCCAGCACCTTGAGGTTGCCAGCCTGGCTGGGCAGGATGCCGAGAAACCACTCCGGTTGCCCGAACAGCGGCGTCAGCTCCTGGCCTTCCAGGGAATAGATCGAGCCGAGGCACACCAGCGGCACCGCCAGGGTCAACCCGGCGACGTCGAACAGTAGGCATTCGAACGGCTCGGCAGCCCAGGCCGGGCGACCATCGCCGGTGACCGGCGGCGGCGTAATGCTCGGCGGCAGGTGCACCTCGACCACGGGCGCCACCACCACCGGCTCGACCACCACCGGTGCAGCCACCACGGGCGCGACCACGGCAGGCAGGATCGGCACCACCACGGGCGCGGTCACCACCTGCTTGTCGCGGGCTTGCTCTTCCAGCACGGCCAGCTGGAATTCATCCAGCGTGCTGACTGGCTCAACGGCCGGCTCCAGCACCAGCAGCGGTTGTTCTTCCTCGGTCGCATCCTGAAGCAGGGCATCCAGGTAGGATTCCAGTGCCAGTTGCGGCCGGGTCTTGAGTTCCACGGGACGGTTCATCACGCCACCTGCGCGACAAGCTGCTGGGACAGCAGGTGCTTGAGCAACGCGCGGTACGCCAGGACGCCGCGGCTTTTGCCGTCGAACTGCGAAGGCGTCAGGCCCGCGCGGCTGGCGTCGCGCAGGCGCGTGTCGACCGGAATGTAGCCATTCCAGATGCTCTGCGGGTAGGCATCGCGCAGTACGCGCAAAGTGCCCAGCGAGGCCTGGGTGCGGCGGTCGAACAGCGTCGGCACGATGCTGTACGGCAACGCCTGCTTGCGCGAGCGGTTGATCATCGCCAGGGTGCTGACCATGCGTTCCAGACCTTTGACGGCCAGGTGCTCGGTCTGTACCGGGATCACCAGTTGCTGGCTGGCCGCCAAGGCGTTGACCATCAGCACGCCGAGCAGCGGCGGGCTGTCGATGATTGCGTAGTCGAACTGCTGCCACAGCTGCGCCAGGGTCTTGGCGATCACCAGGCCCAGGCCGCTCTGCCCCGGCGACTGGCGCTCGAGGGTAGCGAGGGCGGTGCTGGACGGCAGCAGGGAAATGCTTTCATTGCTGGTCGGCAGCAGCAGTTGCCCCGGCAGGTCGGCCGGCACGCTGCCTTTGTGCAGGAACAAGTCGTAGTTGCTGTGCTCCAGCGCGTCCGGGTCGTAGCCGAAATAGCTGGTCATCGAGCCGTGGGGGTCCAGGTCCACCACGACCACACGCTTGCCCGCCTCGGCCAGCAAGCCGGCTAAGGCGATGGAGGTGGTGGTCTTGCCGACTCCACCTTTTTGATTGGCAACTGCCCAGACTCTCATTCGGTTGATTCCTCCCGGCAGGCACAGGCGCGACCGAGACATTGCATAGGGTTATTGAGCCGGCGACGGAGAATTGACGGCACTCTGACGAACCGGCGGCTTTGCAGTCGCCGGTGCAGTTTGTGTGCCAGCACGCTTCAAGGCCGCGTCCGGTGTTGCGTTGGCAGTGCCGGTGCCGGTCAGGCTGCGGCGTACATCCAGGTTGCGCGAGACCACCAGCACTACCCGACGGTTACGCGCACGCCCCTCAACCGTGGCGTTATTGGCCACCGGCTGGAACTCGCCATAGCCTACCGAGGCCAGGCGGCCGGGGTTCACGCCCTGCATCGCGAGCATGCGTACGATGCTCGCCGCCCGCGCCGACGACAGCTCCCAGTTGGTCGGGTACTGCGCGGTGCTGATCGGGAAATTGTCGGTAAAGCCTTCCACGTGGACCGGGTTTTCGAACGGCTTGAGGATCGCCGCCACCTTGTCGATGATGGTGAACGCCTGGTCGCTCGGCATCGCATCGGCGCTGGCAAACAGCAGGCTCGAATTAAGCTCGATCTCGACCCACAACTCATTGCCGCGCACGGTCATCTGGTTGGAGCTGATCAGGTCGCCGAACGCGGCGCTGATGTCGTCGGCGATGCTTTTCAACGGGTCGCTGGTGCCCCCGACGCCAGCCGCGGTTTCATCGCTGTCGTTGACCAATGGCTTGGCCGGGGTCACGGTCTTGGGCCGCTCTTCGCCGATCGGGATCGGTTTGAGGGCGCGGTCAGAGTCTGAAAAGACGCCGATCAGCGCTTCGGAAATGACCTTGTATTTACCTTCGTTGACCGACGAGATGGAGTACATGACCACGAAAAACGCGAACAGCAACGTAATGAAGTCCGCATACGAAACCAGCCAGCGTTCGTGGTTGACATGTTCTTCAGGCTCGCGACGGCGACGGCTCACTGGCTGCTCCCTCCCATCAATCCATGAAGCCCTGGAGCTTCAATTCGATGGAGCGCGGGTTTTCACCCTCGGCGATCGACAGAATGCCTTCAAGCAACATCTCGCGATAACGCGACTGGCGCATGGCAATCGACTTGAGTTTGCTGGCCACCGGCAACAGCACCAGGTTGGCACTCGCCACGCCGTAGATGGTCGCGACAAACGCCACGGCAATCCCGCTGCCCAGTTGCGAAGGGTCGGCCAGGTTGCCCATCACGTGGATCAGGCCCATCACCGCACCGATGATGCCGATGGTCGGCGCGTAGCCGCCCATGCTTTCAAAGACTTTGGCAGCGTTGATGTCGCGGCTTTCCTGGGTGTAGAAATCCACCTCGAGGATGCTGCGGATCGCTTCCGGCTCGGCGCCGTCGACCAGCAATTGCAGGCCTTTGCGCGCGTAGCTGTCAGGCTCGGCATCGGCCACGCCTTCCAGGCCCAGCAGGCCTTCCTTGCGCGCGGTGAGGCTCCAGTTGACCACGCGGTCGATGCCGCCTGGCAGGTCGACACGCGGCGGGAAAATGATCCAGATAAGGATCTGCATGGCGCGCTTGAACGAACTCATGGGCGCCTGCAGCAACGCCGCGCCCACGGTGCCGCCGATCACGATCAGCGCCGCCGGGCCGTTGGCCAACGCGCCAAGGTGCCCGCCTTCGAGGTAGTTGCCGCCGATGATCGCGACAAACGCCATGATGATGCCGATCAGGCTCAAGACATCCATCAGAGGCAAGCCTCTACCAGATGCTTGCCGATGTCGTCCAGGCTGTAGACGGCGTCGGCCAGGTCAGCCTTGACGATGGCCATGGGCATGCCATAGATCACGCAGCTGGCTTCGTCCTGGGCCCAGATGGCGCTGCCGCCCTGCTTGAGCAGGCGCGCGCCTTCGCGGCCGTCGGCGCCCATGCCGGTGAGGACCACCGCCAGAACTTTGTCGCCGTAGGACTTGGCCGCCGAACCGAAGGTGATATCCACGCACGGTTTGTAGTTCAGGCGCTCGTCGCCCGGCAGGATTTTGATTGCGCCACGCCCGTCGACCATCATCTGCTTGCCACCCGGCGCCAGCAGGGCCAGGCCTGGGCGCAGGATGTCGCCGTCTTCGGCTTCCTTGACGCTGATGCGGCAGAGCTTGTCGAGGCGTTCGGCGAACGCCTTGGTGAACGCGGCGGGCATGTGCTGGATCAACACGATCGGCGCCGGGAAGTTGGCCGGCAACTGGGTCAACACGCGCTGCAGGGCCACGGGGCCGCCGGTGGACGTACCGATGGCGACCAGCTTATAGGCCTTGCGCTTGGGCGCCGGCGAATGCGCACTGGGCGCAGACGCACGTGCAGGTGCCACGGCAGGCCGGGCTACCGGTGCAGGCGCAGGCGCCGGGCGACCAAACGACGGCGCCGGGGCTGGCGCCGCAACAGGTGCAGGCGTGGGTGCAGGGCTCGGCGCACTGAACAGGCTGCGACGGTTACTGCGCGAGATGCTGTGGACCTTCTCGCACAGCAGTTGCTTGACCTTTTCAGGGTTGCGCGAGATGTCTTCGAAATTCTTCGGCAGGAAGTCCACCGCGCCAGCGTCCAGCGCATCCAGGGTTACCCGGGCACCTTCGTGGGTCAGCGAGGAAAACATCAATACCGGGGTCGGGCAGCGCTGCATGATATGACGGACAGCCGTGATGCCATCCATCATCGGCATCTCGTAGTCCATGGTGATCACGTCCGGCTTCAACGCGATGGCCTGATCAATCGCCTCTTTGCCGTTGGTGGCCGTGCCGATGACCTGAATCGTTGGATCGGCGGAAAGAATTTCCGAGACGCGGCGGCGGAAGAAACCCGAATCGTCCACCACCAGGACCTTGACTACCATAAACACTCCGTTAGGCGGGGCGGGCGTTACCGCCCTGCCCCGCCAGAATCAAATACGCCGAGCGGCGTAACGCTTGAGCATGCTCGGAACATCCAGAATCAGCGCGATCCGACCGTCACCGGTAATGGTCGCGCCCGACATGCCCGGGGTTCCCTGCAGCATTTTGCCCAAAGGCTTGATGACCACTTCTTCCTGGCCGACCAGTTGATCGACCACAAAGCCGATGCGCTGGGTGCCCACGGAGAGAATCACCACATGGCCTTCGCGCTGCTCTTCATGCTTGGCCGAAGCCACCAGCCAGCGCTTGAGGTAGAACAGTGGCAACGCCTTGTCGCGCACGATCACCACTTCCTGGCCGTCCACCACGTTGGTGCGCGACAGGTCGAGGTGGAAGATCTCGTTGACGTTGACCAGCGGGAAAGCGAACGCCTGGTTGCCCAGCATCACCATCAAGGTCGGCATGATCGCCAAGGTCAACGGCACCTTGATCACAATCTTCGAGCCCTGGCCCTTGGTCGAGTAGATGTTGATCGAGCCGTTGAGCTGGCTGATCTTGGTCTTCACCACATCCATGCCCACGCCACGGCCCGACACGTCGGAAATCTCGGTCTTGGTCGAGAAGCCCGGGGCGAAAATCAGGTTGTAGCACTCGGTGTCGGTCAGGCGGTCGGCGGCGTCCTTGTCCATCACGCCACGCTTGACGGCGATATTGCGCAAGATCGCCGGGTCCATGCCTTTGCCGTCATCGGTGATCGACAGCAGGATATGGTCGCCTTCTTGCTCCGCCGCCAGAATCACCTTGCCATTGCGGGACTTGCCCGAGGCTTCGCGTTCTTCCGGGGTTTCGACGCCGTGGTCGACGGCGTTGCGCACCAAGTGGACCAGCGGGTCGGCCAGGGCCTCGACAAGGTTCTTGTCGAGGTCGGTTTCTTCGCCCACCAGTTCCAGGTTGATCTCTTTCTTGAGCTGGCGTGCCAGGTCGCGAACCAGACGCGGGAAGCGGCCGAAGACTTTCTTGATCGGCTGCATCCGCGTTTTCATCACGGCGGTTTGCAGGTCGGCGGTGACCACGTCGAGGTTCGACACGGCCTTTTGCATGGCTTCATCGCCGCTGCTCAGGCCCAGGCGTACCAGGCGGTTACGCACCAGGACCAGCTCGCCGACCATGTTCATGATGTCGTCCAGGCGTGCGGTATCAACGCGCACGGTGGTTTCGGCTTCACTGGCAGGTTTTTCGGCAGCCGGTGCCGCGGCGGCACGCGCCGGTGCCGGGGCAGCTGCGGGTGCAGGCGCCGGCTTGGTGGCGACAGGTGCAGCGGCCTTGGCAGCCGCCGGTTTCGCGGCCACAGGGGCGGCGGTAGCGGTTGCAGCCGGGGCGACTTCGCTGAACTTGCCCTTGCCGTGCAGCTCATCCAGCAGGGATTCGAACTCGTGGTCGCTGATCAGCCCGTCGCCGCCAGGTGCAGCGACGGCTGCGGCCGGAGCGGCGGCCGCGGAGGCGACTTCCGGCAAAGCGTCGGCCGCGAACGTGCCCTTGCCATGCAGTTGGTCCAGCAGCGCTTCGAATTCGTCATCGGTGATGTCGGTGCTGGCGGATGCGGCAGGCGCCGGCGCAGCAGCGGCCGGTGCCACGGCGTCGGCCGCGAACTGGCCCTTGCCGTGCAACTGGTCGAGCAGGGATTCGAATTCCGCGTCAGTGATGTCTTCGCTGGTCGGCGCCGCCACGGGAGCGGCTGGTGCTTCTGCCTCGGCCTTTACGGCACTGAGGGAGTTGAGTAGCTGTTCGAACTCGTGGTCGGTCACATCCGGTTCCGCTTCGACCACCGGCTCCGGCGCCGCTTCCGGCGCAGCCGAGGTATCAGCCGGCTCCGCCAGGCGCGCCAGGGCGGCCAGCAGTTCCGGGGTGGCCGCGGTGATCGGGGCACGTTCGCGAACTTCGCTGAACATGCCGTTGACCGCATCCAGTGCTTCGAGAATCACGTCCATCAATTCCGAATCAACGTGACGCTCACCCTTGCGCAGGATGTCGAACACGTTCTCGGCGATGTGGCAGCACTCCACCAGCTCATGGAGCTGGAGGAAGCCGGCGCCCCCTTTTACAGTGTGAAAACCGCGAAAAATTGCATTGAGCAGGTTCGCATCATCCGGTCGGCTTTCCAGCTCGACCAGCTGTTCGGACAGTTGCTCTAAAATTTCGCCGGCCTCTACAAGGAAATCCTGAAGGATTTCTTCATCGGCGCCGAAGCTCATGTGGGTGCTCCTTAGAAGCCTAAACTGGATAACAGGTCATCTACGTCATCCTGACCTGACACAACGTCTTCACGTTTATCGGCATGAATCTGCGGACCTTCACCCTTGGCGAGATGTTTTTGTGGATCTTTTTCAGAGAGGATCGCTTCGCGGTCATGTTCGATGCCTGCAAAACGGTCTACCTGGCCGGCCATGAGCACCAGTTTGAGCAAGTTGCTTTCCACTTCGGTGACCAATTGGGTCACGCGCTTGATCACCTGACCGGTGAGGTCCTGGTAATCCTGGGCAAGCAGAATGTCATTGAGGTTGCTGGAAACCGTGCGGTTTTCCTGCTCGCTGCGTGACAGGAACCCGTCGACCCGACGTGCCAATTCGCGAAACTCTTCAGCCCCCACTTCCCGGCGCATGAAGCGGCCCCAGTCGTGGCTCAGCGCTTGCGCTTCGGTGGCCATGCCATTGACCAGCGGCGTGGCGTTTTCCACCAGGTCCATGGTGCGGTTGGCCGCAGCTTCGGTCAGCCTGACCACGTAGGACAGGCGTTCGGTGGCGTCGGTGATTTGCGAAATTTCTTCGGCCTGGGGCATATGCGGGTCAATCTGAAAATTGACGATCGCACTGTGCAGCTCGCGTGTGAGCTTGCCCACTTCCTGGTACAGGCCGCGGTCACGGGTCTGGTTGAGCTCATGGATCAACTGCACCGCGTCGCCGAACTGGCCTTTTTCAAGGCTTTCGACCAACTGGTGAGCATGCTTTTTCAGGGTCGACTCGAAGTCTCCCTGTGACGTTTCTTTATGCTCCATAGCTCCCCCGCGGTGGCACTAGCCGTTGATGCGTTCGAAGATTTTTTCGATCTTCTCTTTCAAGGCCAATGCAGTGAATGGCTTGACCACGTAACCGTTTACCCCGGCTTGGGCGGCCTCGATGATCTGTTCACGCTTGGCTTCGGCGGTCACCATCAACACAGGAAGAGTGCGCAGTTTTTCGTCGGCGCGCACGTGGCGCAGCAAGTCGATACCGGTCATGCCCGGCATGTTCCAGTCCGTTACCAGAAAGTCGATGCTCCCGCTGTTGAGGATCGGAATCGCCGTAATGCCGTCATCCGCCTCGACCGTGTTAGTGAACCCAAGGTCACGCAACAGGTTTTTTATGATCCGCCGCATCGTTGAGAAGTCATCAACGATGAGGATTTTCATGTTCTTGTCCAATTCGACCTCCAAGCAGTCTTAAACGCGCCCAGCACCTGGACGCGCCATTTCAATCAACAGGCATTACACAAAAAGGACTGCCGGGGGCACAACGGGTCGAGACCGCGAAGGCCAAACACCTTCGCGGTCTCGTCTGCAGTGCTCCCCAACACTGCCTGTCAGCGCGCTCGCCACTCTCCCAAACGCCCCCGCAAACGGGCCGCGCACTGGCTATGCAACTGGCTGACCCGCGATTCGCTGACCCCCAGGACCTCACCGATTTCCTTGAGGTTCAGCTCTTCGTCGTAGTACAGCGCCAACACCAGCCGCTCACGCTCCGGCAAATTGGCAATCGCTTCGGCCAATGCTCCCTGGAAACGTTCATCTTCCAGGTCGCGCGATGGCTCCATATGAGCGCTCGCGCCGTCCTCGTGCAGCCCTTCGTGCTCGCCGTCCTGTAAAAGGTCGTCGAAACTGAACAGGCGGCTGCCCAAGGTATCGTTCAAAATCCCGTAATAATCGTCGAGACTCAATTGGAGTTCGGCCGCAACTTCGTGATCTTTAGCGTCGCGACCGGTTTTTGCTTCAATTGCGCGAATTGCGTCACTGACCATGCGCGTATTGCGGTGCACCGAACGCGGCGCCCAGTCACCCTTACGCACTTCATCGAGCATCGCGCCACGGATACGGATACCCGCATACGTCTCGAAACTCGCACCCTTGCTCGCGTCGTATTTGGTCGACACTTCGAGCAGGCCGATCATGCCCGCCTGGATCAGGTCTTCGACCTGGACGCTGGCGGGCAGGCGTGCCAGCAAGTGATAGGCGATGCGCTTGACCAGAGGCGCATAGCGCTCGATCAGTTCACCCTGGCTGTCACGTGCCGATTTTTTGTAAAGGTTGTAGCCGCTGGCTGTCATAGCACCGGTCCTGCGCTCGTCTGATGCACCAATCGCTCGACGAAAAACTCCAGATGCCCCCGTGGGTTGGCGGGCAACGGCCAGGTATCGACCTTCTGGGCAATAGCCTTGAACGCTAATGCGCATTTGGAACGAGGGAACGCTTCGTAGACTGCACGCTGCTTTTGCACAGCCTTGCGCACACACTCGTCGTAGGGAACTGCGCCGACGTATTGTAAGGCGACGTCGAGGAAACGATCCGTGACCTTGGTCAACTTGGCGAACAGGTTGCGACCTTCCTGCGGGCTCTGGGCCATGTTGGCCAGCACGCGGAAGCGGTTCATGCCGTAGTCACGGTTAAGCAGTTTGATCAGCGCGTAGGCGTCGGTGATCGAGGTCGGCTCGTCGCAGACCACCAGCAAGACTTCCTGGGCGGCGCGCACAAAGCTGACCACCGACTCGCCGATCCCGGCGGCGGTGTCGATCACCAGCACGTCGAGGTTGTCGCCGATATCGCTGAAGGCCTGGATCAGGCCGGCATGCTGCGCCGGGCTCAGGTGCACCATGCTCTGGGTGCCGGAGGCGGCGGGCACGATACGGATCCCGCCAGGCCCCTGCAGCAGCACATCGCGCAGCTCACAGCGGCCCTCGATCACATCGGCGAGGGTGTGTTTGGGTGTCAGCCCCAGCAACACGTCGACGTTCGCCAGCCCCAGGTCAGCATCCAGCAGCATGACGCGACGGCCAAGCTCTGCCAGGGCCAGGGACAAATTCACTGACACGTTAGTTTTCCCGACGCCACCTTTGCCGCCGGTCACCGCGATCACCTGTACGGGATGCATGCTGCCCATTTTATTTCTTTACCTTGTCTTGCTTAGACGCAGGCTACATGGCTTGGCCGCGTGAATCGCTTGCAGACCATCGATGTAGGTACATTTCACGGTGTTCATCCTGCCCTCAACCCACCCGCTTTGCCGGGTTGTGGTAGAGGTCGGCGAACATATCGGCCATCGCTTCCTCGCTAGGCTCTTCTTGCATTTGCACGCTGACTGCACGGCTGACCAACTGATGACGGCGCGGCAGATGCAGATCATCCGGGATCCGCGGCCCGTCGGTCAGGTAGGCGACCGGCAATTCATGACTGATGGCCAGGCTCAGCACCTCGCCCAGGCTCGCGGTTTCATCGAGCTTGGTGAGGATGCAACCGGCCAGGCCGCAGCGTTTGTAACTGTGGTACGCAGCGGTAAGAACCTGTTTCTGACTGGTGGTTGCAAGCACCAGGTAATTTTTCGACTTGATGCCACGCCCGGCCAGGCTCTCCAGCTGCATGCGCAATGCCGGGTCGCTGGCTTGCAGGCCGGCGGTGTCGATCAGCACGACGCGCTTGCGCAGCAGCGGATCGAGGGCATTGGCCAGGGACTGGCCCGGGTCGACGTGGGTCACCGACACGTTGAGAATGCGGCCCAGGGTCTTGAGCTGCTCCTGGGCGCCGATACGGTAGCTGTCCATGCTCACCAGCGCGATATTCTGCGCGCCGTACTTGAGCACGTAGCGGGCTGCCAGCTTGGCCAGGGTGGTGGTCTTGCCCATGCCGGCAGGGCCGACCACGGCGATCACACCGCCCTCTTCCAACGGCTCGACTTCCGGAGTGCTGATCATCCGCGCCAAGTGGGCCAGCAACATGCGCCAGGCCTGGCGAGGTTCTTCGATTTCAGTGGTCAGGGCCAGCAAGTCACGCGACAACGGGCCGGACAGGCCGATGCGTTGCAGGCGACGCCACAGGTTGGCTTGCTGCGGCTTGCTGCCTTGCAACTGGGTCCACGCCAGCGAGCCCAGCTGGACTTCGAGCAGTTCGCGCAGGCCGTTGAGTTCAAAGCGCATCGAGTCGAACACACGCTGGTCGACTGCGGCAGCCGGGGCTGGCGCTGCAGGACGCGGCGGTTCAACGAAAGTCGGTTCGACCAGCGGCTCGGCAGCCGTCAGCGGCAAGCCGGCGAACAATTGGCGGTTGGTGGTCGCATCGCTGTCGCCGCGCATGCTCAGTTCGGCCTGGGCCGAGACAATCCGCGAGGCGGTCTTGCGCAGCTCGTCTTCGAGTTCCATGTTCGGCACGCGCGGCGCCAGGGCCTGCGGGGTGTAATCCAGGGCAGCCGTCAGCTCGACACCGCCGGCAATACGACGGTTACCGATAATCGCGGCGTCGGCGCCCAGCTCATCACGAACCAGTTTCATGGCCTGACGCATATCGGCGGCGAAAAAACGCTTAACTTGCATAACCCACTACCCTCAGCCGTTCGGCCCTACTGTCGCGACGATAGTCACTTGCTTATTGTCAGGAATTTCCTGATAAGCCAAAACGTGCAAATTCGGAACTGCCAGGCGTCCAAACCGCGACAGCATCGCCCGGACGGGGCCTGCCACCAGCAGAATCACCGGTTGGCCCTGCATCTCCTGGCGCTGCGCCGCGTCGATCAACGAACGCTGCAGTTTCTCAGCCATGCTTGGCTCCAGCAGAACGCCCTCTTCCTGGCCTTGTCCTGCCTTCTGAATACTATTGAGCAATATTTGTTCCAACCTTGGTTCCAAGGTGATCACAGGTAGCTCGGAGTCAAGCCCTACAATGCTTTGGACGATTGCGCGGGACAATCCGACGCGCACTGCGGCCACCAGGGCGGCAGTATCTTGACTCTTGGCGGCATTGTTGGCGATAGCCTCGGCGATGCTGCGAATGTCGCGTACCGGCACCTGTTCGGCCAGCAAGGCCTGCAACACCTTGAGCAGTTGCGACAGCGAGAGGATGCCCGGCACCAGCTCTTCGGCGAGTTTTGGCGAGGCTTTGCCCAGCAAACCCATCAATTGCTGGACTTCTTCGTGGCCGATCAGCTCGTGGGAGTGCTTGTACAGAATCTGGTTGAGGTGGGTGGCGACCACGGTGCTGGCGTCCACCACGGTGTAACCCAGCGATTGCGCCTGGCTGCGCTGGCTGATTTCGATCCACACCGCGTCCAGGCCAAAAGCCGGATCTTTGGCGGTGATGCCGTTGAGGCTGCCGAAGACCTGCCCTGGGTTGATCGCGAGTTCGCGGTCCGGGTAGATCTCGGCCTCGGCCAGGATCACGCCCATCAGGGTCAGGCGGTAGGCGCTCGGGGCCAAATCAAGGTTGTCGCGGATGTGTACGGTGGGCATCAGGAAGCCCAGGTCCTGGGACAGCTTCTTGCGCACGCCCTTGATCCGCGCGAGCAGTTGGCCACCCTGGTTGCGGTCTACCAGCGGAATCAGGCGGTAGCCGACTTCCAGGCCGATCATGTCGATCGGGGTCACGTCATCCCAGCCCAACTCCTTGGTTTCCTGGGCGCGGGCCGGCGACGGCAGCAGTTCCTGCTGGCGCGCTACTTCTTGAAGGGCCTGGACCTTGACCGCGTTCTGCTTCTTCCAGAACAGGTAGGCACCGCCGCCGGCCATGGCCGCCATGCTCAGGAACGACACGTGCGGCATGCCCGGCACAATGCCCATGATCGCCATGATGCCCGCCGCGACGGCCAGCGCCTTGGGCGAGGCAAACATCTGGCGGCTGATCTGCTTGCCCATGTCTTCGGAGCCCGAAGCACGGGTCACCATGATCGCGGCAGCTGTGGATAACAACAGTGATGGCAATTGCGCCACTAAACCGTCACCGATGGTCAGCAAGGCGTAAACCTTGCCCGCATCGCCGAAGGTCATGCCGTGCTGGAAGATACCCACCGCCATGCCGCCGATGAGGTTGATGAACAGAATCAGCAGGCCGGCGATGGCGTCACCGCGCACGAATTTGCTGGCGCCGTCCATGGAGCCGTAGAACTCGGCTTCCTGGGCCACTTCCAGGCGGCGGGTCTTGGCCTGGTTCTGGTCGATCAGGCCGGCGTTGAGGTCGGCGTCGATGGCCATTTGTTTGCCGGGCATCGCGTCGAGGGTAAACCGCGCGCTCACTTCGGAAATCCGCCCGGCGCCTTTGGTGACCACGACGAAGTTGATGATCATCAGGATCGCGAACACCACGATACCGACCACGTAGTTACCGCCGATCACCACCTCACCAAAGGCCTGGATCACTTTACCGGCAGCGGCGTGGCCGTCCTGGCCGTGCAGCATCACCACGCGGGTGGACGCCACGTTGAGCGCCAGGCGCAGCAGGGTCGCCACCAGCAGGATCGTCGGGAATACCGCGAAATCCAGCGGCCGCAAGGCGTACACACACACCAGCAGCACGACGACGGACAGGGCAATGTTGAAGGTGAAGAACACGTCGAGCAGGAACGGCGGCATCGGCAACATCATCATTGCCAGCATCACCAGCAACAACAACGGCACACCCAGATTGCCCCGCGAGAGGTCAGTCAGGGTCGTACGGGCCGTGCCGAGCATTTGAGAGCGATCCACCACCGGTATTCCTCGTGTTCCTTGAAGCAAAGTTTTGACGCCAAGCGGCGTCCTGCAGGCGGTATTGCAAGAAGCCTTCCAACTTTTGCTTCGGAGGTGCAGATCGCCGCAGACGCCGGCGTTTTATCAGCGGGAACACCACTCAAATGTGGGAGGGGGCTTGCCCCCGATTGCAGTATGTCAGCCCCGGAAGAGGCTGCTGATACACCGCAATCGGGGGCAAGCCCCCTCCCACATTTGGTTTTGTGTTCACCCGAGACAGCACCGAGTAAATCCCCGTCAGGTTGTTGCTAGATGATTTTGATATCCCACGCAAAAACGCCGTTAGGCCGATGGACCCTCGCAAACTGTACCCGCAGGCCCTGCCTCAACCAAACCCCCGCCGAGCTTTTGAGATCGACATGCACGG
This sequence comes from Pseudomonas viridiflava, assembly GCF_900580675.1. Taxonomy (GTDB): domain Bacteria; phylum Pseudomonadota; class Gammaproteobacteria; order Pseudomonadales; family Pseudomonadaceae; genus Aquipseudomonas. The sequence goes on from NZ_UTBG01000203.1 coordinate 14,673, forward strand.
GCTCTTCGCTGCCGTCCAGTGCAATCAAGCCTTCCCCGGTTTTTTGGCTATACGACCTGACGGTTCCCGTCACCACTTCCATGACTGCCCTCCCGCACTGTCGACTACTGGGCGCAGTGCATGGCGCCATGGAACCGCAAGAGCGCAGTGCTGGCTACTGTCAAAGTTGACAGGTCAGGTGTTTTTCAGATGAATGACAGGGTGGCAATTCAGCACTTGTCTGAGTCACTGATTGCAATCAGGAATCGCGGCGCAGGTCCGGCGGAATCGGCAGGTCCTTGAGCGGATCAGGCCGCTTGCCCTTGCCCGCGCGGTATTGGCGGATTTGATAGACATAGGCCAAGACCTGGGCAACAGCGAGGTACAGCCCGGCAGGGATTTCCTGGTCAAGTTCGGTGGAATAGAAGATCGACCGCGCCAGCTCCGGCGATTCCAGCAGCAGGATGTCGTTGGCCACGGCGATTTCGCGGATCTTGAGGGCGGTAAAGTCGCTGCCCTTGGCCAGCAGCATCGGCGCGCCGCCTTTTTCCGGGTCGTACTTGAGGGCCACGGCGTAGTGGGTCGGGTTGGTGATGACCACGTCGGCGTCGGGCACCGAAGCCATCATCTTGCGCTGGGACATCTCGCGTTGCAGCTGGCGAATACGCTGCTTGACCTCGGGACGGCCCTCCTGGTCCTTGTGCTCGTCGCGCACTTCCTGCTTGGTCATCAGCAGTTTCTTGTGGCTTTCCCACAACTGGATCGGCGCATCCACCGCCGCAATGATGATCAGCCCCGCCGCCATCCACAGCGCGCTCCAGCCCACCACCTGCACGCTGTGGATGATCGCCGACTCCAGCGGCTCGTGGGCAATGCGCAGCAGGTCATCGATATCCGACGACAACACCGTCAAGGCCACGAACAGAATCAGGATGAATTTGGCCAGGGCCTTGAGCAGTTCCACCAGGGCCTTCGCGGAGAACATGCGCTTGAGCCCGGCAGCCGGGTTCATGCGGCTGAACTTGGGGGCCATGCTGCCGGCGGCGAACAACCAGCCGCCAAGGGCGACCGGGCCAATCAACGCCGCCAGCAGCAAGGTGATCAGAATCGGCTGCACCGCCAGAATCGCGATCTTGCCCGAGTGCAGCAGGTATTGGCCCATGGAATCGGGGTTGAGCAGCACCTCACGGGGCAAGGCGAAGTTGTGCTTCATCAGCTCCAGCAAGTCCAGCGCCAAACCGCCGCCGTAGATCAACAGGCCGCCGGCGCCGGCCATCATGGTCGCGACGGTGTTCAGCTCTTTGGAGCGCGCAATCTCGCCCTTTTCCCTGGAGTCCTTTTTGCGTTTCTCCGTGGGGTCTTCTGTTTTGTCCTGACCACTCTCGCTCTCGGCCATGGCTCAGCGCGCCCGTGCCAGATCACGTAAGAACTGCAAGGCGTCGGTCGCCAGCGGTTGATACTGATTGAGAATGTCAGCCAGGCCGACCCAGAAAATCCCCATGCCCAACACCAGGGTCAATGGGAAACCAATCGAGAAAATGTTCAGTTGCGGCGCCGCGCGGGTCATCACGCCGAACGCGATGTTGACCACCAGCAATGCGGTGATCGCCGGCAGCACCAGCAACAGCGACGCGCCGAGCACCCAGCCCAGGCGCCCGACCACTTCCCACAAGTGATTGACCTCCAGTCCCGAGCCCACCGGCAAGGTGGTGAAGCTTTCGGTGAGCACCTCGAACACCACCAGGTGCCCGTTCATGGCCAGGAACAGCAAGGTCACGAGCATGGTCAGGAATTGCCCGATCACCGCCGCCGACACGCCGTTGGTGGGGTCGACCATGGACGCGAAGCCCATGCCCATCTGGATCGAAATGATTTGCCCGGCGATCACGAAAGCCTGGAAAAACAGCTGCAGGGAAAAGCCCAGCAGCGCGCCGATCAGGATCTGCTCGGCGATCAGCATCAAGGCGGTGAGGTCGAGCGCATTCACGGGCGGCATGGCCGGCAAACCGGGCACGATCACCACGGTGATGGCCACCGCGAAGTACAGGCGCACGCGGCGCGGGACCAGGGTGGTGCCGAACACCGGCATGCTCATCAGCACCGCCGTCACGCGAAACAGCGGCAGGATGAAGGAAGCCACCCAGGTGCTGATCTGGGTGTCGGTCAATGCCAGCAAAGACTGCATCGGGTCAGCCGATCAACTGCGGAATACTGCCGTACAGCTGCAGGATGTATTCCATGAAGGTTTGCACCAGCCACGGGCCGGCGACGATCAGGGTGATCAGCATCACCAGCAGGCGCGGCAGGAAGCTCAGGGTCTGTTCGTTGATCTGGGTCGCGGCCTGAAACATCGCGACCAGCAGGCCCACCAACAGGCTCGGCACCACCAGCACGGCGACCATCATGGTGGTCAGCCACAGCGCTTCACGGAACAGGTCGACGGCGACTTCTGGCGTCATAGCGCTATACCCCTCCGAAACTGCCGGCCAGCGTGCCGATAATCAGCGCCCAGCCATCCACCAGCACAAACAGCATGATCTTGAACGGCAACGAGATGATCAGCGGCGACAGCATCATCATACCCATGGCCATCAGCACGCTCGCCACCACCAGGTCGATGATCAGGAACGGGATGAAAATCATGAAACCGATCTGGAACGCGGTTTTCAGTTCAGACGTGACAAACGCCGGCACCAGGATGGTCAGCGGCGCCTGGTCCGGGGTGGCGATGTCGGTCCGCTTGGACAGGCGCATGAACAGCTCGAGGTCGCTGGAGCGGGTCTGCGCCAGCATGAAGTCCTTGATCGGGCCCTGGGCCTTGTCGATCGCGTCCTGCGCCGTGATGGTCTCGGCCAGGTACGGCTGCAGGGCTTGCTGGTTCACCTTGTCGAACACCGGCGCCATGATGAACATCGTCAGGAACAACGCCATGCCGGTCAGGATCTGGTTCGACGGCGTCTGCTGCAGGCCCAGGGCCTGGCGCAGGATCGAGAACACGATGATGATCCGCGTAAAGCTGGTCATCAGCATCACGAACGCCGGGATAAAGCTCAGCGCGGTCATGATCAGCAGAATCTGCAGACTGACCGAATACTCCTGGGCCCCGGCCGCGTTGGTGCCCAGCGTAATCGCCGGGATCGACAGCGGGTCGGCGGCAAACGCCATCGGCGCGGCGAGCAACAGCATGAGCGTCAATAAAACGCGCATTACTTCTTATCCTTCTGATCCTTGCCCAGCAATTCCATCAGGCGCTGGGCGAATTCTGGCGTGGCGGGTTTGGACGCGTCGACGCTGACCGGGGTCTTGAGCACGTGCAGCGGGGTGATGCGCCCAGGCGTAATGCCCAGCAAAATCTGCTCTTCACCGACTTGCACCAGCACCAGCCGATCACGCGCGCCGAGGGCACGCGAGCCGTTCAGTTCGATCACCTGGCCATTGCCCGGGCCCACGCCCTGCACCCGGCGCATCAGCCAGGCCAGCACGAAAATCAGCCCGACCACCAGCAACAGGCCCAGCACCAGTTGGGTCAACTGCCCGCCGACGCCGCTGCCGACCACGGGAGCCGCAGCCGCCGCTTGCGCAACCGGCTCAGCGGCCAGGGCGCTCAATGGCAGCGCCAGCAACAGTCCCGCCATCGAATACTTCATATCAGCGCAACTTCTTGATGCGTTCGCTCGGGCTGATCACGTCCGTCAGGCGGATGCCGAACTTCTCGTTGACCACGACCACTTCGCCATGGGCGATCAGGGTGCCGTTGACCAGCACGTCCAGCGGCTCACCGGCCAGGCGGTCCAGCTCGATCACCGAGCCCTGGTTGAGTTGCAGCAGGTTGCGGATGTTGATTTCGGTGCTGCCGACTTCCATGGAGATCGACACCGGAATATCGAGAATCACATCCAGGTTCGGGCCGTCGAGGGTCACCGGGTCGTTGTTTTTCGGCACGCTGCCGAATTCTTCCATCGGCAGGCGGTTGCCGGCCGGCGCGGTGGCGGCGTCGGCGGCCAGCAGCGCATCGATATCGTCCTGGCCAACATCGCCGGTTTCTTCCAGGGCCGCAGCCCATTCGTCAGCCAGGGCCTGGTCTTCGGCGGAAGTGTTTTCGTGTTCGGTAGCCATTACATGTCCTCGGCGAAGCAAGCATTCATAAATAAGGGATCAGCGGCGGTTGATTGGCTCAACCACTTGCAAAGCCAGGTTGCCCTTGTGGGAACCCAGCTTGACCTTGAAAGACGGCACGCCGTTGGCGCGCATGATCATTTCTTCCGGCAACTCGACGGGAATGATGTCCCCCGGCTGCATGTGCAAAATATCGCGCAAACGCAGCTGACGACGGGCCACGGTGGCGCTCAGGGGAACGTCGACGTCCAGCAGGTCTTCGCGCAGGGCCTTGACCCAGCGCTCGTCCTGGTCGTCCAGGTCGGACTGGAAACCGGCATCGAGCATCTCGCGGACCGGCTCGATCATCGAGTACGGCATGGTCACGTGCAGGTCGCCGCCACCGCCATCGAGTTCGATGTGGAAGGTGGACACCACGATCGCTTCGCTGGGCCCGACGATGTTGGCCATGGCCGGGTTCACTTCCGAGTTGATGTACTCGAAGTTGACTTCCATGATCGCCTGCCAGGCTTCCTTCAAGTCGATGAAGGCTTGCTCCAGCACCATGCGCACCACGCGCAGTTCGGTCGGGGTGAATTCGCGGCCTTCGATCTTGGCGTGACGGCCGTCGCCGCCGAAGAAGTTGTCCACCAGCTTGAACACCAGTTTGGCGTCGAGGATGAACAGCGCGGTGCCGCGCAATGGCTTGATCTTGACCAGGTTGAGGCTGGTGGGCACGTACAGCGAATGCACGTATTCACCGAACTTCATCACCTGCACGCCGCCCACCGCCACGTCCGCCGAACGGCGCAGCATGTTGAACATGCTGATACGGGTGTAGCGCGCGAAACGCTCGTTGATCATTTCCAGGGTCGGCATACGTCCACGGACGATGCGATCCTGGCTGGTCAGGTCATAGCTTTTGACGCTGCCGGGTTCGGCAGCCATTTCAGTCTGTACCAGCCCATCGTCGACGCCATGCAGCAGCGCATCGATTTCATCCTGGGACAGCAGGTCTTGCACGGCCATGTCGTGATCCTACTGCAATACGAAGTTAGTGAAGAGCGCCTGCTCGACCACGACTTTGCCGAGCTCTTTCTGGGCCACTTCCTGCACGCTGGCAGTGACCTTCTGGCGCAGCATTTCCTGGCCAACCGGGGTGGCCAGGCTGTCGAAGCTTTGGCCCGAGAACAGCATCACCAGGTTGTTGCGGATAACCGGCATGTGCACCTTGAGGGCTTCCAGGTCGCCTTTGTCACGCGCGAGCAAAGTGATGCTCACCTGCAAGTAGCGTTGACGACCGTTCTGGTTGAAGTTGGCGACAAAGGCCGGAAGCATCGGCTCGAAGATTGCCGGTTGCTTGACGTTAGTGGCGGTTTCGGCGGCGGCTGCCGGTTTGCTTGCACTGCTGTGCATGATGTACCAGGTGCCGCCCACCGAGGCGCCGATGGCCAGGAGCAGGCCCAGGACTATCAGCAGGATAAGCTTGAGCTTACCTTTGCCTGCGGGTGCTTTTGCTGCGTCGTCGCTCTTCGCCATGCCAATAATCCGTCACTATTCGGGAATTCATAGATCTACGGAAAGGCAAGAGCAAGTGTTATGCCAGAGTTGTCTGGTAATTCAGGACACTGCAAATCAAATGTGGGAGCGGGCTTGCTCGCGAATGTGACGGGTCAGTCAACACATCGACAACTGATGGACCGCATTCGCGAGCAAGCCCGCTCCCACATGTTGACCAGCGCCGGGCTGAGGGTCAGGCGTAGTAGTCGACGGCGCTGGAGCCGATCACGGTAGACGTCACCGGTGCCACAGCCTCGGCCACATCCCCATGACTGGCGTTGTCGCCACCACGCCCACCCGTTCCGCTCACGCCACGGGTCTGGGCCTGCTGCTGTTGCTGCTCCTGGCCACGGGACTGGTCGGACACGTTGACGTCGACCTGCCCCATGCCTTGCTGGGCGAACATCTCCCGCAGGCGGCCGGACTGGCTTTCCAGCGCTTCACGCACCACCGGGTGGGCGCTCATGAAGTTGACCTGGGCCTGCTGGTCGGCGGTCATGTTGACCTTGATGTCCAGGCGCCCGAGTTCGGCCGGTTGCAACTGGATCTCCGCCGACTTCAGGTTGGCGCTGGAGAGGTACATCACGCGGTTGACGATTTCGTCAGTCCAGCCGCTCTGGTGCATGGCCAACGGTGCATTCGTCACCGGCGGCAAAGCGTTCGCGGTTTTCGGCGTGGCGGCCTGGGTCAGCGCGGACAGGCGGTTGGCAATGTCATCGACGCGGGTGTCGCTGCTGGCTTCTTTCAGGTCCTTGAGGCCCCCTTCGATCAACCCGCTGAAGGCCTTCTCGCCACCGGAGTCGGTGCTGTCCTTGGTGGCTTGCTGGTCGACCATAGTGGCCAGCCCAGCAGCGAAATTCTGTGCGGCGGTCGGCTGATCCGGGGTCGCCGCCGGGGCGGTCTTGGCCGGGGCCTGGCTGCTGGCGGACACATGCCCACCCTGTTCCATCGCCAGGCGCACGGCGGGCATCGCGTCCAGCGGGTCTGCCTCGGGGTCGAAGGCCGGCTTGGCTTCCTCGGTCGCCGCGATCGGCGCGGCGGCTACCGGCTGGGCCTTGTCATCCGGGGTTTCGGCAACCGGCGCGGGAGTCGCCACCGGCACCGGCACGGCCACTGGCGTGACCGTGGCGATCAGTGCGGGATCGACAACCGGATCGACCGGAGGCTGCTGCACCAGGGTCGGGTCGGCCGGCGCGTCATCGTCTGTGCTGGCGCTGTCGTCGGACTTGGCCGGCGGCGTGGCAGGCAAGGCATTGCCGCTATCGGCAACCGCTGGTTTGCTGGCGGCAGGTTTATCGTCACTGGCGGCGGGCTTGGTGCCGGTGTCGGAAGGCTTGTCCCGCGTGGGTTTGGCCGAGTTGTCGTCGGCTTTGACGGTGGGTTTGGAACCCTGGCTGGCGAACACCTGTGCGAAGCCGGGGCCCTTGTCCCGTGGGTCCGCAGCCGCTACCGGTTGGTTGGCGGCGGGCGCTTGAGGCTTGGCCGCGGGGGCAGCCTGAAGGAGGGAATTGGGGGCGACTGGCATGGGTAATGTTCTCCACTGCATGGGATCGAGGGATGCAGTATCAGGAGGTAGAGCAAGAGTCGGGCCAGCTTTGGGTTGACCGGGTACATATCCGTTATTGCGGAAGGGCTGATATTGGTTTCGCCCTTACGGCGAGTCACTTTTGAAAAGAGCCCAAAAGTAACCAAAAGGCTCTTGCCCCACCACTCGGCACCTCGCCTCCGGCTCGGTGTGCCCGAAAACAGGCATTACTCCGCGGGCCGCCGCGACGGGCCGTCC
>NZ_UTBG01000201.1 GCF_900580675.1 Pseudomonas viridiflava
GCACCAAGCGTGCCCGCAAGGTCAAGCAGTACAAGAACCCGCACAACGGCGAAGTCATCGAAACCAAAGGTGGCAACCACAAGACGCTGAAAGAGTGGAAAGCCAAGTGGGGCGGTGACGAGGTTGAAAGCTGGGCCACTCTGCTGGGCTAAGCTTCAACGGTCGTTTTATCCGCGACTTGAAAAACGCCAGCTTGCTGGCGTTTTTTTATAGTTCACCTTCTACATTTTTCCGATCACATTTTCAGCCTACTGCGCAGCGACTCAATGTGATCCTGCCATTGCCTCAGTATCGCCGACTGCTCTGGCGTGGCACTAAGCGACAACTCCACCTC
>NZ_UTBG01000200.1 GCF_900580675.1 Pseudomonas viridiflava
CCGGCATCAACGCCATGCCGCCCAAGGGCACCTGTGGCGATTGCTCTGATGAAGAACTCAAGGCTGCGATTCAGAAGATGTCCGGGTTGAAGTAATCATGCTTGTTAATCGTACTGATCGTGCCCATGTTGGGAACGAGCCGCACGGTTAATCACACCCCACGCAGCACTTTCCCGCCCGCACCTGTCCAAGCTGCATCCAATAACAAATCAGGAGAGCTGGGATGCCGCAGTCCTGTTCCATTGAGCAAGCCGTTGATCATGTTCTTTCGCAGTTGCCCGAGCACATTCATCTCGGCATGCCGCTGGGGTTAGGCAGGCCCAACCG
>NZ_UTBG01000199.1 GCF_900580675.1 Pseudomonas viridiflava
ACGTCCTGCACGCCGTAGGTGACTTCATTGATGGCGGTGGCCACCAGCTCCATCTGCTGCGACTGCTGCTGGCTGCGGTCATGGGCCTGGGTGGCGTTGGTGCCCAGCTCCTGGGATGACTGGCCCAACGCATTGGCGCACACCTGCAACTGGCCGACCACCTGGCGCAGCTTGGCGGTAAAGCTGTTGAAGTGCTGGGACAGTTGGGTGACTTCGTCGCGGCCATGGGTGTCGAGGCTGCGGGTCAGGTCGCTTTCGCCGCTGGCGATATTGGCCATGGCGTTCACGGCGGCCTGCAACGGCCGCACGATGCTGCGGGCGATCAGCGTCACCAGCAAACCCATCACCAGCGCGATGCCCAGGCCGATAAACGAGGCTTTCCAGACCTGGCCGCTGAACTCCGCCTGCACGTCGTCTACATACACGCCGGAGCCGATGATCCAGCCCCAGGGTTCGAACAGCTGGATATACGAGGTCTTCGCCACAGGCGCTTCGGCACCCGGCTTTGGCCAACGGTAGTTGACGATGCCCGCGCCCTTGGCCTTGGCCAGCACCACGAATTCGTTGAACACGGCAAACCCGTCCGGGTCGCGGATGGCCGAGAGGTTCTGGCCGTCGAGCTTGGGGTTGGCCGGGTGCATGATCATCACGGGCGTGAGGTCGTTGATCCAGAAATAGTCATCATGGTCATAGCGCAGACCACGCACCGCACTCAGCGCCTGCTTTTGCGCGGCTTCGCGGGTCATTACGCCCGTGGTTTCGAGGCCGTGATAAAACGTCAGGATCCCGCTGGCGGTCTGTACCACGTGTTGGGTCTGCTGGCGTTTGGCCTGGTACAGGTCATCATGGATCTGCTTGAGCATCAGCAAACCCAGGGCCAGCAGCATCAGCACCGCGACTATCAGGATCAGCCAGAGCCGGCGGCTGATCGACATATTGCGCAAACTGTTCATCGTCCTGTCACTCCGGGCTTTTTATAATTGTGGGTGCCGCATCGACTTTTACGCCTTGTCTGATAGGCTTTCGGCCTGTATTCGGAAAACCTGAGTACTGCCTGATTTTTCACGGAATTTTTGCAGGCCGGCGTTGAGAATCAACCTCGGGCCTTACGTGTGCTCGTCAGTGAACCATTAAAAAGATGATCAAGGCATGCCGCAGCGCATGACCTTTGGGGGAAGTATGGATTTGTGGACCGCCATTCAGGCGCTGATTCTGGGTGTAGTCGAAGGGCTGACGGAGTTTTTGCCGATCTCCAGCACCGGCCACCAGATCATCGTCGCCGACCTGCTGGATTTCACCGGCGACCGTTTCAACGCGTTCAATATCATCATCCAGCTGGGCGCGATCCTGGCGGTGGTGTGGGAG
>NZ_UTBG01000096.1 GCF_900580675.1 Pseudomonas viridiflava
CGCGATGGCGGTTTAAGAACCGCCTCAGAACATCGGCCGCGCCGACGCAATTGCCACCACCACCAACCCAACAATCGAGTTAACCCCCACCAACTTGCGGATTTGCCCCAGCGCAGCCGCACCCGCCGGCCAGTCCTCAGCCGCCACCGCCGCGCGCAATGCCGGGAACTTCAATGCCTGGATGCGGATAAACAACGCCGTCATCACCAGATACAACCCCATCATCACCTGCACATAACGCGGCGCGGTTTCAAACCCGTTGAAGCGCAGTTGCAACAGGCCGACGCCGCTGATCGGCAAAACCAGCACCGCAACCCACACCCACACAAAAAAACGTTGAAACACATTTGCCCACAGCTTGAGCCGGGCAGGGCCCTCAAGTGCCGCCATGGCGGCGGGACGCAGGATCATCCAGGCGAAAAACATACCGCCGACCCAAACCAGGGCGGCCAGTACATGCAGGGTGTAAGCGAGGCTAAACGCGGTCATTGTGGTACTCCGTTCTGCGCGGGATTAATTAGCGGGGTATGATAGCGGCCGATCCGAACCACTGAAAATTTATCCAGCGTTTTTTGCGCCCGACTATCCATGATCAGCACTGAACTCAAAACCACGATCCAGGGCGCTTATTCGCGTTTTCTCGAAGCCAAGAGCCTGAAACCGCGCTATGGCCAGCGCCTGATGATCGCCGAAGTCGCCAAGGTCCTCGGGGATATCGACACCGACGACGAAGGTCGGCGCAGTGGCGACCCGGCGATTGTGGCCGTCGAAGCCGGCACCGGCACCGGCAAGACCGTGGCCTACAGCCTGGCCGCGATCCCCACCGCCAAGGCCGCCGGCAAGCGCCTGGTGATTGCCACCGCTACCGTCGCCCTGCAAGAGCAGATCGTCTACAAGGATTTGCCCGACCTGATGCGCAACAGCGGCCTGAACTTCACCTTCGCCCTGGCCAAGGGGCGTGGGCGCTATATGTGCCTGTCCAAGCTCGATGTATTGCTGCAGGAAGGCCACGCGCAAACCGCTACCGCGTCGCTGTTCGAAGAAGAAGGCTTCAAGATTGAGGTTGATGAAGTCAGCCAGAAGCTGTTTACCAGCATGATCGAAAAGCTCGCCGGCAATAAGTGGGACGGCGATCGTGACAGCTGGCCCACCGCCCTCGAGGATTCAGACTGGGCGCGCCTGACCACCGACCACAGCCAGTGCACCAACCGCCACTGCCCCAACTTCGGCCAGTGCGCCTTCTACAAGGCCCGCGAAGGCATGGGCAAGGTCGACGTGATCGTCACCAACCACGACATGGTGCTGGCCGACCTGGCCCTGGGCGGCGGCGCCGTACTGCCGGACCCGCGCGACACCCTCTATGTATTCGACGAAGGCCACCACCTGCCCGACAAGGCCATCGGCCACTTCGCCCACTACACGCGCCTGCGCTCCACCGCCGACTGGCTGGAAACCACCGCCAAGAACCTCACCAAATTGCTCGCCCAGCACCCGTTGCCGGGCGATCTGGGCAAGCTGATCGAACAGGTGCCGGAGCTGGCGCGGGAGATCAAGACCCAGCAGCAATTCATGTTCAGCGCCTGCGAGCAGGTGGCCGACTTCAAGCCCGGCGAAGACGTGGAGGGCCGCGAGCGCCCACGCCACCGCTTTGTCGGCGGGTTGATCCCCGAGCACATGCGCGAAATGGGCATCGAGCTGAAAAAAGGCTTTTCGCGCCTGACCGACTTGTTCACCCGCCTGACCGATTTGCTCAAGGAAGGCATGGACGGCGAGGTCAACATCGGCATCGCCAGCAACCAGGCCGAAGAGTGGTACCCGCTGTTCGGCAGCCTGTTGTCGCGCTCCCAGGGCAACTGGGAGCTGTGGACCGCCTTCACCGTCGAAGACCCGGAAGACAACCCGCCGATGGCGCGCTGGCTGACCCTGTCGGAAAGCGGCGCGCTGTTTGATATCGAGGTCAACGCCAGCCCGATCCTTGCCGCCGAAATGCTGCGCCGCAACCTGTGGAACGTGGCCTACGGCTGCCTGGTGACCTCGGCCACGCTGACTGCCCTGGGCACCTTCGACCGGTTCCGCATGCGCGCCGGCCTGCCGAAAAAAGCCGTCACCGCCGTGGTGCCGAGCCCGTTCCACCACGCCGACGCCGGCGTGCTGCGGGTGCCGGACCTCAAGGCCGACCCACGGGACGCGCCGGCGCACACCGCGGCGATCATCCGCGACCTGCCGGCGTTGGTGGAAGGTTCGCGCGGCACCCTGGTGCTGTTCTCGTCGCGCAAACAAATGCAGGACGTATTCGACGGCCTCGACCGCGACTGGCGCAAGCAGGTGTTTATCCAGGGCAACCTGTCCAAGCAGGAAACCCTGAACAAGCACAAGGCGCGGGTCGATGGTGGCGATTCCAGCGTGCTGTTCGGCCTGGCCAGTTTCGCCGAGGGCGTGGATTTGCCCGGTGCCTACTGCGAACACGTGGTGATCGCCAAGATCCCGTTCTCGGTGCCGGATGACCCGGTCGAGGCGGCTCTGGCCGAGTGGATCGAGGCGCGGGGTGGTAACCCGTTCATGGAAATCTCGGTGCCGGATGCGTCCTTGAAGCTGGTCCAGGCCTGCGGGCGCTTGCTGCGCACCGAAGAAGACCGCGGCACCATCACCTTGCTCGACCGCCGTTTGGTCACGCAGCGCTATGGCAAAGCTATCCTTAATGCTTTGCCGCCCTTCAGGCGCGAAATTTCTTAAGCCACAGTGGGCGAATTCGCCCACTGCGTGGTCTATCTGACTGCCAACGCTCTATGTCATCAGGCCATTTATCGGCCGTTTGGGAGAACCTTGTTCGTATGATTCGCACGCTGCCCGCCCTTTTTGCCCTGTTGTTTACCGCGCCGTTGATGGCCGCGCCTGCCGGGCAACAGACCCTGTTCAACTTCGTCCGGCCTGCCGATGTGGTCAAGGTGGCGACTCAGGACGCCAGCCTGCCGCAATACAACGCCGAACAAACCCCTGAAGGCGAGGTGCTGCGCCGCATCACCTTCAACCCGGCCGCCGAGCCGAGCCTGGTGCTCAGCCCGCAGACCGGCACCTGGGATTGGTCGCAGTCCGGCGCCATGAGCCTGCGTATCCAAAGTGCAATGGATTGGGCGCTGACCCTTTACGTAAAGGTGCAGAGCACCGACGGCAAGACTCTGGTGAGCCGCATCGACTTGCCGGCCGGCCCGGCCCAGACCCTGCTGGTGCCGCTGCAAGCCAATTCGCCCTTGAGCCAGGGCATGAAGGCCGGCCCGCCAATGCCGGTCACCGTCGACGGCCAGCGCGTATTGCTCGCCAGCAGCGCCGGGGAAATCGACCGCAGCCAAGTGGCCTCGGTCACCTTGTCGATGATCAAGCCCAACGCCGCCCAAAGCATCCTGCTGGAGCGCTTTGGCGTGCAGGACAGCGAGCCGGTGTTTAAGGCCGCCTACAGCGAACTGGTCGATGCCTACGGCCAGTCGACCCGCGCGCGCTGGCCGGAAAAAGTCAGCAGCGACGAGCAACTCAAGGCCGCCGCCGCCAAGGAGCAACAGCAGCTCAAAGGCTGGCTGGCCGAGCGCGACAAATCGGCCCTGGACCCATACGGCGGCTGGAACAAAGGCCCGACGTTCGACGCGAGTGGCTTTTTCCGCACCGAAAAGCGCGACGGTCGCTGGTATCTGGTGACACCGGAAGGCCATCCGTTCTACTCCCTGGGCGTTAACACTGTGGCACCGGACAACAACCAGACCTACGTGGCCGGGCGTGAGTGGATGTTTGGCGCGTTGCCCAAGTCCGGCGAGCCGTTCGACAAGTACTACGGCAGCAGTGATAACCGTGGCGGCAACGGCGCCGATCAAGGGCGCAGCTTCAACGTGGGGCGCTGGTACGACTTTTACGGCGCCAACCTTCAGCGCACCTATGACTCTCAGGGCTTCGACCAGAAACGTTGGGTAGGCCACACCCTCGATCGCCTGCAAGCCTGGGGTTTCAATACGGTGGGCAACTGGAGCGACGAGGATCTGGCTCGGGCCGACCGCGTGCCTTACACCTTGCCACTGTCGATTGTGGGCGACTATGCCAGCATCAGCACCGGCACCGACTGGTGGGGCGGCATGCCCGACCCGTTCGACCCGCGGTTTGCCATGGCCACCGAACGCGCCGTGGCCATCGCCGCCCGCGACCACCGCGATGACCCATGGCTGATCGGCTTCTTTGCCGACAACGAGCTGGCCTGGGCAGGCCCCGGCGATGACCCGAAATCCCGTTACGCGCTGGCCTACGGCACATTGCGCATGACCACCGACGTACCGGCCAAGCGCGCGTTTCTCAAGCAACTGCGTGACAAATATCGCAATGAAGACGGCCTGTCGAAAGCCTGGGGCATTCAACTGGCGGGCTGGGAGCTGATGGAAGACCCAGGCTTCGAGCCGCCGATGCCCAACCCCGAACACCCGGAAATCGAAGCCGACTTCAAATACTTCCAGAAGACCTTCGCCGACGCCTACTTCAAGACCATCTCCGATTCGCTCAAATGGCACGCGCCCAACCAGTTGCTGCTGGGCGGCCGTTACGCCGTGAGCACACCTGAAGCTGTGACCTCGTGTGCGCAGTATTGCGACGTGCTGAGCTTCAACATGTACACGCTCAAACCCCAGGACGGCTACGACTTCGCCGCCTTGCGCGCACTCGACAAGCCGGTGCTGATCACCGAATTCAACTTCGGCTCGGCGGACCGTGGCCCGTTCTGGGGCGGCGTGACGCAGTTGGCCAGGGAGGACGATCGCGGCGTGGCCTACGGCAACTTCCTCAAGCAGGCCATGGCCGAGCCGTCGATTGTCGGCGTGCATTGGTTCCAGTACCTGGACCAGCCGGTCACCGGCCGTCTGCTGGACGGCGAAAATGGCCACTTCGGGCTGGTCGGTATCACCGATGTGCCGTTCCAGGGCTTTGTAGAGAGTGTGCGTAGCAGCAACCTGGCGGCGATTGCCCAACTGGGCAAGGAAGCAGAAAAAGCCAAGGCTGCCAACGCCGCGCGTGAAAGCGAAGGCGGAAGGGCCGGGCAGGCGGGCAAAGGCCCGGGGCAGGGCGCCGGGCATGCCGGTGGGCATTCCGGAAATGGTCATTGATTGAGCGCTGACGGGTTCACAAAAGCCCTGAGGACTGGAACAATGCCGGCCACTTCTTACAGCGTTTTCCGAGGGCGTGCAGGTGCAGATTCAGGGTCATTACGAACTCCAGTTCGAAGCCGTACGTGAAGCGTTTGCCGCGTTGTTCGATGACCCGCAGGCGCGTGGCGCCGGGCTCTGCATCCAGGTCGGCGGCGAAACCGTCGTCGACCTGTGGGCCGGCACCGCCGACAAGGATGGCGCCGAGGCATGGCACAGCGACACCATCGTCAACCTGTTCTCTTGCACCAAGACCTTCACCGCCGTCACGGCGTTGCAGCTGGTAGCCGAAGGCAAGCTGCAACTGGACGCGCCGGTGGCCAACTACTGGCCGGAATTCGCTGCGGCGGGTAAAGAGGCGATCACCCTGCGGCAGTTACTCTGCCACCAGGCCGGGCTGCCGGCGATCCGCGAGATGCTGCCCACCGAAGCCCTGTACGACTGGCAATTGATGGTCGACACCCTGGCGGCCGAAGCGCCGTGGTGGACACCGGGCCAGGGCCATGGCTACGAGGCCATCACGTATGGCTGGCTGGTCGGTGAACTGCTGCGCCGCGCCGATGGGCGCGGGCCGGGCGAGTCCATCGTGGCGCGGGTGGCGCGGCCACTGGGGTTGGACTTTCATGTAGGCCTGGCCGATGAAGAGTTTTATCGGGTTGCCCATATAGCGCGCAGCAAAGGCAATATGGGCGATGAAGCCGCACAACGTTTATTGCAAGTAATGATGCGTGAACCCACGGCCATGACTACGCGGGCGTTTGCCAATCCACCGTCTATTCTGACCAGCACTAATAAACCTGAATGGCGGCGCATGCAGCAGCCGGCGGCAAATGGTCACGGTAATGCGCGCAGCCTGGCGGGTTTTTATAGTGGTTTGTTGGACGGTAGTTTGCTGGAAGCCGACATGCTCGAACAATTGACCCGCGAACACAGTATCGGGCCGGATAAAACATTATTGACACAAACCCGTTTTGGCCTGGGCTGCATGTTGGATCAACCACAGCTGCCCAATGCCACGTTCGGCCTTGGCCCGCGTGCTTTTGGGCATCCCGGTGCCGGCGGCTCGGTGGGTTTTGCCGACCCGGAACATGATGTAGCGTTTGGATTCGTGACTAATACACTGGGACCTTATGTACTTATGGACCCTCGGGCACAGAAGTTGGTCGGAATATTGGCCGGTTGTCTGTAAACCCCTTGCTGTTTCACGTTTTTTTGTTACAAAGGCAACTATAAGAAAGACGCTGTAGGAAGTGATGTAACTTTGCTCTTCTGTAAGCGTCTGTTTACCGGGCCATCCAGGCCCCCGTTTCTTTTCTCATTTTGTGGATATCTCATGTTATCGAACAAGTCCTTGGCACTGGCGCTTTGCCTCACTATTACCGGTTGCGCACAAACACCACAAAATGATGCCGAGGGCGGGCATTGGTGGTCATTCGGATCGGATAAAACCGCTACCAAGGACGCAGTCACTCAAACCGACGCCAAGCCGGATGCCAAACCCGCTGCCGGCGCCAAGCCTGCCGCCCCCGTAGCCGCTGCTGCCGCACCTGCTGCCAAGGCTGACACCGGCTCCAGCTGGTGGCCGTTCTCTTCCAAAAGCGCCGACGACAAGGCCGCCGACGACAAGGCCGCCGACGCCAAGGCTGACCTGAAAGCCGACCTCAAGGCTGCAGAGCCGGCGCCTTCAGTCGCCAAGACCGACACCGAAACCCACTGGTGGTGGCCGTTCGAGAGCAAGCCAAAGCCATTGGCCAAGGTCGACGTGACCAACGTGCCGATGCCTGACCCGAAAATCACCCAGGCCTGGCTGGACGACTACGAGCCGCGCCTGCGCGCCGCCATCAAGGACAGCAACCTGCAACTGGAGCGTCGCGATAACGTTCTGGTCGTGATTGCGCCAGTAGACGGTTCCTACAACCCGAAGCGTCCTGCGATGCTGCTGCCGGTCACGTTGGGCCCCTTCACCCGCGTCGCCAAGGCCGTTGAAGCCGATCCGAAAACCGCCGTCCTGGTGCTGGGCCATGTGGACGCCACCGGCACTGCCCCGGCCAGCCAGGCATTGAGCCGGGAACGCGCGCAATCCATCGCTTCGATCTTCAGCCTCAGCGGCCTGAAGCAGGACCGCCTGATGCTGCGTGGCATGGGCGACCTTATGCCGCGTGCCGCCAACGACAGCACCCAGGGCCGTGCGCTGAACCGTCGCATGGAAATCATGTTCACTCAGCGTACAACTATGTTGGCCCTGCTCAGCAAATACCAGTCGGGCAAGACCCCGCCTGCGGCTGAGATGGTCGCCGTGCAGAATGTGCCAGCACCGGCACCTGCTGCCAAAGCCCCGGCGAAAAAGGCGCCTGTCGCCAAGAAAGCCGCTGCCAAGCCAGCCGCCAAAAAAGCCCCGGCCAAACCTGCTGCCAAGAAGCCGGTTCCGGCCAAGGCCAAGGCCGCTGCACCGGCTGCCAACGACCAGGCGAAAAACTGATCCGTTGAACCAGAAGGATAAAGCTGCATGACCCAGGCACTGGCCGATATGCGCCGTGACTACACACGGGACGGTTTGAGCGAGGCCCAGGCCCCGAGCGAACCGTTTGCGTTGTTCCACCAATGGTTCGGCGATGCGGTGAAAACCGAGCAGCCACCGGTGGAAGCGAATGCCATGACCTTGGCCACGGTCGACCAGGATGGTCGCCTGCACTGCCGCATCCTGTTGCTCAAGGGCCTGGATGCGCAGGGCTTTACCTTCTTTACCAACTATCAGAGCGCCAAGGGCGAACAGCTCGCGGCGCGGCCGTTTGCGGCCATGACCTTTTTCTGGCCGACCCTGGAGCGCCAAGTGCGCATCGAGGGGCGGGTGGTCAAGGTCACGCCTGAGGAATCGGACGCCTACTACCAGGTCCGACCACTGGGCAGCCGCCTGGGGGCCTGGGCGTCGCCGCAGAGTCAGGTCATTCGTGACCGTGAGGAACTGCAGGAGCTGCTCAAGGCCACCGAGCAACGTTTCAGCGATACCCAACCCGATTGCCCCGAGCATTGGGGCGGTTATCGCCTGTTGCCCGAGCGCATCGAGTTCTGGCAGGGCCGCGCCAGCCGCCTGCACGATCGCCTTAACTATCGCCTGCAAGCCGGCGTCTGGACTCGCGAGCGCCTGGCGCCTTGAGCTCCACCTTTCGTCACCTCGTCTGAATCCTGCCGGACACACTGAAGTCTCTATTCAAGAGGCTTCGGACGTGCTCGCGGCTACACTGATGGAAGTGTCCAGGATATTTTTTGGAACACGTTCAGTGCTACCGTTCGTCGTGTTTTCTGATACTGGCAGTCTGTACTCAGGCTGAATGAAAGCAATTTTCCTACGGTGCCTGTCGTGACAGACGCCACGTTGCAGCGTCTAATGAACACTTGTCCTTTGGAGTTGATGCTATGCGTAAGTCCGTTTTACTAGTTGCCTGCTTTACCACCCTGTCGTTGCTGCTGGGTGGCTGCGCCTCGAGTCTGACCGGCGACTCGTACTCTCGTGACGAGGCGCGTCGTGTACAGACCGTTCGCATGGGCACCATCGAATCCCTGCGTCCGGTGAAAATCGAAGGCACCAAGACCCCAATCGGCGGCGCTGCGGGCGCAGTCATCGGCGGCGTTGGCGGCAGCGCCATCGGCGGCGGTCGTGGCAGTATCGTGACTGCCGTGATCGGCGCAGTCGCCGGCGGCCTGCTGGGCTCGGCCACCGAAGAAGGCCTGACCCGTACCCAGGGCGTGGAAATCACCGTTCGCGAAGACGACGGCAGCATGCGCGCCTACGTGCAGGCCGTGCAGGAAAATGAAATCTTCCGCATCGGCGACCGCGTGCGCATCATGACCGTTGATGGCACCAGCCGCGTTACTCGCTAAGCAAGCGCTGAGCAGGCGGCAATAAAAAACCCCAACCGGGTGACCGGTTGGGGTTTTTTCATGGTCGGCGTTTCAGTCAGCTCAGGCCTTTTTACGACTCGCCATCGCCGTCACCGCGTACCCGATACACGCGGCCAAAATCGACCCCGTCAGAATCCCCATCCGGTCTTCACCGGCAAACTCACTCGCACCCGGCACGAACGCCAGAGACCCAACAAACAGGCTCATCGTAAAGCCGATCCCACACAGAATCGCCACCCCAAACACCTGGCCCCAATTAGCCCCGCTGGGCAGCGCAGCAAGCCCGGTCTTGATCGCCAGCCAGGTAAGGCCAAACACACCTACGGTCTTGCCGATCAACAGGCCGGCGGCAATGCCCATTGGCACGTGGTGAGTGAAGCTCTCCAGGCTGACACCGGTCAGCGAAACACCCGCATTGGCAAAGGCGAACAACGGCAGGATGCCGTAAGCCACCCACGGATGCAGCGCATGCTCCAGCGTCATCAGCGGCGAAGGTTCGGCATTTTTGGTCCGCATCGGAATGCACAAGGCCAGGGTCACACCGGCCAGCGTGGCGTGAACGCCGCTCTTGAGCACGCACACCCACAGAATCAAGCCAATGATCAGGTACGGCCCGAGCTTGATCACCCCCAGGCGGTTCATCGCGATCAAGGCCACCAAGCATGCACCCGCACCCGCCAGCGCCGCGCCGGACAGGTCGGCGGAATAGAACACCGCGATAACAATGATCGCGCCCAGGTCATCAATAATCGCCAGGGTCATCAGGAACAGCTTCAGCGACACCGGCACCCGCTTGCCCAGCAGTGCCAGTACGCCCAAGGCGAAGGCAATGTCGGTGGCCATGGGGATCGCCCAGCCGGAGAGGGCGGCGGGGTAGTCCTTGTTGATCGCCCAGTAAATCAGCGCGGGCACGACCATGCCGCCGATGGCGGCTGCACCCGGCAGCACCACTTGCGACGGCTTGGACAGGTGGCCGTCAAGCAACTCGCGCTTGACCTCCAGGCCGATCAGCAGGAAGAACAGGGCCATCAGGCCATCGTTGATCCACAGCAGGGCCGGCTTGGCGATTTTCAGCGCGCCGATCTGCGCCACCACCGGCACCTCGAGAAACGCGTTGTACAGGTGCGACAAGGGTGAGTTGTTGATGATCAACGCCAGTGCGGCGGCGGCGATCAATAGCAGACCGCTGGCGGCTTCCAGCTGGAAAAAACGGGTGAAAGTGCTACGCAGAGGCAAGGTATGCTCTCCAATCCAGGTTCAATAGGTGGCTACCCTAACCCGTACCGTTAGTTGTTAAAACAAAAGTTATATTCTTATTTGTTATAAGCGACGGTCCGGAATGGCGTTGCGCTTTAGCCTGGCAATTGTGTGTCCAATTGAGTCGTCACTGTATCTGTGTGACCTGTAGGAAACCCCCTAAAATCAAGGCTGAAACCCTTAGAGAACCGCCTCCATGAGCGACCACCGTCCCTGGGCCCGCGAAGCCATTCGTATCATTGAAGCAGACTTCCAGCGCAGCGCCGACACGCACCTGATTCCCTTGCCGCTGCCGGGGTTGCCGGGTATCGAGTTGTACTTCAAGGACGAGTCCAGCCACCCCACCGGCAGCCTTAAACATCGGCTGGCCCGCTCGCTGTTCCTGTACGCGCTGTGCAATGGCTGGCTCAAGCCGGGCGCACCGGTGATCGAGGCGTCCAGCGGCTCGACGGCGATTTCCGAAGCCTATTTTGCGCGCCTGCTCGGTCTGCCGTTTATCGCGGTGATGCCCGCCACCACCTCCCAAGAGAAGATCGCGCAGATTGCCTTTTATGGCGGCAAGAGCCATCTGGTGCAGGACCCGACGCAGATCTACGCCGAGTCAGAGCGCCTGGCGCAGGAAAGCGGTGGGCACTTCATGGACCAGTTCACCTATGCCGAACGTGCCACGGACTGGCGGGCCAATAACAACATCGCCGAGTCGATCTTCCAGCAGATGCGCTTCGAACAGCATCCCGAGCCGAGCTGGCTGATTTCCAGCCCCGGCACCGGCGGCACCACCGCCACCCTGGGGCGTTATGTGCGCTATCGCCAGCACTGCACACGCGTGCTATGCGCGGACGCCGAGCGCTCGGTGTTTTTCGATTTCTACCAGAGCGGCGATGCCTGTTTGCGACTGGACTGCGGCTCACGCATCGAAGGCATTGGCCGGCCACGTGTCGAGGCGTCGTTTCTGCCCAAGGTCATCGATGCAATGGTCAAGGTGCCGGATGCGCTGTCGCTGGCAGCCATGCATTACCTGGCTGAGCGGTTGGGGCGGCGGGTCGGTGGTTCCAGCGGGACTAACCTGATTGGCGCACTGGTGGCGGCGCAGCAGATGAAAGCGGCGGGGGAGTCGGGTTCGATCGTGGCGATTTTGTGCGATGGCGGCGAGCGGTATGCCACGACCTATTACGATCAGGCGTGGTTGGCGGGCCAGGGGTATGCATTGGACGGTTTGATTGCGGCCGTTGCGGCGAGTGTCGAGCGGGGCGAGCCGCTGCCGGACACTGTCCTGCGCGCGAATATCTGATCCGACACAAAACCCAATGTGGGCTTGCTCGCGAATGCGGTATACCAGTCGACTGATCGCTGACTGATCCACCGCTTTCGCGAGCAAGCCCGCTCCCACATTTTGACGGCGGTGTGCTTAGGCTTCGATACCCAGCATGTCCCGCGCCAACGCTTCGGCAATCCGAATCCCGTCAACACCTGCCGACAGAATCCCTCCCGCATAACCGGCGCCTTCACCGGCCGGGAACAGGCCTTTCACGTTCAAGCTCTGCATCGATTCGTTACGGGTAATCCGCAGCGGTGATGAGGTGCGCGTCTCGATCCCCGTCAACACTGCGTCGTGCAGCGAGTAACCCTTGATCTGCTTCTCGAACGCCGGCAGCGCTTCACGGATCGCTTCGATGGCGAAGTCCGGCAAGGCCAAGGCCAGGTCACCCATGGACACGCCTGGTTTGTAGGACGGTTCCACACTGCCGATGGCCGTAGAGGGCTTGCCGGCGATGAAGTCGCCCACCAGCTGCGCCGGGGCCTCGTAGGTGCTGCCGCCGAGGATGTAGGCGTGGGATTCCAGGCGCTCCTGCAGCTCGATACCGGCCAGGGGGCCGCCCGGGTAATCCACCTCGGGGGTAATGCCGACCACAATGCCGGAGTTGGCATTGCGCTCGTTACGCGAGTACTGGCTCATGCCGTTGGTGACCACGCGGTTCGGCTCGGACGTCGCCGCCACCACGGTGCCACCCGGGCACATGCAGAAGCTGTAGACCGAACGGCCGTTTTTGGCGTGATGCACCAGTTTGTAGTCGGCAGCGCCGAGTTTCGGGTGCCCTGCGTATTTGCCCAACCGCGCGGCGTCGATCAGCGACTGCGGGTGCTCGATACGGAAACCCACCGAGAACGGCTTGGCCTCCATGTACACGCCGCGCTCGTGAAGAATGCGGAAGGTGTCGCGGGCGCTGTGGCCCAGGGCAAGAATCACGTGCTTTGAAAGGATCTGCTCGCCACCGTCGATGACCACGCCATTCAACTGGCCATCTTCGATCAGCACGTCGGTAACCCGTTGCTCGAAACGCACTTCACCGCCCAGGGCGATGATCTGCTCGCGCATGTTTTCCACCACGCCGGTCAGGCGGAAGGTACCGATGTGCGGTTTGCTGACGTAGAGGATTTCTTCCGGCGCGCCGGCCTTGACGAACTCGTGCAGCACTTTGCGACCGTGGAATTTCGGGTCCTTGATCTGGCTGTAGAGCTTGCCGTCGGAAAAGGTCCCCGCGCCGCCTTCACCAAACTGCACGTTGGACTCGGGGTTGAGCACGCTTTTGCGCCACAGGCCCCAGGTGTCCTTGGTGCGCTGGCGCACTTCCTTGCCACGCTCGAGGATGATCGGCTTGAAGCCCATCTGCGCGAGCAACAGCCCGGCGAAAATCCCGCAGGGGCCGAAACCCACCACGACCGGCCGCTCGACCAGGCCTTCCGGCGCCCGGCCGACTACTTTGTAGCTCACGTCCGGCGCCGGGTTAATGTTGCGGTCATCGGCGAACTTGAGCAGCAGCGCGGCTTCGCGCTTCACGTTCAGGTCGACGGTGTAGATGAAGCACAGCTCCGAGGATTTCTTGCGGGCGTCGTAGCTGCGCTTGAACAGGGTGAAATCGAGCAGGTCATCACTGGCGATGCCCAGGCGCTGCACGATGGCAGGCCGCAGGTCTTCTTCGGGATGGTCGATGGGCAGCTTGAGTTCGGTGATTCGTAACATGACAGGGTCCGGTAGGCGGCGGGCAAAGAGGCCGGCTGTTTTGCAAACCGGCGATTATAAGCCCCAAAGGCGGTGTTCCGTCAGGTTAAAACCAATCAATCGTCGCGCGAACCGCCGAACGACGCGCAACCACGCTGTACCTGGCCGTTGACGCGCAGCTCGGCGGTCATGTGCTGCAGGCTGCCGCTGGCGCTGTCGATGCAACGTTGCGGGGCTACCCACAGTTCGATGTGCTGGTTATTGGCTTCGGTCATCAGGTTGAAGCGGCCGTCGCCCATCTGTTCTTCCACATACGGCACCGCCAGTGGCGGCTGGCCTTCGCGCTCCAGCACCATGCCCTTGGCGGTGACGTTCATCACCCAGGTCGGCTTGTGGCCGTTGGCCCGCAGGATCATGCGCTTGAAGTCCGGGTCTTCGCAGGCTGCGGTCGCGCGTTCGACGCGGTACAGCTGTTGCACCTCGACGCTGCCTTGGGTGCCGCTGGCGACACCGGAAAACTTGCCACGCAAGTCGGCAAACAGGGCGCCTTGCTCGCCGGCCAGGGAGGCGGCTTCCTGCAGGATGCTGGTGCCCGCGGTGTCGTTGACCACGTAGTTGCGTTTATCGTTGCACGGTTGGAACAGCAGCTTGCCACCCACCGCCGTGAGTTCACCCTGCATGCGGGTCAGCCCGGCGAGGGACGGCTTGGCCGGCTCGCTTTCGAACATCTGGCAGGCGGCGAACAGGGGAAGCAGGGCAAACAGAGCGAGGGTACGGGCGGCACGCATTATCGGGTCTCCAAACAGGTGCCGCCACGTTACGCAGGCTGGAGCGGCATCACAAGTGCGGGACACAGTTTGAACCCGCCAGCCAGGCGGGACTTCAGGACTTTTCCCATTTTCAGGGCTGGGCTGATATGCGAGTGTCAGTATTTAGTGTGGAAAATATCGTGATGAATCTTCGAGGCTGGTTGTTTGGCATATTGTTGGTAACCGGTTCTGCTACTGCCGGCGGGCCAGCACGGCTGGACTACGTGTCGACCACTGATTTCGACGAGATCAACGTTGACCTGAAGCAGAATTTGCAGCGTCACCCGGGCTTTGTCGAGGTCAATGTCAAACTGAGTCAAGAAGCCAGGGACCGGACTGCGGCGCTTACGCTGCTGGCGCTGAACCGACAACTTAGCCTTTACGTCGATGGCCGCTTGATGAACGCCCATCCGGTAACCGTCGCAGGCGTTATCAACGGACCCAGCTTGCGGATCGATGTGCCCCAAGACGTGCTGGTCAAGTGGCTGCCTTGGGGGCACCCCTAACGTTCAGGAATCAGCCGACGATAAACGTCTGGCCGGTCTGTAAGCCTTCCACGCTTTTAGCGTAGGCCAATGCTACATCAGCCCCCGTGGCCGGCTTGAAGCCACGGAAGTACGGCGCATAGCCGCCCATGGCTTCCAGCAGCACGGTCGGGCTCACGGAGTTGATGCGCAGACCGCGCGGCAATTCGATCGCTGCGGCTTTGACGAAGGCATCCAGCGCCCCATTGACCAGCGCGGCCGAGGCACCGGTACGGATCGGATCGCGGTTGAGAATGCCGCTGGTGAAGGTGAACGAGGCACCATCGTTGGCGTATTCACGGCCGATCAGCAGCAGGTTGACCTGGCCCATCAGCTTGTCCCGCAAGCCCAGTTCAAAGTCGCTTTCGCTCATGGCGCCCAACGCCACAAAGTTCACGCTGCCCGCCGCGCAGACCAGGGCATCAAATTTTCCGGTCTGCTCGAACAGCGTGCGGATCGAAGTGCTGTCGCTGATATCCACCTGGAAGTCGCCGCTGCTGCGGCCGATGCTGATCACGTCGTGACGCTGCGCCAGTTCTGCCTTGACTGCGGAGCCGACGGTGCCGCTGGCGCCAATCAATAGGATTTTCATGGTGCTGTTCCTCCAGGGGTAAGTGAAGGTCCAGTCTAGGGTGGCTTTTCACGAGGATAAACGTGCTAATAGGCAACCTTTGGTTTTCAAATGGAAACAATCCATGAGTGAAATGGATGACTTGGCGGCGTTTGCCGTGCTGATCGAGGCCGGCAGCTTTACCGTGGCAGCCGAGCAATTGGGGTGCAGTAAGGGGCAGCTGTCCAAGCGTATCAGTCAGTTGGAAGCGCAATATTCGGTGGTGTTGCTGCACCGCACCACCCGTAAACTCAGCCTGACCGCCGCCGGTGCGGCGTTGTTACCGCAGGCCCAGGCACTGGTGGTGCAGGTGGATCGCGCCCGTCAGGCGTTGGCTCGGCTGAAGGACGATCTGGCCGGGCCAGTACGTATGACGGTTCCGGTTTCCCTGGGCGAAACGTTCTTCGATGGCCTGCTGCTGGAGTTTTCCAAACAGTACCCGCAGGTGCAGATCGAGCTGGAGCTGAACAACAGCTACCGGGACCTGGCGCGCGATGGCTTTGATCTCGGGGTACGCTCGGGGTCGACTGAAAATGAGCGCCTGGTGGCCAGACCCTTGTTGGCCTGGCACGAAATGACCTGCGCCAGCCCGGCCTACCTTGAGCAATTCGGTGAGCCCCGGATTCCGGCGGACCTGGCCGCACACCGCTGCCTGCTCAACAGCCACTACAGCGGTCGTGAAGAATGGCTGTACCACCAGCAGCACGAATTGCTGCGGGTGCGGGTCGGCGGCACCTTTGCTTCCAACCATTACAACTTGTTGAAAAAGGCCGCGCTGGTCGGCGCCGGTATCGCCCGCCTGCCGTCGTATGTCCTGCACGCAGAATTGGCTGACGGTCGATTGCGCTGGCTCCTGCGCGATTATCAGACGCGGACTATGCCGATGTACCTGGTTCATCCTTATCAGGGCGGCCTGCCGCGTCGCACCCAAGTATTGGCCGACTATTTGGTGGACTGGTTCAAGCGCAGTGGTGAAGCGCTGGATCGACTTTAGCGATAGCGCCGCGCAACCAGATGATCAAGGGACAGGCATCCAGGCCCCTTGGCGACCAACAGCAGCAACAAGGCAAGCCAGGTGCCGTGGGTCGGGTAGGCGTCGGGGTACACAAACAGTTGAATCACCAGGGTCATGCCGATCAGGGCCAGGGCCGAGAAGCGCGTGGCGAACCCCAGCAGGATCAACACCGGGAAAAAGTGCTCGGCAAACGCCGCCAGGTGCGCCGCCACTTCCGGTGACAGCAACGGCACGTGATATTCGCTGCGAAACAGCGGCAATGTCGACGCGGCCAGTTTCGGTTCGCCCAGCTGGAAGGTGCCGCTGATGAGGTCTATGGCGAAGCCTTCGACTTTGGTTTGCCCGGACTTCCAGAACACCGCCGCTATCGAGAAACGTGCGACAAAGGCGATCAGGCTGTAGGGGATTTTCTCGAAAAGCGCGATGGCTCTTTCAACCAGATACGACGGCGATGTGTTCATGGCGAGACCTTGGAATTTGTGTGCAAATGAGTGATGGCGTTGTGTCTGATCAACAGACTCAAGCAGTGGTTGAGGTCGAATTCGACCGACGCTTCGAGGCTGTGGGTCACCGCCATTTCCAGCTCCGCGCCTTGGTTCAGGCTATCGATAAACGCGAACGCGCCGCTGTCGAGGCTGAGCACCTTGACCTCAAGGCCATGGCGCAGCACCAGCGCGCGTTGGGTGGGCCGGGGGTTCAGCGTGGCCAGGGCGCCTTTGGTCTGGTGCGCGGCCCAGACGTCGACCACGGCATAATCGCTATTCAACGTGGCCAGCGAGGGGTGCAGTTGCAGGCGCAGTTGCCCTGCGTTGGCCTGGTCTTGCAGCGCATCAATCACTGCTTGCGGCTCCAGCGGTGGAGTATCCGCAGCGTGGTAGGCGCACACGCGCACACGCTCCAGCCTTGCGACATCAGCCAGGTAGGGCACGCTGGCGGCGGGTTCGAACCCCTGGATAAAGTCGGCAAAGGTGCTGCCGTATTCACTGATCAACGGGCTGGCAGGCGGGGAGGCTTGCACATACAGGCCTGCCATGGCGCGAAAGAATTCGTCGCCAACCAGTTGCACCGTCACCGGGTACGCCGCCGCCAACGCGTTGATCAGCGAGCTGTGCACATTGTTGCGGTACACCGCAAAACGGCTGGCCGGGTCGGCGCCATTGCTGCTGAACAATCCCTCGGGGCAGGTCTGATCCGGCGCCAGCAGGGCATTGGCGAAAGTGCGTTGATCGTTCATGGGCGCACCTGCAATAGCTGGCGGTCTGCGTACTCGGCTTCGGCGAGCAGCACATTGAACGCCGGCAGGTGATTATCCCGTTCGATCAGCGTCGGCATCCGGCCGACGCGCGCCAGTAACTGTTCGTACAGCTGCCACACGGCGTTGTCGATGGACGCGCCGTGATCATCAATCAGCAGGCGGTCACCCAGGCTGTCGGTGTCTTCGGCAAAGCCTGCCAGATGAATCTCACCCACCGCGTGCAACGGCAATGCGTTGATGTAGGCCTGTGGGTCGCGCTGGTGATTGATGCACGTCACGTAGACGTTGTTCACGTCCAGCAGCAAACCACAGCCGGTACGCCGGATGACCTCGCTGATGAAGTCGGCCTCGTCCAGGGTCGAGCGCTGGAACTGCAAGTATGTCGACGGGTTTTCCAGCAGCATCGGGCGCTTGAGGGTGCTTTGCACCTGGTCGACATGTTCGCACACCCGGTTCAGGGTGGCGGCATCGTAGGCCAGGGGCAGCAGGTCATTGAGAAACAGCGGGCCGTGGCTGGACCAGGCCAGGTGTTCGGAAAAGGCTTGGGGTTGATAGCGTTCGATCAGCGTGGCCAACCGTGCCAGGTGCTCACGGTTCAGCGGGCTTTCGCCGCCGATGGACAAGCCCACGCCATGCAGCGACAACGGATATTGCTCGCGGATCAACCCCAGGTAGTGATGAAACGGCCCACCGGCGACCATGTAGTTTTCGGCGTGCACTTCCAAAAAACCGATATCGGGGGAAGTCTCGAGCACTTCGATGAAGTGCTCGTGCTTCAGCCCCAGCCCGGCCCGAAGAGGGAGGCCGGGCGCCTGAGCCGGTGAGGGCGTTTGCAGGGATGAAGGCGTCATCATCGGTACTCAGGCTGGGCAGGGTTTCAGGACTTGGCGGTGAAGGCTGCTTCCTGGCCGAAACCGGTCGGCGAGGTGGAGCTTGGGGTTTTGGCGCAGGTACCGGCCGGGACCAGTTTCCAGGCATTGGCCTGGTCTTTGACTTTCGAGGTGCCAGCGCAGGAAGTGCCGGCGCCAGCGGCGCAGTCATTCTTGACGGCTTCAGCCACGCCGAAGCATTTCTGCATGTTGTCGGCAGCGTGGGCGGTGGTGCTCAGGGCGGACAGGCTCAGGGCGGAACCGAGGGCCAGGATGAGGGTGGCGGCGGACAATTTGGTGGTCATGGTGGATCTCCAGCGGTGGGTTGAGGGAGCAGGCTTGGTTGCCTGCTTACACCACTAGAGGCGGTAGGACGAACTTCGTTACAAAGGCTTCGAAAATAAGATGAATATTTTTTCTTATACAAAAAAATGTGGGAGGGGGCTTGCTCCCGATGGCGGTGTGTCAATGCCAGATAGGCCGGCTGACACACCGCTATCGGGGGCAAGCCCCCTCCCACATTTAGAGCAGCTGTGTATCAGCCGCCCAGGTACGCCTCACGCACTTTCGGATCGGTCAGCAACTGCTCACCCGTGCCTTGCATCACCACCCGGCCGTTTTCCAGCACATAGGCGCGGTCGGCGATTTTCAGCGCCTGGTTGGCGTTTTGTTCCACCAGGAACACCGTCACACCGTCCTTGCGCAGCTGTTCGATGATGTCGAAGATCTGCTGGATGATGATCGGTGCCAGGCCCAGTGAGGGTTCGTCCAGCAGCAACAGCTTGGGTTTGCTCATCAGCGCGCGGCCGATGGCGAGCATTTGCTGCTCGCCGCCGGACATGGTGCCGCCGCGCTGGCTGAAGCGTTCCTTGAGCCGCGGGAACAGGTGCAGCACCTTGTCCATCTGCTCCTGGTAGTCGCCCTTGTCGGTGAAGAACCCGCCCATGGCCAGGTTCTCTTCCACGGTCAGTCGGGCAAACACCCGACGGCCTTCCGGCACCACGGCAATGCTCTTGCGCATGATCTCGGAGGAAGCTTGGCCCACCAGCTCTTCACCCATGTAGCGGATGCTGCCGCTGTGGGCCTGAGGCGAACCGCACAGGGTCATCAGCAAGGTCGACTTGCCGGCGCCGTTGGCGCCGATCAGCGTGACGATTTCACCCTGGCGCACTTCCACGTTGACGCTGTGCAGGGCCTGGATCTTGCCGTAGAAAGTGGAAACGTTTTCGAATTGCAGCATTTTACGCTTCCCCCAAATAGGCTTTGATCACTTCAGGATTGTCGCGGATCTGCTCCGGCGTCCCGTCGGCCAAAGGCGTGCCCTGGTTGATCACCACGATGTGGTCGGAAATGCTCATGACCAGCTTCATGTCGTGTTCGATCAACAGCACCGTGGCGTTGTTTTCTTCACGCAACACGCCGATCAGTGCCTTGAGGTCTTCGGTTTCCTTGGGGTTCAGGCCGGCGGCCGGTTCGTCGAGCATCAGGATCCGCGGGCGGGTCATCATGCAGCGGGCGATTTCCAGGCGACGTTGCTGGCCGTAGGCCAAGGTGCCGGCGGGGCGGTTGGCGAACTCGGTCAGGTTGACCTTGTCCAGCCAGTACTCGGCGTACTCCATGGCCTCGCGCTCGCTTTTGCGGAACGCCGGGGTCTTGAACAGGCCTGCAAAGAAGTTGGTGTTCAAGTGACGGTGCTGGGCGATCAGCAGGTTCTCGACCGCCGTCATGTCCTTGAACAACCGCACGTTCTGGAAGGTCCGCACCACGCCCTTGCGGGCGATTTCGTGGCCGGCCAGGCCCTGGATCGGCTGGCCGTCCAGCAGGATGCTGCCGCCGCTCGGCTTGTAGAAACCGGTGAGGCAGTTGAACACAGTGGTCTTGCCGGCGCCGTTGGGGCCGATCAGTGCGACCACCTGTTTCTCTTTCACGGTCAGGGCCACGCCGTTGACCGCGAGCAAGCCGCCGAAGCGCATGCTCAAGTTTTCAACTTTCAGGATCTCGCGGCTCATTTGCGCAGCTCCATGTGAGGACGTTGCATGGGCAGCAGGCCTTGAGGGCGCCAGATCATCATCAGCACCATCATGGCGCCGAACATCAACATGCGGTATTCGCTGAATTCACGCATCATTTCCGGCAGCAGGATCATCACGATCGCCGCCAGGATCACACCCAGCTGCGAGCCCATGCCACCCAGTACCACGATGGCGAGGATGATCGCCGACTCGATAAAGGTGAACGACTCCGGGGTTACCAGACCCTGGCGAGCGGCGAAGAAGCTGCCCGCGAAACCGGCGAACGTTGCCCCGAGGGTGAATGCCGACAGTTTGATGACGGTCGGGTTCATGCCTAACGCACGGCAGGCGATTTCATCTTCGCGCAATGCTTCCCACGCACGGCCGATGGGCATGCGCAGCAGGCGGTTGATCACGAACAGCGCCGCCAGCGCCAGCAACAACGCTACCAGGTACAGGAACACCACTTTGCTCACCGGGTTGTAGTCGATCCCGAAGTACTCGTGGAACGTCTGCATGCCTTCAGCCGCGGTGCGGTCGAACGACAGCCCGAAGAACGTCGGCTTGGGGATGCTGCTGATGCCGTTGGGGCCGCCGGTGATATCGGTGAGGTTACGCAGGAACAGACGGATGATTTCACCGAAGCCCAGGGTCACGATCGCCAAATAGTCACCGCGCAGGCGCAGCACCGGGAAGCCCAGCAGGAAGCCGAACGTGGCCGCCGCCATACCGGCCAGCGGCAGGCAGATCCAGAAGCCCCAGCCCAGGTAATGCGAGAGCAGCGCATAGGTGTAGGCACCCACGGCGTAAAAGCCCACGTAACCCAGGTCGAGCAGGCCGGCGAGGCCCACCACGATATTCAGGCCCAGGCCCAGCAACACGTAGATCAGGATCAGGGTGGCGATGTCGACCGCACCGCGCGTGCCGAAGAACGGCCAGATCAACGCGGCCACGATCAGGCCGATGATGATGTAGCGCTGGGTGCGTGGCAGGGTCAGGAATTGGCTGACCTTGGGCGACACCAACGGCGCACGGTTGCCTTTGAACAAGGCACCCACCTGCTGGGTGAACAGCACGCGCAGGAACATCAGCACCGAGCACAGGGCGATGATGGTCAGGGTCACGGGACCGGTGCCGTGCACTTCGAGGTTGATCCCGACAATGCTCAGCTTGAGGCCAAGTACCGGGAAGGCCACGGCCCACACCAGCAAGGCGCTGAACAGCGCCGATTTAAGATATCTGCTCATACTTTCTCAACCTCCGGACGGCCCAGGATGCCGGTCGGACGGAACAACAGCACCAGAACCAACAGGCCGAACGCCACGACGTCCTTGTACTGGTCGCCGAAAATATCGGCACCAAAGGCTTCGGCCACACCCAGCACCAGCCCGCCGAGCATGGCGCCCGGAATGCTGCCGATGCCGCCCAATACCGCCGCGGTAAAGGCCTTGAGGCCTACCAGGAAACCGGCGTTGGGGTTGATCACGCCGTACTGCATGCTCAGCAGCACGGCCGCGACGGCCGCCAGTGCGGCGCCGATGACGAAGGTCAGGGCAATGATGTTGTTGGTATTGATGCCCAACAGGTTGGCCATCTTGATGTCTTCGGCGCAGGCCCGGCAGGCGCGCCCCAGACGAGAGCGGGAGATGAACAGCGTCAGGCCGAGCATCGCCACCAGGGTGACGACAAAGACCAGGATCTGCATGTAGGAAATCAGCACTTCTTGTGCGCCGCCTGGGCCGAAGGAGATGCTCCCCGGGATCAGGTTGGGAATGGATTTGTCCTTGGAGTCCTGGGACAGCAATACGGTGTTCTGCAGGAAAATCGACATGCCGATGGCGGAAATCAGCGGGATCAAACGGTTGCTGCCACGCAAGGGTCGGTAGGCAACACGCTCGATACTGTAGCCATAGGCACTGGTCACGACGATCGATGCAAGGAACGCAGCGGTCATCAACAGCGGCAGGGAGTGGATACCCATCATGGCCAGCCCGGCAAGGGCGATGAAGGCCACGTAGGAACCAATCATGTACACCTCGCCATGGGCGAAGTTGATCATCCCAATGATGCCGTAAACCATTGTGTAGCCAATGGCTATCAAGGCATAGGTGCTGCCAATGGTCAGGCCATTAACCAGCTGTTGGAAAAAATGATAGATCTCAGGCATTACAGCGCTCCTAAAAACCCGATACGCATTTCACTGGTGGAGTCATGTTCCGGCCCCGTGCTGTGTTCTGTGAGCACATTTGCACAAAGCGTTTGCCAGCGAACCGCTGGTGACGGTTTTAAGATTTTCAGGTGAGCCAGCGCCCGGATCGCGGGTGACAGGCCCATAAACCTCGTAAAACAAAGCCCACTGCTCTCACAGTGGGCTTGTTGACCAGTAACGCCTGGCTTACTGAGGGGAAACTTCGGTTTTTGGTTTGCCGAAGTGCCATTGGTAGACCACGAATTTGAAGTCCTTCAGGTCGCCCTTGGCGTCGAAGCTCAGTTCGCCGGTAGGGGTCTTGAAGGTACCCGCGTGGATGGCGGCTGCCACTTTCGCGGTGTCTTCGCTCTTCGCAGCGGTAATACCGCCAGCGATCACTTCAACCGCCGAGTAGGCCGGGAACACGAACGGACCGGTTGGGTCCTGCTTGTTCTTGGCGAACTCTTCAACGATGGCTTTGTTGGCCGGGTCAGTGTCGAAAGATTTAGGCAGGGTGACCAGCAGGCCTTCGGAAGCGCCCTGGGCGATTTGCGAGATGGAGTCGTTGCCGACGCCCTCTGGACCCATGAACTTGGCGTTCAGGCCTTTTTCCTTGGACTGGCGCAGGATCAGGCCCAGCTCAGGGTGGTAGCCGCCGTAGTAGACGAAGTCGACGTTGGCTTGCTTGAGCTTCTGGATGATCGAGGAGAAGTCCTTGTCACCGGCGTTCAGGCCTTCGAAGACGGCTACTTTCACGCCTTTCTTCTCAAGGGTCTGTTTAACGGCAGTGGCGATGCCTTCACCGTATTGCTGCTTGTCGTGCAGTACGGCAACGACTTTAGGCTTCACGAAGTCGGCGATGTAGTTGCCGGCCGCCGGGCCCTGGGCGCTGTCCAGGCCGATGGTGCGGAACACCAGTTTGTAACCACGGGCGGTGATTTCCGGGCTGGTAGCGGCCGGAGTGATCATGATCACGCCTTCGTCTTCGTAGATATCGGTTGCAGGCTGAGTGGAGCTGGAGCAGAGGTGACCGACCACGAACTTGACGCCGTCGTTGACCACTTTGTTGGCAACGGCAACTGCTTGTTTTGGATCGCAAGCGTCGTCGTATTCCTTGGCTTCAAGCATCAGCTTCTTGCCGTCAACGTCGACGCCGCCCTTGGCGTTGATGTCAGCGATTGCCTGCTTGGCACCCATGAATTGCATGTCGCCGTATTGCGTCACAGGACCGGTTTTAGGACCTGCGATGCCGATCTTGATGGTGTCGGCTGCGAACGAATGGCCGGCAACCCCAGCCAGGACCATAGCGGCAAACAGTTTGGAAATCTGCTTAGTAGCCTTATTCATAGTGCTCCACTCTTACTGTTGTATTTTTTATAGTTCTAGCGGCCTTGTGAGCTGCAGAACCGGATCAGATATCGCGGATATCGCCCCGGCAGTGCTCTGGCAACTGTACCGGTACAGTGTAGAGCGCCAGTTGATCGATTGAAAAGCTGGCTGCTGGGGGCAAAACCTGTCTATGTCGCTTAAATGAAAGAAAAAGACAGAATCGCGGCGGGGTCATGCCAGAGTTGCGGGCAATCCTTGGCGTTCCTGACACTTTCAATCGATGACTCATTTGCAACTGGGTTTTTCTGCCTGACGCGTGACGCTATGATTGCGCCGATTTTTTCTTCAGGTGAACTCCCATGACGCAAGAACCTAGCACCCTCTATGCCAAGCTGCTTGGTGAAACCGCCGAAATTTCCTGGAAGGAGCTTGAGCCGTTCTTTGCCAAGGGTGCCCTATTGTGGGTCGACGCCGGCCTGGATTTGATCGAGGCCGCGGAGGGGATGGCCGAGGATAACCGGGACAAAGTCGCTGCCTGGCTGGCTGCGGGGAGCCTTGGCGAGGTGTCTGCGACGCGGGCATTGGACCTGGTTGAGCGTGATCCGAGCTTGTGGGCGGTGGTGGTTTCACCGTGGATTCTGATCCAGGAAAGGGCGGGGCAGGAAAGCGATGCTCTAAAATAGTGCGTGATTTTTCAGGGTTTGAGTGTGTAGCGGGGTAACTGCATTCGCGGTGATGGCACGTTGCCGTAGAGAAAGGTCACAGGCGGGGGTTACGTGCGCGTCATGGGAACAGTTTTGTTTGCGGCGGAATACGCGGGGAATTGTTTCCGGGTGTGAATTTTTTGAGTAAATAGCCGTTGCAGTGGTAACGGCCAAATCGGCTTCCCTGCGATGCAGACACTGTTTCTCTGTGGGAGCTGGCTTGCCTGCGATACAGACACCTCGGTTTTTCAGATACACCGAGGCGATACCATCGCAGGCAAGCCAGCTCCCACATTTGACCGTGCCCGCTTACGCAGTCTTCCCGGTATGGTTATTCAACGAAATAACCTTGGTCTTCCCAATCCGGTGACGATAAATCTCGCGCAAATACTTGATCGCCTTCTTCACACAATCCCGTGACAAGCGAATGTCGTTGATCGACACAAACTTGTCTTTATCGTTGATCAACTCGCGATACTTCTTCTCGTACATCGGCTTGATCGCATACCAGTTGGTATCCAGAATCTTTGCCGGGTTCTCAAACTCGTTGAGCAACTCATCGATCCGGTCTTCGTCGAAATCCTCGTGAATGATGAAGTCCAGAATCGAATTATCCAGCGTGTCATCAAACCGATACGGATTACGCGCAAAGCAACGTTTGATAAACGCCACGATCAGTGTCAAAAAATCGTCCGACAGGCACGGGCTCTTGGCGATCAGTGTCGTCAGCGACAAGTTGGCCGAAGCGCCGATCACCAGCGCGTAACGCTTGAGGGTGGTGTTGGGGAACAGGCTGTTGAGGTGAGTCTTGAGCCGGTTCAGGTCCATGTAGGACAGCTTGTAATCCTTGGGTAGCGACACAATCGATACCACCGACGAGCAGTTCTTGAAGAAGTGCAGGTCATGCAGCGCCGCCGCGTCGTACCCGGAGTTCTTGTACTGCTCCAGCGACGCCTTGTAGCGTTTGGACTCAATCGGCAGCAGGCTGATGCCCTCGATCGCCTGGGTGACTTTGTTGAAATGCGGCAGGTCGATGGAGCGAAAGAACAGATCATCAATATTCAGGCGCTGCGGCTCTTTTTCGAACACCTTGAATTTATCGTTGGAAGGCGCCGGTGTTTCCGGAACCACGGACTCCGCGTAGGCAATCGCCACCGGGCCGGCCAGGCTCATGAACAGGTCGTTGGCATCCAGGCGGATGGTCTCGCCGATGTCGATGCCGGCACGACGGAAGTAGTTCTGGTCATAGTCGGTCGTAACCGCCTGGGCCGTCAGAATGTTGAAGATCTGCTGCGAGATGTACTGGTTGGCGTGCTTTTCCATGGCATTGACATCAATGTTCTGGATATTGCCGTCATCGCTCTCTTCGGCGTAACGCATGATGTCGTTGGAGATCAGCATCATCGCGTTCCATGGCCGGATGCGGCCTTTCACACTGGCTTCGCTGCTGTCTTCATTATCGAAGTTGTACGAAAAATCCCACTCTTCGGACAGGTACTTGCACAACAGCCGCCCGGCGTTGATATGCAGCGCCTCGGACATTTCGCTGCGGTGATCGGAAATATTCGGCAGCACGCAAATGCCGCTGGTGAAGATCGGCTCGAACACAAACGCGTGGCCGCTCTTGCTGTCGTGCTCATCGGCAGGCTTGGTGTCGAACGTCTTGTTCATGTACGAGTGTTGCTGGGCCAGGCCGAATTCCGAGGCCATGCCCGAACCGGTGCCGCCACCCGCGCTGAAGATCGAAAAGTACAGGCGCGACTGGTTGGCCTTGATGCCGCAGGAGTCGATCAGGTACGAGTGGATCATCTTCCAGTCGGGGCTGGAAAAACGCTGGGTGTCTTTATTGAGGATGATCTTGGCCAGGTACTGGCCGAGGATCGGCGCGTTACCGGCGCCACCGGCATGGACTTCCGACAGGTCCATGATTTTCATCTTGCTGTAGTCGCGCAGGAAGCCGCTTTTTTCGCCTTTGCGCGAGAAGCGGATACGCCCGGCGATGTCCTTGTCCAGGTCGCCCAGCATCACCAACGGCTCCACCAGGAACACCGGTTTGCTGGCCTTGCCGCCGCCCAGGCGCAAGTTGTTGCGCAGCCACTGGGCAGGGCTGTAGCCCTTGTCCATGGGCTTGTCTTCGTTACTGAATTCGTTCAGGTAGAACTTGCGCGCGTTGTAGACCAACTCTGCCACATCCAGCGCAATGTTCGAACCGCAACGGCCCAGGCCGATCAAGCACACCGAGGGGAATTCCTGTTCACTGCGCAGTTCGCCGTCGCCTTCCAGATGCGGCGGGCGCGGGAACACCATGTCGCGCAGGCCGTCGAGGTTGTCGAGGATGCGGTCGGTATTGGTTTCGGTGAAGTACAGGTATTGCTGGGTCGCCAGCGGGCGCGCGGTGCTCAATGACTTTGAACCTGAGGGTGTGTCCGCAGGAGCTGGGAGCAACACGTCGGATACCACGGTGGCAGAGTTATTTTTAGAAGTCATTGTGCGCCATGTGCCTGGGCGGATGGCTGAAAAGTATCAATGGGCCATCACGGAATGGGAGTTCGCGACTTTACAGTGCGTCCTTGTCCGGATGATCGGGTGTGAGCCTGGTGTTCTCAGGCAAAACCTGGCCGGACTCTGATGAATCGGCCGTTCGTCGGGGTTCTTTAGGCAAATGATGGCGAAATGCCAAAGATTCGGCGTCAGCGAATTGGCCTGACCACAGATGTGCCGCCGGTTATTTTCCTAGCGGACTCTTTTTGCGGGGTTTTTTCCTGGGCGCCGGCCACGCTGAACGGATACAGCGGGTTGCGTAGTTCGATGCCCTGGATAACGCCGATGATGTCACTGGCCGACACCGCCGGGCTCAGCAGGTAGCCCTGCACAAAATCACAACCGTGTTTGAGCAGCAGCTCGAACTGGGCCTGGGTTTCCACGCCTTCGGTGACGACCTCCAGGTGCAGGGTGTGGGCCATGCCGATAATCGCCTGGACGATTTCGATATCGGCGGTGGACTTCGGGATGTCCTGGATAAACGACCGGTCGATCTTCAACGTATTGAGGGGCAGGCGCTTGAGGTAGGCGAGGGAGGAGTAGCCGGTTCCAAAGTCGTCGATGGCCAGCGATACACCCAGCGCACGGATCTGCCGCAGCAGCGCCAGGGTGCTGCTGATATTGCCCATCAGCGCATTTTCGGTGACTTCCAGCTCCAGGCGGTTGGCGGCAATGCCGCTGAAACGCAGCGCGTCTTCAATCTCGTCCGCCAGCTCATCCCGCGCCAGGTTCAGGGCCGAACAGTTCACCGACATGGTCAGTTCGGTGTAGCCGCTGTCGGACAACACGCTCAGGTCATGACAGGCTTGGCGCAATACCCAGTGGTCCAGTTCGGCAATCAAGCCGTTGCTTTCGGCGATACCAATAAAGCGATCCGGGCCCAACAGCCCCTGCTGCGGGTGTTGCCAGCGCACCAGGGCCTCCAGCCGGGTAACTTTGCCCAGCTTCATGTCGAAGATCGGTTGGTAGAACAACACCAATTGGTTGCTGGTGCGCAGGGCGCCGCGCAGTTCTTCTTCCAGCTGGAGTTCGAGAAAGGCGCGGGTTTTCAGGTTGGAGCTGAAGAAATTCAGGCTGTTGCGCCCCGTATCCTTGGACTGGTACAGCGCCAGGTCAGCGGTTTTAAGCAGCTCTTCGCAGGTCTGTCCGTCTTCGGGGAACAGGCTGATGCCGATGCTGGTGGTCATCACCATCCGCCGGCCGGCGAGTTCGATGGGTTCTTTCATTTTCTGCATGATGCGCTGAGCCAGGTGCCGGGCTTCGTCGCGGTGGTGGATGCTGATCAGGATGCAGAATTCGTCGCCGCCAAAGCGTGCAACCACGTCGGCATGGCTGCGCACCGAGCCCTTGATATGCGCGGCGAGCACGCTGAGCAACTGGTCGCCCGCGTCATGCCCAAGGCTGTCATTGATGCGTTTGAAGTGATCGATATCGAGGAAAATAATCGCCATCATGCCGTTAGCGGCGGTTTTTTCGGCGATTTTCTCTGCAAAAATCTGGTTGAATCCCCGCCGATTAAGCAGGCTGGTCAATGCGTCGTAATGGGCCACTTGTTGCAAGGATGCGCGGGCCTGGTCGAGTTCGCTGAGCAGCGCGTTGACGCGGCGCAGGTCGCGTTCCTTGTGTTGCAGCTTCTTGTCCGCCAGGGCAGCGCTGATGCTGCTGCCGATTACCAGCAGGGTAATGACGGCCACGGACAGGCCGAGTTGGATGGGGTTGTTGTCCAGCGGCAGCGACAGGTCCGCCCCATTGGGTACGATCAGCCGCATGGCCGCCATGCCGGTGAAATGCATGCTGATGATCCCGGCGCCCAGCACCAGGCTGGCGGCGTATTTGAGCAATTGGTGGAACACGCCGATGCCGTTGCGCAGGTAGCTGGACAGTAGCAACGCAGCGAGGCTGGCGCCGATGGCAATGCCGATCGACGCCATGAACAGCCCCGGTTCGAAATACACCTGGGCCTGGGAGCGCATGGCCGACATGCCGACGTAATGCATCAAGGCAATACCAAGCCCCATCCACACCGATGCCAACAGGTATTGATGGAAGCGCAGGTGGGCATGGCTGAGGGTCTGCATGGCAAACAACGAGGCAATCAGGGCGATCAGCAATGACGCGAAGGTCATGAGCAGTTCGTAATGAATGGCAATCGGAGCCTGGAAGGCCAGCATGCTGATGAAGTGGGTCGACCAGATGCCGCCCGCCAGGCACCCGGCGCCAAGCCAGCGCCAGTTGCGCCTTGCAGTGGGCTCTTCGACATGGCCAACGCGCTCGGCCATGTCCAGCGTGCCGAACCCCGCCGCGCAGGCGACCAGATAGGCCAACAGCACCAGGAACGGGTTATGACTGCAATTGAGTAATAAGTGCCCGCTCTCTGGAAGGTCGGTGAAAAAATACATACCCAGCCATTCCATAGCTTTTTCCCGTCATAGCGTCATTGTCACTGCCTACGGCAATGACCTATGCAGTCGAGTATAGAAGCCTCGCGGAATATTCCAGCGGTAATGGCACTTTGATCTGTACCATTTCGGCATGCTGCTCATAGCGTTTGATGCTAAGCGCTGATGGGCAGCTCCAGCTCGAAAGGCGCTTGCAGCGCAGGCAAGCCAAAGGCGGCGCGAGCGGCATCGCAGTCAACGTTTTGCACGCCTTGGTCCCATGACGCCTCGAACTCCCGGCAGGGGCTCGACCGTTGCTCATAAATCGTGCACCGGGTGCCCTTGCCCACCTCGCCCTCAAGGCTGCAGCAGCGCGCAGGTTTCTGGTCGGTACCGATCATCGCCACGCGGGTGGGGTTGATCTGCACCACCAGGTCATCGGGCACCGTGCCCCCCGATGAAGCGCACTCTCCCCAAAAGAAAGACACGCGAAAGTATGAACAGCAGGCACCGCAACTCAGACACGGACTGGCTTCGGACATGGGCGTCATCGATAAGAAAAGTAGGATGGGGTGTTACGGGAAGGCTCGCCATTCTATCTGCGCCATGGCCATTGGGAAGAGGGGCGAGCACTTATATTTTGTGTAGGGAAAGTCCCATTGCGACGGGTGAAATCATGCCCTATCAGCTTTACGAATCATTACAGACAACCGGCCCCCGCCTGACTATGTTGCAGGTACCTGAGCAGGATGCAGCGGGCATCGCAGCTCTCATAACAATAAAAGAGACGGACCCATGCAGAACTCGACCCAAGCGGCGAATGCCTGGCGCATTCTGTTCCTGCTGTTCCTCGCCAACCTGTTCAACTTCTTCGATCGCACGATTCCGGCGATCATCATCGAGCCCATTCGTATGGAGTGGCACCTGAGCGACTTTCAGCTCGGGATCATCGGCACCGCCTTCACCATCGTCTACGCCATTGCCGGCCTGCCGCTCGGGCGCCTGGCCGACACCGGCTCACGCAGCAAACTGATGGGCTGGGGCCTGTTCGCCTGGAGCGGGCTGACGGCGGTGAACGGCCTGGTCGGCAGTTTCTGGACCTTCCTGCTGGTGCGCATGGGCATCGGCATCGGCGAGGCCAGCTACGCGCCGGCAGCCAACTCGCTGATTGGCGACCTGTTCCCGGCGCACCGCCGTGCTCGGGCCATGGGGATTTTCATGCTGGGCCTGCCATTGGGGCTGTTGCTGGCGTTCTTCACGATTGGCTGGATGGTCAAGGCGTTCGACAGCTGGCGCGCGCCGTTCTTTATCGCCGCGGTGCCAGGCATGATCCTCGCGGTGTTCATGTTCTACATCAAGGAGCCCAAGCGCGGCGCGGCCGAAACCGTGCAGGTCTCCCAGGAACGCGTCGACCGTCCGATCCGTCGCGTGCTGGCGGTGCCAACCTTCCTGTGGCTGGTGCTCGCCGGCCTGTGCTTCAACTTCGCGACCTACGCGTGCAACTCGTTCCTGGTGCCGATGTTGCAGCGTTACTTCCTGATGCCATTGCAGGACGCGGCCGTGGCCACCGGGGTGATCGTCGGCCT
Source organism: Pseudomonas viridiflava (assembly GCF_900580675.1). Taxonomy (GTDB): domain Bacteria; phylum Pseudomonadota; class Gammaproteobacteria; order Pseudomonadales; family Pseudomonadaceae; genus Aquipseudomonas. The sequence goes on from NZ_UTBG01000096.1 coordinate 31,147, forward strand.
CACCGGGCTGGTCGGCCTGACCCTGGGCGGCTGGGTTGCCGACAAGATCCACCAGCGCGTTGCCAATGGCCGACTGCTGTTTGCGGCGTTCAGCCTGATTATCTCGACCGTCACCACTGCCTGGGCCTTGCATGCCGGGCGCATCGAGATCGGCGTGTTTGTGGCGTTGTTCAGTGTCGGCTGGTTGTTCGCTTATAACTTCTATACCTGTGTGTACACGGCAATCCAGGACGTGGTGGAACCGCGCCTGCGGGCCACGGCGATGGCGCTGTTCTTCGCCGGGCTGTATCTGCTCGGTGGTGGCATGGGGCCGATCGTGGTGGGCGGCTTGTCGGATCACTTTGCCCATTCGGCGATGTATGCGGCCGGGGCGGAGCAGATGACCGAGGCTTATAAAGCAGTGGGCTTGCACGACGCCATGTACCTGATTCCGGTGGCGCTGTTTTTGACCATGCTGTTTCTGTTCCAAGCCTCGCGCAGTTTTGTGCGCGATGCCAAGCGGATGAAGGACGGGTTGGGGGTGGTCGAGGTGCCGGCTGGAGCGGCTACGGCTTGAGACCGAGGTGAGGCCATCGCAGGCAAGCCAGCGCCCACATTTGACCGAGTTCCTCCTTTGGAACTCGGTCAAATGTGGGGATTGCTCGCGAAGGGGCAATGACTGGCTCCAGTATTCTCAAGTGCATAAAAAAGGCCCGCATTGCGCGGGCCTTCTTGATTAGCGGGGCAGGGCGGTAATCAACCCGCCACCAACACCCTGATCGCTTCCAGTCGCAACGCCGCCTTGTCGAGCATGGCCAGGCCTTGCTCGCGTTGTTGGCGCAGGGCAACCAGTTCGCTGTCGCGTACGGTCGGGTTGACCGCTTGCAACGCGGTCAGGCGTGCCAGCTCTTCGTCGGTGTCCGCCGCCAGGCGGCGCTTGGCCTCGGCCACACGCTCGGCGTGGCGCGGGCTGATCTTCTCTTCGCCGGCATTGATGCGTGGCGTCAGTTGATCGCGCTGGGCCTGGATGAACTTGTTGGCACTGGCGCGTGGCACGCTTTCCAACTGGTCGTTGAGGGTTTCAAACGACACGCGGCCCGACAGGTCATTGCCATTCGCGTCCAGCAGGCAGCGCAGGGCGGCCGGTGGCAGGTAGCGGCCCAGTTGCAGCGAGCGCGGGGCGACCACTTCGCTGACGTAGAGCAGTTCGAGCAACACGGTGCCCGGCTTGAGCGCCTTGTTCTTGATCAGCGCCACGGCGGTGTTGCCCATGGAGCCGGACAGCACCAGGTCCATGCCGCCCTGCACCATCGGGGGTTCCCAGGTGATGAACTGCATGTCTTCGCGTGACAGCGCCTGGTTACGGTCGTAGGTGATGGTCACACCTTCGTCGTCGCCCAGGGGGAAGCTGGCGTCGAGCATTTTTTCGCTGGGCTTGAGGATCAGCGCGTTTTCCGAATGGTCTTCGCTGTCGATACCAAACGCGTCGAACAGGGTTTCCATGTAGATCGGCAGGGCGAACTGGTCGTCTTGCTCGAGGATGTCCTCAACCAGTGCATCGCCTTCACCGGCGCCGCCGGAGTTGAGCTCCAGCAAGCGGTCGCGGCCAGTGTGCAGTTCCTGCTCCAGACGCTCGCGCTCGGCGCGGGCTTCGTCGATCAGTGCTTGCCACTCGCCGTCGTCGGCGTTTTCCAGCAGCGGCAGCAGGCGCGGGCCGAACTGATGCTGCAAGGCGTTGCCGGTCGGGCAGGTATTGAGGAAGGCGTTCAGCGCTTCGTGGTACCACTGGAACAGGCGCTCTTGCGGGCTGGTTTCCAGGTACGGCACGTGCAGTTCGATCACATGTTTCTGGCCGATCCGGTCCAGACGGCCGATCCGCTGTTCCAGCAGGTCAGGGTGGGACGGCAGGTCGAACAGCACCAGGTGGTGGGAGAACTGGAAATTGCGGCCTTCGCTGCCGATTTCCGAGCAGATCAGCACCTGGGCACCGAACTCCTCATCCGCGAAGTACGCAGCCGCGCGGTCACGCTCGAGGATGTTCATGCCCTCGTGGAACACCGTGGCCGGGATGCCGGAACGCACACGCAGCGCGTCTTCCAGGTCCATGGCGGTTTCGGCGTGGGCGCAGATCACCAGGACCTTGGTGCGCTTGAGCATTTTCAGCTGGTCGATCAGCCACTCGACACGTGGGTCGAAGCGCCACCAGCGGTTTTCTTCCTCGACGTCCGGCTGCGACTGGAAGCTGACTTCCGGGTACAGCTCGGCGTGCTCACCCAGTGGCAACTCGAGGTATTCGTCCGGGTTCGGCATTGGGTAGGCGTGCAGCTTGCGCTCGGGGAAGCCCTGCACGGCAGCGCGGGTGTTGCGGAACAGCACGCGGCCGGTGCCGTGGCGGTCGAGCAGTTCACGCACCAGGCGCGCACTGGCTTCAGTGTCGCCATCGTTGACGGCGGTGAGCAGCGCTTCGCCTTCGTTACCGAGGAAACCCTGGATGGTCTTATGGGCCTTGGGTGACAGGCGGCCCTTGTCCAGCAACTCCTGCACGGCTTCGGCCACCGGGCGATAGTTCTCGCTCTCGGCGCGGAAGGCTTGCAGGTCGTGGAAGCGGTTCGGGTCGAGCAGGCGCAGGCGTGCGAAGTGGCTGTCCTGGCCCAGTTGTTCCGGGGTGGCGGTCAGCAGCAGCACGCCAGGAATGACCTCGGCGAGTTGCTCGACCAGCGAGTATTCGGCGCTGGCCTTTTCTTCGTGCCAGACCAGGTGGTGCGCTTCGTCGACCACCAGCAGGTCCCATCCGGCGGCGAACAGCGCGTCCTGGGCCTTCTCGTCGTCCACCAGCCATTCCAGTGCAACCAACGCGAGCTGGGTGTCTTCGAACGGGTTGGTGGCATCGCTTTCGATAAAGCGCTCTTCGTCGAACAGCGCAACCTGCAGGTTGAAGCGGCGGCGCATTTCCACCAGCCATTGGTGCTGCAGGTTTTCCGGGACCAGGATCAGCACGCGGTTGGCGCGACCGGAAAGCAGCTGGCGATGGATCACCAGGCCGGCTTCGATGGTCTTGCCCAGGCCCACTTCGTCCGCCAGCAATACCCGCGGCGCGATACGGTCAGCGACTTCACGGGCGATGTGCAGTTGGTGGGCAATCGGTTGCGCACGCACGCCGCCCAAACCCCACAGCGAGGATTGCAACTGGCGGCTGGTGTGTTCGAGGGTGTGGTAACGCAGCGAGAACCACGCCAGCGGGTCGATCTGCCCGGCGAACAGGCGGTCGCTGGCCAGGCGGAACTGAATGAAGTTCGACAGTTGGGTTTCCGGCAGGGTGACCTGCTCGTTCTGCCCATTGAGGCCGTGGTAGACCAGCAAGCCGTCGACGTCGTCGACTTCCTGTACGGTCATTTTCCAGCCTTCGAAATGGGTGATGCTGTCACCCGGCGAAAACCTCACACGAGTGAGGGGCGCATTCCGTAGCGCATACTGGCGAGTGTCGCCAGTGGCCGGATAGAGCACGGTCAACAAGCGCCCGTCCTGTGCCAGAACGGTGCCTAACCCCAGCTCTGCTTCGCTGTCACTAATCCAGCGTTGCCCCGGTTGATACTGCTGCGCCATGCTGCCTGACTCCCGCCGTGAAAAAGCCGACTATCTTAACGGAACAAGGTCCCACGCCCAAGGACTCTGAGAAAACTACTCGGTTTGCGTAGCGCTTCGACAGGCCGAATCGACGGGTGGCGGGCACTTGCAAGTGTCGACTGGGTCACAGGTTGGCGAGCCCGCGTTCAAGTCGCTGCGCGGGAAGCCGACAGCCTGATGATCAGGAGAGTAACTATTATGTTTCCACCCACGCTGCCCGTCAGTGTCGTGCCGGTCACGTCACAACTCGATCCGGTGCGCCCGAAGCCGGATATCCCGCCCGTGGTGCCGGTACAGCCGAGCTCCAGCGAAAGTACCATCGACCTGAAAAAGGGCGATGCCGAGCAGTCGACCTTCCTGTTGCGCGAAGAGCAGCGTCGCCAGCAGGAGCAGCAAAAACGCCGGCGCGAAGCCGACGAAGACCCGGAAGTGCACTTGGCGATCCCCGGTGATTTGCTGAATGCCGACAACACCGTGCCGGTAGTGCCGCTGATCGAAGATGCGCCACGCCAGGGTTTGTGGGTGGACGTCGAGGTTTAATCGCGCAACGCCCGCCAGGCCGCGCGCCTGCATGTCCAGCGGGTGGCTCAGGGCGCTCTGGGTCACCGACAATTCGTTCGCGGCCTTGATAAAGCTCAAATGCCGCGCGACGGCTTCGAAGGCGCGCAGGGCCAGCAACGGCGGAAGGTCCTTGTGCAGTGCCACCTGGGTGCGCCTCTTGGGTTCAGTGGGAAGCGCCGATTTTGGGTGATGGCCTGCCTTTTGTCGCCGGCTGATTTGCCGTTGGGCGGGGGAGGCCGCATTATTGGGTTATTCCCGCCACGTGTAAGCCAAGCCATGAGTGATGACGACAAGCTGATCGACCTGAATGCCGAACGTGCCAAGCGTGTGCATGACCTTAATGACAAACGCCTGAATGAAGTGCGCCAGGCATTTGAGCAGGCCATGCCGTTGGGCAAAGTTAAGAAAAAGTCGAAGAACAAACCGAAAAAGCGTTGAAATGGCCTGCATCTGTTGATGCAGGTCAGTTATTTCCCTTCTTTACGCTCCGTTGCGGGCGACATTGATCCTCGTCAATTTTCCAATTCTCCTTCTGCATTAACTTAGCCTTATCGCAACAGGGCAAGTGCAGGAGGCCGGTCATGTTTATCGATAATGTGGTATTTGCCGGGGTGCTGACTGTCAGCCTCATGGTGCTGTTTTTTGTAGGGTTTGGGATTTTTATCTGGAAGGACGCTAATAAGCGTAAAGAACCGTAAGTTCTTCTGGGTTATATGAGCACGCAAGGCATTTTGGGCGACTTCGGTCGCCCTTTTTTTTGGGTTTTTTTGGGGGCATATCCATTTCTGCGGTAACGGCGGCCTATGGTTCCGCTCTTACAGCGGGTCACTTTTGGAAGGACCCAAAAGTAACCAAAAGGTCCTCGCCCCAACACCTGTCTCTTATACAC
>NZ_UTBG01000093.1 GCF_900580675.1 Pseudomonas viridiflava
CTGTACCCGTGGAAGGAAGGCCGCCAGCACTCACGCCATGAGCTGGCGCGCCTGAACGCTGCCGGCATGCAGGCGGTGCTGCTGCAGAACAAAACTTCGATCACCTTCACCGCGTTTACCTACGAACAGCTGGCGGCCGAAGCCTTCACCCTGGAACTGGGCAAGGCGCGGCCGTTCGGGCAGAACCAGGGCGTGGACGTGTCGCGCCTGGAAACCCACCTGAAGCAGATCATCGAGGGCAACGAGCCAGCTACCGAGCGCCTGGATGGGTTGCAATTGTTTGCCGTGTCCCGTGAGGTCATCAAGCACAGCGATGCCTTCCTGATGCACCTGCCGGCGGACGTGGAAAACTTTTCGCCATTGGCCAAGGGCTATCTGTTGGCCGAGGACGTGGCCAAGACACGCTGGGTGATCGAGGAGGAGGGCGCGCGCATCATCTTCCCGAACCCTAAGGTCAAGAATGGCTTGCGGGCGGGGATATTGATTGTGCCGACGACGGATGCCGGGTTGGCATAGACCTGAGCCCTAACCGGACCTAAATGTGGGAGGGGGCTTGCCCCCGATAGCAGTGTGTCAGCCAGCTCATCTGTCGCTGAGACACCGCTATCGGGAGCAAGCCCCCTCCCACAGTTGTTTTGCGGTGAGGCTTAAACGGCTACAGCGCGTGGCTCGCTACGACGAATGGCGCGCACCTTGTGCAGGGTATCGGCGCAGGTGCGTGCCGCTTCCTGGCCCTTGTGCACGAAGTGCTCATAGAAAAAGGTGTGGTGCTCAGTGCCGGCGTGGAAGTGATGCGGGGTCAGGGACACCGAGAATACCGGCACTTCGGTTTCCAGCTGCACTTGCATCAGGCCGCTGACCACCGACTGGGCGACGAATTCGTGGCGGTAGATGCCACCGTCCACCACCAGCGCGGCGGCAACGATACCGGCGTAACGGCCGGTCTTGGCCAGCAGCTTGGCGTGCAGGGGCATTTCAAAGGCGCCACCGACTTCGAAGAAATCGATGTCCGATTCCTGGTAGCCCTGGGCGATCATTTCGGCGAGGAAGCCTTTGCGGGATTGGTCGACAATATCCTTGTGCCAGCAGGCCTGGATAAATGCGACGCGCTCGCCGTGATGGTTTTTGCTTTTGCTGTCGATTGCGGTGGGTTGCATGTTCTGACTCCTGTTTAAGAAAAAAACAGGGCGTTATGAATCGAATGGGATTTAAGGGTGCGCAAACACACTGGGTGTGCGGCCCTTAGGTGCCAATCCCGTTCTCTCTTCATCCGGACTATGACCGTCGGCCCCGGGATCACACCGGGTCTGCTGACCTTGTCGCCGTCCCGCGTGAGCAGTTCGAGGCGCCAAGCGCTCGCGGGCTATACACATTGCGTGTAATTACCGCCGGTGGGGAATTGCACCCCGCCCTGAGAACGTTGCCGCCAGAACCCTGGCGGCGGAGAGTTTTTAACATGGTTTTTCAAAAACTGCACGAGCGCCGTATCGATAACCTATATCGGTTTGTTTGGTTGGTATTCGATTGAGGACAGGTAGGGCTTGATATTCCGTGGCGTTGCCCGCAGTAATCATCCTTATAAGACCCTTACTGACCCCTCCAGAGGCTTGCTTCATGTCCGTGATCGACCTGCGCAGCGACACCGTGACCCAACCCACCCCCGGCATGCTCGACGCCATGGCCAATGCCGTCAGTGGCGACGACGTCTACGGTGAAGACCCCAGCGTCAATCACCTGGAGGCCGAACTGGCCAAGCGCCTGGGGTTCGCGGCGGCACTGTTCGTGCCCACCGGCACCATGAGCAACCTGCTGGCGTTGATGGCGCACTGTGAACGAGGCGAGGAGTACATCGTCGGGCAACAGGCCCACACCTACAAATACGAAGGCGGCGGCGCGGCGGTGCTGGGCTCGATCCAGCCGCAGCCGTTGGAATTGCAGGCGGACGGCTCGCTGGACCTTGATCAGGTGGTGGAAGCCATCAAGCCCGACGACTTCCACTTCGCCCGCACGCGCCTGTTGGCGCTGGAAAACACCATGCAAGGCAAGGTGCTGCCGCTCGACTACCTGGCCAAAGCCCGTGCGTTCACCCGTGAACACGGCCTGGCCCTGCACCTGGACGGCGCGCGGCTCTACAACGCAGCGGTCAAGCTGGGGGTGGATGCGCGCGAGATTGCCCGGCACTTCGATTCAGTGTCGGTGTGCCTGTCCAAGGGCCTTGGCGCGCCGATCGGCTCGGTGCTCTGTGGCTCTACCGCGCTGATCGCCAAGGCGCGGCGCCTGCGCAAGATGGTCGGCGGCGGCATGCGGCAGGCCGGTTCGCTGGCGGCGGCGGGGCTGTATGCCCTGGATCACCAGGTACAACGCCTGGCCGACGACCACGCCAACGCCCAATGGTTGGGCGATGCATTGCGCAACGCCGGGTTTGAGGTAGAGCCGGTGCAGACCAACATGGTCTACGTGCAGATCGGCGACCGGGCCCAGGCCTTGAAGGCCTTTGCCGCCGAGCGCGGGATCAAGTTAAGCGCCGCGCCGCGCCTGCGCATGGTCACGCACCTGGACGTGAGCCAGGCCCAGATCGAGCAGGTGCTGCAGACATTCGTCGAATTTTCGCGGAAATGACCCTGCAGGCCGTCTAATTGAACCTCTCTATCGCATAAACACGCTGTACCACCGGCAAAGGGCCGATATAATGCGGCCCTTTGCCGTCGCTTCGTCTGATGATGTTGCGCACTGGCCTTTGGCCGCAGCCTCCGTGGAAGAACCTAATGAAAAGCGCAGAAATCCGTGAAGCCTTCCTTCGCTTCTTCGAAGAGCAAGGTCACACCCGTGTCGCCTCCAGCTCCTTGATCCCAGGCAATGACCCTACCCTGCTGTTCACTAACGCGGGGATGAACCAGTTCAAGGACTGCTTCCTGGGCCAGGAAAAGCGCGCGTACACCCGCGCCACCAGCAGCCAGAAGTGCGTGCGCGCCGGCGGCAAGAACAGCGACCTGGAAAACGTCGGTTACACCGCGCGCCACCACACCTTCTTCGAAATGCTCGGCAACTTCAGCTTTGGCGATTATTTCAAGAAAGATGCGATTACGTTTGCCTGGACCTTCCTGACCGGCGTGTTGAAGTTGCCGAAGGAAAAGCTCTGGGTCACCGTCTATGCGACGGACGATGAAGCCTATGACATCTGGACCAAAGAAGTCGGCGTGCCTGTCGAGCGCATGATTCGCATCGGCGACAACAAAGGCGCGCCTTACGCGTCCGATAACTTCTGGACCATGGGTGATACTGGCCCGTGCGGCCCTTGCACCGAGATCTTCTACGACCACGGCGCGGATATCTGGGGTGGCCCGCCGGGCTCGCCAGAGGAAGACGGCGACCGTTACATCGAGATCTGGAACAACGTGTTCATGCAGTTCAACCGCACCGCAGACGGCGTATTGCATCCGCTGCCGGCGCCGTCGGTAGACACCGGCATGGGCCTGGAGCGGATCAGTGCGGTGATGCAGCACGTTCATTCCAACTATGAAATCGACCTGTTTACCAACCTGCTGAGCGCGTCGGCCGCCGCCATTGGCTGCGCCAACGATAACCAGTCTTCGCTCAAGGTTGTGTCGGATCACATCCGTTCCTGCGGCTTCCTGATCGCCGATGGTGTGCTGCCGTCGAACGAAGGCCGTGGTTATGTGCTGCGCCGGATCATCCGTCGCGCTTGCCGCCACGGTAACAAGCTGGGCGCTACCGGCAGCTTCTTCTACAAAATTGTCGCGGCGCTGGTCGCCGAGATGGGCGACGCCTTTCCGGAACTCAAGCAGCAGCAAGGCAACATCGAACGCGTGCTCAAGGCTGAAGAAGAGCAGTTCTCCAAGACCCTGGAACATGGCTTGAAGATTCTGGAGCAGGACCTGGCCGAACTCAAAGGCAGCGTTGTGCCTGGCGACGTCGTATTCAAGCTCTACGATACCTACGGCTTCCCGATGGACCTGACCGCCGACATCGCCCGTGAGCGCGAGCTGACCATCGATGAGGTTGGTTTTGAGCGCGAGATGGAAGCCCAGCGCGTGCGTGCCCGTTCTGCCAGCTCTTTTGGCCTGGACTACAACACGCTGGTCAAAGTTGACGTGCCCACCGAATTCATCGGCTACAAGGCTACCGCTGGCTCGGCGAAGATCGTTGCGATTTATAAAGATGGCAAGTCGGTCGACGTGTTGAGCGAAGGCGACGAGGCTGTCGTAGTGCTGGACCAGACGCCGTTTTACGCCGAGTCCGGTGGTCAGATCGGTGACTGTGGTTTCCTGAGTTCGACGTCCGGGCGTTTTGAAGTGCGTGACACCACCAAGACCGGCGGTGCGTTCCTGCACCACGGTGTGCTGGTGCTGGGCAACCTGACGGTGGGTTCGCCGGTCGACACCCAGGTTGATGCCGACGTACGGCATGCAACTGCGCTGAACCACTCGGCCACTCACTTGCTGCACGCCGCACTGCGCCAGGTGCTGGGCGAGCACGTCCAGCAGAAAGGTTCGTTGGTCGACAGCCAGCGCCTGCGCTTCGACTTCAGCCACTTTGAAGCGATCAAGCCGGAGCAGATCAAGGCCCTGGAAGAGATCGTCAACTCCGAAGTGCGCAAGAACAGCCCGGTGGAAACCGAGGAAACCGACATCGACACCGCGAAGGCCAAAGGCGCCATGGCGCTGTTCGGCGAGAAGTACGGCGACAACGTGCGCGTACTGAGCATGGGCGGCAGCTTCTCGGTGGAGCTGTGTGGCGGTATCCACGCCAACCGTACCGGCGACATCGGCCTGCTGAAGATCATCAGCGAAGGCGGTGTGGCTTCCGGCGTGCGTCGTATCGAGGCAGTGACCGGCGCTGCGGCCCTGGCCTACCTCAATGCTGCTGAAGAACAACTCAAGGAAGCGGCCAGCCTGGTCAAGGGCAGCCGCGACAACCTGATCGACAAACTGTCCGCCGTACTGGATCGCAACCGCGCCCTGGAGAAACAGCTGGAGCAGTTGCAAGCCAAGGCGGCCAGCGCGGCGGGTGACGATTTGTCGGCGCAAGCACTGGACGTCAAGGGTGTGAAAGTCCTGGCTGCACGCCTGGACGGTCAGGACGGCAAGGCGCTGTTGGCCCTGGTCGATCAGTTGAAGAACAAGCTCGGCCGCGCAGTGATCCTGCTCGGCGGTGTCCATGAGGAAAAGGTCGTTCTGGTTGCCGGTGTAACCAAAGACCTGACTGGCCAACTCAAGGCCGGTGATTTGATGAAGCAAGCCGCTGCGGCAGTGGGCGGGAAGGGCGGCGGTCGTCCGGACATGGCGCAAGGCGGTGGTGTAGACGCCGGTGCCCTGGACGCGGCCTTGGCCCTGACCGTGCCATTTGTCGAGGCAGGTATTTAAGGCGCTTTCAACTCGCCCGTGGTCTAGTCGCGGGCGGGTGCAGTGCTGGTTGATTGGATAATAGGCGCCCCTTTACGGGCTGAGGCGGCTTGGAAATGGCTTTGATCGTACAGAAATTTGGAGGCACCTCGGTCGGCTCTGTCGAAAGAATCGAGCAGGTGGCCGACAAGGTTAAAAAATTCCACGATGCCGGCGATGACCTGGTGGTGGTGCTGTCGGCCATGAGCGGCGAGACCAATCGCCTGATCGATCTGGCCAAGGCAATCAGTGGCGACCAGCAACCGCTGCCGCGTGAGCTGGATGTGATTGTGTCCACCGGCGAGCAAGTGACCATTGCCCTGCTGGCCATGGCGCTGAACAAGCGCGGTGTGCCGGCGGTGTCCTACACTGGCAGCCAGGTACGCATCCTGACTGACAGCGCGCACACCAAGGCGCGCATCCTGCAGATTGATGATCAGAAAATCCGCACAGATCTGAAAGCCGGCCGCGTGGTAGTTGTAGCCGGGTTCCAGGGTGTGGACGAGCAAGGCAACATCACCACCTTGGGTCGTGGCGGTTCGGACACCACCGGCGTGGCGCTGGCGGCGGCTCTCAAGGCTGATGAATGCCAGATCTACACCGATGTGGACGGCGTGTACACCACCGACCCGCGTGTGGTGTCCGTGGCCCAGCGCCTGGACAAGATCACCTTTGAAGAGATGCTGGAAATGGCCAGCCTCGGTTCCAAGGTGTTGCAGATCCGTGCGGTGGAGTTCGCCGGCAAGTACAACGTTCCGCTGCGCGTACTGCACAGCTTCAAAGAGGGTCCGGGCACCCTCATTACTATTGATGAAGAGGAATCCATGGAACAGCCGATCATTTCCGGCATCGCTTTCAACCGCGATGAAGCCAAGCTGACGATCCGTGGCGTGCCAGACACCCCGGGCGTGGCCTTCAAGATCCTGGGCCCGATCAGCGGCGCGAACATTGAAGTCGACATGATCGTGCAGAACGTTTCGCACGATAACACCACCGATTTCACCTTCACCGTGCACCGCAACGAGTACGATGCAGCCGAACGTATTCTGCTGAACACCGCGAGCGAGATTGGCGCCCGTGAAGTGGTTGGCGATACCAAGATTGCCAAAGTGTCGATCGTGGGTGTGGGCATGCGCTCGCATGCCGGCGTTGCCAGCCGCATGTTCGAGGCGCTGGCCAAGGAAAGCATCAACATCCAGATGATCTCCACCTCGGAAATCAAGGTCTCGGTGGTGATCGAAGAGAAGTATCTGGAACTGGCTGTACGCGCGCTGCACACAGCGTTTGAGCTGGACGCTCCGGCCCGACAGGGCGAGTGATGCAGTGCCCGAAAGGCGCGGTTACCGCGCCTTTCATTTTTTTGCCGGGCGCATGGCCTTTTGCGTGCGCTCGACAATACTTAGGCCGTTAGGGCTGTGGCCTTCAGGCTGTAGGTCGAACGCCTTTTTTTTGCAGACTGTTGTTCCTGAACTGAAATGCGTGAGGAGAAAGGTATGCTGATTCTGACTCGTCGATGCGCAGAAAGCTTGATTATTGGTGATGGCGAAATCACCGTGACCGTGCTCGGCGTTAAAGGCAATCAAGTACGTATCGGGGTTAACGCTCCGAAAGAGGTAGCGGTCCACCGCGAGGAAATCTACCTGCGGATCAAGAAAGAGAAGGACGAAGAACCAAGCCTTTAATTTTTATCGTTTTTTATGTTTGCAAACGGGGATGAACGTGGTTAATATACGCCCCGTGTTGCGGAGAGCTGGCCGAGTGGCCGAAGGCGCTCCCCTGCTAAGGGAGTACACCTCAAAAGGGTGTCGGGGGTTCGAATCCCCCGTTCTCCGCCATTATTTGCTTAGTACGTTGCAATCTGGTTTTTTCGGTAAGTGGTTGAAATTACTCGAAAAAATAGCTTTACATAGAGATTGAACGGCCTATAATGCGCGGCAACAAATGCACTCGTAGCTCAGCTGGATAGAGTACTCGGCTACGAACCGAGCGGTCACAGGTTCGAATCCTGTCGAGTGCACCATTTAAGAGTCAGTTGCAGCAATGCAGCTAGCTCGGTTTCAACCAGTTGTGATCTGGTCTAAAAACACAATCTGCACTCGTAGCTCAGCTGGATAGAGTACTCGGCTACGAACCGAGCGGTCACAGGTTCGAATCCTGTCGAGTGCACCATACAAACAAAAAGCCCGCCAAGTGCGGGCTTTTTGCCGTCTGGGGTTTGTGTAGGATTTTCTCTTTTCCTGTATTCCCATGTGTTTTCCTCTCCCGCCGCGTCGTCGCAGTTGATAGATGTAGCCAAAACTCAGCTTTGGCTCGCAAGCGCTTGTTCTTTCCAGTTTTTTGACGTTAAAAGCGCACGCAGCGTGTATCATTGCGCCCGTCAGCCCCGCCGGGGCTTGTGGAATACCTCCATGGACTTACCCAGTAGTTACTCAGTACCCCGTTTTACCAATCATGAATTGACTGATTGATCCTTCCGGCGTGCCCTGCTGCTGGGAGTGGAGTTCGCCTATGACCGAAGTAGAAGTAAAGAAAACACAAGAAAGCCTGCAGGATCGCCTTGCTCAAGTCATCGAGCTGCTGCAGCGCCAGCGTGTGGTCGAAGACCTCACGCACCGCCAGGAAGGTCCCAACCACGACCGCGTAGAAAACCTGGTTCACCGGCAAAACCTCGTCGAGCTGCAACGCAAACTCGATGACCTGCACTCCGCCGACGTCGCCTACATTCTCGAAGCCTTGCCGCTGGACGATCGACTGACCCTGTGGCAGTTGGTCAAGGCCGACCGCGACGGCGACATCCTGCTCGAAGTATCCGACTCGGTGCGTGAAACCCTGATCGCCGACATGGACGATCACGAGCTCCTGGCCGCTGCCAGGGAGATGGACGCCGACGAGCTGGCTGACCTCGCCCCCGAGCTGCCTCGCGATGTTGTGCATGAGCTGATGGAGGCTCTCGACGGCCAGCAGCGTGAGCGCGTGCGCTCCGCGTTGTCCTATGACGAAGACCAGGTCGGCGCCCTGATGGACTTCGAGATGGTCACCATCCGCGAAGACGTCAGCCTGGAAGTGGTTCTGCGTTACCTGCGCCGGCTGAAAGAGCTGCCTGGCCATACCGACAAACTGTTCGTGGTCGACTACGAAGGCATCCTCAAGGGTGTGTTGCCGATCAAGCGACTGCTGGTGAATGATCCGGACAAGAAAGTTGCGGATTTGATGGCCAGCGATACGGTGAGTTTTCACCCGGACGAAGACGCCTACGAAGCCGCGCAGGCGTTCGAGCGTTATGACTTGATCTCCGCGCCGGTGGTCGACAAGAACGGCAAGCTGATTGGCCGTTTGACCATCGATGAAATGGTCGACCTGATTCGTGAAGAGAGTGAAACCGAAGTCCTCAACATGGCGGGTTTGCGTGAAGAGGAAGATATTTTTGCCTCAGTCTGGCGTTCGCTGCATAACCGCTGGGCGTGGCTGGCAGTCAACTTGATCACAGCTTTTATCGCTTCCCGTGTAATCGGGCTGTTTGAAGGCTCTATCGAGAAGCTGGTGGCGCTTGCGGCGCTGATGCCGATTGTGGCTGGTATTGGCGGCAACTCCGGTAACCAGACCATCACCATGATTGTGCGCGCGATGGCACTGGACCAGGTGAGTACCGCCAACTCCTCACGCCTGCTGCGCAAAGAGTTGGCCGTGGGCCTGATCAATGGCCTGGTGTGGGGTGGGGTGATCGGTGTGGTGGCCTACTTGCTGTATGGCAGCTGGTCGCTTGGCGTAGTAATGACCGCCGCCATGACCCTCAACCTGCTGTTGGCGGCGTTGATGGGGGTATTGATACCCATGACCCTGGCACGTCTGGGGCGCGACCCTGCGATGGGTGCCAGCGTGATGATCACGGCCATGACCGACAGTGGTGGCTTCTTCATCTTCCTGGGGCTGGCGACGATCTTCCTGCTCTGATCCCTCCGGCGGGGGCAAACCTGCTCCCGCCTTGCTTCCCTTCCTGATGTTCATTGCCAAATCCCAGGCAAAAAAAAGGTTCTTCACGGAATCCCGGGAAAGACAGAAACAAGAACGCCGATTTGATTGATGATGTTCGTGCGAGCAAACACATCTAACAAACCGGCGTTCTTATGCGCGATATTAATACTTTCCTTCC
>NZ_UTBG01000142.1 GCF_900580675.1 Pseudomonas viridiflava
TCCACGCTCTAAACAGAAAGCCCCGGAATCCCGGGGCTTTCTACATCTGGTATGCAATCAAAAAATGTGGGAGCTGGCTTGCCTGCGATAGCGGTGTGTCAGCCCCCACATCCGGTGACTGACACACCGCCATCGCGGGCAAGCCCGGCTCCCACAGGGATCACTGTGCATTCACTACAGCGCTACCCTTTTTCATCCGCATCCGATACGCCACATAGATAATCCCCACCCACACCGGCATCGCGTACACCGACTCGCGAATGCCCGGAATCGCCAGCATCACGCTGACAATCATCACCATGAACGCCAGGCACAGGTAGTTGCTGAACGGGAACCAGAAGGTCTTGAACGACGGCGTCACGCCTTGCTCGCCCATGGCCTTGCGGAACTTGATGTGGGTGATGCTGATCAGCGCCCAGTTGATCATCAGCGAAGCAACCACCAGCGCAAACAGCAGCTCCAGCGCACTTTGCGGTGCGACGTAGTTGACCACCACGCACAGCAGGGTCACCAGCGCCGAAATCGCCAGGGCCCGCAGCGGCACGCCTTGTTTGTTGAGCTTCATCAGCGCCTTGGGCGCATCCCCTTGCTCGGCCAGGCCGAACAGCATGCGGCTGTTGCAGTACACGCCGCTGTTGTACACCGACAGCGCCGCGGTCAGCACCACGAAGTTGAGGATGTGCGCGGCGGTGTCGTTGCCGATCAGCGAGAAGATCTGCACAAACGGGCTGCCGCTGTAGGCATCGCCCGACGCGCCGAGGGTTTGCAGCAGTTGGTCCCACGGGTACAGCGACAGCAGCACGGTCAGTGCGCCGACGTAGAAAATCAGAATCCGGTAGACCACCTGGTTGATCGCCTTCGGGATCACCTTGCGTGGCTCGCTGGCCTCGGCGGCGGTGATGCCGACCAACTCCAGGCCACCGAACGAGAACATGATGAACGCCATCGACATCAACAGCCCCATGCCGCCATTCGGGAAGAACCCGCCGTGGCTCCACAGGTTGCTCACCGAGGCTTGCGGGCCGCCGGTGCCGCTGAACAGCAGGTAGCAGCCGAGCACGATCATGCCGACAATCGCCACCACCTTGATGATCGCAAACCAGAACTCGGCTTCACCGAAGAACTTCACGTTCAGGGTGTTGATCAGGTTCACCGCGACAAAGAACACCAGCGCGCTGACCCAGGTCGGGATCTCCGGCCACCAGAACTGGATGTACTTGCCCACGGCCGTCAGTTCGGCCATGCCCACCAGCACGTAGAGTACCCAGTAGTTCCAGCCCGCCAGGAAACCCGCGTAGCCGTTCCAGTATTTGTGTGCGAAGTGGCTGAAGGAACCGGCCACCGGCTCTTCGACGATCATTTCGCCAAGCTGGCGCATGATCAGGAACGCGATGAACCCGGCAATCGCGTAGCCCAGGATCATCGACGGCCCCGCCGACTTGAGCACGCCCGCCGAACCGAGGAACAGCCCCGTACCGATCGCCCCTCCCAAGGCAATCAGCTGAATATGCCGGTTCTTCAGGCCACGCTTGAGGCCTACCGGGTTAACCATGTCATCCGCCATTAACATTCCCTTCTACTTGTATTTCTCAGGGTTGATTGCACGCCGCACCAGCCCCCCAGAAGTGCTGAGGGGTCAGATATTACTCTGCGTAAACTTTTCGTAATACAGCTGAACGCCATCAAGTGCCTGATCCAACAGCCATTGCTGGATGGATTCGACCATGGGCGGGGGGCCGCACAGGTACATATCCGCCGATCCGTCCCGTAATTCGGCCAGGTCGAAATGCTCGGTGAGGTAACCGCGTTTGCCGGGCCACTCCGGTGCGGCATCGCTCAGCACTTCGGTGTAGCGAAAGTTCGGGATTTGCGCAGCGTAGGCCTGGATGCGCGCTGCTTCGCATAAATCTTCGGCTCCGCGCACGCCGTAATACAGGTGCACCGGTTGCTCACAGCCGTTGGCGACCAGTTGATCAAGCATGCCCAGCAATGCCGAGAGCCCGGTGCCGCCCGCCACCAGCACCAGCGGCTTGGTCACGTGCCTCAGATAGAACGCACCCAGGGGCGCTTCCATCAGCACCTCGTCGCCGACCTGGCAGCGCTCACGCAGGTAGTTGCTCATCACCCCGTCCGGCAGCAGGCGCACCAGGAACTGCAAGTGATTGCCCGGCAGATTGGCGAAGGAATACGAGCGCCAACTGTCCGTGCCCGGCACTGCCAGGCGCGCATATTGGCCCGGCAGGAAGTCCAGCGGCGCCACCAGCTGCACGTGCAAAATCGCCGTGCCGGCCGAGACCTGGCGCACCTCGCTCACCGTGCCGCGCACCTGCACCGGCCCCGGCGCATTGCACAGGCTCGAATCAAAATCGAAATAGAACGTTGCGTCGGACTTCACGCGGGTCTGGCAGCTGAGCATCTTGCGCTGCTGCAAGTCGAGGCTGGAGAGGGCGTCTTCGTCGACATACTCCTGGGTGTAATCGCCCGACTCGCAGCGGCCCTGGCAGGTGCCACAGACGCCTTCGCGGCAATCCAGAGGGATCTTGATGCCATTGCGCAGCGCCGCATCCAGCAGGATTTCATGGGCACCCACCGGAAAAAACAGGGTCTTGCCGTCGGCAAAACTGAAGGCCACTTTGTGATTCATGTGTTGCTCTCCGGGCGTATAACCTGTGGTGAGCGCGCTTGTTGTGGCGAGCGGGCTTGCCATCATTAGAGGTGGTAGAAGTCCAGCACCGAGTTGATGGTGTCGTTGAGCAGCAGCGCGTGCTTGCGGGTGATCAGCCAGCTGTCGCCATGGGGTTTCAGGCTGTAGGTCGCCGGCCCGTAGAACTGCTCCGACGTAGCCAGCCGATAAAACAGCGTGTGCCAGTTCAGCCGCACTTCCAACATGCCGTCCGCCTGTTCGGCAATGCGCACGTTGTTGATCAGGTGCAAGGTGCGCGGCATCGGCGTGGCCGAGGCCGCCTTGCCGGTGCGCAGGCGGAACACGCGGTCTTCCAGCCCCGAACGGTTGGCGTAGTAGATCAACGACATCTCGCGCTTGGGGTCGCGGGTGTAGACGTGTTCGGAGTCCCATTGCGGCAAGTGGAATTCACTTTGCGGGTCGAACAGCTGCACATAGGCGTCCCAGTCCTGGGCGTCGCACAGCTCGGATTTGCGATAGAAAAACTGCTCGATCTGATACTGCAATTGGGCATTCATCACTTCACCTCCTGCAGTTTCAGCGCCTGTTTATCCAGGCCGTTGAGCAGAAATTGCTGCCAGTTGCGGTGCTGGTTGACGTACAGGCCTTCGTGGGTGAATTCGGTGCCGGTCATCGCCGGTTGAATGCCGATGGCTTCGCTGTTCGGTGTGGGCCCGGTTTCCCAGCGATGGCTGCCGCGTGAGATATCGCTCCAGCGTTCCAGGCGGCCCTGGAAACCGCGTTGGGCTTCGCGGAATTCCACCAGGTCGTCCGGCGTGCCCATGCCGGACACGTTGAAGAAATCCTCGAACTGGCGGATGCGGTTTTCGCGGTCGGCGTCGGATTCGCCCTTGACCCCCAGGCACTGGCTGATGATCTCGGTCTTGTTCCACGCCACCGGGCGGATGATCCGCAACTGCGAGCTGATCTGGTCGAGAAAGAACAGGCTCGGGTAGATATTCAGGTTGCGCAGGCGGTGCATCATCCACTCGGCCTTTTGCTGGCCGTGTTCGTCTACCAGGCGCGGCATGATGGTGGCGTAGCCGGAGCGTACGCTCGGGTTGGGCATGTCGCTGAACAACAGGCTATGGCCATTGTTGAAGGCAAACCAGCCGTCATCGGTGTTCGCGTCGCCGGCGCCGAGCTTGCTGTAGTCCAGCGTGGTGCCCGACCCGGTGCCGTTCTCGGTGTTCACCTGCTGGCGATGCTGCACCGTGGCCACGTAGTTGTAGTGCACGGTGCTGACGTGATAACCGTCCAGACCGTTTTCGTTTTGCAGCTTCCAGTTGCCGTCGTAGGTGTAGGCGGATTTCCCCGGCAGCACTTCCAGCTCGCCGGTGGCCGACTGCGCGACCATCATGTCGAAGAACACTTTGGCGTCACCGAGGAAGTCTTGCAGGCTGTCGCTGCCATTCACGTCCAGGCTGATAAACACAAAGCCCTTGTAGCTTTCGATGCGGGCTTTTTTCAGGCCGCGCGTGGCTTTGTCGAAACCCTCCGGGTATTCCCCCGGCGCCTTGACCTTCACCAGCCGGCCATCGCTCTTGTAGCACCAGGCGTGGAACGGGCAGGTAAACGTCGACTGGTTGCCCTTGCCGACCCGCGTCAGGGTGGTGCCGCGATGCTGGCAGGCGTTGATCAACGCATTCAGCTGGCCCTCGCCGTCGCGCGTGATGATCATCGGCTGGCGCCCGGCGCGCAGGGTCACGAAGTCGTGGTTATTCGCCAGCTCGCTTTCGTGGCAGGCGTAGATCCAGTTTTTCTCGAAGATCAGTTCCATCTCCAGGTCGAACAGTTCCGGCTCGGTGAACATGTCGCGGGCGATGCGGAACACTTCGTCTGCCGGGCGAAAATCCAGGCAGCTTTCGATAAAGCTTTTCCATTGCTCGACGCTTCTTGCACCACTCATGGGAGGCACCTTTTTGATAATGGCTAAACAGGTGGGCCATTAAGGGGACGCGACGGGGCGGCGGGCTATCCGCTTAATCGGAGAAGGTGGGCCGGAAAATTGGGCAGCAAATACCCAGTTCGGTGCGCCCCGGTGACGCGATGCGCTACTGTCTTGCCAGGCAATGGCCATAAACGGTAGCGGTTTATCCACTTAGTCAGCCGTTGCTATCCACCCCGTTGCAATCGTGCCGGCGTGGCGTAGAACTTGCTGTCGAATCACAACGACGCGCCGCCAGAGCGCGCAACCGCCTAACCGCCGTGGGTGCACCCTGATGAGTAGCCAGACACGCGATATCCATATTCAACGCTTCGACCTCGAAGGCGCCTGCAGCTGGATGTCCGGCATCTGCGGGCCGCACCGCCTGGCAACGGCCACGCCCGAGCGCCTGCGCTTTCACCATAGCGCCAACGTGTTCAAGTCCCGCGCGACGACGTTGGGCGTGATCGAATACGGCACCGATGTGACCATCGACATCGAGGACGCCGAGCACTTCAGCAGCTACAGCCTGAGCCTGCCGCTAGTGGGCGAGCAGGAGCTGAGCCGCAACGGTGAGCGCCTGAGTTCCAACCGCGATCAGGGCGTGATCATCTCGCCGAATGAGCACCAGGTGCTGGCAATTTCCGGCGATTGCCGCAAGTTGCAGGTGGTGATCACGCGGGCGGCGATGAGCGAATCGCTGGAGGGCTTGCTGCAACGGCCGATCGAGGCGCCGCTGAAATTCGAGTCGGTGATGGACGCCGTGGACGGCGCCCCGGCTTCATGGTGGCGCATGGCGCGTTACTTCATTGCAGAGCTGGAACGCAGCAGCGAATTGTATGAACAGGCGGCGTTTACCCGCGACCTGGAAAGCTCGTTGATCAAAGGCTTGATCCTCGCGCAGCCGAACAACTACTCCGAAGAACTGCGCGACGTGCTGGGCGTGAAACTGCCGCATTATCTGGTCCGCGCGCGCCAATATATCCATGATAACGCTCGCGAAGCCGTGCACCTGGAAGACCTGGAAGCCGCAGCGGGGGTGTCGCGGTTCAAGCTGTTCGATGCGTTCCGCAAATACTTCGCGCTGTCGCCGATGGCCTATCTGAAAAAACACCGGCTGGGGGCCGTGCGTCAGGAGATCCTCGAGCACGGTTCAGTGCGTACCATCTCTGAAATCGCCCTGGGCTGGGGGTTTACTCACCTGGGGCGGTTTTCGGCGGAGTATCGCAAGCTGTTCGACGAGTCCCCCAGTCAGACCCTGCAGCGCAAGCGCCTGCGCAGTTTCTGAACCTGATGAAGATCAAAATGTGGGAGCGGGCTTGCTCGCGAATGCGGTGTGCCAGTCAATACATGGGCTGGCTGATCCACCTCATTCGCGAGCAAGCCCGCTCCCACATTGGATGTGTGGTGTTTGGGACATCTCAGATCAACTCTTCCACCAACTGCAAACAATGCCTCAGCCCCGGCGACTGGTCATTCACCCGGCGGCTGAGAATAATCGGCGACGTCGCGGTAGCTTCCACAATCGGCGTGTAGCCAATATCCGCACGGTGCAGCACCTGCACCGAAGCCGGTACCAGCGTCACGCCCATGCCTGCGCCGACCAGGCCGATGGCAGTCTGCAATTCATTGGTCCACTGCGCCACCTTGAGGCTCAAGCCGTGGGCGTCGAACAGCGCGATTACATGGTCGGCGTAGCTGGGGCGCGGGTTGCCGGGGTAGAGCACGAAGGGTTCGGCGGCCAGTTGGGCGAGGGTGGCGGGCGCATCGAGCAATGGGTGGCCGGCGGGCAGCACGGCGACCAGCCGGTCTTCCACCAGCACACGCTGGACGATGGCCGGGTCGTCGATGCGAATCCGCCCGAAACCCACATCAATGCGCCCGGCCTTGAGTGCTTCGACCTGCTGCAAGGTGGTCATCTCGGACAAGCCCAACTCCAGCTCCAGCGTGTCGTGGTTACGCAGCCGCCGGATCAGCTCGGGCAGCACGCCGTACAAGGTCGACGGCGCAAAACCGATGCCCAGCCAGGTCTTTTCGCCCTGGCCGATACGCCGCGTGCTGTCGCAGACCTTGTTCAGCTGTTCGAGCAGCACATTGGCGTGCTCAAAGAAAAACCGCCCGGCGTCGGTCAGCCGCAACGGTCGGCCACGCTCCAGCAGAACCACGCCCAATTCGTCCTCCAGTTGCTGGATCTGCCGGCTCAACGGCGGCTGGGCGATGTGCAGGCGTTCGGCGGCGCGGGTGAAGTTCAGGGTTTCCCCCAGCACCTGGAAATAGCGCAGATGACGCAGTTCCATGACGGCTCCTTTCATACCTTGAGGGTATTGCTTGAGACCCATTCTATATTGGAAGCCAGCAGAGAACCGGAACAGAATCAGGTCAAATCTATAAAGAACCCAACGGGTATTGCCATGCCGATTTGCGCCATCGAGTCGATCGAGACCATCATCGTCGACCTTCCTACCATCCGCCCGCACAAGCTGGCGATGCACACGATGCAGAACCAGACCCTGGTGGTCATCCGCGTGCGTTGCGCCGACGGCATCGAAGGCATCGGTGAGGCCACCACCATCGGCGGCCTGAGCTACGGCAACGAAAGCCCCGACAGCATCAAGGTCAACATCGACAAGCATTTCGCACCGCTATTGCTGGGCCAGGACGCGAGCAATATCAACGCGGCCATGTTGCGCCTGGAACGCAGCATTCGCGGCAACACGTTTGCCAAGTCGGGTATCGAAAGCGCTTTGCTCGACGCGCTGGGCAAACGCCTGAACCTGCCGGTCAGCGAACTGCTCGGTGGCCGCGTGCGCGACGCGTTGCCGGTGGCCTGGACCCTGGCCAGCGGCAACACCGAGCAAGACATTGCCGAGGCCGAAAAAATGCTCGACCTGCGCCGCCACCGCATCTTCAAGCTGAAGATCGGCGCCGGGGAAGTCGGCCGCGACCTGGCCCATGTGATTGCGATCAAAAAAGCCCTGGGCGACCGCGCCAGTGTGCGTGTCGACGTCAACCAGGCCTGGGACGAGGCGGTGGCCCTGCGCGCGTGCAAGGTACTTGGCGACAATGGCATCGACCTCATCGAACAGCCGATTTCACGCAACAACCGCGGCGGCATGGCCCGGCTCAACCTGTCGAGCCCGGCGCCGATCATGGCCGATGAGTCCATCGAGTGCGTGGAAGATGCCTTCAACCTGGCCCGCGAAGGTGCGGCCACGGTATTCGCCCTGAAGATCGCCAAGAATGGCGGCCCGCGCGCCGTGTTGCGCACCGCCGCAATTGCCGAGGCGGCAGGCATCGGCCTGTACGGCGGCACCATGCTCGAAGGCGGCATCGGCACCCTGGCCTCGGCGCATGCCTTCCTGACCTTGAACAAGCTGGCGTGGGACACCGAACTGTTCGGCCCCTTGCTGCTCACCGAAGACATCCTCACCGAGCCGCCGGTGTACCGCGATTTCCAGCTGCACGTTTCCACCGCGCCGGGCCTGGGCCTGACCATTGATGAAGAGCGCTTGGCGTTCTTCCGTCGTGACAAACACTAAGAGGCGCCTGCCATGCTGTTCCACGTAAAAATGACCGTGAACCTGCCTGTCGACATGAACCCCGAGCGCGCCGCGAGCCTCAAGGCCGATGAAAAGGCCTTGGCGCAGCGTCTGCAGCAAGAGGGAAAATGGCGCCATCTGTGGCGCATCGCCGGGCTCTACGCCAACTACAGCGTGTTCGACGTCGACAGCGTGCAAGAGCTGCACGACCTGCTGATGCAATTGCCGCTTTACCCCTACATGGCCATCGAAGTGAATGCCCTGTGCCGGCACCCTTCGTCGATCCATGAGGACGACCGTTAAGCTTGTTTTCAACACTAATAATTACAAGATGAGGATTGCACCATGTCCATCCGACTGTCCCAGACTGCTCACGCCCAACAGTTTCTCGAAGAAGCCAGCGGCAACCTTAATGACGGCGGCAACCCGCGCACCAAGGCGTTGATCTACCGAATCCTGCGCGACACGGTCAACATCATCGAAGACCTGGAAGTGACCCCGGAAGAATTCTGGAAGGCGGTCAACTACCTCAATGAACTGGGCAAAAACCAGGAAGCGGGTTTGCTCGCGGCCGGTTTGGGCCTGGAGCATTACCTCGATATGCTGATGGATGCGGCCGATGAAGAAGCCGGTAAGTCCGGCGGCACCCCGCGCACCATCGAAGGCCCGCTGTACGTGGCCGGTGCGCCGCTGAGCAAGTACGAGGCGCGGCTGGATGACGGGACCGATGCCGCCGCGCCGCTGTTTATGCAAGGCCAGGTGCGCGACACCAACGGCAAGCCGTTGGCGGGTGCGATTGTCGATGTGTGGCAAGCCAATACGGGCGGCACCTATTCGTGGCTTGACCCGTCGCAATCGGAGTTCAACCTGCGCCGCCGCATCGAGACCGATGCCCAGGGCAACTACCGTTTTCGCAGCATCGTGCCGTCGGGCTACGGCTGCCCGCCGACCGGGCCGACTCAGCAGTTGCTCGACCAATTGGGCCGTCATGGGCAGCGTCCGGCGCACATTCACTTCTTTATTTCGGCGCCGGGGCATCGGCACCTCACCACGCAAATCAACCTGTCGGACGACCCCTACTTGCATGATGACTTTGCCTACGCCACGCGCGATGAGTTGATCGCCGAGATTCGCTTCAGCGACGACCCGCAATTGGCGCGTGAGTTTGGCGTGGAAGGGCGCTTTGCGCAGATTGATTTTGACTTTGAGTTGCAGCCTGCGGACGCGCCGGTAGAGCAAAAACGCATGCAGCGGGTGCGCGCCCTGGAAGACTGACAACACACGGTTCAATGTGGGAGCTGGCTTGCCTGTACTACCGCTATCGCAGGCAAGCCAGCTCCCACATGGGTTTTGCGGTGGGCCTGATTATTTGCGCACGACCAAATCCAGCACCTCATCCCGATCCTTGATCTTCTGCAGCACAATCTCCGAGCGAATATCCATCACCCCCGCCGTGCGGTTCAGGTGGTTCACGATAAAGTCCGAAAAGTGTTTCAAATTCCTCGCCTGCACCCGCAGCACATAGTTGCTGGCACCGGTGATCACATAGGCGCTGGCCACTTCCGGCCAACCTTGCACCTTCTTGATAAACGTCTCGTGCCAATCCTCCACATCCTGGCGCAACGACAGGTGCACGATGGCCTCCAGCTCGATCCCCAACCGCTCGGCGTTCAACACTGCGCGGTAGCCGCTGATGATTCCTTCGCTCTCCAGCAGGCGCAAACGGCGCAGGCAGGCAGAGGGCGACAGGGCGACTTTTTCTGCCAGTTCCTGGTTGCTGATACGGCCATCCTGTTGCAGAAAATGCAGGAGGCGCAGGTCGGTGGCGTCAAGAATCATGGTTAGAATAAATCCGCGTGTTTGGGGGTTAAATTCGAATTTCCTACAGCTTAATTAGCCTGTTACCCACCACTTTGCACGAAAATTCTCTAAAGCTTCGTTCATTATCTGGTCCATCTTCACTTATAAAAACCAGGACTCTCCATGACCACCCGAAGCCACTGCCAAGCCCTCGACGCCCAAGACCCGTTGGCGCCACTGCGCCAACAGTTCGCCTTGCCCGAGGGCGTGATCTACCTCGACGGCAATTCCCTCGGCGCGCGCCCGGTGGCTGCCCTGGAACGGGCGCAGGCGGTGATTGCCGAAGAGTGGGGCAATGGCTTGATTCGCAGCTGGAACAGCGCCGGCTGGGCGGACCTGTCCCAGCGCCTGGGCAACCGCCTGGCCCCGCTGATCGGTGCGCGCGATGGCGAAGTGGTGATCACCGATACCACCTCGATCAACCTGTTCAAAGTGCTCAGCGCCGCGTTGAGCGTGCAGCGCCAACGCCAGCCGCAACGCAAGGTGATCGTCAGCGAGGCGAGCAATTTCCCCACCGACCTGTACATCGCCGAAGGCCTGACCGAACTGCTGCAACAGGGCTATTCCCTGCGTCTGGTCAACAGCCCTGACGAGCTGCCCCAAGCCATCGACGCGGACGTGGCGGTGGTGATGCTCACCCACGTCAACTACAAGACCGGCTACATGTACGACATGCAGGCGCTTACCACCTTGAGCCACGAATGCGGCGCGCTGAGTATCTGGGACCTGGCGCATTCGGCGGGCGCGGTGCCCATCGACCTGCATGCGGCCGGGGCCGACTATGCGATCGGCTGCACCTACAAATACCTGAATGGCGGCCCGGGCTCGCAGGCGTTTGTGTGGGTCAGCCCGGCGCTGGTGGACGTGGTACGCCAGCCGCTGTCGGGCTGGTTCGGGCACACGCGGCAGTTCGCCATGGAATCCAACTATGCGCCGAGTGCCGGCATCGCGCGCTACCTGTGCGGCACGCAGCCGATCACGTCACTGGCTATGGTGGAGTGTAGCCTGGATATTTTTGCCCAGACTGATATGGCCAGCCTGCGCACTAAATCCCTGATGCTGACCGACCTGTTTATCGAGCTGGTTGAAGCCCGCTGCGCCGCCCACGAACTGACCCTGATCACCCCGCGTGAACACGCCCGGCGTGGCAGCCATGTGAGCTTCGAACACCCCGAAGGCTACGCGGTTATCCAGGCATTGATCGCCCGTGGCGTGATCGGCGATTACCGCGAGCCGCGCATCATGCGCTTTGGGTTTACGCCGCTGTACACCAGCTTCAGTGAGGTGTGGGACGCCGTGGAAATCCTCGGTGAGATCCTCGATAACAACACTTGGGATCAACCCCAATTCAAGGTCCGCCATAGCGTTACCTGAATAAACGCAGAGCAAAAATGTGGGAGCGGGCTTGCTCGCGAATGCGGTCTATCAGTCCCTGATGTATTGACTGGCACACCGCATTCGCGAGCAAGCCCGCTCCCACAGGGGACAGTGTTTCAACCAGAAAGCAGTAACCATCACAATAATAAAGGGACACACCACGTGACCACACCCGACAACGGCTTTGCCGAGATCACCCATCGCGAACTGGGCCTGCGGCGCCAGCTCACTTCCGGCCAGATGAGCATGATCGCCATCGGTGGCGCCATCGGCACCGGGCTGTTCATGGGCAGCGCCTACGCCATCGGCTATGCCGGGCCGAGTGTGCTGGTGAGCTACGCCATCGGCGCGTTGATCACCTTGCTGCTGATGGGCTGCCTGGCGGAGATGACGGTGGCGCATTCCACCTCCGGCTCCTTTGGTGCCTATGCCGAGTTTTACATCAGCCCGCTGGCCGGGTTCCTGGTGCGGTATGCCTACTGGGCGGCGATCGTGCTGGCGGTGGGCGCCGAGGTTACAGCGGTGGCGATGTACATGAAGTACTGGTTCGCCAACGTGCCGGAGTGGGTGTGGATCGTGTCGTTTTCCAGCGTGCTGATCCTGCTCAACGCGATCAGCGTCAAGACCTTCGGCAACTTCGAATACTGGTTCTCGACCATCAAGATCAGCGCCATTGTCGGCTTCATCATCCTCGCGGTGTACGTGGTGTTCGGCTCCGGCAACACCGAATACGGCGTACGGAACTACACGGCCCACGACGGCTTCTTCCCCCATGGCCTGAGCGGCATGTGGATCGCGGTGATCGTGTCGATCTTCAGCTATTTGAGCGTGGAGATGATCGCGGTGGCTGCCGGTGAAGCCGCTGACCCGGAGCAGGCCGTCAAGAAAGCCTTTCGCGCGACCATCGTGCGGCTGGTGGTGTTTTACCTGCTGACCCTGGCGCTGATGCTCGCCATCGTGCCGTGGAACCAGGCCGGGCAGACCCAGAGCCCGTTCGTCACGGTGATGCAGACCATCGGCATTCCCGGTGCCACCGGGGTGATGAACTTCGTGATCCTCATCGCCGCACTGTCGGCGATGAACAGCCAACTCTATATCACCACGCGCATGATGTTCAGCCTGTCCCGCGCGGGGTTCGCACCCAAGTCCATGGGCGCCTTGAGCAAGAGCGGGATCCCGCTGAATGCGCTGCTGCTGTCCAGCTCGGGCATCGCCCTGGCGACCCTGCTTAACCTGGTGTACCCGGAAAGCTCCTTCACCCTGATGATGGCGATCTCGATGTTTGGCGCGATCTTCACCTGGTTCATGATCTTCCTGACACACCTGTTTTTCCGTCGCTATCGCAAGCGCCATGGCGGGGCGAAGCTGTCGTTTCAACTGGCATTGTTTCCCTACAGCACACTGCTGGGGCTGGTGCTGATGGGCGCGGTGATGATCACCACGTATTTCACTGACGCGTTCAAGATGACCCTGGTGTTTGGTGTGCCGTTCCTGTTGATTCTGTCGGCGGTGTATTACGGGTTTTTCAGGGGTAAGGCCAAGGCGTCGAACAACGCCTTGGCGTAACCCGGCAGTTGCTCGAAGGACCGGGCACACAGCAGGAGCTTGCGGCAGGCCCAGTCCTCTTGCAGAGGTTGGGCTTTGAACCTGCGTGGCGATGGCCAGCGCGCCAATGCAGCCTGGGGCACGATGCCCAGCCCGGCGCCGCCGGCGACCATGCGAATCAACCCATCAAAACCATCGGCGCGAATCCGCGTTTGCAGGCGAAAGCCCGCGTGCAGCGCCTGTTCCTCCAGGTACACCGCCAGCGCGCTGTTGGCGGCCAGGCCGACGTAGTCGTATTGCAGGCTCTCGATGAAACTTGCTGTCTTCAGCGGATGGTCGAGGGGCATGATCAGCACCAGCGGGTCGTCGCGAAACGCCAGGGTCTGCAAACCGTGGGTGTCGACGGCGTCGGAGATGATCCCGAGGTCCGCCGTGCCCTGGCGCAAGGCTTGGGTGATGCGCAGGCTCGGCAGTTCCTGCAGGTCGATATCGAGGTTGGGGTGTTCGCGCAAAAAGTCCGCGAGCAGTTCCGGCAGGTACTCGCTGAGCGCGGTGGTGTTGCACAGCAGGCGCACCTGGCCTTTGACGCCGTTGGCGTATTCGGCCAGGTCCTGTTGCAGATGCTCGGCTTGTTGCAGCAGCAGGCGGGCGTGGCGGGCCAGGGCTTTACCGGCGGGCGTGGGGGTGACGCCACGGCGGCCACGCTGAAGAAACTCAATGCCCAACGAGGCTTCCATCGCGCGGATGCGTGCGCTGGCGGCGGCCAGGGATAAGTGGCTGCGGGCGGCGCCAGCGGTGATGTTGCCGGAGTCGAAAATGTGCAGGTAGAGGCGCAGGTCGATCAGGTCAAAGTGCATGGCTGGGTTTCTCGGGTGACTGGACTGGCCTCATCGCGGGCAAGCCCGCTCCCACATTTTGATCTGTGAATGCAGCCAATGTGGGAGCTGGCTTGCCTGCGATAGCGATCTCAGCCTCACGCAAAACAAGAGGCTTCCTCAGTATATGGCGAATTTCCGACCTCATCGAAATCCCCCACAATTCCCCCATGAATACCTTCCTCGCGTTCTACCAAAACCTCGGCCCGGCCTTGACTCTGCTGGTCATCGGCACCTTCTTGCTCGCCGGCACAGTCAAAGGCGTCATTGGTCTCGGCCTGCCAACGGTAGCCATGGGCCTGCTCGGCCTGGCTATGCTGCCGGCGCAGGCTGCGGCGTTGCTGATCATTCCTTCGACGGTCACCAACCTCTGGCAACTGGCTGTCGGTGGACACCTGAGCGCGTTGCTCAAACGCTTGTGGCCTGTGCTGCTGCTGGTTTTTGTCGGCACCGGTCTCGGCACGCTGTGGCTGGGCATGGACGGCGGACACTGGGTGGTGCGCGCGTTGGGCGGGGCCCTGCTGATGTACGCGTTGAGCGGGCTGTTTTTGCCCACGTTCAAGGTCAAGCCTGCGACTGAACGCTGGCTGGGCCCGTTGTGCGGGTTGCTCACGGGAATTATCACTTCGGCCACCGGGGTGTTTGTAATCCCGGCAGTGCCGTACCTGCAGGCGCTCGGCTTGAATCGCGATCAACTGGTGCAGGCGCTGGGGCTGTCGTTCACGGTGTCGACCCTGGCGCTCGCCGCCGGACTCGCGTGGCGTGGCAGCCTGGGCGGCGGCGAAATCAGTGCCTCGCTGCTCGCGTTGGTGCCCGCGCTGCTGGGCATGTGGTTGGGCCAAATGCTGCGCCAATGCATCAGTGCGGTGTTGTTCAAACGCGTATTTTTCATCGGCATGGCGTTGTTGGGTGGCCATTTGCTGGTGAGTGGGTAATTCAGGAGGTGTTCAACCTCTCGGTGTAAGCTGGCGGGAATCGATAACGAGGACAGCCAGTGAAAGCCCGATCCGATGAGCTACAGATCTTCGTCAGCGTGATTGAGTGCGGTTCGATTTCCGCTGCGGCGGAGCAGGTCGGGCAGACGCCGTCGGCGGTCAGCCGCACCTTGTCGCGCCTGGAAGCCAAGCTCGACACCACGCTGATCAACCGCACCACACGGCGCATGGACCTGACCGAAGAGGGCAAGTACTTCTTCGAACAGGCCAAGGTGATCCTGGCGCAGATGGAAGAACTGGAAGAGCGCCTGTCGTCGCGCCAGAAAAACCCCGCCGGGCGCTTGCGCATCAACGCCGCCGTGCCGTTCATGCTGCATGGGATCGTGCCGTACATCGACGAATTTCGCCGCTTGTACCCGGACATCCAGCTGGAGCTGAACAGCGACGACCTGATCATCGATTTGCTGGAGCAGAGCACCGATATCGCGATCCGCATCGGTACCCTGGCCGACTCGACCTTGCATGCACGCTCCCTCGGCTGGTCGCCGCTGCACATCCTCGCCAGCCCGGCCTACCTCAAGCAACACGGCACACCTGGCACAGTTGCCGAGTTGGCTGACCACACGCTGCTGGGCTTCACCCAGACCGAAACCCTCAACCATTGGCCGTTGCGGCATGTGGCGGGCGACCGTTGGCTGATCCAGCCGGGCATCGCCGCGTCCAGTGGCGAGACCTTGCGCCACCTGGCGCTGGAGGGGCAGGGCATTTGTTGCCTGTCGAACTTCATGACCATCGAAGACATCAACGCCGGACGCCTGGTGCCGGTGCTGGAGGCGTTCAACAGCGGGTATCGCCAGCCGATCAATGCGGTGTTCTACCGTAACTCGCAATTGGCGCTGCGCATCCAGTGTTTCCTGGATTTTATCCAGGCGAAGCTGGCGCGCTACGCCGCGTGATTCGTGACCGCTGCGCAAGAGTGAATTGGGTAATAGGGACTTATTCGTCAGGGATCGGTCCTTGATACTGGGCCCATCACTTACCCCCCGTCAGGAGCACACTCCATGAACGTATTCATTACCGGCGCAGCAGGTTTTATCGGCGGTTCCATTGCCACCGGCCTGGTCAAGGCCGGCCACCGCGTCACCGGCCTGGTGCGCAGCGCCGAGCAAGCAGCTGAAATGACCAGCCTGGGCATTACCCCGGTGATCGGCACGCTCGATGACAGCGCGGTGCTGACCGAGCAGGCTTCGCGCGCCGATGCGGTGATCAACGCCGCCAGCAGCGACCACCGTGCTGCCGTGGAAACCTTACTCGCCGCCTTGAAAGGCTCGAACAAGCCGTTCCTGCACACCAGCGGTTCGAGCATCGTCGGTGACGCGTCGGGCGGCAAGGCCAGCGAGGTCATCTACTTTGAAGACAACCTGCCTGAGCCGACCGTCGACAAGGCCGCGCGCGTGGCCATCGACAACCTGATCCTGGCCGCGGCCAAAGACGGCGTGAATTCTGCGGTGATCTGCAACACCCTGATCTACGGCCACAGCCTGGGCGTGAAGCGTGACAGCGTGCAATTGCCGCGTTTGCTCAAGCAGGCCCGTAAAAGTGGCGTGGTGCGCCATGTGGGCACCGGGCAGAACATCTGGTCCAACGTGCACATCGAAGACGTGGTGGCGTTGTACCTGCTGGCGTTGGAGAAGAACGTCCCCAGCACGTTCTACTTTGTGGAAAGCGGCGAAGCGGCGTTTATCGACATGACCACCGCCATCGCTGAAGCCCTGAACCTGGGCAAACCGCAGGATTGGCCATTGGCCGAGGCTGAAGCCGAGTGGGGTTATGAAATGGCCAACTATGGCCTGGGCTCCAACAGCCGCGTGCGTGGCAAGCATGCGCGTGAACTGCTGGGCTGGGCGCCGAAGCGGACGTCGGTGGTCGAGTGGATTCGCAACGAGATGGTTTGATGTTCGCTTGATACCGAAGCGCTGCATTCGCGAGCAAGCCCGCTCCCACCTTTGAATGTATTCACACATCAAAATGTGGGAGCGGGCTTGCTCGCGAAAGGGGCAACTCGGTCTATCTGACCTGATACTTCACTAGCCCCACCCGCCGCAATTCCGTACCATCCCCAGCCTTATCCCCGCTATTCCCCGGTACTTCAATGAACCTCACCCGTCTGCGCGCCGATGCCCTGGCCGGCCTCACCACGTCTTTTGCGCTGCTGCCCGAATGCATCGCCTTTGCCCTGGTGGCTCATCTCAACCCGCTGATGGGGCTCTATGGCGCTTTTATCATCTGCACCCTGACCGCGTTGTTCGGCGGCCGGCCCGGGATGGTGTCCGGTGCGGCCGGCTCGATGGCCGTGGTGATCGTCGCGCTGGTGGTGCAGCACGGCGTGGAGTACCTGCTGGCGACGGTGCTGCTGGGCGGGCTGATCATGGTCGCGTTCGGCCTGCTGCGCCTGGGCAAGCTGGTGCGCATGGTGCCGCATTCGGTGATGCTGGGGTTCGTCAACGGCCTGGCGATCATCATTGCGCTGGCCCAGCTGGAGCATTTCAAGCGCGGTGAAAGCTGGCTCAGCGGCACGCCGTTGTACGTGATGACCGGGCTGGTGGCGGTGACCATGGCCATCGTCTACCTGCTGCCGCGCATCACCCGCGCGGTGCCGCCTGCGCTGGTGGCGATTTTGGGCGTGGGCCTGGCGGTGTACCTGCTCGGCCTGCCCACCCGCACCCTCGGCGACATGGCCCACATCGCCGGCGGCCTGCCGACCTTGGCGCTGCCGCAAATCCCCTGGACCCTGGAAACCCTGGGCATCATCGCGCCCTATGCGTTTTTGATGGCCATGGTCGGCCTGCTGGAAACCCTGCTGACCTTGAACCTCACCGACGAAATCACCGAGACCCGTGGCTACCCCGACCGCGAAAGCGTGGCCCTGGGCGCGGCGAATATGCTCTCGGGCCTGTTCGGCGGCATGGGCGGTTGCGCGATGATCGGGCAAACCGTGATCAACCTCAGTTCCGGCGGGCGCGGGCGTTTCTCCGGGGTGTTCGCCGGGGTGATGATCCTGCTGTTCATTCTGTTTCTGTCGCCGCTGATCGAGCGGATTCCGCTGGCGGCGCTGGTCGGCGTGATGTTTGTGGTGTCCCAGCAGACCTTCGCCTGGGCCTCGCTGCGGGTGATCAACAAAGTGCCGCTCAATGACGTGTTGGTGATTATCGCGGTGACGGTGATCACCGTATTCACCGACCTGGCCACCGCCGTGCTGTGCGGCATCGTGATTGCGGCGCTGAATTTTGCCTGGCAGCAGGCGCGTGAGCTGTACGCCGATGAGCATCTGGAGGCCGACGGCAGCAAGCTGTATCGCCTGCACGGCACGCTGTTTTTCGCCTCGACCACGCCGTTTTTGAACCAGTTCGACCCGGCCAACGACCCGGCCCAGGTGACGCTTGATTGCCGCCACTTGAGCTTTGTCGACTATTCAGCGATTGCCGCGTTGATGACCTTGCGCGAGCGTTACAGCAAGGCCGGCAAGCATCTGCGGGTGCTGCATCTTTCGGAGCGCTGCAAGAAGCTGCTCAAGCGCGCGAAGGTTCATCACGACTGACTGATCACGGCCCGACCAGGTCTTCAAGTTCCTGGGCGCGGGTCTGGGTCATGTCCAGCACGCAGGCGGTGCCGTTGACCTGGTCGATGGTGCCGCCGGTGGCACTGCCGGCAAAGGCGCAATTGGCGTCGCGGTATTTGATCCACAGGCGCTGCAGGTCCTGCAGTTGCTGTTTGCGCGTGCCTTCCTGGGCGGCGAGGGCGGTCTTGTAGGCCTTGTTCAGGCGCGTGTCTTGCACCTTGGCTTCCTTGACGTTGCAGCTGACCATGTCGGCGGTGGTATTGGCGCCGTCCATGCAGTTTTTCAGCGCCGCGTTGTCGGCAGCGGTGGCCGTACCGCACACGGCAAGAAGCAGGGCGCCGGCGGCGAGTGTGGTGCGAATCATGCTCGATTTTCCTGGCATCAGTGGATGTGCATTCTATGACTCAAGCGCATTCGTTGAGTTTCCCGCCGTCTCTGATCTTCATGTAAGAACACCCCTCGAATTTTCATCGACTGGCGCTGGGCATATCCCAAAGCGACAGTGCTTATCCGTGGGCGTAAATTACTTTCATAAAATTTGAAAAGCCACCTCGGTAATGATTTATGAGTTTCACAACAGATTCGACGTGACCCTTCCCGAGGAGTACCGCATGGCCGCATCACCGGGCTTTGGGCTATTGGCATACGCTGCCATCGCCATCATTGCATTGATCGTGCTGATCGCACGTTACCGACTCAACCCGTTTATCGTCATCACCCTGGTGTCGATCGGCCTGGCGCTGATGGCCGGGATGCCGGCGGACACCATCATGGGTTCCTACGAGGCAGGTGTCGGCAAAACCCTGGGGCATATCGCCCTGGTGGTCGCGCTGGGGACCATGCTCGGCAAGATGATGGCCGAGTCCGGCGGCGCCGAGCAGGTGGCGCGTACGCTGATCAACCGGTTTGGCGAGCGTAATGCGCATTGGGCCATGGTGTGTATCGCCTTCCTGGTGGGGCTGCCGCTGTTTTTCGAGGTTGGTTTTGTGTTGCTGGTGCCGATCGCGTTCACCGTGGCGCGGCGCGTTGGGGTGTCGATCCTGATGGTCGGCCTGCCGATGGTCGCCGGTCTGTCGGTGGTGCATGCGCTGGTGCCGCCGCACCCGGCGGCGATGATGGCGGTGCTGGCGTATAACGCGTCGGTCGGGCAGACCGTGCTGTATGCGATTCTGATCGGTATCCCCACGGCGATCATCGCCGGCCCGCTGTACGCCAAGTTCATCGTGCCGCGCATTCACCTGCCGGCGGAAAACCCGCTGGAACGCCAGTTTATCGACCGCGAACCACGTACGCGTCTGCCGAGCTTCGCGCTGACCATGGGCACCATTCTGTTGCCGGTGGTGCTGATGATGATCGGCGGTTGGGCCAACGTGATCTCCACACCGGGCACCGGTTTCAACCAGTTCCTGCTGTTTATCGGCAACTCGGTGATCGCGCTGCTGGTGGCGACCCTGGTGAGCTTCTACACCCTGGGCCTGGCCCAAGGCTTCAACCGCGAATCGATCCTCAAGTTCACCAATGAATGCCTCGCACCCACCGCGAGTATTACCTTGCTGGTGGGCGCGGGCGGCGGCTTGAACCGCATCTTGGTGGATGCCGGCGTGACCAATGAAATCCTCGGCCTGGCCCATGCGTTCCACTTGTCGCCACTGGTGATGGGCTGGTTGTTCGCTGCGCTGATGCGTATCGCCACCGGCTCGGCGACGGTGGCCATGACCACGGCATCCGGGGTGGTCGCGCCGGTGGCCATGGGCCTGGGTTATCCACACCCTGAATTGCTGGTGCTGGCGACCGGCGCGGGCTCGGTAATCTTTTCCCACGTCAACGACGGCGGCTTCTGGCTGATCAAGGAATACTTCAATATGACGGTGATCCAGACCTTCAAGACCTGGACCGTGCTGGAGACGCTGATCTCGGTGGTCGCGTTCGGTCTGACTTATGGTCTGTCACTGTTGTTGTGAGCCTCATTCTGTAACCCGGAGACCCGATGGACATCCTCTACCAGATCCGCGCCCGCCTGGACTCCTTCAGCGCCGGCGAAGGCCGTATCGCCAAGCTGATGCTTGATGACGTGGGCTTTGCCGCATCGGCCAGCCTGGAGGCGTTGTCCCAACGGGCAGAGGTCAGCACGGCGACCTTGTCGCGATTTGCGCGCAGTGTCGGTTGCCGCGACTTACGCGATTTGCGCCTGCAACTGGCGCAGGCGAGTGGCGTCGGCAGCCGCTTCCTGGACCCGACGGGGCTGCCGGAGCAGTCGGCCTTTCACCGCCAGATTCTCGGCGACATCGAGGCGACGTTGCGTCAGCACCTGTCCGGGTTTAACCAGGCCAGTTTTGTCGACGCGGTCAACCTGCTGGGCAAGGCGCGGATGATCCACGCGTTCGGCATGGGCGGCCCATCGAGCCTGTGCAGCGACGAGTTGCAGGTGCGCCTGGTGCGGTTGGGTTACTCGATTGCCGCCAGCCATGATCCGGTGATGATGCGGGTCACGGCGGCGACGCTGGGGCCGGAGCACGCGCTGATTGTGTGCTCATTGACCGGCCTCACACCCGAGTTGCTGGACGTGGTGAAGCTGGCGCGCAATTACGACGCGCGCATCATTGCCATCACCCTGGCCGACTCCCCCCTGGCCGAGTTGGCGGATGTACTGCTGCCGCTGCAACCGGCTGAAACCAGTTTTATCTACAAGCCCACGGCGGCGCGCTACGGAATGCTGCTGGCCATCGACCTGCTCGCCACCGAGCTGGCGCTGGCCATGCCGGACGACAACCAGGAACGCCTGCGCCGGATCAAGCTGGCCCTGGACGATTATCGCGGCGGCCCTGACAGCCTGCCGCTTGGAGATTGATATGAAGTACGACACGCTGATTCGCCAGGCGCTGATTATTGATGGCAGCAACACCCCGGGGTATGTCGCCGATGTAGGGCTGCGCGGCGGGCGCATCGAGACGATCGGCGATTTGTCGACAGCCGTGGCTGAACATGAAATCAATGCCAATGGCCGCGTCTTGGCGCCGGGCTTTATTGACGTGCACACCCACGATGACACGGTGGTGATCCGCCATCCGCAGATGCTGCCCAAGCTCAGCCAGGGCGTGACCACGGTGATTGTCGGCAACTGTGGCATCAGCGCTTCACCGGTGAGTTTGCCTGGTGATCCGCCAGACCCGATGAACCTGCTGGGCACGCGTGAAGCCTTCGCCTATCCGCGATTTGCCGATTACCGCGCCGCGGTCGAAAGTGCCCATCCCGCCGTTAACGTCGCGGCGCTGATCGGCCATACGGCGCTGCGCAGCAACCATATGGACGACTTGCACCGCACTGCCACACCCAGCGAAATTGCGCAGATGCGCGTGCAATTGCAGGAGAGTCTCGCCGCCGGCGCCCTGGGTTTATCCACCGGCCTGGCCTACGCCAGCGCGTTCAGTGCCGAGACCGATGAAGTGCTGCAACTGAGTGAGGAATTGACGGCCTTCGGCGCGGTGTACACCACCCATTTGCGCAGCGAATTCGAACCGGTGCTGGAGGCGATGGACGAAGCCTTCCTGATTGGCCGGCATGCCCAGGCACCGGTGATCATTTCCCACCTCAAATGTGCCGGTGCGGGTAACTGGGGGCGTAGTCCGCAGCTGCTGGCGAAGCTGGAGCTGGCGGCGAAAACCCACCCGGTGGGGTGTGATTGTTACCCCTACGCCGCCAGCTCTTCGACCCTGGACCTCAAGCAAGTTACCGATGCGTTCCGGATCACCATCACCTGGTCGACGCCGCACCCGGAAGTCGGCGGGCGTGACTTGCAGGACATCGCCGCCGAGTGGGACGTTTCGCTGATGGACGCAGCACGTCGCCTGCAACCGGCCGGGGCGGTGTACTACGGGATGGACGAGGCTGATGTACGACGCATCCTGGCGCATCCGCTGTCGATGGTGGGCTCGGACGGGTTGCCCGAAGACCCATTTCCGCATCCACGTTTGTGGGGCGCATTCCCTCGGGTGCTGGGGCATTTCAGCCGAGACGTGGGGTTGTTCCCGCTGCACACCGCGGTGCACAAAATGACCGGCTTGTCGGCCGCGCGTTTTGGCCTGGCCGAGCGCGGGGAAATCCGTGAAGGCCACTGGGCTGACCTGGTGCTGTTCGACCCCGTGCGCGTGCGCGATGTGGCGGATTTCAACGCGCCGCAACGCGCTGCCGAGGGGATTGATGGGGTGTGGGTCAATGGTGCGTTGAGTTACCGCGACGGGCTGGCGAATGATCGGCGCGCGGGGCGTTTTCTGGCGCGTAGCGGCGATCTGCGGCGAGGGTTCAGTCAGGTGAGCGATAACTGATTTCGAGGTTTTCCGGGCGGTTTGATGTGTCGGAATATGAACAATGAGCCCTTACAAAAGGGCGGTTGAGAGCGGTGTGCTTTTCATTAAGCTGGGTTCTACCTTTTTCGGAAGAACCTGCATGCATCCTTCGCTTGATAACCTCAATAACGCCGGCACCCGCTTCATCCCCCATGTCACACCGCCGCCCCTCGGCTCCGAGACCGAGCTGCGCACCGATACGATGGCAACGTTTCCTTTTCCCCGCGATACGATCAAAGGCTGGATCCAGGAAAAGGTCTGGCGTATTACCGGGCAATGGATCGATCCGGACAAGGTTTATCTGCATCAGTTCTCTGCGGCGGACAGCACTTACAGCACCCTTGCTGTGACGGGCTGGGAGCATCACGGCGTACCTGAAAAGTCCATGACCCTGACCGAGGCCGTCACCACTGATTTTCTGTCGGCGGAACGCTACGGTGCCGCAGGCAAGGCCCAGGCCGTTGCGCATTTCATGGCCTCGAACGTCAGCCCGTTTTCCCTTTTCCATAGCGACAGCGTTACGGATTTTTTCAACCGCCTGGGACGGTTTCTTCTCGACCGAACCGGGCCTGGTTACCTCTATTCGAAAATCCATGACGATGTACCGAATGCCAGGGAGACGTGGCGTGATCTGGATTCCGCCTACGGGCTTTATCTGAGTGGCCCGCACAAGGGGGTCTACAACGCGGATAACCAACTGCGTCTGAAACCCAGTGAATTGTTGAACCTGGTGCGCGAGGGCGATCTGCAGAAGAAGGTGACCGCCAAACTTGACGATTTCTGGTCAACCCATGGCGGTCAATGGCGCAGCTTGGCCAAAAAGCAGTTTGTGATGGAAGCCAATGCCGCTCGAGCCCTTGACCAGAAAGAACCAGGGCAGGGTCTGAGCGCGCAAGAGTATGCCAGGATCATGCGGGCGGCTGCGCCCGATGTACCGCTGCCAAAGGGCGCCGAGGCAGAGCCCGCGCTGGCAGCTGATAGCAAAGTGTTGGCCTTTGATATAAAAGGCTATCGCGCCAGCGATATCTTGCGGTTTGTGTCAGAGGAGGTTGGCGAAGTGTTGTATTTGCCCGGTGAAAAACCTGCTCTCCTGCCCTTCAAAAACCGTGCGGCGGTGGACCAATGGGTGCTTGAGCAAAGCAAGGATCCGGCCAAGGCGGTTGCGTTGGAGCAGCATTTTTCCCTGCTGGATCGTCAGCAGGGCATCTTCGGCCCCCTGAGTGCCAACGGCGTGGACGGTAGCCTGAAAAAGCTCGGTAGCGGGGAGATGGCGGCCAATGACAGCCACATCAATACCTTGAATTATCCAATCGCTGGAGACGTGTTTTCCTTCATGGCCAGTCAGGCGCGCCAGCGAATCAGCGCCGACGCCAATACCGAAATGACCTCCAATAGCGAGGTGTACAAGGCCGACGCGCTGGGCATGCTGCAAGCGGGCAACGCGGTATTTTCCATTCCCCTGGCATTGCTTGGTCCGATTGGTCTTGCCCTGGGCGCTGCGTCCTATGGTGCGCAGGTCGGGCTGGAGATCGACAAGGCGGTTGAGGGTGATACCCAGGCCGAGCGGGCGAGTGGTCTGCACCAGGCGGCGACGGACGTTGCGACGATGGCGTTTTTCCACGCGATGGGCAAGGCCGGGCCGGGCACGCAAGCGCCCGCAGCCGCCGACGCGCCGGCTGAGGTTACACACTCGGTTGTGAGCAAACCTTTCTTCAATTATCGACGGGTAAATGGGCAGGTGGGCGTGCTGATGAGTCCGCCAAGTGCTCCTCGGTTACCCGCGCTTAATCCTCACTGGGACCCGTCCATGGAGGTGTACCTGCAGCCAGGGGCCAGGCCACCGGGGGTGCGACCCGGCTCTGAGGCAGTACCGGGACTTGCCGCGAAAAGACCGAGGGTCGACGACTCGGATGACGAACTGTCGTCGCCATCTTCCGTCGCCTCGAACGCTTCGTCATCGGCGGAGTACGCGCCTTACGACGATGCCAGGGTCCTCAAGGTCAACGACTTCAAGGCAAACGTCATCCTGCCGCCCGGAGGCTACTTCAACAGCCGTGGCATGATCGAACGCACCGATTTGCTCAAATTGTATCGCGTGGAAAAAGCACAGCGCGTGGAACGCCGGGGGGATCCGGAAGATGACGGTTTCAGGAACTCCAATTTCTTTGACGGGCCCGAAAAGATGATGGATGGCGATGTCGTGGTGGCCTCTCGTTCCAAGGAGGCGGCCATGCACTTTGGCGATACCGAGTTCGACGGCAATTATCATCTGTACGAAATTGACAGTCGCGGTATTCCCGCCGTGTCATCCAATGAAAATATCGATGCCAACCCTCAGTTTGTCGAAGCGCGGCAAGGTGTGGCGCCGGGTGCTATCGAGGTGTTGCGCCATGATGACCGTCTGGAAGAGTTTGCGGCATCCTCCTACAAATTCGACGAGGTTCATCTCGCCAACAGCCAGCTGTCTCCCGATCGCATCACCAGGATTTCTCATGGTTGACATAAAGAGCCCCAGTGTTCACATCGGCTGTACGGCGGGGTAGGCTGGTCCTCTGCCAGCACGGCGGATTGAATAATTGGAGAGTCTGATGTCATTAGGGAAAGTCACCCCCATCCTGCGAATTTTCGACGAGGTTAAAGCGTTGGAATTCTATGTCGACTTCCTAGGGTTCAAGGTTGATTGGCAGCATCGCTTCGAGGCGAATTATCCGTTGTATCTGCAGGTGTCCTTGGGCGAATGCGTGTTGCACCTGACTGAGCACCATGGCGATGCATCGCCGGGTTCGGCGGTGCGGATTCAGGCGCAAGGTGTGGACGCGTACCAGCAGCAACTGCAGGGCAAGGACTATCGTTATGCCAAGCCTGAGGTTGAGGAAACGCCGTGGGGCTCGAGGGAAATGAGCATCAAGGACCCGTTTGGCAATCGGCTGGTGTTTGTCGAGGAAAGCGAGGGCTGATCGATAAATCGCGGGCAATAAAAAACCGCCTGGGCAGGGCGGTTTTTTATTGCAGTTCCAGTGAGTGATTGTAGTTTTTTACACGCGGAAATGGCTGACCATCTGTTGCAACTGGCTGCCCAGACGCGCCAGTTCCACGCTCGACTTCGCCGTCTCGTCACTTGCGGTGGCGGTCTGCTCGGAGACGTCACGCACGTTCACAATGCTGCGGCTGATCTCTTCGGCCACGGCGCTTTGCTGTTCGGCAGCGGCGGCGATCTGCTGGTTCATCGACTGGATGTTCGACACCGTACGGGTGATGTTTTCCAGCGACACACCGGCCTTGCGCGTCAACTCGACGCTGCTGTCGGTGAGGCTGCGGCTGTTGTTCATCACGTTGGCGACTTGCTGGGTGCCGTTCTGCAAGCCGGCGACCAGGCCTTCGATTTCTTCGGTGGATTTCTGCGTACGCTGGGCCAGGCCGCGCACTTCGTCAGCCACCACGGCAAAGCCGCGACCGGCTTCACCGGCACGGGCCGCTTCGATCGCGGCGTTGAGTGCCAGCAGGTTGGTCTGTTCGGCAACGGCCTTGATCACGTCCATCACGCTGCCGATCTTGTTGCTCTCTTGCTGCAGGTGCGTCATGGCGTCGGTGGAGCGCGCCACTTCGGCGGCCAGGCGTTCGATTTGGGCGATGGCTTCGGCCACCACTTTGTCGCCTGCGCGGGCCTGGCCATCAGCATCGGCGGCGGCCAGGGACGCCTGCTCGGCGTTGCGCGCCACTTCCTGCACGGTGGCGGTCATTTCATGCATCGCCGTGGCGACCTGGTCGGTCTCGATCTTCTGGCTGTTCACGCCGGCGCTGGTCTGCTCGGTAACGGCCGAGAGTTCTTCGGCGGCGCTGGCGATCTGGGTGACGCCGTCGCGAATACCGCTGATCAGTTCACGCAGGGTGGTGCCCATGCGCTGGATGCCTTGTTGCAGCACGCCCAGCTCATCGCGACGGGTGACCTGGATGTTGTGGCTCAAGTCACCGGAAGCGATGCGCTCCACCACGGCCAGGGTTTCCTGGATCGGGCGGGTGATCTGGCGGGTAATGACCCATGCGGCAATGATGCCGACCAGCAGCGCCAGCAAGGTGCTGATCAATTGCAGGCTGCGCGCCTGGGCGCTTTCGGCGTCGCGACGGTCTAGCTGGATGTCATACAGCTTGTCGCTGATGGTGACGATATCGGTGCCCTGGGTCGTCATTTCAGCACGGGCGGACACGATGTTGGCGTTGGCGGCCTTGTAGTTCTGCACGGCGGTGCGGTAGGCGCCAAGGGCGGCTTCCAGCGCGGTCAAAGCGCTTTGCTCGCTCGCACCGAATACGCTGCTGAGGCCTTTCAAGCCACTGATGGCTTTTTCAATCTGTGCGGCGGCGCGGGCTTCGGTTTCCGGGCTGACGTTGGCGATATAGCCACGCACTTCATAGCGAGCCAACATGAACTCTTCTTTGGCGCCGGTCACCGCCTGGAATTGGCTGAAACGCTCCGGACTCTCGGGCATCTGCTGCACTTTGGTGTCCAGCGCTTCGATCTGTGCGTTGGCGATATCAGCCTTGTCGCCCATGACCTGGCGCGAGGCGTTGCCGTTACGGTAGGCCTCACGCATTTTGTTCAATGACTGCTGGTAAGCCGTGATCACGGCTTTCTGTTCGTTGAGCAGCTTGAGGTTTTCCGGGCTCTTGAAGCTGTCCAGGAGTTTCTGTTGCTGGGCAGCGAAGGCATCGAGATTGGTTTGTACGTTCTGCGCCACGGCTTCGTCGCCGTTGGCGAGCATGTATTGCAGGCGCACGATACGCAGTTTGGTCAGCGACGCGTTGAGCTGGGTGATATCACTCATCCAGTTACTGCGGTCGATCAGGCCGCCCAGGCTGGTCCAGCCTGTCAATGCCAGAATCGACGTGAGGACAAGCACCAGGCCGAAGCCCAGGCCCAGTTTGAGGTTGACGCTGATGTTACCGAACCAGCTATTCATCGAATGCTCCGCAAGAAAGATGGGGTGTGCTGGACGGTTATTGATTTTGGAGCCAGCTGCTGTGTAGGGCTGTATCGGCGGCAAGAGATGAATCTGAAATGCTATTTCGTCGGGTGCGACGAAGGGTCGCCATCGCAGTGGCCGGCCGGGGAGGGGGCTGATCATGGGCCGGGCTTGT
The DNA here is from genome assembly GCF_900580675.1 of Pseudomonas viridiflava. Classification (GTDB taxonomy): domain Bacteria; phylum Pseudomonadota; class Gammaproteobacteria; order Pseudomonadales; family Pseudomonadaceae; genus Aquipseudomonas. Next base: position 27,837 of record NZ_UTBG01000142.1, read on the forward strand.
GTGCTAGTCTGCTGGCCCTTTTAGTTCTGGGCAGCACGGTAAAACCCGTGTTGTCCTACAGCGGAGCCTCTTCATGTCCGAAGTTAATCTGTCCACCGACGAAACCCGCGTCAGCTACGGTATCGGCCGTCAGTTGGGCGACCAACTGCGCGACAACCCGCCACCGGGTGTGAGCCTGGACGCGATCCTGGCTGGCCTGACCGACGCCTTCGCCGGCCAGCCAAGCCGTGTCGACCAAGAGCAAATGGCCGCCAGCTTCAAGGTCATCCGCGAAATCATGCAAGCCGAAGCGGCTGCCAAGGCTGAAGCAGCTGCCGGCGCTGGCCTGGCGTTCCTGGCTGAAAACGCCAAGCGTGATGGCATCACCACTCTGGCTTCCGGCCTGCAATTTGAAGTGCTGACTGCCGGCACTGGCGCCAAGCCTAGCCGTGAAGACCAAGTGCGTACTCACTACCACGGCACCCTGATCGACGGCACTGTGTTCGACAGCTCCTACGACCGTGGCCAGCCTGCAGAATTTCCGGTTGGCGGCGTGATCGCCGGCTGGACCGAAGCCCTGCAACTGATGAATGCCGGCAGCAAATGGCGCCTGTACGTGCCGAGCGAACTGGCTTACGGCGCTCAAGGCGTTGGCAGCATCCCGCCGCACAGCGTTCTGGTATTCGACGTCGAGCTGCTCGACGTTCTGTAAGACCTGCTGATTGCGCCTGGCTCTCTGTGGGAGCTGGCTTGCCTGCGATGGCATCACCTCGGTAGCGGGTTTGACCGAGTCGTCTGTATCGCGGGCAAGCCCGGCTCCCACATGAAGCCGGTGCATTCAGTTTTTACGGGGTTGTTCATGGATGGAACTTGCCATTGAGCTCCGTCGCCGGGCGCAACGCTCGGGCATAGCAGAACAGAAACAGATTGCGCACCACTTCCTTCAGCACCCCAGGCTCACTCGAACTCAGGCCATTGACGTCCAGGTCGCCCTGGTCCTGCAGCTCATTCAGCGCTTCTTCTTCAAGCACCGCACAGACTTCGCCGGTTTCCCGATGCAGGATCCGCAGGTAAGGGTGTGGGCGATCCAGCCAGGCATCTATCAAATAAGTCATGGTCGTTCTCCTTGATAAGTTTCAATGAGAATAATTCTTATTCGTAGAATAGCAAGTGCCTATTGGCGATTTCCGGGTTTTTCTGTGTGGATATTGCGCTCGGTCAATCAGGAGGGCGAAACGCCATCCCGCGGCGGGCGCGGGATGGATGCAGCAGATTCAGACTTTACGCACGAACTCGGACTTGAGTTTCATCGGGCCGATACCGTCGATCTTGCAATCGATATCGTGGTCGCCATCGCACAGGCGGATGTTCTTGACCTTGGTGCCGACCTTGACCACCAGGGACGTGCCTTTGACCTTGAGGTCTTTGATTACGGTGATGGTGTCGCCGTCCTGCAGGACATTGCCTACAGAGTCCTTCTTAACGGTTTCATCGCCCGCCACTTCAGCTTCGCCATTGGCGGACCACTCATGGGCGCATTCCGGGCAGATCAGCTGGGCGCCGTCTTCGTAGGTGTATTCGGAATTGCATTTCGGGCAGGGTGGCAACGTGCTCACTAAAGCTCCTTGAAAGTCAGGATGGCTAAAAAGCGCACATTATATAGGGTTTATTGCGAGGGTGGGGCGGGACTGGGTCCAATGTGGGAGCTGGCTTGCCTGCGATAGCGGTGGTGGATTCACTATCGTCATCGCAGGCAAGCCAGCTCCCACATTAATCAGCGCGGAATCAGTGCGTACGCGCGACCGCGAACTCACTCAACTCAACCAGGGCATCCCGGTATTCGCTGGCCGGCAGAGCGTCCAGGCACTTGATCGCACGGGCCACGTAGTCACGCGCCAATTGTGCGGTGTATTCCAGGGAGCCGGAGGCTTCTACCGCGCCACGGATGGCTTCCAGGTCTTCGATCCCGCCTTTCTGGATCGCCTTGCGCACCAGGGCTGCCTGTTCCGGCGTGCCTTCGCGCATGGTGTAGATCAGCGGCAAGGTCGGTTTGCCCTCGGCCAGGTCGTCACCGACGTTCTTGCCCAGGGTCTCGGCGTCGCCTTTGTAGTCGAGCAGGTCGTCGACCAGTTGGAACGCCACGCCCAGGTGATCGCCAAAGGTGCGCAGGGCTTCGGCCTGTTCCGCAGTCGCGCCACACAGGGCAGCGGCACTGTGGGTGGACGCTTCGAAGAGCATCGCGGTTTTGCCGCGAATCACTTCCATATAGGTTTCTTCGGTGGTGCTGGCGTCGCGGACCTTCGACAGCTGCAATACTTCGCCTTCGGCGATGATGCGCGTGGCCTGTGAAAGAATCTTCATCACCGGCATCGAGCCCAGCTCGACCATCATTTCGAACGAGCGCGAGTACAGGAAGTCGCCGACCAATACGCTGGGGGCGTTGCCCCACATGGCATTGGCGGTCTCGCGGCCACGGCGCATGCCGGACATGTCGACCACGTCGTCATGCAGCAAGGTAGCGGTGTGCAGGAATTCAATCGTGGCGGCCAGCAGGCGCACGTCATCGCCTTCGCGGCCCAGCGCCTTGCCACACAGCAACACTAATAAAGGACGCAGACGTTTGCCGCCCGCCGACGTAATGTAGTCGCCGATTTTGGACACCAGCGGCACTTTAGAGGTCAGCTGCTGCTTGATGATGCCGTCGACGGCGCTAAAATCGTCCGCGACCGCGCGGTAGAAAGCTTGGGGTTGCATCAGCGACAGTCGCTCCAGAAGGGTTGCGCGGCATGCTAGGACCCTGACCCCCGGGTGTCAAGGCGCGATAGACGGCTACTTGCAACGTATCAAAGGCTTGCGTACAATCGCGCACCCTGAACTTCCTGGGCAGCACCTGCCTTACGCAATTGCATTCGGGACGTCCATCCCATGCAGCCATGCCAGCCAATACCTCTTCTTATAAAGCGCTGGGTGAGCAGGATTATCGGAGAAATACCATGTCGTACGCAGTAATTGTTACTGGTGGCAAGCAATACAAGGTCGCCCCAGGTGAATACCTGAAGATCGAAAAACTGGAAATCGCTACCGGCGAATCCGTTACCTTTGATCGCGTTCTGTTGGTCGCCAATGGCGATGACGTGAACATCGGCGCTCCAGTTGTTGCTGGCGCTACCGTTGTGGCTGAAGTGATCTCCCAAGGTCGTCACGATAAAGTCCGCATCATCAAGTTCCGTCGTCGTAAGCACCACATGAAGCGTATGGGCCACCGCCAGTGGTACACCGAGATCAAAATCACCGGTATTCAGGCTTAATTTCAGCCTAATTCCTCACTAGGAGAATTGACTCATGGCACACAAAAAAGCTGGTGGTAGTACCCGTAACGGTCGCGACTCAGAAGCCAAACGCCTTGGCGTTAAGATGTATGGCGGCCAGAAAATCATTCCGGGCAACATCATCGTGCGTCAGCGCGGCACCCAATTCCACGCCGGTTACGGTGTTGGCATGGGTAAAGATCACACCCTCTTCGCTAAAATCGAAGGCGTGATCAAGTTTGAAGTAAAAGGCGCGTTCAACCGCCGTTACGTGAGCGTTGTCGCCGCTTAATTGCGCGATCGCTGGAAAAGCCCTGTCTCGCGACGGGGCTTTTTCGTTTGTGGGGTGAGTCTCTTGCAAAGCTGTTTGTGATGGGCTCAAGCGCTGGTTTTGCGGTCGCTTTGTGAGGTCGCTGCGCTCATTTTTGCAAGAGTCTTATGTCTTGGTTTCTTAAGCTCGTCCGTGCGACGAGAGGCGTTTTGTTATGAAGTTCGTTGATGAAGTTTCCATCCGAGTAAAAGCAGGCGACGGCGGTAACGGTTGCATGAGTTTCCGTCGCGAAAAGTTCATCGAAAACGGTGGCCCCAACGGCGGTGACGGCGGTGACGGCGGTTCCATCTACATGATGGCCGACGAAAACCTCAACACCCTGGTCGACTACCGTTACACCCGGCACTTCGATGCCGAGCGTGGCTCCAACGGCGGCAGCACCGACTGCACCGGCAAGAAAGGCGAAGACCTGGTACTGCGCGTACCGGTCGGCACCACGATCATCGACTCCGCGACCCAGGAAGTCATTGGCGACCTGACCAAGGCCGGCCAGAAGCTGATGGTTGTGCAGGGCGGCTGGCACGGTCTGGGTAACACCCGATTCAAGTCCAGTACCAACCGTGCGCCGCGCCAGACTACCCCTGGCAAGCCGGGCGAGCAGCGTGACCTCAAGCTGGAAATGAAAGTACTCGCCGACGTAGGCCTGCTGGGCCTGCCGAATGCCGGCAAAAGTACCTTCATTCGCTCGGTCTCGGCCGCCAAGCCGAAAGTCGCCGACTACCCGTTCACCACCCTGGTGCCGAACCTGGGCGTGGTCAGCGTCGACCGCTGGAAAAGCTTCGTGGTCGCCGACATTCCTGGCCTGATCGAAGGTGCTTCCGACGGCGCAGGCCTGGGGATTCGCTTCCTCAAGCACTTGTCGCGTACCCGTTTGCTGCTGCACCTCGTGGACATGGCGCCGCTGGATGACACCAGCGCACCGGACGCGGCCGAAGTGATCGTCAGCGAACTGACCAAGTTCAGCCCGGCCCTGGCCGAGCGTGATCGTTGGCTGGTGCTGAACAAGTGCGACCAGATCCTTGAAGAAGAGCATGAAGAACGCGTCAAGGAAATCGTCGATCGCCTGGAGTGGACCGGTCCGGTCTACGTAATCTCGGCCATCGCCAAAGAAGGCACCGAGCGCCTTTGCCGCGACATCATGCGCTACCTCGAAGACCGCGCCGACCGCCTGGCGGCCGACCCGGTATTCAAGGCCGAGCTCGCCGAACTCGATCAGCAGATCGAAGACGAAGCCCGCGCGCAGCTGCAAGCCCTGGACGACCAGCGTGCGCTGCGCCGCAGCGGCGTGAAGTCGGTCCATGACATCGGTGACGACGATTGGGACGAAGAAGACGTGGATGATGAGGACGGTCCGGAAATCATTTACGTGCGCGACTGATCTGTTGCGATAAACTTGAACGCCGCTCCTTTTGGAGCGGCGTTTTAGTATCCGGGTTTAACGTTATGGGCCGCGCTGGGTCGCGCAGCCCTCACTCTAAGGTTGAAGATCATGCGGAGCAAAGTGACAGGTGCGCAGCGCTGGGTCGTGAAGATCGGAAGTGCGCTGCTGACGGCGGATGGCAAGGGGCTGGATCGCGCAGCCATGAGCGTCTGGGTCGAGCAGATGGTGGCCTTGCACGAGGCCGGTGTCGAGTTGGTATTGGTGTCGTCCGGGGCGGTTGCCGCCGGGATGAGCCGCCTCGGCTGGACCGCGCGACCCAGCGCGATGCACGAACTGCAAGCCGCCGCCGCCATCGGCCAGATGGGCCTGGTGCAAGCCTGGGAGTCCAGCTTTGCCGAGCACGGCCGCCACACGGCGCAGATCCTGCTGACCCACGACGACCTGTCCGACCGCAAGCGCTACCTCAACGCCCGCAGCACCTTGCGCGCGCTGGTGGAGCTCAAGGTGATCCCGGTGATCAACGAGAACGACACGGTAGTCACCGACGAAATCCGCTTCGGCGACAACGACACCCTGGCGGCCCTGGTGGCCAACCTGGTGGAAGCCGACCTGCTGGTGATCCTCACCGACCGCGACGGCATGTTCGATGCCGACCCGCGCAATAATCCCGACGCCAAAATGATCTACGAAGCCCGCGCCGATGACCCGGCGCTGGACGCCGTGGCCGGCAGTGTCGGCGGCGCCCTGGGCCGTGGCGGCATGCAGACCAAACTGCGCGCCGCGCGCCTGGCTGCACGCTCCGGTGCGCACACCATCATCGTCGGTGGGCGCCTGGAGCGTGTGCTGGACCGTCTCAAGGCGGGTGAGCGCATCGGCACTTTGCTGTCGCCGGAACGCGGCATGCTCGCGGCGCGCAAGCAGTGGCTGGCCGGGCATCTGCAAACCCGCGGCACCCTGGTGCTGGACGACGGCGCCGTGTCGGCCTTGTCCCAAGGCAACAAGAGCCTGCTGCCGGTGGGGGTCAAATTGGTGCAGGGCAGCTTCCGCCGTGGCGAAATGGTGGTCTGTGTGGCGCCGGATGGTCGTGAGATCGCCCGTGGCCTGGCCAACTATAGCGCCCTGGAAGCGCAGAAAATCATTGGACAATCGTCTGATGCGATTGTCGGACTATTGGGTTACATGGCGGAACCGGAACTGGTTCACCGCGATAACCTCATCCTGGTCTAAGCAAAGGAATACACGATGCGCGTAATGAAGGGTTTGCTCGGCCTGGTGCTGGCCATGCCGCTGTTGGCTTCGGCCGAAGAGATTGGCCAGGTGTCGACGGTGTTCAAGTTCGTCGGCCCAAACGACCGGATCGTGGTCGAAGCGTTTGATGACCCCAAGGTCGACGGCGTGACTTGCTACCTGTCGCGCGCCAAGACCGGCGGCGTGAAAGGCGGCCTGGGCCTGGCCGAAGACCGCGCCGAAGCCTCTATCGCTTGCCGTCAGGTCGGGCCGATCCGCTTCAAGGGCGACCTCAAGGATGGCGACGAAGTGTTCAAGGAGCGCACCTCGCTGGTGTTCAAGACCATGCAGGTGGTGCGTTTCCTCGACAAGAAGCGCAATACCCTGGTGTACCTGGTCTACAGCGACCGCTTGATCGAAGGCAGCCCGCAGAACGCGGTGACGGCGATTCCGATTTTGCCGTGGCCGACCGCTCAGTAATCCGCAGGCGAGTTTTGTAATCGGCGTCTATGATTGCAGGCTTGCGGGTTGTAATCTCGACGTGTCGCAATGCAAAGAATATGGGATATCTGGAGTTCGTCATGAGTGCTTTCCACGACCTGAAACTCAAAGCTTTGGACGGACAAGAGTTGCCGCTGGCGCCCTTCAAGGGGCAAGTGGTGCTGGTGGTCAACGTGGCCTCCAAATGTGGCTTGACCCCGCAATACGCGGCGCTGGAGAACCTCTACCAGCAGTACAAGGACCAGGGGTTTACCGTGCTTGGCCTGCCATGCAACCAGTTTGCAGGCCAGGAGCCGGGCACCGAGGAAGAAATCCGTGAGTTCTGCAGCCTGAACTATGGCGTGACCTTCCCGCTGGGCAGCAAGCTCGATGTGAACGGCCCTGAGCGTCATCAGCTGTACCGCTTGCTGGCGGGCGAGGGCGCCGAGTTTCCTGGGGATATCACCTGGAATTTCGAGAAATTCCTGCTGGGTAAAGACGGCCGGGTCCTTGCGCGCTTCTCGCCGCGCACCCCTCCGGAAGACCCTTCGATCGTCCAGGCCATCGAAAAAGCCCTGAGCTGAACGCCCTTGTGACGAGGGAGCCTGCTCCCGCCGGGCTGCGCAGCAGCCGCGACTCCCTCACCACTTTTACCCCTTAATCACCCACATCAATAGTGCTACCCAGCGCCGTCCGCTGCCCATATTATCCACATCATAAACCGTTCTTTTTGTGGAGTGCTCCCATGCCCGTTCAAGCCCTGTTCAAACCGTTCCAGCTTGGTGCACTGCAACTGTCGACCCGTGTGGTCATGGCGCCGATGACCCGTTCATTCTCGCCGGGTGGCATCCCCAACTCCAAAGTCATCGAGTACTACCGTCGCCGTGCTGCTGCCGGTGTGGGCCTGATCATCACCGAGGGCACCGTGGTCGGTCACCAGGCGTCGAATGGCTACCCGAACGTCCCGCATTTCTACGGCGAGGCCGCGCTGGCCGGCTGGAAGAAAGTCGTCGACGCCGTGCACGCCGAGGGCGGCAAGATCGTGCCGCAACTGTGGCACGTGGGCAGCGTACGCCGCATCGGCACCGAGCCTGATGCCAGCGTGCCGGCCTACGGCCCGATGGAAAAACTCAAGGATGGCAACGTGGTCGTCCACGGCATGACTGCCCAGGACATCAAAGAGGTGATCGCAGCCTTTGCCCAAGCTGCCAAGGATGCCCAGAGCATCGGTATGGACGGCGTGGAAATCCACGGCGCCCACGGTTACCTGGTGGACCAGTTCTTCTGGGAAGGCAGCAACCAGCGCACCGACGAATACGGTGGCAGCCTGGCCAACCGTTCACGCTTTGCCATCGAGCTGATCCAGGCCACTCGCGCCGCCGTGGGCCCGGATTTCCCGATCATCCTGCGTTTCTCCCAGTGGAAGCAGCAGGACTACACCGCGCGCCTGGTGCAAACCCCCGAGGCGTTGGGTGAGTTCCTCAAGCCGCTGTCCGACGCCGGCGTGGATATTTTCCACTGCTCCACGCGCCGTTTCTGGGAGCCGGAGTTCGAAGGTTCCGAGCTCAACCTGGCCGGGTGGACGCGCCAGCTCACCGGCAAGCCGACCATCACCGTCGGCAGCGTCGGCCTGGATGGCGAGTTCCTGCAGTTTATGGTCAACACCGACAAGGTCGCGCAACCGGCCAGCCTGGAGAAGCTGCTGGAGCGCTTGAACAACGACGAGTTCGACCTGGTCGCTGTCGGCCGTGCTTTGCTGGTCGACCCGGATTGGGCGCTGAAGGTGCGCGAAGGTCGCGAAGGCGACATCCTGCCGTTCAGTCGTGAGGCGTTGACGACCCTGGTGTAAGCGGCGACAGGGCGGGCACCGGTTGCCCGTCCTTGCACACCCCGCGCAGTTGGCGTTCGAACTGTTCGATAATCGCCGGCCAGCCCTGGCGGCTGGCGTGTTGCCGGGCATTCAGGCGGGCTCTGCGCAGGGTCTCACGCTCTTCCAGCAGCCAGATGGCTGCATCGCAAAAAGCCTCCTCATCCCCCGGCATCGCCAGCACGCCGTTGTAGCCATGGCGAATGTGCTGGGTGGCGGCCGCCTGGTCGTAAGCCACCACGCCGAGCCCGGACGCCATCGCCTCCAGCACCACATTGCCGAAGGTTTCGGTCAGGCTGGGGAACAGAAACAGATCCCCCGAGGCGTAGTGCCGCGCCAGCTCTTCGCCACGCTGAATGCCGCAGAACGCCGCGTCGGGTAGCTCACGCTCCAGCAGTGCGCGCAGAGGGCCATCGCCGACGATGATCAGCTTCAACCGGCGCTGTGGATAAGTCGCCCGTAGCGCATCAAGGCAGCGCTTGAGCAGCCCGAGGTTTTTCTCCTGGGCCAGGCGCCCCACGTGCATGATCGCCATGTCGTCATTTTCCAGGCCCCAGCTTTCGCGCAATGCATTGTCACGCTTGGCCGGGTGAAACAGCTGGCTGTCGACGCCGCGCGATAACATCCCCAGGCGCTCGAAATGCCGACGCTCCAGCTCCAGGCGCTGGCTGGCGCTGGGCACCAGGGTCAGGCTCGAACGGTTATGAAACCAGCGCAGGTAATGCGTGACCAGGCGGCTCAGCAGACTCAAGCCGTACTGATTCGAGTATTGCTGGAAATTGGTATGAAAGCCGCTGACCACACTGATCCCCAAGCGCCGCGCCGCCCGCAGGGCCGACAGCCCCAGCGGGCCTTCGGTGGCGATGTAGAGCACGTCGGGGCGCTGGCGGGTCCAGCGCCGCAACAATTTGTGCATCGACGACTGGCCCCATTGCAGGCCCGGGTAACCCGGCAACGGCCAGCCGCGGCACAGCAGCAAATCGTTGTCGCTGGGCCGGCTCTGATCGGCACCCTGGCGCGGGCGCACCAGCTCTACCTGATGGCCGCGCGCGCGCAAACCGTCGCACAGGCGGCCGAGGGTATTGGCCACCCCGTTGATTTCCGGCGGGAAGGTTTCGGTGATCAGGGTGATGTGAAGCGAGGCTGTCGTCATGGCCCACAGTGTCGCCGTGGGCCATGTCGTCATTGTGTCATTGGTATGATGGATTTATGACTGGGTGACCTTTGGCACCGCCATGGCCTCGGCACCTTGCTCGCGCACCCAGAATAGCGTGGCGCCGGCCACCGCCGCCGGCATCATCAGCAGGTTGACCACCGGCACCAGCAGCACCAGGTAGACGATCCCGCCAAAGCTCATGCTCTGCCAGCGCTTCTTGCGCAGCCAGGCGAGCATTTCGTTCCAGCCCAGCTTGTGGTTGTCGGCCGGGTAGTCGATGTACTGGATCGCCATCATCCACACGCCGAACAGCAGCCACAGCGGCGCGGCGATCAGGTTGACCACCGGTATGAACGACAGGATGAACAGGCCGATGGCGCGTGGCAGGAAGTAACCCAGTTTGCGCATTTCCCGCGCGAGCGTGCGCGGCACCATCGCCACCAGCTCGCCCCAACTGAACGCCGGGAAATCATCGGTGCCGCGCACCACCACCTCGACCTTCTCCGCAAGAAAGCCGTTAAAAGGTGCCGCGATGATATTGGCCAGCATGGTGAAGGTAAAAAACACCATCAACACCACCAGCACCACGAACAAAGGCCATAGCAGGTAATTCAGAAAGCTCAGCCAGCCGGGCAGCGTCGGCATCAAGTGGTCGACCCACAGGCTGAATTGATGGCCGGCGAAGTAGATCAAGCCGACGAACAGCACCTGGTTGATTGCCAGCGGCAGCAGCACGAACAGGCGCAGGCCCGGGCTCAACACCAGTTTGAGACCTTCGCGCAGGTATTGCGGGCCGGAAAGAACAGGGGCGGGCATGGTGAACTCCGAGCAGGATGACGAACGCGCCGACCTTACCGGCTTTGCATCGGCGGCGAAAGCGGCGACATCAGCAGTAACAAAGGCATTGATTACCAGGGTGGACTACATAGAGACCACCTATGAGCTGGATTGTTATTGCGTATTTCCTTAATCTTGCCCCCCTCGATACCCTGCACCCATTATTTTTCAGGGCCTGCGAGTTCAAGCCTTCCCCAAGTGCTTCGTGGTCCCTTTTTTATTCCAGCCGTCTTGTAGTCCGGGCGGTCGATAGGAGTGAGTCATGTCTGATACCCGTCATTCGCGAGTGATTATTCTCGGTTCCGGCCCTGCCGGTTACAGCGCTGCCGTCTACGCTGCCCGGGCCAACCTCAAGCCGGTGCTGATCACCGGCATGCAGGCGGGCGGTCAGTTGACCACCACCACTGAAGTCGACAACTGGCCGGGCGACGTTCACGGCCTGACCGGCCCGGTGCTGATGGAACGCATGAAAGAGCACGCCGAGCGCTTTGAAACCGAGATCGTGTTTGATCACATCAACGCGGTCGACTTCTCGAAAAAGCCTTACAGCCTGACCGGCGACAGCGGCGTGTACACCTGTGACGCGCTGATCATCGCCACGGGCGCCAGCGCTCGTTACCTGGGCCTGCCGTCGGAAGAAGCGTTCATGGGCAAAGGCGTTTCCGCCTGCGCGACCTGCGACGGTTTCTTCTACCGCAACAAGCCGGTCGCCGTGGTTGGTGGTGGCAACACTGCCGTGGAAGAGGCGCTGTACCTGGCCAACATCGCCAGCACCGTGACCCTGGTTCACCGTCGCGAGACCTTCCGTGCCGAGAAGATCCTGATCGACAAGCTGCACGCCCGTGTCGCTGAAGGCAAGATCATCCTCAAGCTCAATGCCACCCTGGACGAAGTCCTGGGCGACAACATGGGCGTGACCGGTGCCCGCCTGAAAAACAACGACGGCAGCTTCGACGAGCTGACAGTCGACGGCGTGTTCATCGCCATCGGCCACACCCCGAACACCTCGCTGTTCGAAGGCATGCTCGAAGCCAAAGACGGCTACCTGGTGGTGCAGGGCGGCCGTGAAGGCAACGCGACTGCGACCAACATCGAAGGCATCTTCGCGGCCGGCGACGTGGCCGACCACGTTTACCGCCAGGCCATCACCTCGGCCGGCGCGGGTTGCATGGCAGCCCTGGACGCCGAGCGTTACCTCGACGGCCTGCAGAACGCTTCGTTCTGAACCCGTTGAAATAAAAAAACCGGCTGAGAGGCCGGTTTTTTTACGTCTGCGATTTATGCAACACCGCAGCTCAAATGTGGGAGCGGGCTTGCTCGCGAATGCGGTGTATCAGTCACCAGATGTATTGACTGACACTCCGCATTCGCGAGCAAGCCCGCTCCCACATTTTGATTTGTGTTTGACTCAGGATTTGCGGGTCAGTGGCTGCTGAGCAAACTTCACACCTGCCAAGCCATGCTCGATCAACGCACGAATATTGCCATGGTCACTGCCCTCAGGCGTAGCCATCACCGAGCGGTAATGCTCACCAAACGCCAGCAGTGCTTCCTGGTCGCTCAAGCCTTCCAACAGGGCCAAACCCAGGGTCTTGCACGAACCTTCGTTCTGCCCTGCGGCGTTTTCCACGCTGCCATTGGTGAAGGCTTGCGGCTGATAGTCGTAACCGGCGGCAACAAAGGCCAAGGTGTCGGCGAAGACGTGTTCGCCGCTGTTCAGGCTGGCGCGCAGGGTGTTCAGGTCAGTCATGGGTTTTTCCTTTGGCGAACGCCGCCTGTTGATCGGCGCTGGCTTCTTTCTGGTACTGGGCTTTCCACTCGGCGTACGGCATGCCGTACACCACTTCACGCGCGTCATCGAGGCTCAGCTCGATCTGGCGCTCGTCGGCCTCGGCCTTGTACCACTTGGACAAGCAGTTGCGGCAGAAACCCGAGAGGTTCATCAGGTCGATGTTCTGCACATCCTTGCGGCTGTCCAGGTGCGCGACCAGCCGGCGGAAGGCGGCGGCTTCAAGTTCGAGGCGTTGTTGATCGTTCATAGGGCTCACTGCAGATTCAGGGGTTAGCGGCTGGCCGCCAGGGTAATCGAAACCGACTCGGCAAAGCGCAGAGCGTGGGGCTTGTCCACTTCGACTTCGGCGTACAGCACCGATTCGTTGCCCATCACCAGGTCGAGGATCTCCTGGGTCAGGCGCTCCAGCAGGGCGAAGCGGTTGCCCTCCACATGGGCGATGATCGCCTTGGTGATGGTGCGGTAGTTCAGCGCATGGTCGATATCGTTGTCGCGCACGGCTTCCTGGGCGGCATACAGGATGGTCAGGTTGATCAGCACGTCCTGCTTGTTGAGGATTTCATCCTCGTTAATGCCGATAAAGGTGCGCAGGCACAGGTCCTTGACCCGGATGCGCGCCATGCCTGGTTGAAGTTGTGGCATTGCTACTTGCTCCGTCCAATCAGTTGCAGGAACTCCATGCGCGTGGTGTTCGACTCGCGGAAGGCGCCGAGCATCACCGAGGTGTTCATGGTTGAATTCTGTTTTTCCACGCCGCGCATCATCATGCACATGTGCCTGGCTTCGATCACCACCGCCACGCCGGCCGCCTGGGTTACGTCCTGGATGGCGTCGGCGATTTGCCGCGTGAGGTTTTCCTGGATCTGCAGGCGCCTGGCGAACATATCGACGATGCGCGCCAGCTTCGACAGGCCAAGCACCTTGCCGGTCGGAATATAAGCCACGTGGGCCTTGCCGATAAACGGCAGCAGGTGGTGCTCGCACAGCGAATACAGCTCGATGTCCTTGAGGATCACCATCTCGTCATTATCAGAGGCGAACAGCGCGCCGTTGACGATTTCTTCCAGGTTCTGCTCATAGCCATGACACAGGTACTGCATGGCTTTGGCGGCGCGCTTGGGGGTGTCGAGCAAGCCTTCGCGTTCCGGGTCTTCGCCCAGGCCCTTGAGGATCTCGCGGTAGTGGTGGGGCAGGGATAAGGTCATACAACATCCTCAAAACGGCTTACTTGATATGCCGCCCGCCGTTGACGGTCAGGGTGGTACCGGTGACATAGGGGTTGTCCAGCAGGTAACGCAGGCTCTGGTAGATCACCTCGGGCCCGGGCTCGATGCCCAGTGCCGATTTGGCCAGCACCTTGGTGCGGTAGGCCGCATCGTCGCCCTCGTTGAACATCACCATCGCCGGGGCGATGCCGTTGACCTTGATCCGCGGCGCAAACTGCGCGGCAAACGACAGCGTGAGGCTGTCGAGCCCGGCCTTGGTGGCGCAGTAGGCAATGTGCTGGCGGCTGCCCTTGCGCACCACATCATCGCTGATATGCACGATATCGGCAGGTGAAGAGTGTTGCAGCAAGGGTGAACAATGCAGGTTGATCAGGTAAGGCGCAAGCATGTGCACGCTGAACATGTCGGTAAACGCATGGCTTTCGTCGCCTGGCGTTTCCGCGACCCAGGCCGAGGCGTTGTGGATGATCGCGCGTAGGCTGTCCGTCTGGTTTTTCAGCGCGGCGATAAAGTCCAGAATCCCGGCTTCACTCGAGAAGTCGGCAAACACGCCCACCGCGCCACGCTCGCGCAGGGCCTGCACGCCGGGACGCTCGCTGCGGTAGCTGAAAATCACCGAGTGACCTTCGTCAAGCAGGCGCTGGGCGCAATGCAGGCCGACACGCTGGCCGGCGCCGGTGATCAGGATCGGGGCGGGGGAGGAAGTCATGGGGGGCTCGCGTTGCTGGCAGAGTGAAACTATACCAGCGAGCGGCCGCCCCTGTACTCACGCAGCGGCTTCGGTGGCCTTGCGTGCCGGTGGGGTAGGGTGCAGCCAGTTGGCCAACAGGTGGGTCGACAGCGGGATGAACCAGTAAACCATCAGCGGCGTGAGCGCCATGGTGCTGACCAACACGCGCGGCGCCAGCTCCAACCCGTTGAGCAACGGCCCGAGGACAAAGTTGAACAGCAGCGACACAGGGAAAAACGCCAGCCAGATCGCCACCGCCTGTTTCCAGCGTGGCGGCCGCGCACCCACGGCGCCGAACCAGCCGTCGATACCGCTGACGCGATGCTCCGACGGGTCGGCAAACAACTCGCTGCCACGGCTCAGCCATGCACTGCGCGAGGCCGAAAACTCCCAGGCGTGCAGGGTCTTCTCGTCGGCGAAGCGGAAGATGATCTGGAATTCATCGTCATGGGGCGGCGGTGCGAGCACGCCGGAACCCAGGTAACCGGGAAAGTCCGTGGCCAATTGCTCGCCTTCGCGCAGCCAGGCCATCAGTTCTTCGTAGCGCCCTTTGGCCACGCGGCGCGCAACCATCAAGGTGACGGGTGAGGTAGACATTGTGTATCTCCAAGTAATCAAGTGCACTGGGCCGGGTAGGCGGTGCACACACGAGGCTGCGGGGTGTTGCAGCGACGTAGAAAAAGCAGGCAAGGATTATTCCTGTTTTGGCGAAATACACCAGATACTTTGGTCGGCTGGCCACGAAGCTTGAATCGGGAGATTGAATAAGCGTTAAATGGGATCCAAATCGACAGGGATGTTCCTGACCTCTGATGCCCGAAACTATTGCTCCTCACCACCAAGCGGCACACGCCAGCGTCTCTGACTTCGCCGATCTTTTCCCGATCCGTGAAGTCGCCAGGCTGACCGGCGTCAACCCGGTTACGTTGCGCGCCTGGGAGCGGCGCTACGGCCTGATCCAGCCAACCCGCACTGAAAGCGGGCATCGGCTGTACTCGAGCACCGATATCGACACCGTGCACCGCATTCTCGACTGGATCGAGCGCGGCGTTGCTGTGAGCAAAGTCGGCAAGATCCTCGCCCGCGACACCTTATACAGCGACCCTGCCAGCCTCACACGCGTTGATACCGAGCGTGAGTGGAGCGAGTGGCAGGCGCAGTTGCGCCTGGCAATCAGTGCCTTCGACGATCGCCAGCTGGATCGCCTGTATGCGCAAGTGTTCGCGGCTTACCCGATTGCGGTGGTGTTCCAGAGCATCCTCATGCCGCTGTGGCAGCAGTTGCTGCGTCATCAGGGCCACTTCGGCCAGGCCAGCGAGTGGTTGTTTTTCGACGGGTTCCTGCGCGCTCGCGTCGCGCAGCGCCTGCACCTGGCCAGTGCAACACAGGCACCGCGGGTGCTGCTGGCGGCCATTGCCGGGGAGTGTCGGGAGCTGGAATTGCTGGTGGCGGGCGTGTTGATCGGCAGTGATGAGCTGGCGGTCAAAGTATTTGCCATCGGCCAGCCGTTTGATGAGTTGACGCTGGTGTGCGAGAAGACCCGGCCGCGTGCGCTGGTGCTGTTTTCCAATCGCTCGCCCGGTGCCGAGTTGCCGTTGCGCCTCAATCGCCTGGCGCTGACCCTGCCTTGCCCGCTGCTGCTGGCCGGTGATGCAGCGGACCTGGCCGAAGAAAGCCTGGCGGGATCTTCCATTGGTTGCCTGGGGAATGAAGGGCGATCGATGCAGCACCGCCTGCAGCAATTTCTGCGCGGTGGCCTGGATACCTGATCTCAGGCGTGGGCCTCAGGGTGTATCAAGCGGTGCCGGTGCAGGATGAAATGGCGCAGGCGCTCGGTTTCGTCCACATCGCTCTGATCCAGGTGGTAGGCAAACAGGCCTCGGGCGGTTTCACGCTGCAGTGTGCCACGCAGGGCGATGCGTTCGTAACCGGAAGGGCTGAACCACAGGCAAAAGGTCTTTGGCGGCTTGATTCGGCCCCGAATTTCTACCAGCACACCCTTGAATGACACTTCATGCACCCACAGCGCGCTCGGGTTGCCCTTGATGTTCTCCAGTGCAACCGGCGTTTCAAGGGCCAGGCGCCAGGGGCGGATCATCGGCCCGTCTTCAAAAATAGTCGGCACGCCCAGGCGCAGATGCAGCGCATGAAACTCGTCTTCCACCAGATGCAGGGGGAAGGTGAGCTGCTGGTTTTCAAACTGCGCCTGGATGGTCAGCTGATCATGGGCGGCCAGCCGCGTGAGCAAGTCGCGAATTTGCGCGCCACCGTTGACGGTCAGGCTCGACGACGCATCCCGCAGGTTGAGCTGCGGGTTGTGTTGCATCATCTGAATAAAATCCAGCTCGTCCTGCGTCAGAAGCGTGTCGCGGTGCATGAGGCGTGCTCGAGGGGGAAGAGGCATTGAAATGCCATTATCCGCTTAAAAGCGGAATTCTCTAAGTGTTGTCTGTTCTGGTCGTTGCCTTGAGCGCGGCCAGCTCGGCCTTGACCTGGGCCAGCTCGGCTTCCAACTGCGCGACGCGCTGTTGCGCCCTGACCTGCAGGGTCACATCTTTTTGCACGCCGACGAAATAGGTCTGCTTGTCTGCCTCGTTGTAGACCGTCGACAACGACAATTCATTCCAGAAGTGGCTGCCATCCTTGCGGTAGTTACGCAGGGTTTCCCGGCAGGCGCCGCCACTTTCCAGCGCCGCACGAATAGCCGCCAACGCCGGCTGGTCACGGTCACCGGACTGCATGAAACGGCAGTCCTGGTAAAGGACTTCATCCAGGGTGTAGCCGGTCATGCGCACGAACGCCGGGTTAACGTAGATCAGTGGTTTGTCCTTGCCTTCCCGTTCGGCGATGACGATGCCGTCGTTGGATGCGTTAACCACCATTTGCATCAGTTGCGCGTTGATCATTGAGCGGTCCATGGCTTGTCATTCGAGATGCCAGTTTATGACATGCCCTGAATGTTGCACGGCGTGCGGCGAAATATTTGCGACAGCTGCTAATATCCCACGCTTTCACTCAACGACAGGATCAGATTGATGAAAGTCGCCATCCTTTCCGGCTCGGTGTACGGCACGGCTGAAGAAGTCGCCCGCCACGCCGCCGGCATCCTCAATACCGCCGGCTTTGAAGCCTGGCACAACCCACGCGCCAGTCTGGCGGATGTGCAGGCGTTTGCCCCTGAGGCCTTCCTGGCGGTGACTTCGACCACCGGCATGGGCGAGTTGCCCGACAACCTGCAGCCGTTGTATTCGGCGATTCGCGACCAGTTGCCCGCTGCCTGGCGCGGCCTGCCCGGCGCCGTGATCGGCCTGGGCGACGCGAGCTACGGCGATACCTTCTGTGGCGGCGGCGAGCAGATGCGCGAACTGTTCGGTGAGTTGGGCGTGCGCGAAGTACTGCCGATGCTGCGCCTGGACGCGAGTGAAAGCGTCACCCCGGAAGCCGACGCCGAACCGTGGCTGGCCGAGCTGGTGACTGCCCTGCGCGCTTCGGCCGGGTGATGGGGTTGACGGGCTTGCTCAACTTGTTCGCCGTGCCTTTATTGGCGGCGCTTCTCTGACGCGGTCGGAGCAAACTTCAACTATTCTTTGTGCTGACCCGTACGGTCATCAAGCTGGCTGCGAAGGCAACTACGCCAGCCAGGAGGTCTGACTAGACTGGCCCTTCACCCAAAAAAATAATAAGAAAGTGCGCCAAGGAGGTCATTGCCGTGAGTCTAGCCCCCGTTCTATCGCCACAGAATGTCAAAGCCCAGGTCAGCGCTGCCGAGTGGCAAGCCCGTGTCGACCTGGCCGCCTGCTACCGCCTGGTGGCGCTGCATGGTTGGGACGACCTGATCTTCACGCACATCTCGGCCAAGGTGCCGGGCACGGATGATTTCCTGATCAACCCATATGGGCTGATGTTCCATGAAATCACCGCGTCGAGCCTGGTCAAGGTCGACCAGGCCGGCACCAAACTGATGGACAGCCCGTACGAGATCAACCCGGCCGGCTACACCATTCACAGCGCCATCCATGAAGTTCGCCACGATGTGACTTGCGTGCTGCACACCCACACCGCCGCCGGTGTCGCGGTGGCTGCACAGAAACAGGGTATTTTGCCGATCAGCCAGCAATCGATATTTGTGTTGTCGAGCCTGGCCTACCACGCCTACGAAGGTGTGGCGCTGAACCATGAAGAGAAGGCCCGTTTGCAGGCCGACCTGGGCGACAACAATTTCCTGATGCTGCACAACCATGGCCTGCTGACCTGCGGCAGCACCATCGCCGACACGTTCCTGATGATGTTCACCTTCCAGCGCGCCTGCGATATCCAGGTGCTGGCGCAAAACGGCGGCGCTGAACTGATCAACATCGGGCCGCAGATCCTCGCCGGTGCCAAGGCGATGGTGGCCGCGGTCACAAAGAGCGCACAAGGTATGGGGGGCGCGCTGGCCTGGCCGGCGTTGCTGCGTAAGTTGGACAGCCAAGACCCTGGGTATAAAAGCTGATGCCACTCGCCGAAATCCCGCTGAGAGCCTGGCGCAAACGCAGTCAGGAATTTATGTTTCGTGGCCGTGCGATCCGGTACTGGGTGGCGGGGCAGGGCGAACCGTTGCTGCTGATCCATGGCTTCCCCACCGCCAGCTGGGACTGGCATTACCTCTGGCAACCCCTGGCCCAGCGCAACCTGGTGATCGCCTGCGACATGCTCGGCTTCGGCGAATCGGCCAAGCCGCTGGATCACGACTATTGCCTGCTGGAACAGGCCGACTTGCAGCAGGCGCTGCTGGAACACCTGCGTGTGGAGCAGCCTGTGCATGTGCTCGCCCACGACTACGGTGACAGCGTGGCCCAGGAACTCCTGGCGCGGCACTATGAAGGTCGATTCGAGATGGCCAGTTGCGTGTTTCTGAATGGTGGGTTATTTCCCGAAACCCACCGCCCGGCGCTGGTGCAAAAGCTCTTGCTCAGCCCACTGGGCTGGATGATCGGCCGCGCGTTCGGGCGTAGTTCCTTGTCCGACAGCTTCAGCCAGATTTTCGGGCCGAATACGCGCCCCAGTGAAAGTGCCCTGGATGATTTCTGGAGTCTGATCAGTTGCAATGACGGCACGCGCATCCTGCACAAACTGATCGCCTACATTCCCCAGCGCCGACGCCTGCGCGAGCGCTGGGTGGATGCAATGCAGCGTGGCGAGGTGCCGCTGCGGGTGATCGACGGCGAGGTCGACCCCATCTCCGGCGCGCACATGGTCGAGCGTTACCACCAGTTGGTGCCGCACGCCGACACGGTGCTGCTGGCCAATATCGGCCACTACCCGCAGATCGAGGCGCCGGTACAGGTGCTCAAGCATTACCTGGCCTTTCGCGAGCGTATTGCTGGCGCAGTGTTGGAGCTGGCTTGCCTGCGATAGCACCGCCGCAGTTCAACCGAAAGGCCGAGGCGCTTGCATCGCAGGCAAGCCAGCGCCCACATAATCATCCCCCTGCCTTATCGAGCACCATTCAGCGCTGGCCGTATTTATTGTGACCCGCGCTCGCTTGCCCGACACTCGAACCATTCCCATTGTCGCCATTGGAGTTCGGTATGAGTGAGTCAGTGCAGTTTCAGGATAAGGTCGTGATCGTCACCGGCGCCGGCGGCGGGCTGGGCCGTGCCCATGCACTGTTGTTCGCCAGGCATGGGGCCAAAGTGCTGGTCAACGATCTTGGCGGTTCCACCCAGGGCGAAGGCGCGAATGCCTCGGCCGCCGACCGCGTGGTCGCCGAAATCCGCGAAGCGGGCGGTATCGCCGAAGCCAACCATGACTCTGTCACTGAAGGTGACAAGATCGTACAGAACGCCCTCGATGCCTTCGGCCGCATCGATGTAGTGGTGAACAATGCCGGGATCCTGCGTGACAAAACCTTCCACAAAATGGACGACAGCGACTGGGACCTGGTTTACCAGGTGCATGTCGAGGGTGCGTACAAGGTTACCCGTGCCGCCTGGCCGCATCTGCGTGAGCAAGGGTATGGCCGGGTGATCTTCACCTCATCGACCTCGGGCATCTACGGCAACTTCGGCCAGTCCAACTACGGCATGGCCAAGCTCGGGCTTTACGGCCTGACCCGCACCCTGGCCCTGGAAGGGCGCAAGAACAATATTCTGGTCAATGCCATCGCCCCTACCGGCGGCACGCGCATGACCGAAGGGCTGATCCCGCCGCAAGTCTTCGAGCGCCTCAAGCCGGAGCTGGTCAGCCCGCTGGTGGTGTACCTGGGCAGCGAAGCGTGCCAGGAAACGTCGGGGTTGTTTGAAGTGGGTGGCGGCTGGATCGGCAAGACCCGTTGGGAACGCAGCCTGGGTGTGGGCTTTGACCCGGAGGCCGGATTCTCCCCGGACGATGTGGCGGCGCAGTGGGCGCAGATCTGCGACTTCGAAGGCGCCGCGCACCCCAGGGACACGATTGAAGCCTTGAAGGAGATGATGGCTAATTTGCAGAAATACAGCCTGTGATCGTTGCTTGAAAAAGATTGAATCCACGGGGCGCCATTGGCGCCCCGTTTTATTTCAGGCAAAAAAAAGCCGCTGCAAACGCAGCGGCTGAAGTAAGACGTTTGATCAAGGAGCAATAAATCAACGTCAGTGAACACCGGTAACAGATTGAAATCAGGCATCAATCCATTTAAGTCTGGCTTGTCTCCCGGTTGCGGGAGCGGGCGTCTGCCCTGAAAGCCCGCCAAGAATAGTCGCTTGTAACAAAATGAGTAATAGCAGTTCAGGACAAGGACTGTTACCGGATCGGCAACAGTTGCAAGTCGCGCCATCCATTCCCCTGATAACCCGCCATCCACCCCGCGCATGAGCGCGCGCAGACCCCGGCCAGAGCGCCCGGTAATCCTTTTGAGCGACAGCACGAATCCCTCCTTGGTGCGCTTATCGCTCCTGACGGGCGGCAGTAGGGTGGGGCCTTCTGTCACTCACCGGGGAAGACGCATGACAAGAACAACAATGCGCGCCATCTTCAGGCCACAGGCGCTGGCCGCTGCGGTTGCACTGGGCTGCTGTGCCCAGGCGCAGGCTGTTTCATTCAACATTGGCGAGATCGAAGGGCAATTCGACTCCTCGCTGTCGGTGGGCGCGAGTTGGGGCATGCGCGATGCCGATAAAAAGCTAGTGGGCACCGTCAACGGTGGCACCGGGCAGGCGTCGACCGGGGATGACGGGCGGCTGAATTTCAAGAAGGGCGAAACCTTCTCCAAAATCTTCAAGGGCCTGCACGACCTTGAGTTGAAGTACGGCGACACCGGCGTGTTCGTGCGCGGCAAGTACTGGTACGACTTCGAGCTGCAGGACGAAGACCGCGAGTTCAAGCCGATCAGTAACCACAACCGCAAGGAAGGCGCCAAATCCAGCGGTGCGCAGATCCTCGATGCCTTCGTCTATCACAACTATTCACTGGGCGACCTGCCGGGCACCGTGCGCGCGGGCAAGCAGGTGATCAGTTGGGGCGAAAGTACCTTCATCGGCAACTCCATCAACAGCATCAACCCCATCGACGTGTCAGCGTTCCGCCGCCCTGGCGCGGAGATCAAGGAAGGCTTGATCCCGGTGAACATGCTGTTCGCTTCCCAGGGCCTGACCAACCAATTGACCGTCGAAGGTTTCTACCAGTTGGAATGGGACCAGACGGTGCTGGATAACTGCGGCACCTTCTTCGGCAGCGATGTGGCGGCGGATGGCTGCACCAACAACTACACCGTGGGCAACCCGGCGATAGCGCCGTTGCAACCGGTGGCCGCCGCGTTCGGCCAAGGGTTTGGCGTGACCCCCGAAGGGGTCATCGTGCGCCGTGCCGGTGACCGCGATGCGCGCGATTCCGGCCAGTTCGGCGCGGCTTTGCGCTGGCTGGGGGATGACACCGAGTACGGTCTGTACTTCATGAACTATCACAGCCGTACGCCGACCGTGGGCACTATCACCAACAGCACCAGCCTGGCCACCCTCGGCGCGATTGCCGGCACCGCCAACGGCCTGGCGCCTGGCTCCGGCGCGGGTCTGGTACAGAGCTTGATGCTTGGCCGTGGCCAGTACTACCTCGACTACCCGGAAGACATCCGCCTGTTCGGCGCCAGCTTCTCCACCACCTTGCCCACCGGCACGGCGTGGACCGGCGAAATCAGCTACCGCCCGAACGCGCCCGTGCAACTCAACACCACCGACCTGACCCTGGCCCTGATCAACCCGGTCGCCGGCCAACAGGCCTCGCCCATCCGCAGCAACTTCGGCGATGACAACAAAGGCTACCGCCGCAAGGAAATCACCCAGATCCAGAGCTCCATGACCCAGTTCTTCGACCAGGTGCTGGGTGCCGAACGCCTGACTGTGGTCGGCGAGGCGGCCATCGTGCACGTCGCCGGGCTGGAAGATAAATCCAAGCTGCGCTACGGCCGTGACTCGGTCTACGGCGCCTACGGTTTTCAAGGCGACACCGACGGCTTCGTCACCTCGACCTCCTGGGGTTACCGTGCCCGCGCGATCCTCGACTACAACAACGTGATCGCCGGGATCAACCTCAAGCCCAACCTGTCCTGGTCCCATGACGTCGCCGGCTACGGCCCCAACGGCCTGTTCAACAAAGGCGCCAAGGCCATCAGCGCGGGAGTGGACGCGGACTACCGCAATACCTATACCGCCAGCCTCAGCTACACCGACTTTTTTGGCGGCGACTACAACACCCTGACCGACCGCGACTTCCTCGCCCTCAGCTTCGGCGTGAACTTCTGATTTGGCTTAAAGAAGGACAAGAATCCATGCGTAAGACAATTGCTGTATTGGCCCTCAGCCTGTTGGCCGCCAACGTGATGGCCGCGGTGACGCCGGAAGAGGCTGCCAAGCTGGGCACCACCCTGACCCCGGTCGGCGCGGAAAAAGCCGGGAACGCCGACGGCTCGATTCCGGCCTGGACCGGTGGCATCCCCAAAAACGCCGGCGCGGTGGACAGCAAGGGCTTTCTCGCCGATCCGTTCGCCAGTGAAAAACCGCTGTTCGTGATCACTGCCGCGACCGTCGACAAGTACAAGGACAAACTCTCCGATGGCCAGGTGGCGATGTTCAAGCGCTACCCCGAAACCTACAAAATCCCGGTGTACCCGACCCACCGCACGGTCAACCTGCCGCCGGAGATCTACGAGTCGATCAAGCGCAGCGCGCTGAACGTCAAGCCCATCAACGACGGCAACGGCCTGGAAGGCTTCACCGGCAACCGCTACTACGCGTTCCCGATTCCCAAGAATGGCGTGGAGGTGCTGTGGAACCACATCACCCGTTACCACGGTGGCAACCTGCGGCGCATCATCACCCAGGCCACCCCGCAGACCAACGGCAGCTACACGCCGATCCGTTTCGAGGAAGAAGTGGCGGTGCCGCAGCTGATCCCGGACATGGACCCGGCCAAGGCGGCCAACGTGCTGACCTTCTTCAAGCAATCGGTGACCGCGCCTGCGCGCCTGGCGGGCAACGTGTTGCTGGTGCACGAAACCCTCGACCAGGTGAAGGAGCCGCGCCTGGCGTGGATCTACAACGCCGGCCAACGCCGCGTACGCCGTGCGCCGCAAGTGGCGTATGACGGGCCGGGCACCGCATCCGACGGCCTGCGTACTTCCGACAACTTCGACATGTTCTCCGGCGCGCCCGACCGCTACGACTGGAAGCTGGTGGGCAAGAAGGAAATGTACATTCCCTACAACAGCTACAAGCTGGACCAGCCAACCCTCAAGTACGACGACATCATCAAGGCCGGGCACATCAACCAGGACCTGACCCGCTATGAACTGCACCGCGTGTGGGAAGTGGTCGGCACCGTCAAGCCGAGTGAGCGGCATATCTACGCCAAGCGCCACATGTACATCGACGAAGACAGCTGGCAGGTCGCGCTGGTGGATCACTACGACGGCCGTGGCCAGCTGTGGCGCGTCGCCGAGGGCCATGCGCAGTTCTACTACAACCACCAGACCCCGGCCTACACCGTGGAAACCCTGTACGACATCATCGCCGGGCGCTACATCGCGCTGGGCATGAAGAACGAGGAGAAGAGCAGCTTTGTGTTCGGTTTCAACGCCAAGGCGGCGGACTACACCCCGGCGGCGCTGAGGGCCGAAGGCGTGCGCTGATCCTGATGTGAAATGTAATCCCGATATGAAATGCAACTCCAATGTGGGAGCGGGCTTGCTCGCGAATGGGGCGTGTCAGTCACTGAATTCCTAGACTGATCCACCGCCTTCGCGAGCAAGCCCGCTCCCACATTGGGTTGTGAATGCCTTGAATTTTATGGTCTTCAATCACCCCGCTGAATACTTCTTCAACAACCGCCAGCCACAGGACTAGGGTAGGCGCCAGGTTGCACAACAATAAAAACGCAGGATGCAGCAATGACCGCCATGACACGCTGCCTGGACCGTCCTGGATTCATGCCCCGGCTGTCCGCCCATCATCTGCTGCGCCCGCGCCTGGCCGAGCCTTTGCTGGCGGCGCAGGTCAGGGTCAAATTGCTCTGCGCGCCCGGCGGCAGCGGCAAGAGTGCCTTGCTCGGCGAATGTGCGTTGCAGGCGCCGGCGGGTTGCCAGGTGTACTGGCTGCCGTTGAATGGCGTTGTGCTGACTCCCCTCGACCTGTGCCAGCGCCTGGCGCAAAACCTCGGCCTGGGATTCACCGATGAAGCGACGCTGCTGCTGGACCTCAGCCGCTGGCAGACTCCCGCGTGGTTGTTTCTCGATGACTTCTGCCGCCTGCCCACACCCGATACCGACGCCTTGCTCGACCGCCTGCTCACCGTCAGCAGCCCGGCCCTGACCTGGTGGCTCGGTGCGCGGCGGCGCCCGGCGTGCAACTGGCCACGCCTGCTGCTCGACGATGAGCTGCTGGAATGCAGCGCCGAACTGGCCTTCAGCCCGGCTGAAATCCAGCAACTGCTCAGCCATGCGCCCGGGCATTCGGTCGACAGCGTGTTGCAGTTCAGCGCCGGCTGGTGCGCCGGTGTGCGGATCGCCTTGCTCGGCGATGGTCACCCCGACAAGACCTTGCTCGACTACCTGCAACATGAACTGTTCAGCACATTGCCGCCCGAGCTGACCGACGCCTGGCGCGTGCTGGCGCATCTGCCCCGGTTCAACCTGGGGCTGTGCGAGCACCTGTTCGGCCATGGCGACGGTGGCCAGTACCTGCGCGATTTACAGGCCATCGGCGCGTTCATCCAGCCGTGGGAGGACAGCGATGGCTGGCTGCAGGTGTTTCCACCCCTGGCGCGGCTGCTGCGCGATGAACCCTGGGCGGCGAAACGCTCCTGGCACCGGCGGGCCTGCCAGTGGTTCAGCGCCGAGCAAGACTGGCAGGCCGCGTTCGAGCAGGCCCTGTTGGCCGAGGAATATGAGGTAGCGGTGAGCCTGTTGCAGCACTTCAGTTTCGAGGACCTGTTTCGCCGCCAGAACGCCGTGCTGTTGTTGCGCTTGCATGAACAGCATGGCGATGAATTGATGCTCGGCTCGGCGCAACTGGTGGGCCTGGTCACGGCTGCGTTGCTGTTTGCCGGGCGTTTCGACCAGGCCGCGCAATGCATCGACCAGCTCTCGCGTTTTGCCCCGCAGCCAACGGCGGCGCAGCAACGGCACCTGCTGGCGCGCTGGCAGGCGCAGTGGGGCTGGCTGCTGCACCTGGGCGGCGATGCCGAGGGTTCCCGTGCGCATTTTCTCGAAGCGCTGCAAGCCTTGCCCGACAGCGCCTGGACCTCGCGGCTGATGTGCCTGTCGGGGCTGACCCAGCAAGCCTTGCTGCGCGGCGAACTGGACGTGGCCCAATCGCTGAACCGCGAAGCGCTGTGCCTGGCGCGTGCCCATGGTTCGCTGTTGCTCGAGGCGTTGCTCGAACTGGATCACGCGCAGTTGCTCGAGCAACGTGGCGCACCCTATCGGGCGCAAAGCCTGCTGGAAAATGTGCAGGCGATGTTGCTTGAGCAGCGCCTTGAAGTCGGGCCACTTGTGGGGCGAATCGCCTTGCGCCGCGGGCATCTGGCGTTGCGCCAGGGCCAGGACAGCCTGGCAAGTGAATGCTTCGAAACCGGGCTGAGCCTGTGCCTGCACAGCCAGGACAAACGCGTGCTCTACGGCTTTCTCGGCCTGGCACTGCTGGCCGCCAACCGTGGCGATTACGCCCAGGCGTTTTTTCAATTGCGTGAGGCCGAGCGCCTGATGCAGCAACGCCAGGTACCGGACACGGTGTACCGCGCGGTGCTGCTGTTGGTCAGCGGGCATTTCTGGTTGCAGCAGGGCCGCGCCGAATTGACCGTGGAAGCGGTGCGCCGGGTCCTGCGCCATTTCCGTGGGCCCCAGGCCAAGCAAGCGCCGCCGGCCACCCTGGAGCTGATCCCGCGTCTTGAATACCTGTTGGTGTTGGCCGAGGTGAAGCTGGGCTGCGCCGATCAACCCCTGGCACGGCTGAATGCGCTGCTGGAAACCACTCACCAGCGCGGCATGCTGTGCCTGGAAACCGAACTGTACCTGGTGCTGGGGGAGGTGGCTTGGCAAGTGGGCGACGCGGCCCTGGCGCGGCGCTCGCTGCAAACCGGGCTCGACCTGGCCGCGCGCTGCCAGGTGCAGCAGGCGATTCGCGAGCTGCGTTTGCGCTCGCCGGGGTTGCTCAGCGAGCTGGGCATGGAGCCGCAGGCCGCAACCCCGGGCGATGTGGAAAACCCGCTGAGCCAGCGCGAGCTGGAAGTGTTGCAGTTGATTGCCCTCGGCAACTCCAACCTGGAAATCGCCGACCGCCTGTTTATTTCCCTGCACACCGTAAAGACCCACGCGCGGCGCATCCACAGCAAGCTTGGCGTGGAGCGGCGCACCCAGGCGGTGGCCAAGGCCAAGACCCTGGGCTTGATGGTTTAAGCCGTGAACGCCTGACGGTATTCGCCGGGCGTGGCGCCCATGGCCTGGCGGAAGCGGTGGGTGAAGTGGCTGGCGCTGGAAAACCCGCACATCAGGGCGATTTCACCCAGGGGCACGGCGCCGCTGCGCAGCAGGCTCTGCGCGCGGTTGAGGCGACGCGCCAGCAGGTACTGATGGGGCGGCAGGCCGAAGCTCTGGCGGAACATCCGCGCAAAATGGTATTCCGACAGCGCGCACATTGCCGCCAGCTGGCCCAGGCTGATCGGGTCTTCCAGGTGCTGGTCGATGTATTCCACCAACCGCCGCCGCTGGTAGGCCGCCAGCCCGCCTTTCAAGCGCAGCCCTTCGCGCACGCCTACCTGGCTGAGCAGGGTGTGGCTGAGCATTTCATGGGCCAGGCTGCTGGTCAGTAAGCGCTCGGCAGGTTCGTGCCAGTTAAGGGCGATCAACTGGTGAAAGCGCCGCGCCTGGCTCGCGTCTTCGAGGAAGGTACTTTCGCGCAGTTGCAACGCGCGGGGTT
Organism: Pseudomonas viridiflava; assembly: GCF_900580675.1. Classification (GTDB taxonomy): domain Bacteria; phylum Pseudomonadota; class Gammaproteobacteria; order Pseudomonadales; family Pseudomonadaceae; genus Aquipseudomonas. The sequence continues at coordinate 55,572 of NZ_UTBG01000142.1, forward strand.
CGCGGTCGAGCAGGGTGACGCAGCCCAGGGCAAATTGCTCCGGGCTGAAATACACGTGGGCCAGGCGGATTTCGCCGTTGATCACCCATGCCGACTGGTGCTCGGCGGGCAGGATGCACAGCTTGTCGGGCCCGCCCTTGGTGCCCGGCTGGTCACGGCGAAACGTGCCGGTGCCGCCGCCGACGTAGCACGACAAGGTGTGATGGGTAGGCGCCTGGTAATCCTGCGAGTCGTGGTGGTTGCTCCACAAGGCCGCGGACAAGCCGTCACCGAGCTCGGCGCAGGCTTCCAGGCGTGCGTTGGGCGAGCGGTTAAGCGCTTGAAAGACTTGCAGGGATTCCAGATCAGGCATGGTGAGTATTCTCCGACGCCTTGCATCCTACTCCCGACGGTTGGCGCTGTGAGCCCGTCGCCCGACAAAAGCGCAAGAATCTGCAAGCGCCTGGCGCGGGGCGAGGGCGACACTGTGGCTCAACCGATGGGGCCCGCGATGAACCTTTCCCTGTATTTACTCACTGTGCTGATCTGGGGCACCACCTGGATCGCCCTCAAATGGCAGTTGGGCGTGGTCGCGATTCCGGTGTCCATCGTCTATCGCTTCGGCCTGGCGGCGCTGGTGCTGTTTGCGTTGTTGCTGCTCAGTCGCAAGTTGCAGGTGATGAACCGGCGCGGTCATCTGATCTGCCTGGCCCAGGGCCTGTGCCTGTTTTGCGTCAACTTCATGTGCTTTCTCACGGCCAGCCAATGGATCCCCAGCGGCCTGGTGGCGGTGGTGTTTTCCACGGCTACCTTGTGGAACGCGCTGAACGCGCGGGTATTTTTCGGCCAGCGGGTGGCGCGCAATGTGTTGATGGGCGGCGCCTTGGGGTTGCTGGGGTTGGGGTTCCTGTTCTGGCCGGAACTGGCCGGGCATACGGCCAGCCCGCAGACCTTGCTGGGGTTAGGCCTGGCGTTGCTGGGCACGATGTGTTTTTCGGCGGGCAATATGCTGTCGAGCCTGCAGCAGAAGGCTGGGTTGCGGCCGCTGACCACCAATGCCTGGGGCATGGCGTACGGTTCAGCGATGCTGGCGACGTATTGCGCGGTGCGTGGGATTCCGTTCGATATGGACTGGAGTGCGCGGTATGTCGGGGCGCTTTGGTATCTGGTGATTCCGGGGTCGGTGATCGGGTTTACCGCTTACCTGACACTGGTCGGGCGCATGGGCCCGGAGCGCGCGGCGTATTGCACGGTGCTGTTTCCGGTGGTGGCGCTGAATGTGTCGGCGTTTGCCGAGGGGTATCAGTGGACGGCGCCGGCGTTGATGGGGTTGGTGTTGGTGATGGCGGGGAATGTGTTGGTGTTTCGCAAACCCAAGGTTGTGAATCCGGTCTTCAAGGCCAATGCAATCTAGTGTGGGAGCGGGCTTGCTCGCGAAAGCGGAGTGTCAGTCGGCACATTTGTTACTGATCCACCGCCTTCGCGAGCAAGCCCGCTCCCACATTTGGGTGGTGGTGATCTTTCTATTTCATTCCCAGGCGCTTGGCCATTCGGTTCAGGTTGGCGCGGTCGAGGCCGAGTTCGCGGGCGGCGCTGGCCCAGTTGTGCTGGTGGCGTTCGAGGCAGGCAGTGATCACTTGGCGCTGGTAGTGCTCGGTGGCCTGGCGCAGGTCGCCGCTGATGACGGGGGCTGCCTGGGATGGCTCGTCGGCAGCCGGCGCGCTGACGTCGGGCAGGTCCAGGTCCTGGGCACTCAGGCTCAAAATCTTCGGACGCTCGCGACAGTTACCCAGCGCTTTCAGTGCGCTGCGTCCGATCAAATGCTCAAGCTCGCGCACATTGCCCGGCCAGCTATAGGCCAGCAGCGCCGCCTGGGCGTCGCTGGTCAGGCGCAGGCTGCCCAGGCCCATGCGTGAGCGGTTCTGCTCGAGGAAAAAACCGGCCAGCAGCAACACATCGCGCCCGCGCTCGCGCAGCGCCGGCACTTGCAGCGGGTACACACTGAGGCGGTGGTAGAAGTCGGCGCGGTAGCGACCGTTGCGCACTTCGTCAGCCAGGTCGCGGTTGGTGGCGGCGATCAGGCGCACGTCCACCTGGTGTTCCTTGTCCGAACCCAGGCGCTGCAACTGGCCGCTTTGCAGCACACGCAACAGCTTGGCTTGGACGGTCAGCGACAGCTCGCCCACTTCATCCAGAAACAGTGTGCCGCCGTTCGCCAGTTCGAACTTGCCGCGTCGCTCATTCAGCGCGCCGGTAAAGGCGCCGCGCACATGCCCGAACAGCTCGCTTTCCACCAGGGTTTCCGGGAGGGCGGCGCAGTTGAGGCTGATCAAGGGTTTGTCCGCGCGGGTTGATGCGGCGTGGATCGCCTGGGCCACCAGCTCTTTGCCGACCCCGGTTTCGCCAGTGATCAGCACCGTGAGGTCGCTGCCGCCCACCAGTTGGATCTCCTCGACCAGGCGCTTATGGCTTTTGCTCTGGCCGATCATTTCCTTGTGCTGCTGGCCGCTGGCCTGGCGGTAGATCTCGGCGCGCTGGTGTGCGTCTTCGGCGCGCAACGCCAAGCGTTCGATGCGTTCGGCGACGTTGACCGTGGCAGCGGCGAGGCTGGCAAAGGCTTGCAGGGCGTCGAGTTCCACGCGTTCGAAGCGTTCGGTGTCGAGGGCGTCCAGGGTCAGCAGGCCCCAGGGCTGGTCGTCGACAAACAATGGGCAGCCCATGCAATCGTGTACTTGCAGGTGGCCATGCAGGCCATCGACCAGGCCGTCGTAGGGGTCGGGCAACTCGCTGTCACTGTCAAAGCGCGTCGGGCCGGGGCTGCTGAGCAGGACCGCGAAGCGTGGATGTTCGCTGACCTTGAAGCGTCGGCCGAGCGTGTCGGCGCTCAAACCGTCGACGGCCAGCGGCACCAGCCAGTCGCCGTCCAGGCGCAACAGCGCGGCGGCATCGCACGGCAGCAGGGCGCGCATGGCGTGCAGCAGGCGGCGGTAACGCTCGCCTTCGGGCAGCTCGCGCGACAGGTCGGCCACCAGCGGCAGCAGGGTAGTGAGCAGTGATTGCGCAGTCATAATGACTCCTTGTAGTCCTTATGACTATAAAACCTGACGTGTCATATTGACTACTGATAATTTAACTAATTGAAAAATAACGATTTTAAAGTTGGCATGAATACTGAGTATACGAAGGCAATCTGTAAAGAAGCCCAGGAGGCTCCCATGCTTAGTGCCCAAGACCGTGCCATCGTCAAATCCACCGTCCCCCTGCTGGAAAGCGGCGGTGAAGCGCTGATCACCCATTTCTACCGCATGATGCTCGCCGAGTACCCGCAAGTTCGTCCGCTGTTCAACCAGGCCCACCAGGCCAGCGGCGACCAGCCCCGCGCCCTGGCCAATGGCGTGTTGATGTACGCGCGTCATATCGACCAGTTGGACCAGCTGGGCGACCTGGTGGCGAAGATCATCAACAAGCATGTGGCCTTGCAGATCCTGCCGGAACACTACCCGATCGTCGGCGCCTGCCTGCTGCGGGCGATTTCCGAAGTGTTGGGCAGCGAGATTGCCACGCCTGAGGTGATGAGTGCCTGGGGCGCGGCTTACGGCCAACTGGCGGACATCCTGATTGGCGCCGAAACGGCCATCTACGACGAAAAAGCCCAGGCCCCCGGTGGCTGGCGGGGGGCGCGGCCGTTCAAAGTGGTCAAGCGTGTGGAAGAGAGCGCCGAGATCATCTCTTTCTACCTCGCGCCTGTGGATAACGGCCAGATCCTCAGCGCTGCGCCGGGCCAGTACATCGGCATGAAACTGCTGCTCGACGGTGAGGAAGTACGTCGCAACTATTCCCTCTCGGCCCTGAGCGACGCCGGCGAATACCGCATCAGCGTCAAGCGCGAGCCGGGTGGCCGTGTCTCCAATTACCTGCATGACCAACTGCACGTCGGGGCAACCATCGACCTGTTTCCGCCATCGGGTGAGTTCACCCTGGCGGCCAGCGACAAGCCGCTGGTGCTGATCAGTGGCGGCGTGGGTATTACGCCAACCCTGCCGATGCTCGAGGCGGCGTTGGCAACTCAACGGCCGGTGCACTTTATCCACTGCGCGCGTAATGGCGGGGTGCATGCGTTCCGCGACTGGGTCGATGGCCTGGCCGCCCGGCATCCGCAGCTCAAGCGCTTTTACTGCTATGCCGAAGACGACGGCGTCAGCCCGGCAGCGGACACGGTTGGCCTGCTCAGCCAGGAACAACTGGCCGCCTGGTTGCCCGAGCAGCGCGACCTGGATGCTTACTTCCTCGGCCCTAAAGGCTTTATGGCGGCGATCAAGCGCCACCTCAAGGCCTTGGGCGTGCCCGAGCAGCAAAGCCGCTACGAGTTCTTCGGCCCGGCTGCCGCCTTGGAGTAATGCTCCCACATTCGCCTCTCCAATGACGGTGATTAATCCCCCGTTAACCCCCCTCTGTTTAAACCACTCTCTGTGTGTAAACTTGCGGCCATTGGCAACATTCAAATAAAGGGAAACGGGGATGAGTGACGAATTGCGTTTAGGCAGGGAGCGACGCTTTCTGGTGTTGCTGGGCATCATCTGCCTGGCGCTGATCGGCGGTGCCTTGTATATGCAAGTGGTGCTGGGCGAGGCGCCGTGCCCGCTGTGCATCCTGCAACGCTACGCCTTGCTGCTGATCGCGATTTTCGCGTTCATCGGTGCGGCCATGCGCAGCAAGGGTGCGATCACGCTGTTTGAAGGCCTGGTGGTGCTCAGCGCCCTCGGCGGGGTGGCGGCAGCCGGCCATCATGTGTACACCCAGTTCTTCCCTCAGGTCAGCTGCGGCATCGATGTGCTGCAACCCATTGTCGACGACCTGCCGCTGGCCAAGTTGTTCCCGTTGGGCTTCCAGGTCGATGGCTTCTGCAGCACCCCGTACCCGCCGGTTCTGGGCCTGTCACTGGCGCAATGGGCGCTGGTGGCGTTTGTACTCACCGTGATCCTGGTGCCGCTGGGCATCTATCGGAATCGTCAGCGCAAGGGTTGAACCTTTACTGAAACGCCCCGGTCCTTCCTGAAGGTAGGCCGGGGCGTTTTTGTATGTAGGCTTTTGTGAAAGGGCCGTGACGAGCGGCAACTTTAGGTGTGCGCAGCATGCGACATGTTGTCACACGGAGGCTGTCGCAGGACGTTTCTGACCCGCCAAATGGGCGCTTAAATTTGCACCAACCGGTCAAATTGTGCTGTCAGTTCGTGGTTTGAATCCTGCTCCAAAGGTCGCGCGGTTCGAGCCTCGCGGTGATGTCCCAATGCCTTGTTTTATGGGGGGTTGCATCCATTTGCCATGCCCTTACAGGGTGTAAGGGATGAGACACATTGCGTAATAACTGGGCAATTTTTGTGGTTTTTGTTGAGAATCTAACGCGATAAGATCGCGAACCCTCGCAATAATGGTGAAGGATTATTGCTGTAATCGATAAAAATTATTTCTTTATAAGACATGGTTTATACATCGCTAGCTAACTACAATCGCCCGCACTGAATGTCCGGTGCTGTTCAATATTTGAGCATTGGAGCGGTCGAGGGGCAGATGGATGGCTCTGTGCGACCCCAGGTTCCGGCAGCCTTTCAACTATCCGCACCAAACGGAATTGGTCTGTAACAAGGCCTTTAACCACGAAATCGAATAAGAACTCACCGCAGGTCCGTGAAACGTACAGTTATGACGTGAAGGGCAGGCTCTTATTCAATCGAAGAGAAATGCCAACCCTTGGCAGGGTGAAGTGTTGGCGATCAAAACCCAACTGCATTGCGCAAGCTGCTTTAGAGGTCGTGAGATGAGTAAAAACAGGTACCCCCGATTACTAGGCTTTTTGCCGCTGCTTGGCATGATGTTAATGCTGGGAGGCTGCAAGTGGACCTTGATGGACCCAAAAGGACAGATCGGTCTGGATCAACGAAACCTGATCATCACTGCCACCCTGCTGATGCTGCTGGTTGTGGTGCCTGTGATCATCATGACCTTCGCCTTCGCCTGGAAATACCGCGCGTCGAACACCAGCGCTACCTACGCGCCCAAGTGGTCGCACTCCACCAAGATTGAAATCGCGGTGTGGCTGGTCCCGGTCCTCATCATCATCGCCCTGGGTTACATCACCTATAAGTCGACCCACGAGCTGGACCCGTACCGTCCGCTGGAATCCGACGTCAAGCCGATCAACATCGAAGTGGTCGCGCTGGACTGGAAGTGGCTGTTCATCTACCCGGACCTGGGTATCGCCACGGTTAACGAAATCCAGTTCCCGGAAAACACGCCGCTGAACTTCCGGATCACCTCCGACGCTGTGATGAACTCGTTCTTCATCCCGGCACTGGGCGGCCAGATCTACGCGATGGCAGGCATGCAGACCCGCCTGCACCTGATCGCGAACGAAAAAGCTGAAATGGAAGGCATCTCCGCTAACTACAGCGGCGCTGGCTTCACCGGCATGAAATTCAAAGCAATCTCGACGAGCCAGGAAGATTTCAACGCCTGGGTAGCCAAAGTCAAGGCCGCACCTAAACAGCTTGATCAAGCTGAATACGACGCCCTGACCAAACCAAGCCAGAACAACCCAGTCGCTCTTTACTCCACGTTTGAGCCGAACCTGTTTCAGAAAATCGTCGACAAGTACGAAGGTATGAAGCCAGGCAAGCCGGTCAAGCACGAGAAGAAAGAAGTGGCCGCGGTTGAAGGTTCTGACACGGGCTCGCATTCAACTGCTGGGGCAGAGGAGTAAACGATGTTTGGTAAATTAAGTTGGGATGCGGTCCCGTTCCACGAGCCGATCGTAATGGTGACCATTGCCATGATCGCGCTGGGTGGTCTGGCACTGTTTGCAGCAATCACGTATTTCAAGAAGTGGACCTACCTGTGGACCGAGTGGCTGACGTCCGTCGACCACAAGAAAATCGGTGTCATGTACGTCATCGTTGCCATGGTCATGCTGCTGCGTGGTTTTGCCGACGCCATCATGATGCGTACCCAGTTGGCCATGGCCACCGAGGGTTCGCCTGGCTACCTGCCGCCTGAGCACTATGACCAGATCTTCACCGCCCACGGTGTGATCATGATCATCTTCATGGCGATGCCATTCTTCACCGGCTTGATGAACCTTGCCTTGCCGCTGCAGATCGGTGCGCGTGACGTTGCCTACCCGTTCCTGAACTCCCTGAGCTTCTGGCTGTTGGTATCCGGCGTCGTGCTGATCAACCTGTCCCTGGGCGTCGGCGAATTCGCCAAGACCGGTTGGGTTGCGTATCCGCCATTGTCGGGCCTGCAATACAGCCCGGGCGTGGGTGTGGACTACTACATCTGGGCCTTGCAGTTATCAGGACTCGGGACGACATTGACGGGGGTCAACTTCCTGGCCACCGTCCTGAAAATGCGCGCCCCTGGCATGAAACTGATGGACATGCCGATCTTCACCTGGACCTGCACCTGGGCCAACGTCCTGATCGTGGCTTCGTTCCCGATCCTGGCCGCTACCATGGCGCTGCTGTCGCTTGACCGTTACCTGGATTTCCACATTTTCACCAATGAACTTGGTGGCAATCCAATGATGTACGTGAACCTGTTCTGGGCATGGGGTCACCCTGAGGTGTACATCCTGATCCTGCCAGCGTTCGGTATCTTCTCCGAAGTGATCTCGACCTTTACCGGCAAGCGCCTGTTCGGTCACCACTCGATGGTCTACGCATCGGGCGCAATCTCGGTACTGGGCTTCATGGTGTGGCTGCACCACTTCTTCACCATGGGTTCGGGTGCAAGCGTCAACGCCTTCTTCGGCCTGGCGACGATGCTGATTTCCATCCCGACGGGGGTGAAGCTATTCAACTGGCTGTTCACCATCTACCACGGCCGTTTGCGCATGACCAGCCAGGTTCTCTGGACCCTGGGCTTCATGGTCACCTTCGCCATCGGCGGCATGACCGGCGTACTGCTGGCCATCCCGGGTGCTGACTTCGTCCTGCACAACAGCCTGTTCGTGATCGCTCACTTCCATAACGTGATCATCGGCGGCGCGGTATTCGGCTACATCGCTGGTTTCAGCTTCTACTTCCCGAAAGCGTTCGGCTTCAAGCTGCACGAAGGCTGGGGCAAGGCTGCATTCTGGTTCTGGATCTCGGGCTTCTTCGTCGCGTTCATGCCGCTCTACGCTTTGGGCTTCATGGGCATGACCCGTCGTCTGAACGCCACGACCAACCCTGAGTGGGTGCCGTACCTGTACGTCGCCATGGTCGGTGCAGTAATGATTGCTGTGGGCATCGCCTGCCAGCTGATCCAGCTGTATGTCAGCGTGCGTGATCGCAAGCAGAATATGTGCGAATCCGGCGACCCATGGAATGCACACACCCTGGAATGGTCGACCTCGTCGCCACCGCCGTTCTACAACTTTGCCGTACTGCCTAAGGCTGACAGCATCGATCCGTTCACCGAAGCCAAGGAAGACGGTACTGCGTACCAGAAGCCTGCGCGTTACGAACCGATCCACATGCCTAACAACACCGCTACCGGCGTTGTGATGGGTGCGCTGTTGACCGTATTCGGTTTCGCAATGATCTGGCACATCTGGTGGCTGGCCATCGTGAGCCTGGTGGGCACCATCGGCTACTTCATCGTTCACGCTGCCCGTGATGATCAAGGCTACATGGTGCCGGTCGAGACGATCGAACGCATCGAAGCCGAGCAGCACGCTCGCCTGGTAGCCGAGAAGAAGATCCCGGCCAACCGTGTAGAAACCTCGTTGGAACAGGCTTAAACCATGTCGAACTTAGTGACCAATGCTGGACACGCCCATGTCGATGACCATGGGCACGATGACCATCACCACGACTCGGGGCCAATGACCGTCTTCGGTTTCTGGCTCTACCTGATGACCGACTGCATCTTGTTTGCGTCGATCTTCGCGGTGTACGCGGTACTGGTAAACAACGTAGCGGGTGGCCCGTCGGGCCACGACATCTTCGAACTGCCTTACGTGCTTGGCGAAACCGCCTTGCTGTTGTTCAGTTCGATCACCTACGGCTTCGCCATGTTGGCCTTCTACAAGGGCAACAAGAAGGGCGTACTGAGCTGGTTGGGCCTGACCTTCCTGTTCGGCCTGGGCTTCATCGGCATGGAGATCAACGAGTTCCACCTGCTGATCTCCGAAGGCTACGGCCCGCACCGTTCCGGCTTCCTGTCCGCGTTCTTCACGCTGGTAGGCACCCACGGCCTGCACGTAACTGCCGGCCTGCTGTGGATGGCGGTGATGATGTATCAGGTCAATAAACACGGCCTGACCAACACCAACAAGACCCGCCTGAGCTGCCTGAGCCTGTTCTGGCACTTCCTGGACGTGGTCTGGATCTGCGTATTCACCGTCGTCTACTTGATGGGGACCCTGTAATGGCTAATGCACACTCCCATGACCATGACAGCCATGATGCAAGCCACGGCAGCGTTAAGTCCTACGCTATCGGCTTCATCCTGTCGGTAATCCTGACCCTGATCCCGTTCGGCCTGGTGATGTACCCAACCTTGCCGAAGTCGATCACCTTGATGATCGTGCTGGCATTTGCGGTGATCCAGGTTCTGGTTCACCTGGTGTACTTCCTGCACCTGGATCGCTCCAAAGAGCAGCGCGATAACGTGATTGCGTTCGTGTTTGCTGGCCTGGTGATCCTGCTGCTGGTGGGTCTGTCGATCTGGATCATGTTCAGCATCCATACGTTCATGATGGCGAAGTGAGGTAAGACCCGATGTCGCTTAAGCACTTTATCCAAATCACCAAACCGGGGATCATTTTCGGTAACGTGCTTTCTGTGGCGGGCGGTTTCTTCCTGGCCTCCAAGGGGCATGTCGATCTGGCCATATTCCTGGCTGCAATGATCGGCACGTCCCTGGTGGTAGCTTCCGGTTGTGTGTTCAACAACTGCATCGACCGTGACATCGATATCAAGATGGAGCGCACCAAGAATCGCGTGCTGGTGCAGGGCCTTGTTTCCCTGAAACTGGCGCTGATCTTTGCGACCGTCCTGGGTGTTGCCGGTGTAGTGCTGTTGTACAAGGTGGCCAACCCGTTGGCGGCGCTGTTTGCCGTGATCGGCTTTGTCATCTACGTCGGCCTCTACAGCCTCTACCTCAAGCGCAAGTCGGTTCACGGCACGCTGGTGGGCAGTCTGTCGGGGGCGATGCCGCCGGTGATTGGTTATGTGGCTGTAACCAATAGCTTCGACATGGCCGCGCTGACGCTACTGGTGATGTTCAGCCTGTGGCAGATGCCGCATTCCTACGCCATCGCGATTTTCCGCTTCAATGATTACCTGGCTGCGTCGATTCCGGTTCTGCCGGTTAAACGTGGCATCCAGGTGGCGAAGAAACATATCCTGCTGTGCATACTGGCCTTCCTCGTGGCGACCCTGACGTTGACTCTCAGTAATTATTCGGTAATGAGCTTACAGGGGGCCTAGAAAATCAAGGGGTGATTCAGTAAATAGGTAATTGGAAGACCTCACCGGGCATAAAGTTCAAGTGACCAGCCGATACCGCCAATTATCAGCAGGTTCACGAGGTAGAGATATTTGACGGGAGGCCATCCATAAGAAATGGAGGTCCATCCACAAATGCCCGTTAATACCTTTAATCCGCACTCCAAAATTTTTTACCGCCCAATAGATGCTGCATTACGTTGGTGCAATCTCATTCGTTACGAAGCGCAGATAGTGCAAGCTGCTTGCACCTGCCCGGAGAGGCTCAAGGCGCTGTTTCCCCAATGGCCGTGCCTGTACGCCAATACCGAAAAAATCCATGACGCCGTCCGCAATGGCGAATTACCTTACGGTTCCTTCGGTATTTCGGTACCTCTGGGCACCCCTGTAGAGCCCTCTCTGCTGACGGTACGACACTCTGATCTACGCCATTGGATGCAGATTCACTACCCAGATCAACGCCCCGAATTCTTATTCGGCTCGGGCGATGACACTCAAGGTAAAATCAGCGTAGGTGTGTACTTTTCACTCAAGGCCGAGCGAGATGCCCTCCTGAGAGAACTCGATCATCTGCGAAAACAGCTCCGAGATGTGGAAGGCGACCTTGAAGCTTTAGGACTTGAGCAGGAAAGTCTAAAAGCACTGGTAAAAACGCAGGGACAGCTCAGCGAACGAAGCGAACTCACCTATCAAAATATCATCGGTGCCTTAGTGAACCTCCTGCTGGACCATTCACCCGCTGGAAAACCCCTATCTGTATTCAAAAGTCAAGCAGCCATCGTCGATGCCGTAATCGCACGCCATCAAGATGTGGCCGGCCTCAGCAAACGAACGCTGGATGAAAAGTTCGCCGCGGCCAATCGCACCCTCAAAAAAAGCAAATAGTCGGAAGCATTGCACTGCAATCCCAACGATTGCAGTGCAATGACTCTCCCCGGTTTCTGCTATTCAATTCGGGTCACTTCCCACCACGCGCCAATCGGCGCCAGGAGTGACTACCATGTCCAGCCAATCTTCACCCATCGTTGAAGCGCCACAACTGCAAGCCGAACGTCATATCATGCGGCGTGACGAGGTGGAGCGAAAAACCGGCTTCAAACGCGCGCACATTTACAACCTGATGAAGGAAGGTAAATTCCCTCAGGCTAAACGTATCGGAATGCGCGCGGTTGGCTGGGACTCGCTGGAAATCGAGCGGTGGGTCGTTGAACGCCTTGGCCAGCAGGGCTGATGCCATGCGCGTGATATCGGTGGTTTCCACTAAAGGTGGGGTAGGCAAAACCACAGTAGCCGCCAACCTCGGTGGTCTGCTTGCAGATACTGGCCAACGCGTCTTGATGCTCGACCTAGATAGCCAACCAACCCTCTCCAGCTACTACGCCTTGAGCCAGAAGGCTGATGCAGGTGCGTACGAACTTATCGCACTGAACCTAACAACTCCTACGCAGATTATTTCCAGAACAGTGATTGCAGGGCTCGATCTGATCGTCTCCAACGACGATCAAGGCCGGCTGAGTACCTTGCTGCTGCACGCTCCTGACGGGCGATTACGGCTGCGCAATCTGCTCGACAACTTCCGCCCCCGTTACGATCTGCTTTTGATCGACACCCAAGGTGCGCGTAGCGTGCTGCTGGAGATGGCCATCCTGGCCTCCGACCTTGCCCTCTCTCCCATCACGCCGGAAATGCTCGCCGCCCGCGAACTGCAGCGTGGCACCTTGAAGCTACTCAGCGAACTCGAACCTTTCCGCCACATGGGCATTGCACCGCCCCCTTTGCGATTGCTACTGAACCAGGTGAATAGCATTCGAGTGGACACACGAATGATCATCCGTGGCCTGCGCGAAACCTTTGCTGGGACTACCAATATCTCAGTTCTAGACACCGTAGTTCCAGACCGAGTGGCGTATCTCAATGCCGCCTCCCTTGGCCTACCGGTCCACCGAATCGAGACGCGCCAGTCACGGGAACGACGCTCGCCATCAGCGCTGGAAACCATGCAATCGCTGGCCATCGAACTGTTTCCCGAATGGCGCGAAGCGATCTCTACGGTGACCAAATGCGCGGAGGTTCGATGAGACGAATCACCAAACCCGCATTTCTCACCCCGTCATTGTGTTTGATCGACCTTGAGGCCAATCGTTTGGCTAGGAGTCTTCTGATGTTGGATCAACTGCCCATCATCGTTCCACCGTCCATTCAACCACACCACCCACCTTGCGAGGAGTACTGCACCGTGGTCTTTCGCCTGCAGGGTGGGCGCTCGGCCATGGGGTGGTTCCTCGCAGAACTCTCCCGACATTTCGAAGGTTCGGGCACTGCCGAGATCGTCAAGTTCGAGGTCGGTGACCATTTGCGTAACCGGCGTTAACTGAGGTTGTTCCGATGAAGAAGCTCAGTCAGGGGCAGATCACCGACAAGCTGCACCAAGACCACTTCCCTCGAGGGCCGGAACTGGAGCGGCTGTCCGATCCCTTAACTGACACGCCTATGCTGGTCACGCTGGAGCAATTGCGGCCCTACGAACACAACCCGCGTTTCATCCGTAATCCACTGTATGACGATATCAAGGCATCGATCCGTGAACGCGGGCTGGATCAACCGCCACCGATTACCCGACGGCCGGGTCAACCCTATTTCATCATCCGCAACGGCGGCAATACGCGCTTGGCGATTCTCGGCGAGCTGTGGCAGGAAACTCGCGACGAGCGCTTCTTTCGCATTCATTGCCTGTTCCGACCTTGGAGCAATGAAACCAACGCCCTACTCGGTCATTTGGCGGAGAGCGATCTGCACGGCCAACTCACGTTTATCGAACGGGCTCTGGCGGTAGCCAAACTCAAAACCATGCTGGAGTCGGATGGCCCACAGCTCTCACAACGGGAGCTGGCTCGACGTCTTGCTGCTGGAGGCTATCCGATTTCGCAATCGCATATCAGCCGCATGCTGGACACCCTCGAACACCTACTACCCGCCATTCCACAAACTCTGTATGCCGGGTTGGGGAAGCCCCAGATAGAGCGTCTGATCGGTCTACGTAGTCAGGCTGAACGAACCTGGAACCGTTATCCAATTGCCACCGTTGCGTTTGCAGAGTTCTGGCTGGAAACCATGGGCTATTTCGATGGTGATCCTGACTCGTTTGATCTTGAGCAGATCCAGGACGAACTGCTCGAACGCATGAGCAGCTTGCTTAGACAGTCCTATCGTATGCTGGCCCTGGAGCTGAGCGATACCCAACGGGTCGTCTCCACGCCTGGGACTGTCACCATTACGCCCTCAGAGAACAGCTATCCCCCAAGCGAGCATGAAGCTGCGGCAGAACCGCCCTCCTCCGACGCGGTGTCAAAATCAATCGAGGCCGAGAGCAGGATAGAGCCAATTTCAGAAGAACTGCTCGCAAAACCCGAAACAAATGCTTTACCAGCGGCCAGTCCTCGATCACGCGTTCAACAGATTCGTGAGCAAATCGATCGCGAGATAGCCACCGAAACTACGTCCCCAGTCGAAACCTGCCCAATCGACGACCTTTGGATCATCAAACCGCTGCTGGATACCCCCGAGCAACTGCGTTTAGCCATTGCCGGACTGGCTCGTGAAATGGCGGCCTATGCCGGAGATGCCGAGAGCATCATTGATCAAAAGCTTGGCTTGGGCTTCACCTTGGACATGGAGCGACTTGATCTTTCAGCGCCTCGTTCGACCGGCGTGCACCTAATGCTCCTAGCTCTGTTACGGGCTCAAGACGAGGTGAATTGGGAGGACCGCAAGCAAATACCCTCCGCACTGTTCGGGCAGCTATTGTTGGGAGTCTATCAACTCCCACTACCAGATCGACCAGTCACAGACGTGGGGCTGGAGCGACTGCCTGACAATCTGCTAATCAAACTGTTTCGCGTGATCCGCTTGGCCCGGAGACTAATCGACTTAACGCTCACCGCTGAAGACAACTTACCGAAGGAGCTGAGATGAACCTGTCCTTCAATATGCTCAATCAAGCCATGCTAACCCAGGTACTACACGAACTGCGCCTGGGCAACCTGCAACGCTGCAAGGCACTTGGACTGAGTGAGGATGACATTTTCTTGCTGCAATCCTTACCACCGACAACGCTATCGCGCCTGGCCCATGCCACTGTCCCTTGGCTTGAGGTCAAGATTGACTCGCCGGTGCTGCATCGTTTGATCGAACAAGCTGAACGCGATGAACAGAACGAACGGTTGATCAACCGAGCACTCCAGCTCGGCGCCAGCAGCACCATCATGTACCAGTGCTTTGGCTTGGCGCATTCAGAAACAGCCATGCGTCGGCGTCTGCTCAAGTTAGAAACCCGTAAAGGTCGTCCTCAGCATTTGAGCGAAGCGCAGGAACATGCGTTGTGGCAGCGTTGGTGTCAAATACGAACAGAAGATGGGACCGAGGATAAACTCGACGCCATGATGATGCTTGCTGAAGAGCAGCAGATCAGCTTGACCATCGTGTGGCAGCAGATCGACCAGTACAGCAA
>NZ_UTBG01000208.1 GCF_900580675.1 Pseudomonas viridiflava
AACGTCACCAGTACGTCGCCGATCTGGTTGGTCATGAACGTGGTGGTCGCCGCGCGGCCACCGGTGTCCAGCACCGGCGCTTGCTTGAACAATTTGCCAACAAATGCCTTGGCCTTGTTTTCGTCGCCGCCGTTCTTCAGCACGTAGCCCCAGGCCGACAGGTAGGTGTAGCGGCCATTACCCGAGGTTTTCGGGTTGGGCACGATCACTTGCACGCCGTCCTTGAGCAGATCCGGCCAGTCTTTCAAGGCTTTCGGGTTGCCTTTGCGCACGATAAATACCGTGGCGGAAGTGAACGGCGCGCTGTTGTTCGGCAGGCGGGTGACCCAGTTGTCCGGCACCAGTTTGCCGTTGTCGACCAGGGCGTTGATGTCGGTGGCCATGTTCATGGTGATCACGTCGGCCGGCAGGCCGTCGATCACCGAGCGCGCTTGTTTGCTGGAGCCGCCGAAAGACATCTGCAGGGTCAGCTTGTCGTCTGGGTGCTCGGCTTCCCAGTGCTTCTGGAAGGCGGCGTTGTAGTCCTTGTAGAAGTCGCGCATCACGTCATACGAGACGTTGAGCAGTGTGACCGGGGCGGCCTGGACGGTGCCCGCGAGGGCTAGGCCGGCAGCCAGGAGAGAGGCGCTAACAAGTTTTTTCACTGCTCATTCCTTGTTGTTCGAGAAGGTTGTCGATTGAGTGGGGGCAATTTGCCAGCGACTATAGCTGGGCTCGCATAGACGCTTAAAGATTAAAACGAACTTTGCTTATTCCACTTTTTTGAAAAGTGCATTGCCGCAGCGCGAGCAGAAGGCCGCGTTGGGCTCGTGGCTGTTCTTCTTGCACACCGGGCAGTCGGTCTGCAGCTGTTCGCCGCGCATGGCGCTGGCCAATTCGGCAGTGAAAATACCGGTCGGCACGGCGATGATCGAGTAACCGGTGATCATCACCAGCGACGAGATCACCTGGCCCAGCGGGGTCTTCGGCACGATGTCGCCAAAGCCCACGGTGGTCAGGGTCACGATTGCCCAATAGATGCCCTTGGGGATGCTGGTAAACCCGTGTTCCGGGCCTTCGATCACGTACATCAAGGTGCCGAACACCGTGACCAGGGTGCACACGCTCACCAGAAACACCACGATCTTCTGCTTGCTGCCGCGCAACGCGGCCATCAGGTAGTTGGCCTGCTTGAGGTACGGGCTGAGCTTGAGCACGCGGAAAATCCGCAGCATCCGGATGATACGGATGATCAGCAGGTACTGCGCGTCGCTGTAGTACAGCGCGAGGATGCCGGGCACGATCGCCAGCAAATCCACCAGCCCATAAAAGCTGAAGGCATAGCGCAATGGCTTGGGCGAGCAATACAGGCGCAGGCCGTACTCGATCAAGAAGATCAGCGTGAAGCCCCATTCGATATAGGCCAGTACGTCGGCGTAGTTCTGGTGGACCTGGTCGATGCTGTCGAGCATCACGATCACCAGGCTGGCCAGGATGATCAGCAGCAGGATCCCGTCAAAGCGCCGTCCGGCAACGGTGTCGCTCTGAAATACCATGACATAGAGCCGCTGCCGCCAATCGTTGTTGCTGTCCATAACGCCCGCCTGAATCGAATATCGAGCAAGCCTAGGGGGATTCGAACGGGCTGTCCATGCGGGGTTTTCCGAGCATTCGGCGACCTGCGCGCACCAGCCAGCAGGCGAGGATAAACGGCGCGGTCAATGCGGGCAGATGCACGGCGGCGAAGCCGGGCGTGAGGGTGATCGCCAGCAGGATGCCGAGCAGCGGCAGCCACGGTTGGCGCTGCGTCTGACTCAAGGCCAGGGCCGCCAGCGCCGGGTTGTAACTGTGCAGGCCGAGCAGGGCGCCAGTGGTTTCACCCAGCCACAGGGCGACCAGCGCACCGGCACACGCGCCGGACAAAGCCCACAGGGCCGCTCGCCGGTTGGCCAGCAGCAGGCCAAGCGCGATCAAGGCACCGGCCAGGGGCTGGTCCAGCAACATGACCTGCGCGAGCCCGGTAAAGGGCGCGCTGAGCACGCTCAGTGGCTCGGGTTGAATCAGGGCAAATGTGCTTTCGGGCACCGTGCCCAACAGCAACCAACCCAGGCCGACAAACGGCGCGGTGTAGGCGGGCAGGTCATCGGGCTGGGTCGCGTGTTTAAGCCAGTGGCGCGTAAGCATTGCACTCAAGCCGCCGCACGCCAGGATCAGCGGCGGCAACAGGGCCGACCAGGTGAAATGCTGGCTGATCAACAGGCCCAGCAGAACGCCGTTGTAGCTATAAAGCCCGGCCTGGCGTTCGGCCTTGGGATAGCCCCGCCGCTGGGCCGTGAGCAAACCGGCCAGGCCACCCAGCAGCGCCCCGCCGAGAGAGGCCGGGGCGCCGATCAGGATCGCCAGCAGGCACAGCAAGCCGCACAGCGGCTGGCGTTGCAGGAAGATCTGGCTGAAGCCGTTGAGCAGGGCTTCGGCCCAGTCGGGGCAGGTTGGGTTGTGCATGGTGGTTTAGTCAGTGAGAGCGAGTTGTCCCCATCGCAGGCAAGCCAGCTCCCACATTTGACGGTATTCACAGATCAAAATGTGGGAGCCGGGCTTGCCCGCGTTGGGGCCCGAACAGGCGCTAAATCAACGTCTGTATGCGCAGCGAATT
>NZ_UTBG01000095.1 GCF_900580675.1 Pseudomonas viridiflava
GTGCATGACTGAACCGATGACCCGCTCACCGACCGCGTCACTCGCAGAGGGCCGCCTTATCTATCACCGCCTGGCCAGGCGGCGCCTGACCCTGCTGTACGGTATCGCTGCACTGACGGTGATGTGTTTCCTGCTCGATCTTTCGATAGGCCAGGCACGCTACAGTGCGCTGCAGATACTGCACGCGTTGTGGGACAACGATGCGGCCTTGTCGATTCGCGTGATTGTGTGGGAAATCCGGCTACCGGTAGCACTGACAGACCTTGTAGTCGGCGCCAGCCTATCGCTGGCAGGCGTGCAGATGCAGACCGTGCTCGGCAACCCCCTGGCGAGCCCCTTTACCCTGGGCCTGTCGGCGGCAGCCAGTTTCGGCGCGGCGCTTGGGTTGATCCTAGGCGTCAGCGTGCTTCCGGCATCGGCAGTTGCCTTCGCGATCCCGGTCAATGCGTTTCTGGTCTCGATGGCCACCGCGCTGTTCATCCACCATTTGAGTCGCAAGCGCGGTATCACCACCGAGATGATTGTGCTGCTGGGTACGACCCTGGTCTTCACATTCACCGCGCTGCTGGAAGCCCTGCAGTACGTGGCACCCGATCAGGCGCTGTCGGCCGTGGTGTTCTGGACCATGGGCAGCCTTTCGCGAAGCAATTGGCTCAAGCTGGGCATCATGAGTGTCGTTCTAGTGGCCGTGTCTGTGGCGTTCGCTCGTCAGGCCTGGGCATTGACCGCCCTGCGCCTGGGTGAAGCCCGCGCCACCAGCCTGGGTGTTCCCGTAGCCCGCCTGCGGCTGCGCGGCATCCTGCTCGCCAGCCTGCTGGCCTCGGTCTGTGTTTCGTTCGTCGGCACCATCGGCTTCGTTGGCCTGGTGGCCCCTCATATCGCGCGCATGCTGGTCGGCGAAGACCAACGCTTCCTGCTGCCGGCCAGCGCACTGTGCGGTGCATTGATGCTGTCTGCTGCCTCTGTCCTGAGCAAGTCTCTGGTGGCGGGACAAACCCTTCCCATTGGTATCGTCACCTCATTGGTCGGCGTACCGCTGTTTTTCACGCTGATTCTACGGACCCGACAACGGTGACTGATTTACTCAATGTTCGCGATGTATCGGCCGCGTTCGGTGCGCGCAAGGTGCTGCGGGGTGTCAACTTCGGCCCGTTGCGTACGGGCAGCGTCACGGCGTTGCTGGGGTCCAACGCCGCAGGCAAGTCTACGTTGCTGCGCCGAATTGCCGGCGAACTGCAGGGTGGAGGGACAGTGAAAATAGCCGAAAAAGCCGTCGAATCCTGGCCTGTGCATCACAGCAACCGGCCTGCCCACGTGCCACAGGACATTTCAGCAGGCTCCTCGCTGAGGGTGTTCGAAGCGGTACTGCTGGCCAGCAAGCAAGGCAGTGGCTGGTCGGTCGAGAGCCAGGAGATGGACGCTGTCACCCGCATGCTGCAAACCCTGGAGATCAATGCGCTGGCAGACAGAGAACTAGCGGCGCTCAGTGGAGGGCAACGCCAGCTGGTATCCATTGCCCAGGCACTGATACGCCAGCCTCGCGTGCTGTTGCTGGATGAGCCCACAAGCGCCCTGGACCTGCAGAACCAGTTCGAGGTGCTTGACCTGCTGCGCCGGCTGGCACTGGAGCGATCTATGTGTGTGGTGATGGCCATCCATGACATCAACGATGCGCTGCGCTTTACCGACCATGTGGTGGTGATCCACGAAGCAAAGGTGTATGCGAGCGGCCCACCGCTCGAGATATTGACCCCCGCCCTGCTCAAGACGGTGTATGGCGTGCAGGCGCGACTGGAGCGCTGCTCGCAGGGGCAACCCTTTCTAGTGGTGGACCGCTCGACACGACAATCGCTGAACAGAGGGCTACCTGATGACTGAGTCGCAACGCCAACTCATCCTGCTTGCGATGCCAAGCGTGCATGCCGGCGCCTGGCGCTACCCCGGTGCACAACCAGGCTTCCAGTCGAGCTTTGAGCACATGAAAGGGTTCGCGCAAACCCTGGAGCAAGGTTGCTTCGACGGCCTGTTCCTGCCCGACTCGCTGGCCCTGCGGGACGCACCTGTCAAATCACTGATGCGCAGCCACAGCGTTACCACGCTCGACCCCCTGACCCTGCTTCCCGCGCTGGCGGCGGTAACCCGGCATATCGGCTTGATAGCAACGGCCAGCACCACCTACAACGAGCCGTACATGCTGGCGCGCCGGCTGGCTTCGCTTGACCTGATCAGCGCGGGGCGATGCGGCTGGAACCTGGTGACTTCCAGCAACCCGAACGAGGCCGCCAATTTCGGCAAGGACCTACACATGGCTCATGCCGACCGGTACCTGCGGGCACGGGAATTCTGCGACGTGATGGATGGGCTATGGGAAAGCTGGGATGAAGATGCCTTTTGCCAGGATGCACAAAGCGGTCTCTACTTCGACCCGCAGAAGTTGCACGTACTCGACCATCAAGGCGCCAGCTTCTCCGTCCGTGGCCCACTCAACGTTGCCCGGCCCATCCAGGCTCGCCCAGTCATCGTGCAGGCCGGGGCATCCGAGGCAGGGCGAGCGATCGCCGCTCAAACGGCAGAAGTGGTCTTCACCTACCAGACCGACCTGCCTTCGGCGCAAAGCTTCTACGCAGACATGCAATCCAGGGCCGCTGCAGCCAAGCGTACGGCGGACTTGAAGATCATCCCTGCGGTTTTTGTGGTGCTCGGGGACAGCCTCGCGCAGGCGCAGGAGAAAAGACAGCTGCTGGACGACCTGGTCGACGACCAAAGCAGCCTAGCGACGCTGTCGATTGCCTTGGGGCACAACATCGCCGACTACGACAGGAACGGCCCGCTACCGCAAATGCCTGCGAGCAACGCCAGCAAGAGTGGCCGGGACAGGCTGGTCGAACTGGCACGGCAAGAGCAGTTGAGCATCCTTGCCCTGGCTCGGCGAGTGTGCGGCTACCAAGGCCTGGAGATGGTCGGCACCGCAGCGATGGTCGCGGACCAGATGCAGCTGTGGCTGGACAATGGCGCAGCGGATGGCTTTAACGTCATGTTCTCCCACCTGCCAGGGGGTGCTACCGCGTTCGTTGAGCAGGTGGTTCCCGAGTTGCAACGGCGCAAGCTGCTCAGGCAACACTACAGCGGCACCACGCTCCGGGAGCACCTGGGGCTGAAAACGCCCCAGCCGGGCTACTCACGCCACCGGGCGCGGTGAAATCAATGGGTGGTGACGGCGGGCGACAACATGCGCAGGCAAGCCTCCGCTACCGATTGTGCAAAGGGGGCGCAATCCTTCGCCCGGGTGGCGATGATATCATCGGTCGCGCCATGCACACCTGAGTAGATCAGCAATGCCACGACCCTGGGTTGTTCAGGCGCCCATACACCGGCCGCCTTGCCTCCGTCGATGATCTCCAGCAGTTGATCGAGGATGGCGTTTTTCGCCTGGTTGGCTCGATCGTGATGGTGGTGATTGGTGTAGACGATATCGTGCGTGCGAAAAGTTGCCACGTAGGTTTCGACATTGGCGTGAATCCACACGCGAAGCCGTTCAGCCCAGTCATCCGGCGCGCAATGCGCCATGGCCTTCTCCAGGCTAAGCATGAAGTGTTCTGTGTAGCGCCTGCCAAGCGCATCGAGCATTTCGTTCTTGGATGCGAAGTAGTGGTAGAACGTGCCCTTGGCAACCTGTGCGGCCTCGACGATTTCGTTGATCGTGGTGGCCTCGACCCCTTGTGCAAGGAACAGCGTCTCGGCCGCGGCCATCAACTCGTCAAGACGTACCTCGGCTGGCTTGGTCCTGGGGCGGCCAGCCATCTTGGCCGGCAACGCTTTGGCGGGGGCTTTAACTTTCATCGGCTCGTTCGCAAATTTCGGCAAATAGAATCAGTTTAAAGGACAGATCCTCCAGAGGCACCCAAAATACCGGCCAATCCATTGACCGACGGTCAGTCAATTAATATCATGAGGCATGAGCATTGAGCGCTGTACCTCACCCCACCAAGCCTCCAGCCGCAGCTTCCCCCGCCTCGCGGCCCTGGGCGCAGCCTACCTGGGCACATTCCTCGCCACGCTCGACATCAGCATCGTGAATGTCGCGCTGCCGACCCTGCAACAGGCGCTGCAGACCGATATTGCGGGCCTGCAATGGGTCATCAATGCCTATACCATCTGCTTGTCGGCTTTCATGCTGTCATCTGGCCCGATCGCGGATCGCTACGGGCACAAGCGGGCCTGGCTGACGGGTGTGGTGCTGTTTACCGTCGGCTCTGCGCTCTGTGCCGTGGCTGCATCACTGGATCTGCTGCTCATGGGTCGAGCGGTGCAAGGGATTGCTGGCGCGCTATTGATCCCGGGCGCGATGCCAATCCTGAGCCATGCGTTTCCCGACCCCAAGGAGCGCGCCCACGTGATCGGTGGCTGGTCGGCATTCAGCGCATTGGCGCTTATCCTGGGGCCGTTGCTGGGCGGCCTGATGCTCCACAGCCTGGGATGGCAGAGTATTTTCCTGATCAACCTGCCACTCGGAATGGTGGCCATCGGGTTAGGCGTCTGGGGCATCAGGGAGCGCAAGTATCCCGATCACACGGCCCTGGACCTGGCCGGCCAGGTACTCAGCGTTTTTTGCCTTGCCACGTTGACCTACGGGCTGATAGCGGTTGGCGAGCAGGGATTGAACGGGATCGCAGCACTGATTGCGCTACCGCTTTCGCTGCTGGGGTTTGTTCTGTTCCTAGTGGTGGAAATGCGCGCAAAACGACCGTTGCTGCCACTGGCACTGTTTCGCCACCGCTCATTCGCCATCGTGAACTACGCGTCTTTTGCGCTTGGCTTCTCGTATTACAGCAGCCTGTTCTTTTTCTCGATCTATCTACAGACGATTCAAGGCTGGTCTGCGGTTGAAACCGGTTGGCGCATGATGCCGCAGTTCGTGATCACCGGCTGCGTATCCATCCTGTATGGACGCCTGAGTGCGATGATCCCCGTGCGCTGGCTTCTGGTGGCAGGCTATGGCCTCACCGCACTGGCGATGTCCGCAATGGTTGTATTCACCGCACATACCCCCTATTGGATCGTTGGCACACTCTTCGGTGTGCTGGGCCTGGGCGCAGGGCTTGCCGTCCCGTCTACGAGCATGGCCGTCATGGCTGGCGCGCCGATTGACCACGCCGGTGCGGCTTCGGCCACAATGAACGCATTGCGCCAGATGGGCATGACGATTGGTGTGGCTTTTCTTGGCGCACTCTTGAGCAGAGAGGCTGCTTGCAGGCTCGCGAGCATGGCGCATGACCAAGGGACAAATATCACATCAGACATCGCACGCCATGTGATTTCTCACGGCGTTGAATCGAGCAGCTCACCTGCAATCTCGGCGCTTTACGTGCCGGCGATGGAGCATGGGTTCCATGTCGCGATGCTCGCCTGCGGGCTTGCCAGTGCAACTGCAATGCTTCTTCTTTTGCGGTACGGGCCGACGAAAAGTGCGATCTAGGGTGGTATTAGATACTTAACGCCCAAGGACCGAACCTGTTAGTCAAAAGCCCGGCGCAAGTCTGAGTGCCGATGGCATCCGTCTGGGTGGCGGTCGCCCGCATTGCAGGCAGTCAGTGCGGTCCTGCTCTTATTGAGGTCGCTCTTCGAAGGCTCGCTCCCAGAACCAGTGCCCCGCCGCACTAATGAGCCCGGCAGTAAACCTATGGAACCCCCTTCACTCTCGAATAAGTATTCCCGCTGATTATTCTTTAGATTTGGTCGACTCTCGCCCCTGTTCTCTTAGCAATCTCTTGTGGGCAATGGCTGGTGGCTAAGTCACGAATGGCCGTGATTTGGAGTATTGAAAGGCGATCTGAACGGCTGCATATCTGGGCGGCGGCCCAAGTCTAGTCCTGCCACCTGTCGGCGATAGTTATGGGAGGAAGGCTTTTCCCTTGATGGCCAGTTAGCCACGTATCCACGACACCGTCTCGCTCATCCGGTGTAGCAATTACTCCGTCATTGAGTATTGAATGTTCCCTAAGGTATCGGAGACCAGCCTTGCCACCTGGGATCATGTTGAGCCTTCGCTCATCATCCCAGTGTCCCTCGATCAAAAATTTCTCAGTGTTGTAGAGTTTAGTTACGGGGATGTACGATCCTGGACGGATGGAGCAGGTCTTTACTAACCTCATTGGCAATGCGCTTAGACATGGGGATTCGGAGCGCCCAATCCATGTGATATTGGTGAAGGATAACGAACGCTCGGTTTTTTAGCGTGCAGAATTTCGGCGAACTCATTCCCACCAGTGTGGCCAAAGGCGGACGCTTTCCGAACTGAAGCTCAAACTCTGCAAGCAAGAAGCCCATCCTTCGCTTACAGGGCTACCTGAAACACATCACCCCATCGCTTTCTGGCGCCAACAGGATGCATCTGCACGGTTGTCGTAATCCTACGTCGATGCGGCTGTGTGCTATTCGATCAAGGAGTAGCGCTCGGCAGAACGCAATGTGAGCAACGTGATTGGCTAGCGGTAGTTCGCCAACTTTGAAAGATGCAGTCATTGGCTTCGCGGGGCAAGGCACGAAGGTTGCGAATTGCTCGGCGTATGCCTGAGGTGTCGAGCCTGCTCATCGTTGAGAGATTAAACGCTGCACAATTGCTTTAAGCTCTTTTAGGGCAAAGGGCTTTAGCAGGAGTTCGGTCTGGCCGCTTTTAAGTGCGATCGCCGGGACAGCATTTTCCAAGAAGCCGGAAATGAAGAGAACTTTGAGCGTAGGGCATTTTTTGAGCGCGATCACCGCCAATTCATCGCCACTCATACTGCCGGGCAGGCCGATGTCAGTGATCAGTAACGCTGCCTCTGCTTTTGCTTCCAGCTCCCGCAGTGCTTGTGCAGCGGTTCCAGCCTTGGTGACTTGATAGCCGACTTCTTCCAGCGTCTCGCCAATAAGGTCACGAATAGCATCTTCGTCGTCGACCACGATTACCCTTGCGTTATGTGCCTGGAAATCGTGTTCCATACTGATGGGTACGCTGACATCAACAGTTGTGGCTTGACTGTGGTGCAATGGCAGGAAAAGGCTCACCGTAGTGCCTTTCCCCATAACTGATTCGATCCGGGCTTCGCCCGATGATTGCTGGGCAAAGCCATAGACCATCGAGAGGCCCAGGCCGGTTCCAGAGCCCAAGGGTTTGGTGGTGAAGAATGGGTCGAAAGCGCGCTCAAGCACGCTTTGTGGCATCCCCGTCCCGGTGTCAGATATCCGGAAAAGTGCGTATTGCCCAGCGTTCAGCGCTGTAGCGCCATCCGTGGTATCAACGCGGGCCTTGCTGATTTGGATCTGGAGCCGACCTCCATGAGGCATAGCGTCGCGCGCATTGATGCACAGGTTCAATATCGCGTTTTCCAATTGGTGGGCGTCACATAAGCACAGCAAAGTTTCTTCTGGTGCCAATAGCTCCAGTTCGATCCGCGGCGTGAGGCTCCTGCTGATGAGCTCCCTCATTTCTTGAGCTAGCAACGCCAGGTTGACTACTGAGCTCGCCAGAGGCTGATGTCGGGCGTAGGCCAGCAGCCGATGTGTCAGAGAGGCTGCTCGGGCAGAAGCATTTCGTGCGAGCCCTACATATAGTGGTAAGTCCTCTTGCTTGCCCTGGGCGATACGTCGGTCGAGCATGTCCAAGCTGCCCGTGATCACGGTCAGCAGGTTATTGAAGTCATGGGCTAATCCACCTGTTAGCTGGCCAACTGCTTCCATTTTCTGGCTCTGCTGCAACTGCGAGCTCACTTGCTCCAGCGCTTCTTGACGTTCCTTGTATTGAGTAACGTCCCGCGCGACCGCGAAGTACAGCCCCTCTCGACGTGCTATTCGCCAGTTCAGGTGCAGCGGTTTGCCATTGGCGCGAGAGCCTTGGGTATCGAGCTCTGCGATATCCCCTCTGCCCAGGGTGAGTAGGGCATCCGACAGTTGGGAGGGGGAGATGAAGCAGAAAAATGCACCGTCCTTGAGTTCTAGATCTGAAAGTCCGGTTTCGGTTTGCCAGGCCGGATTCATCGCCACGACGTCACCGTTCTCGGACAGCGTGCAGATTAGGTCAGGGGATACATTCCAGATACCATCTCGCTCCAGTGTACGACGCTCGACCTCATACTCCAGTCGATCGTTGACATCGGAGAGGGCGCTCAAGGTTCTTCGGAATAAGGCGCAAACAACCGCCATGCCGAAGGTCACGAATGCGAAACTTGCGCTACTAACCCAGGCGGTCAAGCCATCATTAAAGCCAATCTCGCCAATGAAGAAATAGTGTGCGGTGAGCACTGCTAGCACGCAGCCTATGACCGATGGGCCAACGCCGAAACAGAAACCGATGAACATAAGCCCCGGTATGAAAAACAGGTACGGTAGTGCTGTGAAGGGAAGCTGCACGCGCACGGCGGCACAAAGCGCAATCACCACGACGGTGCCGGCGTAGCTAACCGGAGGGCTTGGCTGATTACGTGCAAATCGGCGCACCAA
>NZ_UTBG01000043.1 GCF_900580675.1 Pseudomonas viridiflava
GGGTGAGGATGTCGACTTCGCTGCGCAGGTTTTTCAGCTGTTCTTTCTGGCGCACACCGAAGCGGTGTTCTTCGTCGATGATCACCAGGCCGAGGTTTTTTATCTTCACATCGTCGGACAGCAGCTTGTGCGTGCCGATCACGATGTCGATCTTGCCCTCGGCCAAATCGGCTACGGCGGCATTCACTTCCTTGGCTGACTTGAAGCGGCTCATCACTTCCACGCTCACCGGCCAGTCGGCAAAGCGGTCGCGGAAGCTGTTGTAGTGCTGCTGGGCGAGGAGGGTGGTCGGCACCAGGATCGCCACTTGTTTGCCGCCGTGCACCGCGATAAAGGCGGCGCGCATTGCCACTTCGGTTTTGCCGAAGCCCACGTCGCCGCAGACCAGGCGGTCCATCGGCTTGGGCGCGAGCATGTCCGCGCGCACGGCTTCGATGGTGGTCTGCTGGTCGG
This sequence comes from Pseudomonas viridiflava, assembly GCF_900580675.1. GTDB lineage: Bacteria > Pseudomonadota > Gammaproteobacteria > Pseudomonadales > Pseudomonadaceae > Aquipseudomonas. The sequence continues at coordinate 454 of NZ_UTBG01000043.1, forward strand.
GGGTTTCTTCGAAGGCGAAGCCGG
>NZ_UTBG01000092.1 GCF_900580675.1 Pseudomonas viridiflava
ATCAGATATCTACCATCACCCCAGCGCAGCAGCCCCGACCCGCGAAGCCTTGCGGCGGCGGGAGACGATCAGGCCGGCACCGACCACCAACAGGCTGAGCAGGCCGGTCGCGATGATTTCGATACGGTGCTCTTCCTGGATCAGCATGATCGTCAACACAGCAACGATGAACACAATCACCATCCAGGTCGGCCACGGGAACAGCCACATCTTGAAATCGATGGGCTCACCTGCGGCAATACGCTTCTGACGCATGCGCAGTTGCGATACCGCAATCACCAGATACACCAGCAAGGCGATGGCGTCGGAACTGGCCAGCAGGAAGTCGAACACAGCCGCAGGCGCGATGTAGTTGGCGAATACGGTCAGGAACGCTGCCGCTGTCGACAGCAGAACCGCCCAGTAAGGCGTGCCGCCCTTGCTGGTGCGCTTGGACAGTGCAGG
>NZ_UTBG01000067.1 GCF_900580675.1 Pseudomonas viridiflava
TACCTGTTTTCGGGCACACCGAGCCGGAGGCGAGGTGCCGAGTGGTGGGGCAAGAGCCCTTTTGGTTACTTTTGGGGCTCTTTTCCAAAAGTGACTCGCCGTAAGGGCGAAACCACTACCCGCCATAACCCAAAAAACGGATATACACCCAACAGCCTCTCACCCCTCGGCCGCCAGCTCTCCCAGATGATCCATCAGCGACTCCGGCTTAAGCACCAACACATCACCCTCGACCGCATCCAGTATCACTTCCGCCGTATTACCAATCAGCGCCCCGGAAATCCCGGTGCGCGCCACGGTGCCAATGATTGTCACCGCCGCCTGCCATTTATGCGCCGCAAACGGAATCAACACATCCGCCGGGCCTTCCTCGATATGCAGGTGGGTATCGTCGATATCAAACTCCGCCTGAAACGCCGCGCACTGCTCGCGATATCGCGCCTCGATGGTTTCCTTGAGCTGAAACGTCGGGTCCGCCGCCGACAGCATCGGCGACGGATGGGCACTGATCACATGCAGCTGCGCCTTGGCCAGGCTGGCAATGTCGAAGCCATGGTCAATGATCGAGTTATGCAGCGAGCGGTGTTCACCGTCGGTATTGCCCACGTCGATGGCCGCCAGCACCACCCTGTCGGCCCAGGGCGTCGCGGTCTTGACCAGCAGCACCGCGGTCGGGCAGTAACGCAGCAACTTCCAGTCCGCCGGGGTCAGCAAGGCCTTTTTCAGCGAGCTGTCGGGGAAGTGTTGCTTGATCACCAGGCCACAGCCTTCGGCCTGCTGCACGTCGATAATGGTTTCATGCAGGCTCTCATTCCACGCCTGCTCGGTGGTCACGCTGTAACCGTCCTCCTGCAGGCCCGACTTGAGCAGGCTCAACAGCGCCGAATGCTCGTGTTTCTTGTCGCAGACCAGTAAATGCAGGTGCGCGCCGGTGACCCCGGCGATCAGCTTGGCGCGCTTGAGGGCCAGGCTTTCCGAATGCTCAGGTTCGATCACCACCAGGATGCTGCGTATAGCTTGCATGGACGGATCTCCAGGAACAGAAAAAGGGCGGACTGGAACAACTATAGTTGCTGCCCGCCAGACGTCATGTTGATGCACATCAAGGCCAGTGGCTGGTGGTCTGCGGCGCGGTCGGTATAATCGGCGCCCTTTTGTGATCCTTTTGCCCGTGAGCCCGATGAACCTGCCCGAAATCCACGAATTCCTCGGCTGCCGCACCCCCGACGCCTGGGTCCAGGCTGCGCTGGCCGATCAGGACACCCTGCTGATCGACCACAAGAACTGCGAATTCAAGGCCGCCAGTACCGCGCTGAGCCTGATTGCCAAGTACCACGGCCATGTCGACCTGATCAATATGATGTCGCGCCTGGCCCGTGAAGAGCTGGTGCACCACGAACAAGTCATGCGCCTGATCAAAAAGCGCAAGGTCGAGCTGCGTCAGTTGCACGCCGGGCGATACGCCTCGGGGTTGCGCAAAGTGGTGCGCAGCCATGAGCCGGTCAAATTGGTGGACACCCTGGTGGTCGGCGCGTTTATCGAAGCCCGCAGTTGCGAGCGTTTCGAAGCGCTGGTGCCGCATTTGGACGAAGAACTCGGCAAGTTCTACTTTGGTTTGCTCAAGAGCGAGGCCCGGCATTTCCAGGGTTACCTGAAACTGGCCTACCAGTACGGCGACGCCAAAGACATCGCCCAAGTGATCGAGCGGGTGAGGGCGGCCGAGCAGGAACTGATCGAATCACCCGACATCGAGTTCCGCTTTCACAGTGGCGTGCCAGCCTGAGGCGACGGCCACACCGAGCAGTGCGGTGAAATCGAGCGCTATCTCAAACATCTCAAAATCTATAAAAACTTCGTGCGCGCCTGCCTATAAGGCAGGCTTCATGCCATCTACCGCAAAGTTTTGTAATAAATATAAAAGCTGTTAATAACAGTTTTTCAGCTCTCGCTCGTCCTTTAAAAAGCTGGCTCGGTTAGAGGCGGCAATAAAAGGCAATAGCAAAATTACAAGGGCTGATAAAATGGCAGAACATTATTCTACGCTTAGAGCTGAAGAAACCGTCACAAGCAGAGTGGATCATCCGGCACTTACGTTCTCGAATAGACCCTCCTTCACGCTACATGCTGCCAAACCGGGATCAGCATTAGAGGGGGGAGGGACCAGCAGCACAGGGCATGTCTTTTTGGAAATTAATACGCCTGGTTATAAAGGCTCAATTGGTTTTAGCCCTGGTACCGATTATGGTTCTTCTCGCGACAATATTTCCTATGGGGATCGGGAGATTTATAAAGTTACCTCTACGCACAGGGTGGAGTCCAGCGAGCCGAGATTTATCAGTATGCTGGATAATCTCGCCTCTCAAATCATCGGGTTTAAAAGCGGTGCTACAGACCCAGGTGATTACAATATTATTTTCAATAATTGCATCACTTTTGTTGAAAAAATGTTTGAAAAGGCTGGGGTTAAATTGGATCTTGCAACAACGCCGGGAGGTGTGGCCGATAAGATCGCCTCTTTGGGCCGTCATTTCAAAACCCCTTTGTTAATTGACCTGGGCGGCGACGGCGTGACAACTCTGCCAGTGGAAGAGGGTGTTAGTTTTGACTATGAAGGAAATTCAGATTCCATTGCTACCGGGTGGGCAGGTGAGAATAGCGGCTTTTTGGTTCTGGACAGGAACAACGATGGCATCATTAACAATGGCAAAGAGCTGTTTGGCGATCGAACTCCGTTGCCTGACGGTCAAGTCGCGACAAATGGCGTAATAGCGCTAGCGGCTTTAGATAGCAACTCTGATGGGCGAATCGACGTAAATGACTCGGTCTGGAATGATTTGAAAATCTGGCACGATATCAATAGGAATGGCGTTTCAGACACAAATGAACTGTTTTCTCTCACTGATGCCGGCCTGAGGGATATTGATTTGTCCTTTATAAGAAATCCAGAATTCGATGTCAGCGGAAATATTCATGAGTACACCTCGTCAGTCACTTGGAATGATGGGCGCGTCACTGAAATAGTTGATGTTTTATTCAAGGTTTCTGACCCGAGAGAGGGGCTTGGGCTCTTTGATTTCATTATGCAAAATAACACAGTTGAAATTATTGGCTCAGCACACGTTTTTGACGAGGTGGTGGCATGAGCGAGCCGGTACAGAATTTCTTAAAGGGCGTCTTTTTTTTGTCGGTGGCTTTCAGTTCAATGCCCACGTTGTCGGAGAGTAAAACAATGATGGATACGGCATTACCTCCTGCTATCACTCACGGGCTAGAATACCCGTCGGAGCCTGGCAAAAACAGCTATCCACGAGATATGAGCGACTTTAATCGTTTGTTGGCATTGGCTGGCAATGGTAATGCCAACTCTAACTACCTGCTGGGGAAAATTTACAGTGATAGTCGATTGGATGACTCGGAAAAAGACCATCGCCTCAGTCGATTTTATTACGAAAAAGCCCTGAGTTTTTATGATCGTCATCCAGGTGCGTTGTTGGGGCTTGCCATCTTGTATGAGCGTGGTTTGGGAGGTGTGCGCGATGTTAATAGAGCGATCTCTTTGTATGAGCGAGCGGGCGAGGCTGGTTCGGACATTGCCTACAATAACTTAAGTGTGATCTATGTTCTGGGCAAGGACGCACCGCAAGACTTTGAAAAAGCGAAACGTTATACGCGTAATGCGGCTAACTTAGGGAATGCCTCAAATATCGAAGTGTTAACTCACTGGGATTACTTTGTGGAAATGTCGTCGACTCAGGATGAAAGTGAAGCTGAGAAAATCCATAACAGGTATCGAGAACTGGAGTTGAAAAAAACAAGAGAAAAATCAAAGGATTAACAACCTTCGCGGTAATCCGGGGTGCTTCAGCCTTGATCGAATCACCCGACATCGAGTTCCGCTTTCACAGTGGCGTGCCAGCCTGAGGCGACGGCCACGCCGAGCAATGCGGTGATCCCGGTCAGCAGCAGGATCACCGTTTGTGTGCCCAGGGGCGCGGCCAATAGAGCAATCAGCAGGCCCGCCAAGGGCTGCGACAGGTTGTTGAGCAGCGTGATCACGCCCACGGTCTTGCCGAAATCCTGCACTGGGATTACCCGCTGACGGGTGCTGCGCAGGTACACGTTAAACATCTTGTCGAAACCGGTCACCAGCAGGAAACCGACGGTGTACACCCAGAGGTTCGGGCTGATCGCCGTGATCAACGCACCGACGCCAATCATCGAATACGACAGCCCGCCCAGCAATTTGAGGGGCAGGGCGGCGCGCGCCAGGTAAAACAGAATCGCGATCGTCACCACGGCGCCAACGGCTTGCAGCACCGCGTAAGCGTCCTTGCCGGCGGCAAACCGGCCGGTGACCATCGCCGCAGAGGTGGCCAGGGTCACGCCGATGATCAGGTTCACGCCTACCGCCAAGGTGATGATCCGCTTCAACTCCACCAGATTGCGGATATGCCCGAAGGCAACGCGCAGCGGCTGCAGCCAGATATCCCGATGCTGCTCAAAGGTTTCCAGGCTCACCGTGTTCGTGCGTTGCCACATGCGCATCGCCAGGTCCGCCAGCGCAAACAGCCCGGCTATCCCCAGCACCACCCAATGCCAGGCCCACACGTCCAGCATCAGCGCGGCCAGCAGCGGGCCCAGCACCAGGCCGCTCTGGTCGGCGATCTGCGAATAAGAGAGGGTCTTGGCATAGCTGTATTGCTGGAAGACATGCGGCATCAACACTTCGCGGGCCATGATGCCCTGGGTGGTCAGCACCCCGCAGAGCGCCGACAGGATGACAATCCGGTAGATCCCGTCGAACACGCCGTACAGCGCGACGGCCACGACACAGGCGAGCGCCCGATACACCTGGCTGATATGCAGGATGCGCACCGGCGAGAACTTGTCGCACAACGCCCCGCACACCGGGAACGCCAGGTAACGCGGCAGTGACTCGGCGAAAAACGCCAGCCCGGCCCAGGCCACGCTGTTGGTGGTCTGAAACACGATCAGCGGCACGATGAACAGCAAAATCTGGTCTGCCAGGCGTGACAGGAACAGTGAAACGAAAAACGCCAGGTAATCCTTGCGCATACAACTCCCTGTGAATGGCGTTAAAGATTGCAGGCTAATTGTTAAAAACTCTTAAAAACATGAAGCTTCGCCGGCCACAGCGGGCCGGTTGAGTCCGTTGAACAGCTTGCCACCTATAATGCCCGCTCTTCAATCCGCGTCTGCACATTGAGAACTTATGGAAAACCTGGGTCTGGGCAAAGTCCTGCTGGTTGAGGACGATGAAAAGCTGGCAGGGCTGATCGCGCATTTCCTGTCACAGCATGGCTTCGAGGTGCGCGTGGTGCACCGCGGCGATGAAGCCCTGGCGGCGTTTCTTGACTTCACGCCCAAAATCGTCGTGCTCGACTTGATGCTGCCGGGCCAGAGCGGCCTGCATGTATGCCGTGGGATTCGCAGCGTGTCCGACACACCGATTGTGATCCTCACCGCCAAGGAGGATGACCTGGACCATATCCTCGGCCTCGAGTCCGGCGCCGACGACTACGTGATCAAACCGATCAAGCCGCCGGTACTGCTCGCACGGCTGCGCGCGCTGCAGCGTCGCCAGGCGCCGGAGCCCACCGTGCGTGGCGCCCTGACGTTCGGGCGGCTGGCGATTGACCGCAGTTGCCGGGTGGTCAGCCTGGGCGACGACAAGATCGACCTCACCACCATGGAGTTCGAGCTGCTATGGCTGCTGGCAAGCAACGCCGGCAAAATCCTTTCCCGCGACGACATCCTCAACCCCATGCGCGGTATTGCCTTCGACGGCCTGAACCGCAGTGTCGACGTGTACATCAGCAAGCTGCGCGGCAAGCTCAATGACAACCCGCGCGAACCGGTGTGCATCAAGACCATCTGGGGCAAGGGCTACCTGTTCAACCCGTTTGCGTGGGAGGTCTAGATGCTGCGGCTGTTTCTGCGCTTGTACGTGATTCTGGCGCTCGGCCTGGCGGGGGCGATCTGGCTGGTCAACTACACCTTTGACGAATTGATGCCCGAAGCCAACGAAACCTATAACCGCGAAGCCCTGCGCGGCCCGGCATACGGCCTGGTGGAACAATTGCGCCCGCTGCGCGCGGATGAGCGCGAAGCCCGGCTGGCCGAGTTGCAACCCCATTACGGGCTGCGCTTGCAGCTCGTGCCCAAAGCCGGCCAGGCGCTCACCGAGCGTGAACAAACACTCCTGGGTGAGGGTTTGCTGGTGGTGCGCGGCGACTTCAGGGAGTTCCTCGTCAACATCGACAATGGCCCGCAGTTGCTCGAAATCAAACTGCCGGAAGAACCGAAGTGGCTGTATCTGTGGGCCTATGGCTTTCTCGGTGTGTGCCTGGCGATTGTGCTGTATTTCTGGGTGCGCCCGCACTGGCGCGACCTGGAGCACATCCGCCTGGCTGCACAACGCTTCGGCAACAACGACCTCGGCTCGCGCATCTTGCTGCCACGCCGCTCCACGGTGCGTGAGCTGGCCGGGCACTTCAACCAGATGGCCGAGCGCATCGAAAGCCTGATCGCCAACCAGCGCGAACTCACCAACGCGGTGTCCCACGAGTTGCGCACGCCGATTGCGCGTTTGTCGTTCGAACTCGACCAGCTCAAGCAACAAGCCGACCCGCGCCAGAGCCGCGCCTTGATCGCCGACATGTACGCCGACCTCGGCGAGCTGGAAGAAATGGTCTCCGAGCTGCTGACCTACGCCAGCCTGGAGCGCGGCGCCACCCAGGTCACCCGTGAGCGCATCGAGGCCCACAGCTGGCTCGACAGCGTGATCGGCAGCGTGGCGCTGGAGGCCGAGGCGGCTGGCGTGCAGCTGTCGTTGCGCACTTGCGAGGTGGACTTTATCCAGATTGAACCGCGCTTTATGGCGCGCGCGGTGATCAACCTGCTGCGCAACGCCATCCGCTACGCCGAGCGCCGGGTGGAGGTGTCGCTGGTCAAATTTGGCAGCGGTTATGAAATCCGCGTGTGTGACGACGGCCCCGGCGTGCCCGAGGATGGCCGCGCGAAAATCTTCCAGCCGTTCATGCGCCTGGATGCCAGCCGCGACCGCCGCACCGGTGGCTTCGGCCTTGGCCTGGCCCTGGTGCAGCGGGTGTCGCAATGGCACGGCGGGCAGGTGCAAGTGCTCGATTCGGAGTGGGGCGGGGCTTCGTTTCGGATGACCTGGGCGTATGCCGAACCCACTTGAAGATCAAGCGTGGGAGGCGGCTTGCCTTGAGGTCATTCAGTTAAACGGATAAGGCGGGCAACCGATAACCTGTGGCGAGGGAGCTTGCTCCCGCTGGACTGCGTAGCAGTCCCATTTCTGGGGCCGCTTCGCCGCCCAACGGGAGCAAGCTCCCTCGCCACAGGTACAGTGTTTAACCTTGACTGATCGGCATCGGGGCAACAGCTCTCTCCCACCGTTAACGGCTCAACCCCAACCGTTCGTGCCACTGCGCGATGGACTCCTCGGGGTATTCATCAAACTGCAGGTCGCCCTTGCGCACGCTGACCTCGACCCACCGCGCCTTCGACCCCAGCATCAGGTGCGTGTGCTCCGGCGGTACCGGCAGCGGCGTGTCGATCGCCGAGGCAAACGGGTGGATCAGCTCCGGCCATTCCGGGCTGAACAGCCAGAGCGCCGTGCCGCATTGCGAGCAGAAGTGCCGCTCGGCGGTGCTCGCATGGGCACGGCTGGCGCCATCGGGCTTGAGCCTGGCGTGGTAGATCGATATCTGTTTGCGCCCGTGCACCTTCAGGCTTTGGGTGTCACCGGCCAGGTTGATCGCATACCCGCCGCCGCCCTGGGTCTTGCGGCAGATCGAGCAATAGCAACGCTGGTAAGGGTAGGGATGGGCGCTGTTCAGGCTGAATGTCACGGCGCCGCAATGGCAGGATCCTTCGAGTTGCATGGTCAGTCTCCTCTGGCAAGGTGACTGTTGAGCTTAGGCGTTTTCCGCCATCAGGTGACGACCAGTGCGCGGATCGTCACCTTCGGGCCGGCTCCAAGGGGTCGGCTCAGCGGTCCATCGCGCTCAAAATCGCATGGGCCACCTTCACCCGTTCGGCGTTCGGGTAGTTCTTGTTCGCCAGAATCACCACGCCCAACCCTTTGCTCGGCACATAGGCCGCGTACGCGCCAAAGCCGTTGGTGGAGCCGGTTTTGTTGACCAGGGTATCGGCGTGCGGCGCCTGGGGTGGGGTCAGCCAATTTACCTTGTGCGGCTGCATGGCCATTGCGGTTGAGTTGGCGTCAATCAGCGCCTGGAGCTTGATCGGGTAGGGGAACATTTCCCAGCCCAGGCCCTGGGTCATGCCGTCGACGGTGTAGTAACCGGTATGGGTCGTGGCGATGGCCTGCTGGATGGCCTTGTCCTGGCGCGCCGGGTTCATGTTGACTTCAACATAGTGCAGCAGGTCCGCGGCGCTGGTCTTGATGCCGTAGGCCTCGCTGTCCAGGGCGCCGGGGCCGACGCGCACAGGCTTGCCGTCCTTGCCATAGCCTTGGGCGTACAGGTTCATCTGACTCGCCGGCACTTTGAGGTACGTGTGTTTGAGCCCGAGTTTGGGCAGCAGGGTTTTTTCCATCAACTGATCGAACGGCTGCTTCAGGCTCTGCGCCGCCAGGTAGCCGAACAGGCCCAGGCTGGGGTTGGAGTACAAACGCTGGGTGCCGGGCGCGAAGTCGGGTTTCCATTGCTGGTAGTAGCTGATCATGCGCTGGCTGTTGTCAAACTCATTTGGAAACTGCAGGGGCAGGCCGCCAGCGGTGTAGGTGCCGAGGTTAAGCACGCTGATGCGGTCAAATTTGCCGCCCGCCAATGCCGGCAGATAGTGGCTGGCCGGGGCCGACAGCGTGAGCTTGCCGGTGGCGACCGCGTAACCGGCGAGGGTTGCGGTGAAGGTTTTGCTCACCGAGCCGACTTCAAACAAGGTGTTCTCGCTGACCGGCTCACGCGTGTCCTGTGCGGCAACGCCGTAGTTGAAATAGTGCGTCTGGCCGTCCTGCACCACGCCGACTACCAGGCCGGGAATCGATTGCTGCTGCATCAGCGGCTTGACGCTGGCGTCGACCACCGCCTGAAGATCTGTGGCGGCCAGGCAGTTGCCGGCGGCGATAAACATCGCGAGGGCAGTGAAATTGCGCACGCCGGACAGCGAATGTTGAGACATGAGGGGGCTTCCCTGAGATTGATCGAAAACAGACAGGTTAAATCATGGCGAATCTTTTCGGGTAAGCCATAAGACGCATCTGAAAAAACCGTGACGCGCCTTGGCGACGATGTACTTTTTTAGAAACAAAATGAAACATTTCGCCTTGGGTCAGCCTCTACCGTAGCCCCTGCCGAGTGCCTTCATGAAAAGCCCACGTCCCTGCGCACGCATTCCTCACCTGACCCAATTGCGCAACCAGAAGATGGCCCGCTCGGCCCATGCCTATGTGCGCGGCAGCACCGTGCAATTTTACGAGTGGCTGCACAGCCAGATGGGCCGTCGCCTGCCTCAGGGCCCGGCGATCTGGATCTGTGGCGATTGCCACGCGGGCAACCTGGGGCCGACCGGCGATACCAAGGGCCGCATCGACATGCATATCCGCGACCTCGACCAGGCGGTGATCGGCAATCCGACCCATGACCTGGTGCGCCTGGCCTTATCCCTCGCGACTGCAGCGCGTGGCTCGGACCTGCCCGGTGTCACTACCGCGCGCATGCTCGAAGAGATGATGCAGGGTTACGAACAAGCCTTCAAAGACAAGCCCGACGAAGCGCCGCCACGCCCGTCCCAGGTCAAGGCGGGCATGCGCAGCGCAGTGGCGCGTACCTGGAAGAACCTGGCCCGTGAGCGCATCGAAAGCGAGCGGCCGACGATCCCGCTGGGCAAGCATTTCTGGTCATTGTCGCGCGCCGAAAAAGCCGCGCTGCACACCTTGTGTGCCTCGGACGAGCTGCATCAGTTGGTGACTTCGCTCAAGGGTCGCCCCAAGGATGCCAGGGTCGAACTGCTGGATTCGGCCTACTGGGTCAAGGGTTGCAGCTCACTCGGCTTGTTGCGTTACGCGGCCTTGCTGGGGGTAGGCGACAAGAATGACCGAGAATACTGCCTGATCGATATCAAGGAAGCGGTCGGCGCCGCAGCACCGCGTGCGGCCCGCGCGAAAATGCCCAGGGACAACGGGCGTCGGGTGGTGGAGGGCGCGCGCCAACTGTCCCCTGGCTTGGGTGAGCGGATGTTGGCGACGCGCTTTCTCGACCACGGCTTTTTCATTCGCGAGTTGCTGCCCCAGGACATGAAGCTGGAGCTGGACGAATTGAGCGAGATTGATGCCATGCACGCGGCTGGCTACCTGGCGCGGGTGGTGGGCGTCGCGCATGCCCGGCAGATGGACCGGGCCACGCGCAAGGACTGGATGGCGGTGCTGCAGGAAAACCGCTCGCGGCAACTGGATGCACCGTCGTGGTTATGGACCAGCGTGGTGCAGCTGGTGGGTAGCCATGAGCAGGGCTACCTCAACCATTGCCGCCGATATGCCCTGGAACACTGATTCCAATGGATTGCAACTAGGCCAGGTATTTGCGGAACCATCCCAGGGTTCTTTCCCACGCCAAATTCGCCGCCGCCTCGTCATAACGCGGCGTAGAGTCATTATGGAAACCGTGGTTGGCGCCCTTGTAGATAAACGCTTCATAGGTTGTGCCAGCTGCTTTCAGCGCCTTTTCATATGCCGGCCAGCCCTCGTTGATTCGCGTGTCCAGTTCACCGAAGTGCAGCATGATCGGGGCCTTGATCCGCGGCACATCCTTGGCCTCCGGCTGGCGCCCGTAGAACGATACGGCAGCGCCCAGTTCCGGGTACGCCACCGCTGCCGCGTTGGTCACGCCGCCGCCGTAACAGAAGCCGGTAATCCCGACCTTGCCGGTGCTGCTGTCGTGGTGCATCAGCCATTCGATGGCGGCGAAAAAGTCGTTCATCAGCTTGGTCGGGTCGACTTTCTGTTGCAGCTCCACGCCTTTTTCATCGTTGCCGGGGTAGCCGCCCACCGAGGTCAGGCCATCCGGCGCCAGGGCGATAAAACCGGCCTTGGCCAAGCGCCGGGCAACGTCTTCGATATACGGGTTGAGGCCACGGTTTTCGTGCACCACCACCACGGCGGGCAGCTTGCCGGCGGCTTTGGCCGGGCGCACCAGGTAGCCGCGCACCGTGCCGTTGCCCTTGGGCGAAGGGTAGGTGATGTAGTCGGCGATGATGTCCGGGTCGGTGAATTTCACTTGCTCGGCCAGCGCGTAGTTGGGGCTCAGGGCTGCGAGCAGGGCCGACGCCGTGAGGCCGCCAAAGGTGAACAATGCGGCGCGGTCGAGAAACTCGCGGCGGTTGATCTTGCCGTGGGCGTAGCCGTCGTAGAGTTCCAGCAATTCGGGGGCAAAGTCTTTCGCGGTGAGACGAGTCATCGGTGCAATCCTCGATTAGCGGTGACAGACACTGTAGACCAGCATCAGCTTTTTCGGCCATGGGGCTGGGCTTGATGAAGTTGATGCCGAGGTTGCCGATCACACAGTCGACGCGCGGCAGGCTGCCAGGTTCGCGCAATTCGGGAATGCATGCAGCGTCCTTATTGTTTGGGGCAGCTACTCTGTTTAGCAGGACATTCGCCGGATGGGAATAAATCCGTGGGGTGAGGTGTTCGCCTGGTACGTGGGTCCTGTCCCCTGATGGAGCGTTGCATGAAACCGCGAATTTACCTGGCCATCCTTCTGTGTATGTTCAACGGCGCCCAGGCGGCGGAGTACACCGACGTCAACCGTACGGCCAGCCAGATCAGCTTTACCTATAAACAATTGGGCCAGCGCGTGTACGGCACCTTCGGCGACTTCGAGGGTACGCTGAGCTTTGACACGCAACAGCCCGAGGCCGGGCATGCATTGCTCAAGATCCAGCTGGCGAGCATCGATGCCGGCAGCCCCGACGCCAATGACGAGCTGCAACGCGCGTCCTGGTTCGACACCGCGACCTTTCCGGTGGGCGTTTACGAATCTACCGCCGTCACGCCGCTGGGCGACAACCGCTTCAAGATCAGCGGCAACCTGACCATCAAGGGCACCACGCGCCCGGTGGCGGTGGACGTGGTACTCAAGGAGCAAAGCGGTATTGGCGTGTTCGACGGTGAGTTCATCCTCAAGCGCGGCGACTTCAGGATCGGCGAGGGCGAATGGGCCGGCAACAGCGTGGTGTCCAACGACATCAACATCAAGTTCAAGATGGTCGCGCCGCAACGTTAGCGGGCGAAGCGCTTGGCGCCCGCCACGCAGCCGATCACTGCGACGGTCACCAGCAGCATGCCCAGGCTGACCTGTTCGTGCAGCAAACCCGCCGCCAGGGCCAGGCCGAAAAACGGTTGCAGCAATTGCAATTGGCCGACGGCGGCGATGCCACCCTGCGCCAGCCCGCGGTACCAGAACACAAAGCCGATCAGCATGCTGAACAGCGACACATAGCCCAGGCTCAACCACGCCGCCAGGCTGACCCCGCCAAAGGTCGGCGGCGTGAGGATCAGGCTCAACGGCGCCACCACCGGCAGCGCCAGCACCAGCGCCCAGCAGATCACCTGCCAACCGCCGAGGCTGCGTGACAGCGTGGCACCTTCGGCATAACCCAGGCCGCACACCAGCACGGCCAATAGCATCAGCAGGTCACCCGCAGGCGCGGCGCTCAAGCCCTGGGCGAGCGCATAGCCCATCACCAGCAGACTGCCCAGGATCGAAAACAGCCAGAACACCGGGCGCGGCCGCTCGCCGCCGCGCACTACGCCAAATACCGCCGTGGCCAGTGGCAGCAGGCCGATAAACACGATCGAATGCGCGGAGGTCACGTATTGCAGTGCCAGCGCGGTCAGCAGTGGAAAGCCGATCACCACGCCCAGCGCCACAATCGCCAGGGGCCCCCACTGGTTGCGCGCGGGGCGTTTCTGCTTGAACAGCCACAACAGCGCCAGCCCGAGTAGCGCGGCGAGTGTGGCGCGGATCACGGTGAGAAACACCGGGTCGAACTCCATCACCGCCACGCGCGTGGCCGGCAAGGAGCCGCTGAAAATCAGCACGCCGATAAACCCGTTGATCCAGCCTTGGGTGCCGGTGTCCGCATTGCGCAGGGGGGAGGTTCGTTCCATGAGGTATGCCCGAAGAAAAGAGGGGTTGTGTTCGCGCCATGCTAGGGGTGAGCATTAGGACAATCAAAAAATCGTCATGGATACATCGCTTATGCCGCGTGCTCGCTATAAATCGCTGGTCGATACGTTTGCCGATGAGATCCGCAGCGGCAAACTCGCCCCCGGCACGCGCCTGCCGACCCACCGGCAGTTGGCCGCCGACCATGGCCTGGCGCTGGTCACCGCCAGCCGCGTGTACACCGAGCTTGAAGCCATGGGCCTGGTCAGTGGTGAAACCGGGCGCGGCACCTTTGTGCGTGAAATCGCGCTGCCGCCGGGGCAGGGCAGTGGGCAGATGAACGTGCCCGCGGGCATGCTCGACCTCAATTTCAATTACCCGTCGCTGCCCGGCCAGGCGGACCTGCTGCGCACCGCGTTGCGCCAGTTGGCATTGTCCGGCGACCTCGAAGCGCTGTTGCGTTACCAGCCACATGCCGGGCGCTTGCACGAGCGTGCGGCCGTGGCGCGGCATCTGCTGAGCCGGGGGCTGACGGTCACGGCCGAGCAGGTGCTGGTGGTCAGTGGTGCCCAGCATGGGCTGGCGGTCACCCTGATGGCGCTGCTCAAGCCTGGCGATGTGATCGCCGTCGACGCGCTGACCTATTCGGGGTTCAAGGTGCTGGCCGAAACCCTGCACCTGGAAATGCTCGCGATACCGGTCACCGCCAGCGGTCCGGACCTGGATGCGCTGCACAGCCTGTGCCGCAAGCGCCCGGTGCGCGCCGTGTACTGCATGCCGACCCTGCACAACCCGCTCGGTTGGGTGCTGGACAGTGCGCAGCGCGAGCAGTTGGTCGCGCTCGCGCGGCAGCACGACCTGATGATCATCGAAGATGCGGCCTACGCATTTCTGGCCGAGGACGCGCCACTGCCCGTTGCGACATTGGCGCCGGAGCGCACGGTGTATGTCGGCGGGCTGTCCAAGAGTGTCGCCACCGGTTTGCGCGTGGGGTTTATCGCGGCGCCCTTGGCCTGGATGAAGGCGCTTGAGCGCAGGATTATGGCCACCACCTGGAACGTGCCGGGGGTGATGAGCGCGATTGCAGTGGCGTGGATCGAGGACGGTACGGTGGCGCAACTGGAAGCGCAAAAGCGTCGCGACGCCCAGGCCCGCCAGGCCCTGGCGGCACAGGTGCTGCAGGGGCTGACGTATACCAGCCATCCTTCGTCGTACTTTTTGTGGTTGCCGCTGGCGGAAGACGCACGCGCCGATCAGGTGGCGATGACCTTGCAGCGCGAGGGTGTTGCTGTGTCCACCGCCGAGCCGTTTGCCGTGTCGGCCCACGTGCCGCATGCGTTGCGCCTGGCCCTGGGCTCGGTGGACATGCCCGCGCTGCGGGAGGCGCTGCTCAAGGTACGCAAGGCGGTGGAATGGTGAGCCGGTTACCGCGGCTCACCGGCCAGCATCAGTACTTGTAAGCCTGGCGCCCGATCAGCAGCCATTTGCCTTTCTGTTTCTGCCAGACCTGGAAGTTGTCGATATCGGTCGGCACTTCGACGCCGCTGTTCACCGCCAGGGCGTGGAAGTGGTTGCGCACCAGGGCGGTATCGCCTTGCAGGGTGATGGTCTGGTTCTGCATTTCCAGGGTCTTGAACGCGCTGGTGTGGGTTTCCAGGTCAGCGATGAATTGATCCTTGGTCTGCACTTTGCCGCTGGAGTGGCCGTAGGTCAGTTTATCGGCGGTCAGCGCGTGCAGCTGCTTGAGGTCCAGGTGCAGCATGGCCTGTGTCAGTTGGTCGACCGCTTGGGCTACATCCTTTTCGGCAGGGGCAGGCGCCGCTGCGACATAACCGCTGAACAGGCACAGAAAACCGATCAGCACTTTGACGTTTTGCATGGGTGTTTCCTTATTGTTGTTGGGGATGCTTGTGCAACACGTTACGGATTGTGTCGTCGTACAACATTGCAATAAATCCACGAGGTTTGGAAAGTAAAATTTGGAATATTTGCCTGAGTCTGCCGCCTGCAAGGGGTTGTAAGTTAATTCTGGCTTGTACGATGTCCCATCACAGGCTAAAACTAGTGCCCCGTCTAACAATAAAATAACGGTGACACATGATGGATTTCGCCCCTTTGCCTGCACAACCCGAGCACAGCCGCCGGGTTTTCCTGAAGCGCTCCCTGGCGGTTTCCGCCTCGGTGGCGGTGCTGGGCAACCTGCCGCAGTTGGCGCACGCCGCCGAACCGTTGAGCCAGCGTTACCCGGACCCGCTTATCAAAGTGCTCGACGACAGCTTCCTCGAGTTGCGCCTGTTCAACGCCAGCGTCGAACGCCTGGCCACCGGTTTGCGCTGGGCCGAGGGGCCGGTGTGGGTCGGTGATGGTCGTTACCTGCTGCTCAGCGATATCCCGAATAACCGCATCGTGCGCTGGGACGAAGTCACCGACAGCCTCTCGGTGTACCGGGAAAACGCCAACTTCTCCAACGGCATGTGCCGCGACCGCCAGGGTCGCTTGCTGGTGTGCGAAGGCTCGACCACCACCAGCGAAGGGCGGCGCATCACCCGCACCGAGCACAGCGGCAAGATCACCGTGCTGGCCGACAGCTTTGACGGCAAACCTTTCAATTCGCCCAACGATATCGTGTGCAAGCGCGATGGGTCGGTGTGGTTCAGCGACCCGCCATTCCAGACCGGCAACAACTATGAAGGGCACAAGATCACGCCGACCCAGCCCCATGGCGTGTACCGCATCGACGGCGACAGCGGCAAGGTTACCCGGGTGATCGATGACCTTAACGGCCCCAACGGGTTGTGTTTTTCGCCGGATGAAAAGACTCTGTATGTGGTCGAGGGGCGCGCCAAGCCCAATCGCCTGATCTGGGCCGTCGACGTCAACGAAGACGGCACGCTCGGCACACGCCGCAAGCACATCGAAGGCCTGGAGTACGCTGCGCTGGACGGCATCAAGTGCGACGAGAGCGGCAACCTCTGGTGCGGCTGGGGCGGCAACGGCGACCCCAAGGCTGACCTGGAAAAACTCGATGGCGTGCGCGTGTTCAACCCACAGGGTAAGGCCATCGGGCATATTTCCCTGCCGGAACGCTGCCCCAACCTGTGCTTTGGTGGCCGCGAGGGCAACCGCCTGTTCATGGCGGGCAGCCATTCGATCTATGCGTTGTTTGTGAACACCCGAGACGCTGGTTTCGCTGGATAGCCGCGTGCTCCTGGGGCATCAGAGACGAGCAAATGGACTCGGCTACCCGCTGGATGAATTCAAAGTCGGCGGCGGTGGAGATCGATATGATTGCGGTTGCGCACAGTGCCTGAGTTGGAATGCAGTAAAAATGTGGGAGGGGGCAGCTCCCTCCCACATTTGAGTCAGTTAATGCTGAGTCAACGGCGGCGTACGCGGCGGAATCAGCCGTTTGCTGCCCGTCGCCTCAAATGCAGAAGCAAAACGCAACAGCGCTGAATCGTCGTAGGCGCGCCCGGCGAAGGTCAGCCCGACCGGCATGCCAATGTCCGCCATCACGCCCATCGGCACGGTGACGGTGGGCACGCCCAGATGGCGAATCGCAAGGTTGCCGTTGGCCACCCACACGCCGTTGCTCCAGGCGATGTCGGCGCTGGTTTCGTTCACATCGGCATCCGCCGGGCCGACGTCGGCCACGGTGGGGAACACCACCGCGTCGAGCCCCAGCGAGTCCATCCAGTCTTCCAGGTCGATGCGGCGGGTTTGCTCGAGGCCGCGCAGGCCATCGGGTACGGTGCTGATTTCATTCCACGGCGTGATGCCACGCTCGGCCATGCGCACGTATTCGTCCATGCCGGCCGCCAGGTCGTCTTCACGGTTGGGCAGGGTGCCGGGGTCGTGAGGGAAGATTTTCGGCCCGTCCACATCGGCCAGGCGGTTCAGCGCCGGGTCATTGTTGGCGCGCAGGAAATCGTCGAAAGCCCAGGCGGACAGTTCCCACAGTTCGTCGTGGAGAAATTCCTTCGACACCAGCCCACGGGTGAACACGGTCGGCGCGCCGGGGCGGTCGCCTTCGCAGTTGGACACCAGCGGGAAGTCCACCTCGATCACTTCGGCGCCGGCCGCTTCGAGGGCCTCGCGCGCGGCATGCCACAGCTCGATCACGCTGGCGCGGGTGTTGATCTTCTGACCGGTCGGGCCGCCGATGCCGGGTTTTTCGCTGGTGCCGGCGTCGGGGTCGGCATTGATGTACATGCGCGGCACACCGAAGCGTTTGCCCACGAGGGATTCGGCCGTCACCACCAGTTCAGCATAGGAAACCGGGCGCACCGAAACGACGCTGGGGATCGGCACCCAGGGTTGCAGGCGCCACAGGTCGCCGCGGGTGTCCGGGTCTTCGGCGACCACCACGTCGAGCACTTCCAGCAGGTCGGCCATGGTACGCGCGTACGGCACCACCACGTCCATGGTCGGGGTCAGCGGCCAGTTGCCGCGCACCGAGATCACCCCGCGCGACGGGGTGTAGGCGCACAGGCCATTGTTGGACGCCGGGCCACGCCCGCTGGACCAGGTTTCTTCCGCCAGGCCAAAGGCCGCAAAGCTCGCGGCGGTGGCTGTGCCGGCGCCGTTGGACGAGCCAGAGGCGAACGGCGCAGTCAGGTAATCGGCGTTATACGGGCTTTCGGCGCGTCCATACACACCGCGCTGCATGCCGCCATTGGCCATCGGCGGCATATTGGTCTTGCCCAGGCAGATGGCGCCACCGGCGCGCAGGCGCTCGATGGTGAAGGCGTCGCGCTGGGCCACGAGTTTGGCAAAGGCCGGGCTGCCCGAGGCGGCCGTCAGCCCTTTGACCAGGTAACTGTCCTTGGCGGTATAGGGAATGCCATCCAGCGGCCCAAGCGTCTCGCCCCTGGCCCGACGTGCATCGGAGGCCTCGGCTTCCTTCAAGGCTTCAGGGTTGCGCACGACCACGGCGTTGAGCGCGGTAGCGGTCTGCGGGCCGTCATAGGCATCGATGCGCGCCAGGTAAGCCTGGACCAGTTCAACGGCAGTGGTCTGGCCGGTTTCAAGCGCCGCGCGCAAGTGGGCAATCGAGACTTCGGTAACGTGCATCAGCTTTTTTTCGCCGCCTTCAAGTGGGGGTATGGCGGCAGTCTACGTACAGATATTTCACAAAACCAGTGCCGCCTGATCGGCAGGATTGCGAGACGCCGGGCGTTATCGTTAAGGTGGGCCTCGATCATTTCAAGGAAGAAACCATGCCCCGACCCTATTTAGCCCTGGCCGCCTTGCTCGGGTTTTCGCTGTACACCCTCGCGACGATGCTCACCGCCGAGCAGTCGTTGCTGGTGTTTGGATTGGAATTGATGTCGCGCCCGGACACGGCGCAGGTGGTGATTGACCTGTATTTAATGGCGGTGCTGGCGTGCGTGTGGATGTACCGCGATGCACGCGGGCGAGGGCGGTCACTGGCCTCGGTACTGCCGTACTTTGTGCTGACAGCGGTGTTCGTGTCGGTGGGGCCGTTGCTGTATATCGTGGTGAACGGGTTTTCGCGACGTGTAAAGAAGTAAGCGCCCCCCTGTGGTTAGCAGGCTCTCGTGGCGAGCAGGCTTGCCCTGCGTTGGGCTGCGAAGCAGCCCCAAAACCTGTCATCGCGATCTGGCTGACACAACGCAGCGGCCTTGATGGGGCTGCTGCGCAGCCCAACGCAGGGCAAGCCTGCTCGCCACAACAAGCGTCAACGGTAAGTACTGGCGCCGGTACGGTCCACCAGCCGAATGCTGTCACGCCCGCCACGCTTGGATTCATACAGGGTGCTATCGCCTTGTTCGATCAGCGCGCCGGGCCGTGCCGGGGAAACCAATGGGTTCTCGCGACGTATACAGAAGTCAGCGCCCCCCCCTGTGGCGAGCAGGCTTGCCCTGCGTTGGGGGACGGAGAGGTGCTGTCTGCTGTCATGTCGG
>NZ_UTBG01000226.1 GCF_900580675.1 Pseudomonas viridiflava
AACGCTGACCACAAACACGCCTTTGGCCTTGCCGCTGGTGTCCAGCAACGCGCGCGCAGTGCCCACCAGGGCCACGTCATCCTTGTCGTAGTAGTACGCGGCGGTGCGCACGGTCTTGCCGGGGCTGGCCATCGCCGCCTTGTACCAGGGGCGCGTGCGCGGGTCGTACTTGGCCAGTTGTGGGTCGTCCGGCCATTTGGCGTAGGTGCCGTCTTCCAGGCCGATCGACAGGATGGCTGCCGCCGGATGCGTCGCGCCGAACCGGGCGAAGCGCTCGATCACCGCCCGCGTCTCTGCCGTCATCGGCTGGCTGGCCGCCTCCGCAGGCTGATAATTCTTCAGTGTGTTCAGCGATGTGTATACAGAATCGGTGGCCATTTGATCGACGTTTTGCAGCGTGCCGTCGAAGAACTGGCGGATGTTGCCATCGATCTGGCGGATTTCCCGGGTGCTGCCATCGATAAACTGGTCGACGGCCTGGGTCCGCGTATTCATCACAGAGATCACGGCCACCAGGCTTACCGGGATAAACGCGACGGAGACAAATGCCAGTACAAGCTTATTTTTTATTTTCATCGAGACGACCATCAGCGTGGAGGGCGGTCAAACCGTCGCTTGTCATCTTGGAGAAGCGGCGACTTGCTATCACTGCTGTTTCGGCCCGTCGCGGGTAAAGCTTTAGGGTTTTTTGTACACAATACAATTGTCGATTGTTCTGTATCCAATCAATACACATCACGCAGATAGCGCTTTTGTTCGCTCAACTGCCGCCAGTAGTCCACGGCGCCCTCAGCGCCAAGCCCGCCGTGGGTTTGCGCGATTTCGCGCAACGCCTGGTCGACGTCCCTGGCCATGTGGCTCGCGTCGCCGCAGATATACAGTTGCGCGCCGTCCTGCAACCAACGCCACAGCTCGGCGCCGTGTTCGCGGAGGCGGTCCTGTACATAGACTTTCTGTGCCTGGTCCCGGGAAAACGCCAGGTTCAGGTGAGTGAGCAGGCCGTCGCGCTGCATGCCTTGCAGTTCATCGCGGTAGTAAAAATCGCTGGCGGCGTGCTGTTCACCGAAGAACAACCAGTTGCGGCCTTGATGGCCCTGGGCCCGACGTTCCTGCAAAAAACCGCGAAACGGTGCTACACCGGTGCCGGGGCCGATCATGATCATCGGCACATTGCCGTCGCTGGGCGTACGAAAGTGCTTGGACGGTTGTATGAATACCGGCACCTCGCCGTCGCCGGCGCGGTCGGCCAGGAACGTCGACGACACCCCTTTGCGTTTGCCATAACGCACGGCGGCCACGGTGAGGTGCACTTCCTGCGGGTAGGCCTTGGCGCTGGAGGCAATCGAATACAGGCGCGGTTGCAGGCGCTTGAGGGTGCCGAGCAACTCATCTGCCGAGCAATCGATGGGGTATTGCTGCAGCACATCCGCCAGTTGCCGGCCCCACAGCCAGTCTTTCAGCTCGGCTTTGCGTTCGGGGGCGAGCAAGTGTTGGAGGCCGGGGTTGGCGCTGCGCTCGGCGATAAACGCCAGGGTGTCGCTGCTGGGGCGGGCGATTTCGAAATGCTGGGTGAGCGCCTGTTGCAGCGATACGTCACCAAAGGTGTCGACGTTTACGCAGGCATCGGCACTCAGCCGGGTCAGGTCGAGCAATTCGCTGACCAGTTCCGGGCAGTTTTGCGGCTTCACGCCCAGCGCGTCGCCGGCTTCATAGCTCAGCCCGGAGTCGGCCAGGCTCAAGGCGAACTGCCGGGTTTCCTTGTGCGGGCTTTGCGGATTAGATGGTGGTTAAGCAGCAGCTGTGACCGATGCAGCTTGGTTTTTCCGCTGGGGTTGGCGGGCGCCACCGGCTTGGCCGGGTTGAGGCTCTGCTGGAGCTGCGCCAGCCAGGCGTCGGCGCGTTCTTCGAACTCGGTGTCGCAGTCCACGCGATCCATCAAGCGGGTCGCGCCCAATTCCAGCAGGCGTTGGTCGAGCTGTTTGCCGTGTTGGCAGAACTGGTCGTAATTCGGGTCGCCTAACGCCAGCACTGCAAAACGTAGCGACTCCAGGCGCGTGTCGGCGCTGCGCAGGCTGTGCCAGAACGCTTCACCGTTGTCCGGCGGGTCGCCGTCGCCAAAGGTGCTGCTGATCAGCGCCAGGGTTTGGGTGCTGGCGAGTTTGCTCGCGGGGAAATCCGCCATCGCGCTGAGTTCCACCACTATGCCGACGTCACGCAACCGCTTGGCGCAACGCTCGGCCAGGGCTTCGGCGTTACCGGTTTGCGAGGCCCACAGCAGGGTGAGCGCAGGGGAGGGCGCCGAGGCAACTTCAAGTGCCTCTGCACGGCTGAACAGCCCAGCCAGCAAGCCGTCCAGCCACAGCCGCGCGTCCTTGGCCAGCGGCGCACTCGCGGGCATCACCGGTACACCATCGGCCTGGGGCCCGGCGCTGGATTGCAGGCCGCTGAGGAAGCCCGCGAGGTAGGTGCGTTCGCTGTCGCTCAGGGTCGGCGCCGGCAGATGGCGGATGCCGGTGAGGTCGGCGAAGGCGTCGAGGCGCGACATGCTGAGGTCCTGTGCTGAAGGGACGAAATCGGTGGTTGCAGGTGCGGGCACAGCGAGGAATTGGTGGTCGATCAACTCGACGCGGGCCAATGCGACGGCGCAGAACTTGAACTCGGGCTGCAGCGAAATCGGGTCGACCGCGTCGTTGGTGACCGCGTTGATCGCAAGGTTTTCGCCAAACACATCGTTCCAGTGAAAGGGCGCGAAACAGTTGCCGGGGCGCACGCGGTCGGTCACCACGGCGGGCAGCACCGCGCGCCCGCGCTGAGAGCGCACCTCCACGTGGTCTTTGTTCTGGATGCCCAGCTCGGCAGCGTCCTCCGGGTGCAGTTCGACGAAGGGGCCGGGGTTGAGTTTGTTCAGCGTGGCGACCTTGCCGGTCTTGGTCAGCGTGTGCCACTGGTGCTGCAAGCGGCCGGTGTTGAGCACGAACGGGAAGGTGTGGTCGGGCATTTCCGCCGGCGGCATATGCGGGCGGGCAAAGAACTGGCCCTTGCCGGTTTCAGTGGCGAAGGTGAGCGCGCCGTCATTCACGTAGCGGATCGGGTTACGGTCTGCAGCCTCGCTCGATGCGCAGGGCCATTGCAGCGGCTTTTCGCGCAGCCGCGCATGGCTTGCGCCGCGAATGTCATAGCCGGTCCCGGGGTTCCAGGCGCGCTTGATCTCGTCAAACACCTCGGCGGCGCAGGTATAGGTGAAGGCGTCGGCGAAGCCCATTTCGCAGGCAACCCTGGCGATGATCTGCCAGTCGGGCAAGGTCTCGCCCGGAGCATCGACGGCTTTTTGCATCAGGGTCAGGTTGCGCTCGGAGTTGATCATCACGCCTTCGGCCTCGGCCCACAGGGCGCCGGGCAGGAGGATGTCGGCGTAGCGGTTGGTCTCGGTGTCGAGGAAGGCGTCCTGGCTGATCACCAGTTCAGCGGCCTGCAGGCCTTCGATGACTTTGCGGCGATTCGGCGCGCTGGCGACGGGGTTGGTGCAGATGATCCAGCACGCCTTGATTTGCCCGGCCGCCATCTGCTCGAACATCGCCACCGTGCCGCCGCCGACCTTGAGCGGCAGGCTGCCGGCGGGGATCTGCCACAGGTCTTCGATAAACGCGCGGTCGGCCTCGACCAGCACCGAGCGCTGCCCCGGCAGGCCCGGGCCCATGTAGCCCATTTCGCGACCGCCCATGGCGTTGGGTTGGCCGGTCAGCGAAAACGGGCCGCTGCCAGGGCGGCAGATGGCGCCGGTGGCCAGGTGCAGGTTGCACAGCGCGTTGGTGTTCCAGGTGCCGTGGGTGCTCTGGTTCAGGCCCATGGTCCAGCAGCTCATCCACTCGCCGGCCTGGCCGATCCAGTCGGCGGCTTGGCGGATATCCGCTTCGGCCAGGCCGGTCAGTTCGGCGACCCGCTGGGGTGGGTAATCTTCGAGGAATTCGGGCATGGCCTCCCAGCCCTCGGTGAAGGCGGCGATAAACGCCGCGTCGGTATGACCGTTTTGCACCAGCAGGTGCAGCAGGCCATTGAGCAGGGCGAGGTCGGTGCCGGGTCTGATCTGCAGGAACAGGTTGGCCTTGTCGGCCGTGGCGCTGCGCCGTGGGTCGACCACGATCAGCTTCGCCCCGGCCTTGACCCGGTCCATCATGCGCAGGAACAGGATCGGGTGACAGTCGGCCATGTTCGCGCCGATCACGAAGAACAGGTCGGCGCGGTCGAAATCCTCGTAGGACCCCGGCGGCCCGTCCGAGCCCAGCGACAGCTTGTAGCCGCTGCCCGCGCTGGCCATGCACAGGCGCGAGTTGGATTCGATGTTATGGGTGCGCACAAAACCCTTGGCCAGCTTGTTGGCCAGGTATTGGGCCTCCAGCGACATCTGCCCGGACACGTAGAACGCCAGCGCATCTGGCCCGTGAGTATCGAGAATCTGGCGCAGGCGGCTGGCGGTTTCGCTGATGGCTTGGTCCATGGCGATGCGCACCGGGTCGTGGTCGCGCTTTTCGCGCACGTACGCGCTTTCCATGCGACCCGACTCGGCAATGGCCTGCCCACAGGTAGTGCCCTTGGTGCAGAGCCGGCCGAAGTTGGCGGGGTGGGCTTTGTCGCCAATCACCTTGAGCACCTTGTTGTGCTCGACCTGCATGACGATGCCGCAGCCCACGCCACAATAAGGACACACGCTGCGCACGTTTTTAATTGCCATCCGTAACCCTCGACTTCTTTTCTGCCCGCCATAAAAAAAGCGCCCTGCAACCCTCCGTTGAACACGGGGATTGCACGGCGCCTTTGTCGTGAGTGGGCAGTCTGCGTTGACTGCTTGATGGGTGGGTTCCTAGCAAGTCACGCGCCACATCTCTTTTAGTGACGAACTTAATGTGGCGAGGGAGCTTGCTGTGGTGAGCGGGCTTGCCCCGCGCTGGGCTGCGCAGCAGCCCCCAGGCGCTCAGGAGCGCTACGCACTCCAGCGGGAGCAAGCTCCCTCGCCACAGAGGAGGTGCGCTGTTATGAAGCGCAGCGCACCAGTTGGAGGCGCGGTCTTGGGTATTTGGAAGGGATAGGTAGCACTTGAAGCCGCTGACATGGGCCCCTCGGCTAATTGGCACGCCCCCTGCAAGTCCATCCTCAACCCACCTCGGTCAACGACGATCGACACCATGGGGCCATAGCGGTAGATCCGGCGCAGTCGCCGATCCGATCCCGCATAAGAACAGGCAAAGACGCCTGGAACCGAAAGGTTTCAGGCGTTTTTTTTTGCTTTTTAAACCGTGATGAGTTGTCGGGTGCTTGATATGAATAACCAGCTGAAAACCCTGATCGTCGTCGGCAATGGCATGGTCGGCCACCACTGCGTGGAGCAACTGATCGAGCGCGGCGTGCTGGAGCACTATCGCTTGCATGTGTTCAGCGAGGAGCCTATGCGCGCCTATGACCGGGTGCACCTTTCCGAGTATTTCACCGGCCGTGATGCCGAGTCGTTGGCACTGTCCGAGGCGGCGCTGTATCAAACCCCCGGCGTGACCTTGCACCTGGGCGTGCCGGTGCTGGAAATCGACCGAGCCCGCTGCGAAGTGATCACCGCCGACGGCTGCGTGGCCTATGACAAATTGGTACTGGCCACCGGCTCTTATCCGTTTGTGCCGCCGATTGAAGGCGCCGCAGGCGATTCGCGGCTGGTCTACCGCACCCTGCAAGACCTTGATGCGATTCGTGCCGCCGCCGCCAATGCGCGGCGCGGTGTGGTGGTCGGCGGTGGCCTGCTCGGCCTGGAGGCGGCCAACGCCCTGAAGAGCCTGGGCCTGGAAGCACATGTGGTGGAGTTCGCGCCGCGCCTGATGCCGGTGCAGCTCGACGATTTTGGCGGCTTGGCCCTCAAGGCCCAGATCGAACGCCTGGGCGTCGGCGTGCACCTGTCGCGCGCCACCCAGTCGATCAGCGCGGGCGAGCACTACCGCTACCGCATGAACTTCGCCAATGACGAGTTTCTGGAAACCGACCTGATCGTGTTCTCCGCCGGTATCCGCGCCCAGGATGGATTGGCGCGCCAGGCCGGGCTGGAGATCGGCCCGCGCGGCGGCGTGGTGATCAACGACGAGTGCTTGAGCTGCGACCCGAATATCTACGCGATCGGCGAGTGCGCGTCCTGGAACGGCAGCCTGTTCGGCCTGGTCGCACCGGGCTACCAGATGGCCCGAGGCGTGGCGGCGTTGTTGTGCGAGCAAGCCGCCGAGCCGTTTGTGGGCGCCGATATGTCGACCAAACTCAAATTGCTCGGCGTCGACGTTGGCTCCATCGGCGATGCCCACGCCCACACGCCCGGCGCGCGCAGCTATCAATTTATCGACGAAGCCAGCGCGAGCTACCGCCGCCTGGTGGTGGACGCAAGCGGCAAGCACGTGATCGGCGCTGTACTGGTCGGCGACAACAGCTACTACGACACCTTGCTGCAATACATGCAAAACAGCATCGCGCTGCCAGCCGAACCGGCCAGCCTGATCCTGCCGTCGTCCAGCGGCGCACCGACCCTCGGCCCCGGCGCGTTGCCGGAGTCGGCCACGGTGTGTTCGTGCCATAACGTGACCAAAGGCGCGATCTGCTCGGCCATCGATGGCGGTTGCAGCGACCTCGGTTTGCTCAAGTCCCAGACCAAGGCCTGTACTGGCTGTGGCGGTTGCGCCGGGTTGCTCAAGCAGGTGTTCGAGCATGAGCTGATCGCCCGCGGCGTCAGCGTGGATAAAAGCCTGTGCGAACACTTTGCCTACACCCGGCAGGAGCTGTATGCGCTGGTGCGGGTAGAGCGGGTGACCACCTTCGAGGAACTGCTGGCCAGGCATGGCCGGGGTCACACCGGTTGCGACGTGTGCAAACCGGCGGTGGGCTCGATCCTGGCGTCGTGCTGGAACCAGCCGATCATGGACGCGTCCCTCGTGCCGCTGCAGGACACCAACGACACCTTCATGGCCAACATGCAAAAGAACGGCACCTATTCGGTGGTGCCGCGGATTCCGGGTGGCGAGATCACCGCCGACAAGCTGATTGTGATCGGCGAGGTGGCGAAAAAATACGACCTCTATACCAAGATTACCGGTGGCCAGCGCATCGACCTGTTTGGCGCGCAACTGCATGAGCTGCCGGACATCTGGGCCGAGCTGATCGCGGCGGGTTTTGAAACCGGGCATGCGTACGGCAAGTCCACGCGCACGGTGAAGTCCTGCGTCGGCAGCACCTGGTGCCGCTATGGCGTGCAGGACAGCGTGAAAATGGCGCTGCTGATCGAAGACCGCTACAAGGGCCTGCGCTCGCCGCACAAGCTCAAGTTCGCGGTGTCCGGCTGCACCCGCGAATGCGCCGAAGCGCAGAGCAAGGACGTGGGCGTGATCGCCACCGAAAAGGGCTGGAACCTCTACATCGCCGGCAACGGCGGCATGCGCCCGCGCCACGCGGAACTGTTCGCCACCGACCTGGATGACGCCACGCTGATCCAGTACATCGACCGCTTCCTGATGTTCTACATCCGCACCGCCGACAAACTCCAGCGCACCTCGGTATGGCGCGAAAGCCTGGAAGGCGGACTGGATTTTCTCAAGGACGTGATCCTGCACGACAGCCTGGGCCTGGGCGCCGAGCTCGAAGCGCAGATGCAACTGGTGGTCGACCGCTACGAATGCGAATGGGCCAACGCGCTCAAGGACCCGGAAAAACTCAAGCGTTTCCGCACCTTCGTCAACGACAAACGCGCCGACCCGGACATCCATTTTGTCCAGGAACGCGGCCAGCGCCGGCCGATCATGGCCGCCGAACTCAACCTGATTCCCGCCATCGAGGAGATTGCCTGATGAGCCAGCCCAACCCGCAACCCCCTCTCGCGACCTGGAAAGGCGTGTGCAACGAGCAAGACCTGGTGAGCAATTCCGGCGTGGTGGTGTGGCTCGACGGCGCGCAGGTGGCGCTGTTTTACCTGCCGGGCGCGCAGGACCGGACGCTGTACGCCATCGACAACCATGACCCGCAATCCGGGGCCAATGTGATCGGGCGCGGGCTGCTCGGCAGCATCAAGGGCGAGCTGGTGGTCGCGGCGCCGATCTACAAGCAGCATTACCGCTTGCAGGATGGCCAATGTTTGGAGGCCCCACACCAACTGCGGGTGTGGCCGGTGCGGTTGAAGGGTGGGGTAGTCGAGTTGGAGGTGGGTTTACGCTCGACTGTTGTGGCTGACGGGGCGGAATGAAGGGCTGTTGTGGCGAGCACAGCCGATGATCGGCCTTAACGCAGGTTCTCTGTTGCGCGGATGGAATCTTCCTGGAGGTGTCATCGCCGCAGGACGCGCAACTGGAGACCTACATGACGCAGGCAGGTCTCCCGCCCGTCACGCCGGAATAAGCCCCGCGTCCCGGTAACTCTGCACCAGTTCGTCGTACAGACTGATATCGGCGCTGCCCGGTGCGGAATGTGCGGCCCTGCATGCCTGGCACGCCAAGGTGAATCAGCGTGCAGGCGTGGCGGCAGAGGGTAGCTCAGCCTTGCTCAAGCCAATGACTTGCAGTGCTGCCGAAAGACCGGTGGATGCGCTGGTGAGTGGCGCCGGGCCTGCCGTGACCCGCACGGCAGCGGCGCTCATGGAAGCCTGCCCCAGTGCAACCCGCGCCGCACCTTCAGCGTAGGCGGCATCAGCGGCCTTGGCGACAGTTGCCAGGTAGCCCTCGATATCACCCGCCTTGAACAGGGCCCACGCTCCGGGAACCAGCCGCACCTCGACGTTCGCGTTCGAGTGCAGCGCCGCCTTGTGGAATAGTCGCGAGGTCGGGGCGAGGGTGGTTTCGACTGCGCACAAGACCACGAGGTTGCCGCCGCTGCGCACTGCCGAAGCGGCCAGGGCTTCATCCGCTCGCAGAATCGGGGTGGTTGAGAAGAGCCCTTCGACCACCGGGCCCAGGGTCGAGCAGGTCAGCAAAACCACATCGGCGTGCTGCGCTAACCCAAGCACCGCAGATGCGGTTGACGTGGCGATGTCATCGGTTAAACCGCCAGCGCTTTCCGCTGCTGCCAGCAGGTCGGCGCGTACCTCATGGCGCAGCACATCCGCGCCGATCCCCAAGGCCTTGGCGGCTGCGTCAAACACGCTGATGTTGCTGGCGGCGGTGTGCAGGCAGGCAATTCGCATGGGCTGTTTCCAATGCTGAACGATGGGCGTGGCGAGTTA
The DNA here is from genome assembly GCF_900580675.1 of Pseudomonas viridiflava. Classification (GTDB taxonomy): domain Bacteria; phylum Pseudomonadota; class Gammaproteobacteria; order Pseudomonadales; family Pseudomonadaceae; genus Aquipseudomonas. The sequence goes on from NZ_UTBG01000226.1 coordinate 9,224, forward strand.
AGATGCCGTCCGCACTCAGCTTAATCAAGGAGAGGCTATGCCACTGATCACGGAACGCGTCGAAGAGGCCCGCAACGGCACCAACCACAAGGTCATCTGCCGTATGCCCTCTGGCTGGGCGGTGATGGGCGATGTGCAGTTCCTGCCGGGCTACTGTTTGCTGCTGCCGGACCCGGTGGTTGCCAGCCTGAACGACCTGGATATGGACGCCCGCGCCGCCTATTTGCTGGATATGGCGCGTATCGGCGATGCAGTGCTGCACGCCACCGGTGCAGCGCGCATGAACTACGAGATCCTCGGCAATTCGGAACCGGAGTTGCATTGCCATATCTTCCCGCGCTACGCCTCGGAACCGGACTACAAGCGCAGGATGCCTGCCTGGTTTTACGATTGGAAAAACGCCGAGCCTTACGCAGAAGAGGTGCATGGCGATCTGCGTAAGGCCATTGCGCAACGATTGGTGGCCTGAAGCGCTTAACCCGCGATTGCGTTCAGCTCTGCCATCACCTCGCCGGTCAATTGCAGTTCGCCAACGGCGAGGTTTTCATGCAAATGCGCGACGGATGAAGTGCCGGGAATCAGCAGGATATTCGGCGCGCGGTGCAGCAGCCACGACAGTGCCAGTTGCTTGGGCGTAACCCCCAGGCGCTCGGCCACGCTGGACAAGGTTGACGACTGCAGCGGGGTAAAACCGCCCAGAGGGAAGAACGGCACATAGGCGATGCCGTCCCTGGTCAGTTCGTCGATCAGCGCGTTGTCGTGCTGATGCGCGATGTTGTACAGGTTCTGCACGCAGACGACTGTGATCAGGCCGCGCGCCTCGGCGACTTGCTTCGGGGTGACGTTGCTGATGCCGATATGGCGCACCAGGCCCTGGTGCTGCAGTTCGGCCAGCGCGGTCAATGAGGCTTCGATCGAGCCTTCGCCGGGGCCCATCAGGTTGTGGGTGCAGCGGAAGTTGACCACGTCGAGCACGTCCAGCCCGAGGTTGCGCAGGTTGTCGTGCACGGCTTGGGTCAGTTCCGCCTTGGATGCAGCGCCATGCCATCCGCCTTCAGCGTCGCGACGGGCACCGATCTTGGTGACGATTGTGAGGTCGCCGCGGTACGGGTGCAGTGCCTCGCGGATGATCTGGTTGGTGACGTGCGGCCCGTAGAAGTCGCTGGTGTCGATATGGTTCACGCCCGCTGCGACGGCCTCGCGCAGTACGGCAAGTGCCGCGGCCCGGTCCTTGGGTGGGCCGAATACACCCGGACCTGCCAGTTGCATCGCGCCGTAGCCGATACGGTTGACCGTGCGGTCGCCGAGGGTAAACGTACTGCTGGTTGCCAGGTTGCTCATTGCCGTCGCCCTTGCTTGAACTGAGTAAGGCTCTAATATGAAGGATCCTTCAGATATTGGAATTCGCATTCCGTGAGCACCCTCAAACCGTCGTTGAAGCCCCGAAAATCAGCGGTTCAAGCCCGGTCCGCCGCGACCGTCGAGGCCTTGCACGAGGCAACCCTTCAGGTTTTGACCCAGCAGGGCCTGGTGCGCTGCACCACCACCCGCGTGGCGGAGCGCGCAGGCATGTCGGTGGGCAGCCTCTATCAGTACTACCCCAACCGCGACGCGCTGCTCGCGGCGATTCTGGAAAAACACCTGCTGCGGGTCGCCGACACTGTCGAGCAGGTATGTACCGAGCTTCAGGGCACCTCGGTTGCCGAGATGGCCATCGGCCTGGTCAGCACGTTGATCGCCGCCAAATTGCGTGAACAGGCCGTGTCCAAGGCCCTGTATGCCATCGCGGCCGAGCGTGGCGGGGCGGTGTTGGTCGCGCGGATCAATGCGCGTATGGTCGGCGCGATTGCCGCCATGCTCGCCACTGCGTCGGATGCCCACTTTGCAGACCCCGGCCTGACGGCGGCGATCTCGCTCAGTGCCATCGTCGGCCCGGTGCGCACATTGCTCGAAGGGAATGCGCCACCCGCCTTCGAAGCCGCGCTGGAGCAAGAGACCACGCTGCTGTTGACGGCCTATTTGCAATCCGGAACGTTCAAGCCTGGGGCCTGACACTCTCGAGAAGCTCAGCGCTCTCAATCACCCTGGCGTAATCCATCGCCAGGTTGCTCAGAGACAGCGCATGCACGTCCTCTGCCGGCCATAGGCGGCCGGACAAATCGGTTTGGTCAAAGGTATAGCAGGCGTCCGCCGCGACGATCACGTCAAAGCGCAGGTTGCCGGCTGAACGCGCGGTTGCTTCGACGGAGTTGTTGGTGATCACCCCGACGACCACCAGTTGCCGGATCGAGCGCATGTGCAGCCAGCGCTCCAGGCCGGTGGCGGTGAAGGCGTCCGGGACATTTTTTTCCAGCACATGCTCATCGGCAAGCGGTTGCAGGGCATGCTGGAATTCGCAGCCCGGTTGCCCCGGCCAGAATACCGAGCCGGGCGTGCGCGAAATGTGCCGCACGTGCACGACCGGGCGCCCCGACTGCCGCCAGGCGCTCAGCAACTGCTGGATCTGCAACTCGGCATCCGGGTTGTTGCGTCGGCCCATCTTGGGCCGGTTCATGCCCTGCTGCATGTCGATGATCAGCAATGCAGCGTTTGCGGCTAACGGTTCCATGGCAGCTTCCTTGGCGTGCGAGCCTCGAAAAATATCAGCCCTCAGGCGTGGCTAAACAGCGTTTTATTTGCCAAGGTCCTCATGCCGAACCCCCGATAACCTGTGGCCCTTAACTGCACGGCATCAGGGGTTGTCACAATGACAGCGTGCGCTTTTAACATGTGTGTTTCAGCTTGAAATGGCTGCCTCTGAGGGACTCATGGCGGGCCCTTCAAAAAACGCTGCTCATGATCCGGATCCGGCAACAGGCAGGTATCGTATCTCCCGAAAAGCCGATAGCGATTACGCGCGATTTTATCGTAAATCCAGTCCCGTAAGCCCCGTGGGATGCCGCGCAACAGCAGCAGTGGCCGCCAGGCGCCAGGCAGTTGCGCGATGATTTCAAACACCGCATCCGACCGCACCCAATACTGCCGGTCGCGAATCACTGCCAGGGTGTCGAACTGGTCCAGCGGCAACCCGGCCCAGGCCAGCAACGCCTGGCCCTCGGGTGACTGCACCGCCGCCAGCCGCACGCGCCGTTGGCGGTCATGGCGCATGATGAACCTGACCCAGCCGTTGCACAGCTTGCATTCGCCGTCGAACAACACCACGGTCTCACCGGGTTTGAGCAGGGGCGCGGGGGTAGGGCGGGTGCGGGAGGCGGGCATGAGTGTGGGTCCATTACGGCCAAGTCAGGCTGGATCATACCCGCGTTTTGCATTCACCTGAGCCACTCGCCGGCCCTAACGCGAGAGCACCGGCGCCGCGCCTTTTTCCTCCGAGCCCACGTCATGCAGGGAGATCCTTGAGGTCTCCGGCAACGCCAACCCGCCTGCCAAGGCCAGCAACGCCACCGCAATCAGGTAAAACGCCGGTGACAGATTGCTGCCGGTGGTGCTGATCAACCACGTCGCCATCAGCGGTGCGGTGCCGCCGAAAATCGTGTAAGCCATGTTGTAGGTGATCGCCGACGCGGTGTAGCGCGTGCGGGTCGGGAACGTTTCCGACAGCAACGCCGCCGTGACCACGCCGCACAACACCGCGCCTACTGCGAGCAACATCACCCCGACAATCGACGCCGCGAACGAGCCGGAACTGGCCATCAGGAACGACGGGTACACCACCACCATCAACAGCACGCAGGCGGTCATCACCGTGACCCGGCGCCCGACCCGATCCGAATACAGCCCGGCCAGCGGGCAGATCGCTGCCGCAAAAATCAGCGCAATCAGCGACACCAGCAACGCCATCGCGCGACTCAGCCCACCGGCCACTTGCAGATACGTCGCGAAGTAGGTGGTGAACATATAAAACGACAGCGCCGTCAGCGACACAAAAGCGCCCAGGCAGCAGATCGCCGCACCATGGTTGCGCAGGGTTTCCTTGAGCGGGGAGTGCGCGACCGCGTGCTCCTGCTTCACCGCCTGGAACGCCGGCGTTTCATCCAGCTTCCAGCGCAGGTACAGCCCGAC
>NZ_UTBG01000089.1 GCF_900580675.1 Pseudomonas viridiflava
CCTGGGAACCCTACGTGACACAGCAGGAACGCCAGGGCGCGCGGGTCCTCGCTACGGCTGACGGGTTGATCCCGGCCCAGAGTTTCATCGCCGCCAACGCCAAGGCGGTCGACACCAAGCGCGCGCAAATCAGTGATTTTCTCCAGCGCCTGAAAAAAGCCCGTGACTGGACCCGCGAAAACCCGGCCAACACCGACGCGTATGCCGATGCATGGGCCAAACGCACCCGGGCGGACGCGGATATCGCCCGCGCCTGGTTTGCCCGCGCGCGCACGACGGTTGAACCGCTGACGGCCCAGTCGCCGGTCGAGGCGCAAAAGACCGTGGACTTTTTTGCCGGCCAGGGCCTGGTCAAGTCTTACGCGGCTGCCAGCCTGTTCGATGATTCGTTCGCCGCGTCGCTGCAGCCTGCCGTTGCCAAAACCCAGCCCTGAACGCTTCAAGGAATTCCTGACATGACCAAAAGACAGCTCAAACTGGGCGCCTTGACCATGGGCTGCGGTGGGCCAGGTCGCCACAACCTGTGGCTTGACCCTCAATTGCCGGCCGACGCCAGCGTCAACGTCGACTGGTATATCGACATTGCGCGCCAGGCCGAAGCGGCACTGTTCGACCTGATGTTTATCGTCGACAGCCAGTTCATCACGCCGGGGTCGCCGTCCCATTACCTGAACCGCCTGGAGCCGTTGACCCTGTTGTCCGCGTTGGCCGTGAGCACCCGGCATTTGGGCCTGGTGGGTACGCTGACGACTTCCTACAACTCGCCGTATAACGTCGCACGGCGCCTGGCGTCACTCGATTTGATCAGCAAAGGCCGCGCGGGCTGGAACGTGGTGACCAGTGGCGACGCCGGCACGGCCGGCAACTACAGCCGTGACGAACATTATGATTACGACACTCGCTACGGCCGCGCGGCTGAACACGTCCAGGTGGTTCAGGGGTTGTGGAACTCCTACGAAGACGATGCGTTTGTGCGTGACAGGTCCACGGGCAAGTTTCTCGACCCGAGCAAACTGCACAGCCTGAACCACAAGGGCAAGCATTTCGCTGTGGTCGGCCCGCTGAATATCCAGCGTTCGCCCCAAGGCCAGCCGGTGATTTTCCAGGCCGGCGACTCCGAGCAAGGCCGTGACCTGGGCGCCGCCACGGCGGATGTGATCTTTACCCACGCAGCCAGCATCGAACAGGGCCAGGCGTTTTACCGCGACATAAAGGGCAGGGCAGCCCACCATGGGCGCGACCCCGAGCAATTGCTGGTCATGCCCGGCGCAGAAATCTATGTTGGCGACAGCGACGCGCATGCACGTGAAATCGAGCAGCACTACCATCAGGTCGACCATAGCTTTGAACTCGCACTCAAGGAGTTCGGACGTAATTTCGGCTGGCATGATTTCAGCCAGTACGACCTCGACGCGCCGTTTCCCCAGGAGAGTCTGGAGGCGGCACGCAGCAGCTTTTTTACCAATGCCAAACGCATCGCCGACCAGGCGCGCGAGAAAGGTTTCACGTTGCGCCAGGCGGTGGAGTTCGGTCGGCAGCTGCGGCCAGGTGCATTCACGGGGAGCGCTGACACGGTCGCGCAGAAAATCGCCGAGTGGTTCGAGGCGCGCGCAGTGGATGGTTTTAATATCTACATCGGGCACCCGGCGCAGTTCAAACGGTTCACCCAGGAAGTCATCCCGTTGTTGCAGGAGCGTGGTGTGTTTCGAACGGCGTATGAAGGGACGACATTGCGTGAGAGCCTGGGGTTGGAGATTCCGAGGTTTGTGCGCGAATCCACCCTCACCCTGTAACGAATTTAAAGCCCGCCTATTACGGCGGGCTTTAAAATTTAAGATCCCCGACCTGTCGTGAGTCGACCCACTCTTTTACTGCTTTTGCGGATCGAACTGTTTGTCTCGGATGAACAAAGCCGGAATCACACCGCAAATAAAATAAGCAGCCCCCATCACCAGAAAACCGACGCCAATGGAGCCGTGTGACGCCAAAAAGCCAATGGCAGCCGGGGCGATCGCCGCTCCCACACGCCCGATGTTATAGGCACCGCCCACAGCCGACCCGCGTAGTTTCGCCTCGAAGCTTTCGGTCATGTACGTCGCGTTCACCCCATAGGGAATGCCGTACAGAAAGCCGAACACCACCAGCATCCAGAGAATGTTGTCCTGGCTTTGGAACAGCACGATCACCGGTAGAAACACCGCTGTGCCCAGCGCACCAAAGGCAAATACGCTTCGACGGCCAATACGGTCGGCAGCCATGCCCGCGAGAATCTTGCCGAGGATCATGGCGGTATAGGTGCCTACCATGTAGCCGGTCATGGACTTGAGGTTCATGCCCAGTTCAGTTTCCAGGTAGGTCGGCATCCAGTTGTTCACGCCGTAGTAGCCGAATTGAAGGAAGCCGGCCGTCAGCGCCCAACAGAAAAACATCCGACGCGCCTGCGGGTCACTGAAAATTTGCTTGTACATGCTCTCGCGCTTGACGATGGCCCCATGCCGGATGCCTGCGAGTTTTTCTTTGGCGCGCTCGGCCTGGGCATTGATCCAGGCCTGTGGTTCCGGTACGAACCGTTGCATCACCAGAGCGAGTATCACCGGGATAATCGCGATGTAGAACAGCCAGCGCCAGCCGTGGATCGGCAGGATCCAGCCGGCGAGCAGGGTCGCGACGATGTAGCCCACGGACCAGCCCGCCTGCAGGGTGCCAAGCACCGTGGTGCGATAACGGGTTGGGACGTATTCGGACATCAGGGTGTTGCACGCTACATACAGCGCGCCGATGCCCAATGAGGCCAGGAACCGGACGGTCGCGAACTGCCAATAGCTGTGCGTCAGGCCCAGGGCGGCAGTGCCGATGGAGAACAGCAAAATACTCCAGACCACTGTTTTTACACGGCCGAACCGGTCACACGCCCAGCCGCCATAGATACCGCCGATCGCCATGCCGGCCAGGGTAAAACTACCCAGGCTGCCGGCCTCGACATTGGTGAGGCCAAACTCGGCTTTCAGGCTATTGAGGCTGTACGACAGCAGCATCAAGTCGGCACCGTCGATCAATAAACCGAGAAAACAAAAAATGAACACCAGTACCCAGGTACTGGATTTGGCGTGCGCAGTCGCGCTTGCCTGAACAGTCGCGTCCATAGAGGGCATTACCTTTATTGTATTTATTAGATTGGATGTAGAGCGGGGAAGGGCGCGCGCCTTACCCTTGAGCGTCGCGAATCATGTTTCGGGCAATCACGATCTGTTGAATCTGGGTGGTGCCCTCATAGATGCGGAACAGGCGCACATCCCGGTAGAAGCGCTCAATCGCGTATTCGCTGACGTAGCCGGCACCGCCATGGATCTGCACACAACGATCGGCAACGCGCCCGCACATTTCCGTGGAGAACATCTTGGCGCAGGAGGCTTCGGTGCTCACGTTATGGCCGTCATCGCGCTTGCGGGCGGCATCCAGGACCATGCAGCGGCTGGCGTAGATTTCCGCTTTGCTGTCTGCCAGCATCGCCTGGATCAGTTGGAATTCTGCGATGGGTTTACCGAATTGCTTGCGGTCCAGCGCATAGCGCAGGGCATCATCAAGCATCCGCTCAGCCGCGCCTACGCTCAAGGCCGCAATATGCAGGCGGCCTTTGTCGAGGACTTTCATGGCGGTCTTGAAGCCAACGCCTTCGACGCCGCCGATCAATTGGCTGGCGGGCACGCGAGCGTTTTCGAAGATGACGTCACAGGTGTGAGCGCCTTTGTGGCCCATCTTGTGGTCGGGCTTGCCCAAGGACACACCGGGTGTACCGCGCTCGACGATAAACGCGCTGATGCCGCCGGCGCCTTTTATTTCGGTGCTCGTACGCGCCATTACGGTATAGATGCCGGCATGGGGCGCGTTGGTGATGAAACGCTTGGTGCCATTGAGGATGTAACTGTCGCCATCCCGCACGGCACTGGTCTTGAGCGAGGCGGCATCAGAGCCGGCATCGGGTTCAGTGAGGCAGAAGGAACTGAGCAGCTCGCCGCTGGCAAGCTTGGGCAGGTACTGCTGTTTCTGCTCCTCAGTGCCATCCAGGAGGATACCGATGGAGCCAATGCCGTTGTTAGTGCCGATATACGAGCGAAATGCCGGGGATGTGCGCCCCAATTCAAAGGCGATATTCACCTCTTCTTCCATCGTGACGCCCAGCCCGCCGAACTCTTCCGGCAGCGTCAGACCGAATAACCCCATGGCCTGCATCTGTTCGACGATGTCCTGGGGAATCGAGTCGGTGTCGGCCACCTCGTTTTCGCGAGGGATCAGCACTTCGCCGACAAACTGACGAAGTGAATCCAACAGAATCTGCAGGGTTTCGGTATCACGGATCATGTGCGCTCCTAACGCTCGCAGGCGAGCGGTTCTTTTATTAGGGCGCCGTTACTCCGTTGCGTCAGCGAGCAGCGGCACCAATGTTGTTAACCATGTTGATCAGGCGCGGCCCGATATCGTCCATGAGTCGTTCACGCGGCAGTTGAAAACTGGGTCCGCCGCAGTTGAAGGTCAGCAACCCGTACTGCGGATGCAGCAGGGGTACCGCTACCGAGTTCACGTCGCGATGCCACTCGCCGATCGACAAGCAAAAGCCATAGTCGGCGTAATCCCTGAATGCCCGGTCCAGCCCCTTGCGAATGCTTGGCCACTGTTCCGATTCACGCTGGCGGATGTGGTCGAGCAAAAACTCCCGTTCGGTTTCCGGCATTGCCGCCAGGCAAGCGCGGCCTACCGAACTCTGCGCCAGTGGCAAGTAACTGCCGGTCTGGCGACGCATGGTCATGTTGCCCTGACCCTGAACCACATCCAGGTACACCATCTGCAGGCGATCACGGGAAGCCATCGCGACGGCGGCCTGCGCATGGTTGGCCAGTTCTTCCATCAACGGATGGGCCACCGTGCGAATCGCCAGGTTCGACAGCATGGCGTAGCCAAAACCCAGCACCCCGACATCCAGCTGATACTTGCCAGAATGCACTTCACGTTTAAGGCAACCCAGACGCATCAGTGTGTTGGTCAACCGCGTCACGGTCGGCTTGGGCAGGCCCGTCATGCGTGCCAGCTCCTGATTACCCAACACATTGTCGCGTGGGGTAAAGCAGCGCATCAACTCCAACCCGCGAGCCAGCGCCGTTACGAACTGGCCGCTGTTTTCGTCATCGCTCAACGCGCTGGCGGGGTCGAGCATGCCCATCTTCAGTAACCCGATTTCGTCCGCTCCCGTTGTCGTGTCGGCGGCCTGTTGATCTGCCTTGATGCGAGCCATGGTAGAACCCCACTTTAAAAAAATGCAAGAAAATAAAACGTAGTTTCGCTAGACGAAATTGTATTCGCTAATCTTTTAAAAACCAAGCGACATGTTTGACGTCATTAAATCCAAGCAAATAAAGGGACTTACGCAGGATTTAGCTTTTTCTGTTTACAGCCCTTCATAAGGATACCTATGATTGAATGTAATTACGGAATCCAGTTTCGCCTGTCGAAACAATAATAAGAGGTCGATATGAACTCCCATCCAGAGCCCGTCGTGCATCTGCACCTACAAGACAATGCAGTCGCCGTCGTGCGCATTGACCGGCCCGACGTCAAGAACGCCCTCAACAGCGCCGTTCGTGAGCAACTGGCCGACATCTTTCGCGCCTTGGCCACAGATGACCGCGCGCGTTCAATCGTCCTCACGGGCGGCGAGCAGTGCTTCGTCGCCGGCGCCGACATCCGCGAGTTTGCCCAGGCCAGCCCTGTCGAGATGTATCTTCGTCACACGGAACGCCTGTGGGACGCTATCGCTCGATGCCCCAAACCGATCATCGCCGCCGTGAATGGGTTTGCCCTGGGCGGCGGCTGCGAACTGGCGATGCACTGCGACATCATTGTCGCCGGTCAATCGGCGCGCTTCGGTCAACCCGAAGTCAAGCTTGGCCTGATGCCGGGAGCTGGCGGCACTCAACGGCTGATCCGCGCTGTCGGCAAATTCCAGGCGATGCGGATCGCGTTGACCGGATGCCTGGTGCCCGCACCCGAGGCGCTCGCCATGGGCATGGTCAGCGAAGTGGTCAGTGATGAGCTCACCTTGCCCCGAGCCCTCGAACTGGCCGCGCAAATAGCCGCGTTGCCGCCTCTGGCCGTCGCGCAGATCAAAGAAGTCATGCTGCTCGGTGCCGACC
>NZ_UTBG01000188.1 GCF_900580675.1 Pseudomonas viridiflava
CAAGCTTCGACAGGCCCTGCTGCAAGGCCTGCCCAAGCTCAAGCTGCTGGTGACCGGCGGCATGCGCAATGCCGCCATCGACATTCCCGCCGCCAAGGCACTGGGCAAACAGGTGTGTGGCACCGACAGCTATAAACAAGCGGCGCCGGAGCTGACCTGGGCGCTGATCATGGCCTCCACCCGCAACCTGCTCGCCGAAGCCAACTCGCTACGCGCAGGCGGATGGCAGGTGGGCCTCGGCGGCGACCTGTACGGCAAGACCCTGGGTATTCTCGGGTTGGGCAGCATTGGCCAGAAAGTCGCGCAATTTGCCCAGGTGTTCGGCATGCGCGTGATTGCCTGGAGCGAAAACCTCACGCCGGAGCGCGCCGCCGAGTCCGGCGTGACCTGGGTCAGCAAGCGCGAGCTGTTCGAGCAGGCGGATATTCTGACCATTCACCTGGTGCTCAGCGACCGAAGCCGCGGCCTGGTGGATGCCGAGGCACTGGGCTGGATGAAACCTACCGCGCGGCTGGTCAATACTGCACGCGGCCCGATCGTCGACGAACACGCGCTGGCGCAGGCACTCGAAAACGGGCGCCTGGCCGGGGCGGCATTGGACGTGTATAGCGAGGAGCCACTACCGGCCGACCACCCCTTCCGCCATTTGCCCACTGTGCTGGCCACGCCGCATATCGGGTATGTGAGCGAGCAGAACTACCGGCAGTTCTATGAGCAGATGATCGAAGATATTCAAGCCTGGGCTGAAAACACCCCCATCCGGCTACTCTGAAGCCCCCTTGTGGCGAGCAGGCTTGCCCTGCGTTGGGCTGCACAACAGCCCCAATTTGCACCGAGTGACCTATCCAATGCAGCGCGCGCACCATTTGGGAGCGCTTCGCACGCCAGCGCAGGGCTAGCCTGCGCACCACGGAAAACGTGGCCATTTACAACATCGCATAAGGTTACAAGTTTTTTGTCCTACAAAAATATCCCACAAACCCTACAGGCTCTGGGATCTGGCCTAGACTGATGACCGATGGGTCAGTTCCAAAATAAAAACCCCGCGAAAAAAATCTAAACTTTCCAACTCTGCCATGGGTCAGGTTTAGGGTAAGGCGTGCGCAACCGGTTTACACAAGATGCCGTCTATCCATTCTTTTAAAGCTAACCGTGCAACTGGCATACGCCTTGCGATGTATGTAGTTAGCGTATATGCGCTTGTGCGCCTGGCCGCAGGATGCGGTCTTCGGAGCTAGTGGCAGCGGGCCATTAGCCGACCAACACGTGGAGAGAATTATGATCAGTGCCGCTGCAAGTATTCAGGGAGAGCGTGTTAGTCAGCCAGTTGGCGGGTCGACAGCTTTAGTCGACCTCAACACGGTGCGGCCGGTCCCGAGTCACAATCCAAATCGCAAGAAAGTCCTGTTTGTAACCTCCGAATTCGCTGACCTGGTGAAAACCGGTGGCCTGGGTGACGTATCCGCCGCCCTGCCCCGCGCCATGGCGCACCTGCACGATGTGCGCGTGCTGATCCCCGGCTACCCGCAGGTGATGGAAAGCGACAACCCGATCCACATCATTGGCGAGCTGGGCGGGCATGCCGCGCTGCCACCTTGCAAAATCGGGCGCATGGACCTCAAGGACGGCCTGGTCATCTATGTGCTGATCTGCCCTGAATTGTATGAGCGCGAAGGCACCCCGTACGGCGCGAACAACGGCCGCGACTGGCCGGACAACCATATCCGCTTCGCACGCCTGGGCCTGGCCGCCGCCGACATGGCCGCCAACCTCGCACAGATCCACTGGTGCCCGGACCTGGTGCACGCCCACGACTGGCCCGCTGGCCTGGCCCCGGCCTATATGCACTGGCGTGGGTCGCGTACACCTACCCTGTTCACCATCCATAACCTGGCCTACCAGGGTGTGGTCAGCCTGGCCTCGACGCCGGAGCTGGGCATTCCGCCCCACGCCCTGCAACAGGAAGGCATGGAGTTCTACGGCAAGATGTCGTTCCTCAAGGCCGGCATGGCGTATTCCAGCCATATCACCACCGTGAGCGCGACCTATGCCCAGGAAATCACCACCCCGGAATTCGGCTGTGGCCTCGACGGCTTTCTTGCCGCCAAGACCCAGCAAGGCCTGCTCAGCGGCATCCCCAACGGGATTGATGAGAGCTGGGAAACCTCCACTGACACGCACCTGACCCACAACTTCAATATCGGCGACTGGGAAGGCAAGGCTGTCAACGCCGCCCATGTCCGCGAATTGTTCGGCCTGCACGACTCCACCGGCCCGCTGTGCGCCGTGGTCTCGCGCCTGGTTTACCAGAAAGGCCTGGACCTGACCGAAGCCGTTGCCAGCTTTATCGTCGAACATGGCGGCCAGATCGCGATTATCGGTCGCGGCGAACCGGAAGAAGAGCAAGCCATGCGTGAACTGGCGCTGCGCTTCCCCGGCCAGGTCGGTGTGCGCATCGGCTTTAACGAGACGGACGCGCGTCGCATGTTTGCCGGCAGCGACTTCCTGCTGATGCCTTCGCGCTACGAGCCTTGCGGCCTGAGCCAGATGTACGCGCAGCGCTTCGGTTCGCTGCCGGTCGCGCGCAATACCGGCGGGCTGGCGGACACCATCGAGAATGGCGTCACCGGTTTCCTGTTCAACGAATCAACCGTAGAAAGCTACGAAGAAGCACTGGGCCGCGCATTCAGGGTGTTCGCCAACAAAGGCCTGCTCAATGCGATGCGCAGCCGCTCAATGACTCAACCCTTCAACTGGTGCCAGGCGGTAGAACCCTACGCCGAACTCTACGAACAACTGGTCGCCAAGGCTTTGGGGAAAGCTACTAAATAATCAAGGGAGGTCTTCATAGATGCCGTCACGGATTTTGGAAACCTGGCCCCACGGCGCAATCATGTTGGACGCGCAACACACGCGTTTTGCCTTGTGGGCGCCAGACGCGTTTTATGTCAGCGTTGAATTGGAAGATGGAAAATCCGTCGCCATGCTGCCTCAAGCAGATGGGTGGTTCGAAACAGAAGTGCAGTACCCGGCGGGCACTCGTTACCGCTACAACATTGATGGAGAAATGGATGTACCCGACCCCGCGTCCAGGGCCCAGGCCTCGGACGTACACGGTTGGAGCCTGGTGGTCGACCCGCTCGCCTACCGTGGCGACACGGCAATTGGCAAGGCCGCCCATGGCATGAGGCGGTGATCTACGAGCTGCATGTCGGCGCCCTGGGGGGCTACGCCGGCGTCGAGAAACACCTGCCACGCCTGGCCGAACTGGGCGTCACCGCGATTGAATTGATGCCCTTGGCGCAATTCCCCGGCGAGCGCAATTGGGGCTATGACGGGGTTCTGCCCTACGCGCCGCAATCCTCTTATGGTACCCCCGAGCAGCTCAAGCACCTGATCGACAGCGCCCACGAGCACGGCCTGGCCGTGATCCTCGACGTGGTCTACAACCACTTCGGCCCGGATGGCAACTACCTGGGCCAGTATGCCGCCGGGTTCTTCCACGAAGACGTGCATACGCCCTGGGGCGCCGGGATCGATTTTGACCGCCGTGAAGTGCGCGATTTCTTCCTCGACAATGCCTTGATGTGGTTGCTTGAGTACCGCTTCGACGGCCTGCGCCTGGATGCCGTGCACGCCATAGACAACCCGGGTTTCCTGCAGCAGTTGGCGCAACGGGTCCGCGAACAGGTGGATACGGGCAGGCACGTCTGGCTGATGCTGGAAAACGAGTTCAACCAGGCCAGCCTGTTGAAGCATGATTTCGACGCGCAATGGAATGATGACTTTCATAACGTCATGCACGTGCTGCTGACCGGTGAAACCGATGCCTATTACAGCGACTTCGCCGAGGAACCTACGGCCAAACTCGCGCGCTGCTTGAGTGAAGGTTTTATCTACCAGGGCCACACTACCCGGCACGGCCATGAGCGTGGCGAACCGAGCGGCGACCTGCCGCCCACAGCGTTCGTCGCCTTCCTGCAGAACCATGACCAGATCGGCAACCGCGCCCTGGGCGAGCGCCTGCACAAGCTCTGCTCGCCTCAAGCACTTGAGGCGGCGACCGCGTTGCTGCTGATGTCGCCGATGATCCCGCTGATGTTCATGGGCGATGAGGTCAACGCGGACGAGCCGTTCCTGTTTTTCACCGACCACCACGGCGAACTCGCCGAGGCGGTACGGGAAGGCCGGCGCAACGAATTTGCTGACTTCGCCGCCTTCAAGGATCCGGAGCGCCGCGAGCACATCCCGGACCCGAATGCGCTGCAAACCTTCGAGCAGTCAGCGCCGTCGTTTGCCGACAGCCCACACACCGAGCTCTACCGCCACCTGCTGAACCTGCGCCACCGCCACATCGTGCCGCACTTGCCCGGCAGCCTGGCGCTGGGCGCACAGGTGTTGGCAGACGGTGCCGTGAGCGCGCGCTGGCGCCTGGGCAATGGCAGCGTGCTGCAGATCGACCTGAACCTCGGCGCCACAGCCCTTGAGCACTCCGTGGCCGGGCACGTCCTGTACCAAACGCCTGCCGACCACGGCGCGCACCTGCCGCCGTACAGCGCACGCGTCACCCTATCCCCTGTTGGAGAGCACCCTTGAGCGAAGCGAACCTGGAAATCCTCGCCAGCCGCGCGGGCCTGGCCGTCGATTGGATCGACGCAAACGGCCGCCCGCAACGAGTGAACCCCGACGCCCTGCGCGCCGTTCTCAAAGGCCTTGGCCACCCTGCCGACACCGATGCAGACATCGACGCCAGCCTGCTTGAACTAGAGCAGGCGCAACAAGACAAGCACTTGCCGCCTTTGATGACCGTCGACAGTGGCGACGGCCTCGACCTGGCACGCTATTTCGAGCCTGACACCCTGTGCCGGGTCAACCTGGAAAACGGCGAGGCCCTGGAGCTGCGACTCGACGGTGACGCCGTGCTGCCCGGGGTTATCGCCCTGGGCTACCATCAAGTGCATATCAACGATCAGGTGTTCACCCTGGCCGTCGCGCCCACGCATTGCTACAGCGTGGCCGACGCGGTTGACACCCAGCCGGCCCGCGCCTGGGGCCTGAGTGCGCAATTGTATTCGTTGCGCCGCCTGGGCGATGGTGGCTTCGGTGACACCCTCGCGCTGGAACACCTGGTGCGCTCCGCCGCCGAACGTGGCGCCGACGCCCTGGCGATCAGCCCGATGCATGCAATGTTCAGCGCCGACACCGGACGCTTCAGCCCGTATTCGCCGTCGAGCCGATTGTTTCTCAACAGCCTGTACGCCTCCCCCAGCTGCATCCTTGGTGAACGCGACGTGCGTAACGCCATTGAAGCGCTGGGCCTGGAAGAAGAGCTGCATACGCTGGAACAGCACAGCCTGATCGACTGGCCCAGCGCCGCCAACGCCAAACAGCGCCTGCTGCGCGCGCTGTTTGAAGACTTCCGCCACGGCCAGCACCCGCAACACGCCGACTTCCTGAGCTTTCGCCAGGCCGGCGGCGAAGCCCTGGAAAACCACTGCCGCTTTGAAGC
>NZ_UTBG01000246.1 GCF_900580675.1 Pseudomonas viridiflava
CTATCACATCGAACTGCCTGGGTGCACGCCCCAGTTGCATGGCAGCGTTTTCGACATACATTTGGCTCAGTTCGACCCCAGGGTAATCCTTGGCGACCTGTTCGACGATTTCGCGCCACAGCTGGCTGGACGCCAGCACATTGGCCTTGTCGACCGAGCACAACTTCTTGCCGCGCAGGCGGGCCATCTCGAAACCGGCCTTGGCGATGCGGCGGATTTCGCTTCCGCTATAGGGCAACGTGTCGTAGGCCTGGCGCTCGCCATTGTCCAGCGTGCGCGTGCCGCGCGGCTGGCCGAAGTAAATGCCGCCGGTAAGCTCGCGCAGGATCAGCA
>NZ_UTBG01000086.1 GCF_900580675.1 Pseudomonas viridiflava
ACGGCGTGCTGGACGTGGCCAAGAACGCCGAACACGCCGCCAGTGAAATGCGCGACGCCCAGGCCCAGGCGCAGCAGGGCCAGGTCAATATCGACGGCAGCCTGCAACAGATCGACCAGCTCTCGGGCACCATCAGCCAGGCGGTTGAAGTGATCCGCACGCTGTCCAGCGAAAGCACGCAGATCGGCGGCGTGCTCGAAGTGATCCGCTCGATTGCCGACCAGACCAACCTGCTGGCGCTCAATGCGGCCATTGAAGCCGCGCGCGCCGGCGAGCAAGGCCGTGGCTTCGCGGTCGTCGCCGATGAAGTGCGCCTGCTGGCCCAGCGCACGCAGAAATCCACTGCCG
>NZ_UTBG01000084.1 GCF_900580675.1 Pseudomonas viridiflava
AATGTTCCCAGCGATGCTCCAGCCCGGCCGATACCTGCACCGGCGAAGTCAAGTTGAACAGGCTGTCGTAGCGGCGGGTGAAATCGAGGTTATTCACCCATTGCTCGAAGCGAAAAGTCGCCAGGTTGTCGAATTTGGTCGGTGACGCGGTGCCCAGCGACGGGTTGATATTAAGGTCGCTGGAGTGGTGCACGTTGTTGCGCCCGTAGGTGGTGCTCAGGTCCCAGTTCCACTCGGCCACTTGGCCCTTGCCGCCGAACAGCAACTGGTAGTCGCGGTCCTTGATGTTGTTCAGCGGGAAGTAGCCGTCGGGGAATACTTCGGGCACGGCGGCGGTGCCGGTCGGCAGTCGGAAGTAGTTGGCCGCTTCGGCATCGCGCTCGCCATAGGTGGAGAAGGAGTACAGGGTCAGGTCTTCCAACGGCAGTTCGGCGTTGTAGGCCAGGTTGAAGGCCTTGAGGTCGGGGTCGCCGTTCTTGATCGCCACGCGGTCCCAGGCCGCTTCCCTGGCCGGGTCATTGAACGCGCGCACGCTGTTGTCGGCCTTGTCGTTCCACGAGGCTTCGCCGCGTTTGCGCGCATCGGCAGACAGGTGGAAAAACCCGCCGTCGCCGAATTTGAAACCCTGGTCGCCGGCCACCTTGATGGTTTCACCCTGGCCGGAATACAACTGCCCGTAGCTGGTCTCAAGGTGCCCGCCGTTGTTGGCGGACTTGAGGATGATATTGATCACCCCGGCCACTGCGTCCGAGCCGTACTGTGCGGCAGCGCTGTCTTTGAGCACTTCGATATGGTCGACCGAGCTGACCGGGATCAGGTCGATGTCCACCGCATTCGCGCCGCTGTTGTCGATCGAACCGCGTTGGCCGGTGGCGCCGTTGTGCCGGCGTTTGCCGTTGACCAGCACCAGGGTGTAGGCCGGGCCGAGGCTGCGGTTGCTCAGGGGGCGGGTCACCGAGTTGTAGCCGGCAATGTTGGTGCCGAAGTTGAACGAGGGCAGCAGTTTGGCAATCGCTTCGGACAGCTCGGCGCGGCCGGTCTTGAGCAGCTGTTCGCTGTTGATCACGTCAATCGGCGCCGGGCTGTCGGCCACGGTGCGCTCCTGGCCGCGCAAGCCGGTGGAGATCACCGTCACCGTGCCGAGCTTGGCGTCCTCGGTCGCCGTCTCGGCGAAGGCGGGCGCCGCGGCCAGCAGCAGCGAGCTGGTCAACAGTGACAGATGGAATTTCTTCAGGGGGAGCGAGGAGGCGATGTCTGGCATGTCGAAAGGGTCCATGTAAGCCTGCTGAAGGCTCCTGGTGGTCGGGGGTACGTCCTCCGCCAGGCATGGGGTCGGTCTGTGAAGTGAAGATATCTCTATAGAAAACTGCGGGGAAAGTCTTTTTTGGAATAAGCTAATTATCAGAAATTGTTATCTTTTGATTGTATAAAATCATCTATTTTTATTATCTGGCTGATGTTGGGCGTGCGCTCGCCTGTGGATGTGCCAGGCGTCATCGCCTGTCATAATCCAGCGGTCTCGCCCCTGTCCCCCACACGGAGTCCATGCCATTCATGGTGCTGTTCAATCGATTAAGCGCGTTTTCCATCCAGGCGCGCCGAGCACTGGGGTTGGTGTGGGAGACGTCGCGACCTTTATTCCTGGGCCTGTTGCTGGCCACGATCGTCGCCGGTCTGTTACCGGCGCTGGCGGCCTGGATCGGCCAGCGCATTGTCGATGGCGTGGTGCACGGCATGCAGATTCATGCCGCCGGCAGCCAGGCGCCCGTGTGGCCGGTGATGCAGTACGTGCTGGCCGAGGCGGGCGTGTTGGCACTGTTGGCCGCCGCGCAGCGTGGCTTGTCGATGCAGCAATCGTTGCTGCGGGTGCAGTTGGGGGTGAAGGTCTACCTGATGATTCTGGAGAAAGCCCAGACCCTCTCACTCCTGCAATTTGAAGACGCCGAGTTCCACGACAAGCTGGTGCGCGTGCGCCAGGGCGCGTCGACCCGGCCGCTGAGCCTGGTCACCAAGGGCCTGGGCCTGGTGCAGAACCTGATCTCGCTGATCAGCTTTGCCGTGCTCTTGGTGCACTTTTCGCCGTGGGCGCTGGTGATTCTGGTGGTCGGCGCCTTGCCGGTGTTCTTCGCCGAGACGCACTTTTCGGGCAACGCGTTCCGCCTGTTTCACCGGCGCGCGCCCGAGACCCGTCAGCAGAATTACCTGGAATCGCTGCTGTCCCACGAGACCCATGCCAAGGAGGTCAAGCTGTTCGGCCTGGCGCCGCTGTTCCTCAAGCGCTACCGCGACAACGCCCGGCGCCTGTACACCGAAGACCGCCAGTTGACGGTGCGCCGAGACGCCTGGGGCTTTGCCCTGGGCCTGCTGGGCACCGCGGCGTTTTATGTGGCGTATGCCTGGGTGGTGCTGGACACCGTGCGCGGCGAGACCAGCCTGGGCCAGATGACCATGTACATCGTGCTGTTCAAGCAAGGGCAAAGCGCGATCACCGCCAGCCTCAGCGCGATTGCCGGACTTTACGATGACAGTTTGTTTCTGTCAGACCTTTACGAATACCTGCTGACCCCCGTGGTAATCCCGCATGGCCAGTTGACCCAAGGCGCGCGCCCCGGCGACGGCCTGCGCTGCGAGCACGTGGGGTTCAGCTACCCCGACGCCGAGCGGCCGGCGTTGAGCGACATCAACCTGCACCTGGCGCCGGGGAAAAGCCTGGCCCTGGTGGGCGAAAATGGCTCGGGCAAAACCAGCCTGATCAAACTGCTCACCCGCCTGTATACCCCGCAGGAGGGGCGCATCCTGCTGGATGGCAGCGACCTGCAGGACTGGGACGAACAGACCCTGCGCCAGCGCATCGGGGTGATTTTCCAGGATTACATTCGCTACCAGATGAGCGTCGGCGAAAACCTCGGGGTGGGTGACGTCGAGGCGCTGAACGACGAGGCGCGCTGGCGCACTGCTGCTGCCCAGGGTGTGGCCGCCGAATTCATCGAGCGCCTCAGCAAAACCTACGCCACGCAGTTGGGCCGCCGGCTTGGCGGCCAGGAGTTGTCGGGCGGGCAGTGGCAGAAAGTTGCCTTGTCCCGCGCGTATATGCGCCAGGAGGCGGACCTGCTGATTCTCGACGAACCGACGGCCGCACTGGATGCCGGCGCCGAGGCGGCAGTGTTCGAGCACTTTCGCGAACATGCCAAGGGCCGCATGACGTTGTTGATTTCCCACCGGTTCTCCAGCGTGCGCAATGCCGACCACATCATCGTGCTGGACGCAGGGCGAATCCTGGAGGAGGGCGACCATAGCCAGCTGATGGCGGCGGGCGGGCGTTATGCCGAGTTGTTCGATGTTCAGGCGCGGGGTTACCGCTAGGCAGCGAGCGGCTGTCGAATCCGGGCAAGAGTATTGTTTCAAAATTTGAGGCCGATATTGGCACCGCAAGCCCTGCGCGCCCGGCGCACCGTTGCAACCCTGCCGCAGAACGCCCGACGATACCTCCAGGGTATCCCTTCAGACCTTATCCATATTGGACGCCCCCCTACCCAAGCGTCAGCCTGAGCCCAATAACTATAAAAGAGGCGCAACCATGACCGTGCTATTGAGTGAGCGCAGCCAGATCTTCCGGCGTGCCGATGCCTATGCCGTATCGGACTACGTCAACCAGCATGTCGGCAGCCATTGCATTCGACTGCCCCCCAAAGGGCGTCCGCAGGCGAGCATCAGCCACCGCACCTTTTCCAGCCTGGACCTGTGCCGCATCAGCTACGGCGCGCCGGTGCGGGTTACGTCGGTGGCGCTGGAAACCATCTATCACTTGCAGATTCTGCTCAGTGGCCACTGCCGCTCCCATTCCCGTGGCGAGGAACAGGTGTTGGGCGCGGGCGAGATCCTGCTGATCAACCCGGATGACCCGGTTGACCTGACCTATTCGGCCGACTGCGAAAAATTCATCATCAAGCTGCCGGTGCGCCTGCTCGAAAACGCTTGCCTCGAGCAGCACTGGAGCCTGCCGCCGTCCGGCATTCGCTTTGCCACGGCGCGGCATGCCCTCAGCGAAATGGGCGGCTTCCTGCAGTTGCTCGGGCTGATCTGCCATGAGGCGGAAAACCCCGTCGAGCCGCAGATGCAGGGCCTGTACGAGCGCATTGTGGCGAGCAAGCTGCTGGCGCTGCTGGGCAGCAATGTGCTGCGGGTGATCCCGCAGGCCGCCCAGGGCGGGGGCTTCGAGGCGGTGCGCGAGTTTATCGAGGAGCACCTGGCCGAGGACATCAGTGTCGAGCAACTGATGGCGGTCGCCAAGGTCAGCGAGCGCTCGCTGTACAGCCTGTTCGAGCGCCAGGTCGGCCTGTCGCCGCGTGACTACGTGCGCCGCCGCAAGCTCGAGCGGGTGCACGCGCGCTTGCAACTGAGCACGGCGCGCAGCGTGACCGAGGTCGCGCTGGATCATGGTTTCATGCACCTGGGGCGCTTCTCCGAAGCCTATCGCAAACGCTTCGGCGAGCTGCCTTCGCAGACCTGGAAACGCCATCGATAAGCCGCGTGCGCCAGGCGGATAGCGATCTGCAGAAAACGGATATTGAGGGCTGGGGCAAACCCGTACGGTGAAGGCGCCTGATACAAGAACAACGGAGGGCCTGCCCCATGATCAGCACACTCGACCGCCTCGCCAGCCAATTGCGCGAGTCCGTTCAGGAAGATCCCGCTACCGGGGTGTTCCGCTGCCGCCGCGACATCTTTACCGACCCCGACCTGTTCGCCCTGGAAATGAAACACATCTTTGAAGGCGGTTGGATCTACCTGGCCCACGAGAGCCAGGTGCCCGAGATCAACGACTACTTCACCACCTGGATCGGCCGCCAGCCGGTGGTCATCACCCGCGACAAACACGGCACCCTGCATGGCCTGGTCAACGCCTGCGCGCACCGCGGCGCCATGCTGTGCCGCCGCAAGCAAGGCAACAAGGGCTCGTTTACCTGCCCATTCCATGGCTGGACGTTCAGCAACGCCGGCAAGCTGCTCAAAGTCAAAGACGCGAAAACCGGGGCTTACCCCGACAGCTTCGACTGCGACGGCTCCCATGACCTCACACGCCTGGCGCGTTTTGAAAACTACCGCGGTTTCCTGTTCGGCAGCCTTGGCGAAGCAGTGCCCGAGCTGAGTGATTACCTGGGCGAAACCCGCGTCATCATCGACCAGATGGTTGACCAGGCACCCCTGGGCCTGGAAGTGCTGCGCGGCAGTTCATCGTATGTCTACGACGGTAACTGGAAACTGCAGATCGAAAACGGCGCCGACGGTTACCACGTCAGCTCGGTGCACTGGAACTACTCGGCGACCATGGGCCGGCGCAACTACGAGGCCGAAGGCACGCGCACCGTCGACGCCAATGGCTGGTCGAAAAGCCTGGGCGGCGTCTACGCCTTCGATCACGGGCATATCCTGCTGTGGACGCGCCTGCTCAACCCTGAAGTCCGCCCGGTGCACGCGCACCGCGCCGAGCTGGCCGAGCGCCTGGGCCAGGCACGCGCCGACTTTATCGTCGACCAGACCCGCAACCTCTGCCTCTACCCGAATGTGTACCTGATGGACCAGTTCTCCACTCAGATCCGCGTGGTGCGGCCTATCGCGGTCGACAAAACCGAAGTCACGATTTATTGCATGGCGCCCATCGGTGAAAGCGCCCAGGAGCGCGCCACGCGTATCCGCCAGTACGAAGATTTCTTCAACGTCAGCGGCATGGGTACCCCGGATGATCTGGAAGAGTTCCGCGCCTGCCAGACCGGCTACCAGGGCGCGAGCACCTTGTGGAATGACCTCAGCCGTGGCGCCAAGCAATGGGTCGAAGGCGCCGACGAGAACGCGCAGGCCATGGGCATGCACCCGCAGCTCAGCGGCGTGAAAACCGAGGACGAGGGCCTGTTCGTGCGCCAGCATGCGCATTGGGCGCAGAGCCTGCAGCGCGCGATCCAGCGCGAACAGCAATGCCTGATCGCCAGCGACCGGGAGGTGCAGCCATGAGCCTGTCCCGTGACCGCCTGCTGGATTTTCTTTATCGCGAAGCACGCTTGCTCGACGACCGCCAATGGGACGAGTGGCTGGCGTGCTATTCGCCCAAGGTCGAGTTCTGGATGCCTGCGTGGGACGACCACGATACCCTCACCGAAGACCCGCAAAGCGAAATCTCGCTGATCTACTACCCCAGCCGCGACGGCCTCGAAGACCGCATCTTCCGGATCAAGACCGAGCGCTCCAGTGCCAGCACGCCCGAGCCGCGCACTGCACACCTGATCAGCAACCTCGAAGTCCTCGAAGACGACGGCGCGCAGGTGGAACTGCGCTTCAACTGGCACACCCTCAGCCACCGCTACAAGACCACCGACAGCTATTTCGGCACCTCGTTTTATCGCCTCGACACCCGCGCCGAACAGCCGTTGATCACGCGCAAGAAAGTCGTGCTGAAAAACGACTACATCCACCAGGTCATCGACATCTACCACATCTGAGGACACTGCCATGACGTACGCCATTGCCCTTAACTTCGAGGATGGGGTCACCCGTTTCATCGACTGCAAAGTCGGCGAGAAGGTGCTGGATGCCGCCTTCCGCCAACGCATCAACCTGCCCATGGACTGCTCGGACGGCGTGTGCGGCACGTGCAAATGTCGCTGTGAAACCGGCGCCTACGACCTCGGCGACGACTACATCGAAGACGCCTTGAGCGAGGACGAAGCCGAGGAGCGCCAGGTGCTGACCTGCCAGATGGTGCCGCAGTCCGACTGCGTGATCGCCGTGCCGGTGCCGTCCAGCGCCTGCAAGACCGGCACCGCGCAGTTTGCCGCCACGCTGGCGAGCATCACCCGCCACGCCGATGCCGCGCTCGAAGTGAGCTTCGAACTGGACCAGGCACCGGTGTTCCTGCCGGGCCAATACGTGAACATCGGCGTGCCGGACAGTGGGCAGACCCGTTCGTATTCCTTCAGCAGCCGCCCCGGCGACCGCTGCGCGAGCTTTCTGATCAAGCATGTGCCGGGCGGTTTGATGAGCGGCTGGCTGGAGCGCGCGCAACCGGGCGACAGCGTGCCGATGACCGGTCCCCTCGGCAGTTTTTACCTGCGCGAGGTGGTGCGGCCGCTGCTGTTGCTGGCCGGCGGCACCGGCCTGGCGCCGTTTCTGTCGATGCTCGAAGTGCTCGCGCAACGCCAGGAAACCCGCGCGATCACGCTGATCTACGGCGTCACGCGCGACCAGGACTTGGTGCTGGTCGAGGCGCTGCACGCCTACTGCGCGCGGTTGCCCGGCCTGACTGTGCTCACCTGCGTGGCCGACCCGCAGACCGCCCACCCGCGGCAGGGCTATGTCACCCAGCACATGGCCAACGAGGTGCTCAATGGCGGCGATGTCGACGTGTACCTGTGCGGCCCGCCGCCGATGGTCGATGCGGTGCGCCAGCACTTCAAGCAACAGGGCGTGAGCCCGGCCAGTTTTCATTACGAGAAATTCACCCCCAACGCCGTCGCCAGTTGCGATGCCGCCTGAGGACATGAGCATGAACCCACGTTTCCACACCAAAGTCGCGCTGGTCACCGGCGCCGCCCAGGGCATCGGCCGG
The DNA here is from genome assembly GCF_900580675.1 of Pseudomonas viridiflava. GTDB lineage: Bacteria > Pseudomonadota > Gammaproteobacteria > Pseudomonadales > Pseudomonadaceae > Aquipseudomonas. The sequence continues at coordinate 7,601 of NZ_UTBG01000084.1, forward strand.
CGCGTGGCCGAGCGTTTGCTGGAGGAGGGCGCCTGGCTGGTGGCGGTCGATCGCTCGGAGCTGGTGCATGAGTTGCAGCACGAGCGGGCGCTGCTGCTGACCGCCGACCTCGAACAGCATGCCGAGTGCGCGCGGGTGATGGCGGCGGCCAAGGCACGGTTCGGGCGCATCGACATCCTGGTCAACAACGTCGGCGGGACCATTTGGGCCAAGCCTTTCGAGCACTACGCCGAGACGGAAATCGAAGCCGAAGTGCGCCGCTCGCTGTTCCCCACGCTGTGGTGCTGCCATTGCGTGCTGCCCTACATGCTCGAACAGGGCAGCGGCGCGATCGTCAATGTGTCATCGGTGGCGACGCGCGGGGTCAACCGCGTGCCGTATGGCGCGGCCAAGGGCGGCGTGAATGCCCTGACCGCCTGCCTGGCCCTGGAAACCGCCGGCAGCGGCATCCGCGTCAACGCCACCGCACCCGGCGGCACCGAGGCGCCGCCACGGCGTATCCCGCGCAACAGCCAGCCGCAGAGCGAGCAGGAACGCGTGTGGTACCAGCAGATTGTCGACCAGACCCTCGACAGCAGTCTGATGAAGCGCTACGGCAGCATCGATGAACAAGCCGCTGCGATTCTGTTCCTGGCCTCGGATGAGGCGTCCTACATCACCGGCGTGACCTTGCCGGTAGGCGGTGGCGACCTCGGCTGAACGGCTGTTTGACCTGCAGACACTGACTCACAACAACAATAAAGAGAGCACTGCCATGCGTACCCATGATGTCCATTCGATTATCGATAATGCACCGTTCAATCGCTTCCACTGGCTGGTGGTCAGCCTGTGTGCCTTGCTGTTGATTTTTGACGGCTATGACCTGTTCATCTACGGCGTGGTCCTGCCGTCGATCATGCGCGAGTGGGGCCTGACGCCCTTGCAGGCCGGCGCGCTGGGCAGTTACGCGCTGTTCGGCATGATGTTCGGTGCGCTGATCTTCGGCACCCTCGCCGACCGCTTCGGGCGCAAGAAGGGCATCGTGTTTTGCTTTGCCTTGTTCAGCATCGCCACGGTGGTCAACGGCTTTGCCAGCAGCCCCACCGAGTTCGGTATCTGCCGGTTTATCGCCGGGCTTGGCTGTGGCGGGCTGATGCCCAACGCCGCGGCGTTGATCAATGAATACGCGCCGAAAAAAGTCCGCAGCACCTTGATGGCCTTCATGTTCAGCGGCTATTCCCTGGGCGGCATGCTGGCGGCCAGCGTGGGGATTTTCATGCTGCCCAACTACGGCTGGCAGTCGATGTTCTTCGTCGCGGTGATCCCGCTGTTGCTGTTACCGCTGATTGTGATCTGGCTGCCCGAATCCATCGGCTTTCTGATCCGCCAGGGCCGTACCGAACAGGCCCGCGCACTGCTGACGCGGCTGTCGCCGGGCACCGTGATCAACGCCGAGGATGAGCTGGTCATCACTGACGCCAAAGGCAAAGGCGCCTCGGTGGTGGAATTGTTCCGCCATGGCCTGGCGGTGCGCACGGCGATGATCTGGACCGCGTTTTTCTGCTGCCTGCTGATGGTCTACGCGCTGAGCTCGTGGCTGCCCAAGTTGATGGCCGGGGCCGGTTATAGCCTGGGGTCGAGCCTGTCGTTCCTGATTGCGCTGAACCTCGGCGGCATGGCCGGCGCGCTGATCGGCGGCCGCTTGGGCGACCGGATGAACCTGGTGACCGTGACGATCGGCTTTTTTATCGCCGGCGTTGTATCGATCAGCCTGCTCGGCATCAACAGCCCGATGCCGGTGCTGTACCTGCTGATTTTCGTGGCGGGCGCGACCACCATCGGAACGCAGATCCTGCTGTATGCGGGCGCGGCGCAGCTGTATGGCCTGTCCATGCGTGCCACCGGCCTGGGCTGGGCTTCCGGCATCGGCCGCAACGGGGCCATCGTCGGCCCGCTGCTCGGCGGTGCGCTGATGGCCATCGAACTGCCGCTGCAACTGAACTTCATCGCCTTCGCCATCCCTGGTGCCGTCGCAGCGTTGGCGATGACCGTGTTCGCCCTGAATGAGCGGCGCACACGGATTGCCCTGCCGGCCGCCCAGGCGCTGTGATCTGAACTGCCAAACCGTCGATAACAATAATGAAGAGCAACGACATGAACACACAACGTATCTGGCTCGCCCTGTTGGGCGTGCCCCTTGCGGCGACGGCTGACGAGGGCGGTTTTTTCGAGGGCTCCACGGCCACCTTGCAGGCGCGCAACTATTACTTCAGCCGCGACTTCTCCGACATCGTCGGCGCCAACCGGCAATCGAAGGCAGAAGAGTGGGGGCAGGGGTTTATTCTCACCTACAAATCCGGCTATACCCCAGGCCCCGTGGGCTTTGGCCTGGATGCGCTGGGCACCCTGGGTCTCAAGCTCGACAGCAGCCCCGACCGCGCCAACACCGGCTTGCTGCCGGTCAAGGATGATGGGCGCGCGGCAGACGACTACAGCCGTTTGGGACTGACCTTCAAAGCACGGCTCTCCAAGACCGAGCTGAAGGTCGGTGAATTGCAGCCCAACCTGCCGGTGCTGGCGTTCAGTGATATTCGCCTGTTACCGCCGAGTTACCAGGGCGTGAACATCAGTTCCAGCGAGATCGCCGGCCTCACGTTGCAGGCCGGGCACCTGACCACCACCAGCCTGCGCAATGAGGCCGGTGACGAGAAGATGATCGCCATGCTCGGCCATGTGCCGCAGCGTGGGGCTGAAAGTGATGCCTTCAATTACGTCGGCGGTGACTACGCCTTTAACACCTATCGCACCAGCGTCAGCCTGTGGCACGGCCAGTTGAAAGACATCTACGCCCAGGACTTCATCGGCTTCAAGCACAGCCAGCCGCTGGGTGCATGGGTGTTGGGCGCCAACCTCGGCTACTACGATGCGCGAGAGGACGGCGACCAATTGCTCGGCAAGATCGACAACCAGGCGTTTTTCTCGTTGTTGTCGGCCAAGCACGGTGGCCATACGTTCTACGTCGGCTATCAGGCGATGTACGGCGACAGCGCGTTCCCGCGGGTGTTTGCGAATGTCACGCCGCTGGGCAACGAGGTGCCCACCTACGAGTTTGCCTATACCGACGAGCGTTCCTGGCAAGTGCGCTACGACTATGACTTTGTGGCGTTGGGCATTCCGGGGCTGACGACCACCGTGCGCTATATCACCGGTAACAACGTCACCACCGGGGCCGGCTACGAGGGCAAGGACCGCGAGCGCGACCTCGACATCGGTTATGCCGTGCAAAGTGGACCCTTGAGCGGCCTGGGTATTCGCCTGCGCAATGTGATGGCGCGCTCCAACTACCGCAGCGATATCGATGAGAACCGGCTGATCCTCAGTTACACCTGGAAGCTGCTTTAAACCCCGCCCTGGCAGGTGCCCATCACTGTGTAATTGACGGTGTGACTGACGCCCTGGCTGTCGAGATACACCAGGGTTGCCGGTTCCACCTGGCAACTGCCGGGCACCGCTGTGCTGGAAATGATCTGCTGGATATCCAGCGCCGAGCTGTCATTGCCATCGGCGGCGAAAGCGCCGGTGGCGGTGAACAGCAGGATAAGCCCGAGAATTTTGATGTTCATGCTGTGGCCCTCTGTCAGTAGGTTCCAGTGTAGTGGCTGCAGCGCGGCGTTAAAGCCATGAAGCGGTAAATGACCCGTACGCATCACGTAGTAATCAAGGAGCAGCACTGATGGATTTGCTCAATGGCATGCGGGTATTTGCCCAAGTCGTCGACAGCGGCAGCTTTGCGGGGGCGGCAGACGTATTGAGTCTGTCCGGCGCGCAGGTCTCGCGGTTGATTGCCGACCTGGAGCAACACCTGCAAACGCGCCTTTTGCAGCGCACCACCCGGCGCCTGAACCTGACCGAATCGGGCGAGCGCTTTCTGCTGCGTTGCCGGGGCATCCTCGACGACGTCAGGGAAGCCAGTGCCGAAGCCAGCGGCGCGCACCTCAACCCGCGCGGGCGCTTGCGCGTGCACTGCATGAGTGGGCTGGGCGTGCTGATCACGCCGTTGATCGCGCGCTACTGCGAGCGTTACCCCGACGTTGCGCTGGAACTGACCCTCTCCCAGCACAACCCCGACCCGCTTGAAGAGGGGCATGACGTGGTGATTTCCATCGCCCATGCACTGCCGGATTCGGCGCTGGTCAGCCAAACGGTCGGGCAATTGTTCAGTGTGCCCTGCGCGGCCCCGGCCTACCTGTCCAGGCACGGCGTACCGGCGCGCCCGCAGGAGCTGCTGCAACACCGGCGCCTGCACCTGCAGGACTTTCAGGAAGACGAATGGCTGTTTCAGGGCGAGGAAGGCGACCTGTCGATTCCACCCGGCAGCGGTTTCAGGACCAACGTCGCCGACGCGATGGTCAAGGCGACCCAGGAGGGCATGGGGATCAGCCTGTTGCCGTTTTTCAGCGCGCACCCGGCGTTGCAGGACGGATCGCTGGTGCGCGTGCTGCCCGATTACCGGCTGCGCGAACGCAGCATCTTTGCGCTGTACCCGTCGCGGCGGTTCCTGGACGCCAAAGTCCGCACATGGGTGGAGTGCCTGCGGGTTGAGCTGCCCGCGCTGTTGAGCGCCTGCGCCAGGGGGATCTGAGCAATTCCAGATTTAAACTGATGGGTCGGTTTTTTTTCGACATACTCAAGCCACTCACCCTTGTCTTATTGAGGCTTGAATCATGTCGTCCGCGCCCACTGCTGAATCTTTTAGTCAGGACGACCGTTATCGGCTGCTCGTCGAGGCCGTGGTGGATTACGCCATTTATATGCTCGATACCCAGGGGCTGATCCGCAGCTGGAACTCGGGGGCCAAGCGCATCAAGCAATACGAACAGAGTGATGTGCTGGGCAAGCATTTTTCGATGTTCTACACGCCGGAAGACCTCGCCACCGGCCTGCCCACCCGGGCGCTGCAGTGTGCCGCAGAGTCGGGGCGTTTCGAGGGTGAAGGCTGGCGCGTGCGCAAGGACGGCTCGCGGCTCTGGGCCCTGGTGATTATCGACCCGATACGCGCGGCCGATGGCACGCTCCTCGGCTTCGCCAAAGTCACCCGCGACCTCACCGAGCGCAAAGCCGCCGAGCAGGCGCTGCGTGAAAGTGAGCGGCAATTCAGCATGCTGGTGCAGGGCGTCACCGACTACGCGCTGTATATGCTCGATCCCTTGGGCATCATCACCACCTGGAATGCGGGGGCCCAACGCATCAAGGGCTATGCGCCGGATGAAGTGATTGGCAAGCATTTCTCGTTGTTTTTCCAGGCGGACGACGCACACCACGGCGTGCCCCAGCGCGCACTGGAAACGGTGGTGCGCGAGGGGCGTTACGAAGGCCAAGGGCGGCGTGTGCGCAAGGACGGCACCAGTTTCGTGGCGCGCGTGGTGATTGACCCGATCAAAAACGAACAGGGCGTGCTCATCGGGTTCGCCAAGATCACCCGCGATGTGACCGAAAGCGTGCAGGCGCAGCAACTCATCAAGGAAACCCGCGAGGCGTTGTTCCAGTCGCAGAAAATGGAGGCGCTGGGGCAGCTGACGGGCGGCATAGCCCATGATTTCAACAATCTGTTGATGGTGATCCTGGGCAGCCTGGAACTCGCGAAAAAACGCGTGCCCGACGACTCCAGGGTCCTTTCGCTGCTTCAGAACGCGATAGCCGGGGCTGAGCGCGGTGCCAAACTCACCCAGCGCATGCTCGCCTTCGCGCGCCGCCAGGAGCTTGACCCGCAGCCCGTGGACGTCGTGGACCTGATCCGCAACATGTCGGACTTGCTGTCGCGGATGATCGGCGCCGGGATCGTTGTCGAAACCCGATTCCCGCTGGTGTTGAACCGGGTACTGGTCGACATGAGCCAGCTGGAAATGGCGGTGATGAACCTGGTGATCAATGCGCGAGACGCGATGGAGGGGCAGGGCGTGATTCTGATCTCCGCACGGGAGGCGCCGTTTCCCGAGGACTCGCCTGAGGCTGCCAGGCTGATCTGCATCTCGGTCATCGACAAAGGGCCGGGTATGGGCGAAGCAACGTTGCAGCGCGCCACGGAGCCGTTTTTCACCACCAAGGGAGCAGGCAAAGGCACCGGGCTGGGGCTGTCGATGGTGCACGGGCTGGCGGCGCAATCCCAAGGCCATTTTGTACTCAAAAGCACGCTCGGCGAAGGCACCACCGCCGAGCTCTGGCTTCCGGTGGCACTGCCAGCCAGTTCGCACCAGGCGCAAACGCCGATGGTGGATTCAAGCGCTGATAGCTCACCCTCCGTGCCTCAACCCAGCCTGCAGATCTTGCTGGTCGATGACGACCCGCTGGTGCTGGTCAGCACCCGAGCCATGCTTGAAGACCTTGGGCACCGCGTTGTTTCGGCGTCAGGCGGGCACGAGGCGTTGAGGTTGCTTGAGCACACTACGCAGTTCGACCTGGTCATCACCGACATGGTCATGCCGGAAATGACCGGCATCGAGCTTGCCGACAAGATTGCACGCATGCTCCCCGGCTTGCCGATTATCCTGTCCTCAGGGTTTGCGGAAATGCCGCTGGTGGCGGCCACCAGGCTGACGCGTCTACCCAAGCCGTTTGACCAGGCGACCCTGGCAAAGCTGATCTCGGAAACCTACCTGTCGAGATAGCGCCGGCTATCACTGGCGCGCAGCGGAGACGTCCTTGAGCACCGGTACCGCCGACATCGCCTTCGGCCAACCCACGTAGAACGCCAGATGTGTGACCACCTCGGCGGCCTGGGCCTGGCTCAGGCCGTTGTCCATTGCGCGGTTCAGGTGAAACGGCAGCTGCGCCGCCTGGCCTTGGGCAATCAGCGCGGCGACGGTGACCAGGCTGCGGTCACGGGCACTGAGCGTGCTTTGCCGCCAAAGGTCGCCGAACAACACATCATTGGTGTAGCGAGCCAGTTCCGGTGCCACCCCACCAACACCCGCATCCACGTCGGCGCGGCGTTTTGCTTCGCTGTCGGGGTCGAGTGTCAGGGGGGCGTCGGCGGGGGGTGAAACCTGTTCTGTCGGGATGTTGCGTTCGCTGAAGACCTGTTTGGCGATACCCGCCGCAGACATTGCGTTGGGCCAGCCGGAGTAGAACGCCAAGTGGGTGATCAACGCGCTGATCTCACTCGGCTTGAGGCCATTGTCGAGCCCCAGGCGGATATGCCCGCTGAGCTGCGGTATCTGACCGCTGGCAACCAGCGCAGACAAGGTGATCAGGCTGCGATCTCGCGGTATAAGCTCCGCGCGTTTCCAGACCTCGCCGAACAGCAGCTCGGTGGTGTACCTGTACAACTGCGGTGTCGCCTCCAGCACGTCGTTTGAAGGCCTGGGATCAGGCCGCGGCTGAGCTTGATCGGCGCCCACTTCAGCAGCGAAGAGCAGGGTGGCGAAGGTGGTGGCGGTAAACAGTTTCATCGAGCACTCCATCCGGT
>NZ_UTBG01000082.1 GCF_900580675.1 Pseudomonas viridiflava
TGTGTTCGCTGTGGAGGTCGACATTTGTGTTGGCCTGTATCCCGCAAAAGCCTGCGACCCTTTAGGCGGATTTCAGCTGTACCTGGAGTTTTGACAGTACGCGATAGCCGAGGACCTGAGGTGATCCCCTGTGGGAGCTGTCGAGCCCCGGCGAGGCTGCGAAGGGGCCGGCACTGCTGACATGTTCATTGCCTGACGCGACGCTTTCGCAGCCTCGCTGAAGCTCGACAGCTCCCACATGTGTTCATTGTGCGATTCGACAAGCCCGCTCGCCACGGGAACGCTATACCCCCTAGTGCATCTTGCTGTGATCCATCCCATCAATACCGCGCGCAGCCGCTTTCACTTCAATCGCCTGCTTCTCACCCTTGGCATTTTCCACGGTGAGGGTCAGCGGCACCTGGTCGCCTTCCTTGATCTGCCCCGTCAGCCCCATCAGCATCACGTGATAACCGTCCGGGTCGAGCTTGACCGCTTTACCCGCTGGCAATGCCACCGAATCCACCGGGCCCATGCGCATCACGTCGTCCTTCATGCTCATTTCATGGATCTGCACGTCCTTGGCGACCGGCGAGGCCACGCTGAGCAACTTGCTGTCGCTGTCGGCCGTCACGGTCATGAACGCGCCGCTCGACGGCTGGCCCGGCACGGAAGCGCGTACCCACGCGTCGGTCACCAATACCTGGGCACTGGCGTGCGCCGCAAGGCCCAGCAGGGACAGGCCGATCAGGGTGCGTTTGAGGTGTTGAACGGCAGTCATTAGCAGACCTCCATGACGGTGAGCAGGTCTTCTGCGCACTCTTTAGCGGTAAGGGATGCCTGTAGGCCCAGGCGCAGGTTGCCACGGGTGTCGAACACGAAACTGGTGGCGGTGTGGGACAGGGTGTAAGTGTCGCCGGCAGGGATCTTTTCATAAAAGATCCCGAATTCCTTGGCGGCCACGGCGATTTCTTCCGGGGTGCCGTACAGCGCTTCAAAGCTGGGGTCGAAGGCCTTGACGTACTTGTCGAGGATCTCCGGCGTGTCGCGTTCCGGGTCCAGGGTGATAAAGATCACCTGCATGATTTCACCGTCGCGGCCCATCAGCTTCTTCGCCTGGGCGGCGCGGGCGAGGGTGGTCGGGCACACGGCCGGGCACTGGGTGAAGCCGAAGAACACTACCGGCATCAGGCCACGGTAAGAACTCAAAGTGACGGTGTCACCCTCGGTGTTCTTGAGCTTGAAGGTGCGGCCCATGATCTTGTCGCTCAAGTCCTTGCCGTACTTGAAGTTCAATTTCGGGCTGTTGTCACAACCGGCCAGCAGGCCCAGACCCAACAGGCCCATGCCGGTCAGGACCTTGCGGCGGGTGAATAACGTACTCATCAACTGTGCATCCTGTGAAACGCCTGCAGTGCGCTGGATCTGCCTATCAGGCTTTGAATAGGAATAACGAGGAGGGTGCCAAGTCTACCAACCCTGGGGAGTGCGCGTAATCTGCGACGTTCTGCCACAGGGGCGCGCTGTGCTTCATCCTGGTGCGGCTTCAATGGTAGAGTCGCCGCCATGAAATTGAGCCACCCTGACCGTTCGTTGATCGCCTGGGCCCTGTACTTTTGCGTGCTGATGAACCTGTTTGCCTGCGGTTTGGGGCATGGGCAGATGACCGGCCAGCAGCTCAATGGCATCGGCGGCGAGTTCTGTTCGGTGGACGGTAGCCAGGCGCCACTTTCCGACAAAGGGTTGGGCAGCCCGTCTTCCAGCAACATCTCGAACTACTTTGCCTGCCCGGTGTGCAACGCAGTTACCGTCGCGCTGGTATTCCTGATCGGCGTCGCTTGGCTGTTGAGCCAGGGACAAACCCCGCGCCCGGCCCATGAACGACGCAGCAAGGCGCCGCCGCGTTATTCCTGGCCCTCGGCCAACCCCCGCGCATCCCCCGCTTTCTGACGTGTGCCCAGGGTCGCCTGTTATCGGGCGGCATTCTATCGTCACGACTGCGAGTGCGTTGTCATGAACCATCTGTTGCCTGCGGGCGCCAGCCGCCTGGTCAGCCAGGCGTCCCGTCGCCTGCGCGCGGAACCTGCGCTACCCGACTACCCGAGCAATTCCCGCTGCTTTGTGCACCTGGATGCGCGCCTGTTGCCGCACTGGCACACGGTGTTCGATATCTGCCCGGCGCTGCTCAAGCTTGACCCACCCGAAGGGCTGAACCTGTTTCGCAGCTTCATGACCTGGGCCTATCGCAACCAGCCGCCGCAGGACTGGACCTACCACCTGAATCTGTGTCGCTGGCTGTTGGGCTCGGCCTATTGCACGCAGATCAGCGACGAGCCGATCGAAGCGTTTATGGCCGCAGCGGCCGCGCGCTGGGTTGCCTCGGACAAGAGCCTGGCCCAAGGTGTGGTTCTGGCCTGGAAAGGTACAAGGGTGTTCGATTGGAAGGGGTCGGCATTGGCTGCCGCCGAGCATCAAGCGTTGCCTGAGCCCGCCGGCGACTTTGCCTGGAGCGCGTTGGGCGCGCGAGGGGAATTCAGCGGTTGGTTGGCGGTACCGTGAAAGTATTGCCAACCCACGGCTAGGCTGTCAGCTACCCGTACGGGGCTTTTGCTTACTGTCTTTCTGATCCGCGGGCTTGGGGGTTTTGGTGGGCTGCTTGTCAGTGTCAGTCTGTTTTTTGTCACTGTCCGACGGGCTGCTGGGGTAAGTGCCCGGCGGCAGGGCAGAACCGGCTGCACTGTTGTCACTCAACGCGTTTGGCGAGGGCGCCGGGTTATCACCGAACGCGGCGAAAACGGGGTTTGCCAGCAGGGCTGACAGGCCGACAATAAGCAACATTTTTTGGGAAATTCTGGTCTTCATGACGCGATCCCCTTGCTGTTCTGATCAAGGCTGAAGCCCGGAAACCCCGGGCTTCAGTAGAGCTTCAATCAAGACTTCTTGCTGCTGCCGCCAGAGCTGTGCGCTCCGCCTTTTTTGCCGGCTTCAGAAGCCTTTTCGCGATCGTTGGCAAAGTTGCCGCCGGAGCCTTGACCGCCGCTTTTCTTTTGCGTTTCAGGTTTGGCTTTACCGCCTGCGCCTGTGGTGGTTTTTCCGCTGGTAGCCATTTTCATATCCCTCATCAATGAGTGAATCAATGGTGTCGCCTAATTGGGAATGCGCAATCGAAAGCAAAGTTTGAAAAAGTTCGTGCGGATGCGACGAATGGACGTCAGGCCGCGAGCGGCTTGGCGCCCATGGCTTTTTTATGAGCGGCTTTCATGGCTTCCATTTCTGCACCGAGTTCTTCCAGCACCGCCTTGCCCAGCAACTTTTTGGCCTGCGGGAACATCTCGGTTTCCTCTTCTTCGATATGGTGCTCCAGCAGTTCCTTGACCACTTTAACGCGACCCGAAAACTCGGTGGTCGACGGCTCGGTCTGCTTCAAGTCAGGCAGTACCAGGGCGTCGACGGTGCGGTGCTCTTCCTTGGCTTCGTGGTACATGATGTCCTGTTCCTTGCCCCCGGCTTTGCGGAAGGCGGGGTACAGAATTTCTTCCTCAAGTTTGGTGTGCAGGCTGATTTCCATCTCGAGTTTGGCCAACAGTTCGATGCGTTTTTTTACGCCGCGTTCGGTGGACTCGCTTAATTGAGTCAGCAGTGCCTTGACGCGTTCGTGGTCGGCTTTGAGAAGGTCGATGGCATTCATGGTGAAACCTCACGGATAACAATCGGGCGCGTCGAAGTGCACGCCGCTTCCGGTAGGTATTGCATCAGCTGTACCAACTTGAACAGGTAAAATTAGTTGTTTTTTATCAATGGGTTGACGGATTGGCTATGCAGTGGCCATCGTGCACCTTGCATGGTTGGGCGATAAGCAGATTGCATTACACCGTGCTTATGCGCCGCTGACTTTCCAATGCTTGATGTCTTCGGCGAACACCACCTGCTTGACCTCATGGGCAATGCCGTAGGCCAGTGATTCATGCGCGGCGATGAGCTTTTCTTCGGCCGACAAGCACTTGAAAATATCCAGCTGCGTCTCGGCCTGGGTGGTCTCCAGCTCATAGATTTTCACATAGCGCGCCAGGTCGTTATCCAGGCTCGACAAGTACTCGCGCAGGCGCTGGTGGTCCACCGAGCTCTGGCTGAAATACCAGTTCATCGGGTGGATCAGAAAGCGCGAATGCGGGGTGGTGATACGCCGGTTGGCGGCCAGGAACATGATGATGCCCATGGATTCGATATTGCCCGCGTTGATCGCGCACGACGGCACCGGCAGCGCCTTGAGGAAGGTGTACAGGGTAAAACCGAAATTGGTGCTGCCTCCGGTGGTCGACAGGTTCAGCAGCAGGGAGCTTGCGCCTTCGTCGATGGCATCCAGGCAGCAGTCGCGAAAGCGCTCGGTAGTGCCCTGGTCGATCTGGCAATGAAAATGGATAACGTGCTCGGTCATCCTGAACCTCCAAGATGCAATGCAAGAGGGTGACTGCAGTTGAGTCTAGAAGGTTGCCGGGGATGTGCTGCAACCGTTGGGCGAGAGCCCCTGCTGAAAATTCAATGGAACCCTCGGCGCGGATTCTTGACCTAATGCATAGACCTCAGGAGGTGAATCATGGAACTGCACTATGTTTGGATCGGTTTGGCAGTTGTTCTGCTACTGCTGGAGTTGTGGGCAATCAACGTCGTATTGCGCAGCACGGGCGGCTGGGAGACCAAGGGGTTGTGGCTGGTGATACTGATCTTTGTGCCGCTGCTGGGCTTGATTGCGTGGGCCATGTTCGGGCCCAAACGTGAAATGGCTGAACAGCGTAAGAGTTGACGTTTACGCAGCAAGAAAACAGGCGCCCGATGGGCGCCTGTTTACGTTTTAACCCGCGACAGCCTTGGCAATCGCCTCGTTGAACGCCGGCAGGTCATCTGGCGTGCGCGAGGTGATCAAGGTCCAGCCATTGGCTTGGCATTGCTTGACCTCAGCGTCGACCCAGCCAGCGGCGCCGGCATTTTCCAGGTCAATACGCACGCTTTTGTAGGAGGTCAGGGTCTTGCCCTTGATCACGCCTGCATCGATCAGCGCCCATGGCCCGTGGCAGATCGCTGCCACGGTTTTACCGGCCTTGACGAAGTCGTTGATCAAGCGCAGTGCATTAGAATCCTGGCGCAGGGTGTCGGCGTTGACGGTGCCGCCAGGGATGACCAGCGCGTCGAAATCGCTGCTCACCACATCCGACAGTTGCACATCGGACTCAACGGTCTGGTCCTTTTCAGTGTCACCGACAAACGTCTGGGTGGTGCCGCCCTTGCTTGAGCCGTGAGTCACCGTCGCGCCATAGCTGCGCAGTGCTTCCAGCGGCTTGAGCAGTTCATCGCGCTCGATACCGGTGTTGGAGGTGATGATCAGGATGTTCTTGCCGTTGAGTTGCGAACTCATGATCGAGTTTCTCCTAAGTCAGGGATGGATTAATGGTCGTGTTTGGCTTGCAGCTCCTTGGCCATTTTCAGGTGGGCTTCAAGGGTTGGCAGGGTCTTGGTAGCGAAGGCTTTCAGCTCGGCGTTGTCCGAGGAAGCGGCTTCTTTCTGGAACAGTTCGACAGTTTTTTCATGGGCCGCGACCTGGTTGTTGGCGTAGGCCTTGTCGAACGATTCATCGCGCAGTTCGAGGATGGCTTTCTTGGCCTTGTCAGTCAGGGCGGCATCATCCGGCACTTCGATATCGAGTTTTTTCGCCAGGGCAACCAGTTCCTGATTGGCCTTGGTGTGGTCGGTGACCATGTGCTGGGCAAAGGTTTTCACGTCGGCCGAGCTGCTTTTTTCCAGCGCGAGTTTGCCGGCTTCCACTTCGGTGATGCCGCCTTGGGCAGCGTCCTCTACAAAGCTGTTGGACGTGGCGGCCATGGCCGTGGAAATCGAGCCGGCAGCCAGCACCAGAGTGAGGCCCATTTGTTTCATCAATAAAGTTGTCATGGTGGTTCTCCTTGAACGTGGCGGGATGCCGTTACCTGACTGTTGAGCCAAGCCCCGCGCAAAAGGTTTAAATTTTTTTTGGCTTAATTTCTCAACGGCAAATTCCTTGAACTATCGAAATTGCGCGGCCTCTGCTGAATACGTGCTCGCGCTTTTTTGCGGGCCGTCAACTGCCAGGAGATAGACCGTGACCGATCACAAAACTGCCGACAAAACCCCAGAACCGATCAGCTCCGAACAGGCGCAAAAGGGCATCGACAAAGCCGCCAAGGGCGAAACACTCGAACGCCCGAACCCCAAGACTGAAACCGTCGACAAGCTGATCACGCCGACTTCGATCAAGGAAACCGAGCGCCAGACCGATGCCATCAACGAGCAGGCCGCCAAGGCCGAGCGCAAGCTGGGCCACTGAGCATGGCCAGGGCGATTTCCGCGTCGGAGTTGGGCATTGAACTCAAGCCCGAGGACGACGCCAGCCTGTTCAAGTGGTTTGTCGCCAGCTTCCTGATGGGCAAGCGCATCCAGGCGCCGATTGCGGCGCAGGCCTACAAGGTGATCGTCGAAGAACAGGGCCGGGACACGCCGCGCAAGCTGCAGCATTGCACCTCGCGCGAGCTGGTCTCGATGCTGGGGCGCGCGCATTACGTGCGTTACGACGAAAGCACCGCACAGCGCCTGCTGGACCTCAGTGCCAAGCTCAACGCCGATTACGCCGGCAAGATCAGCCATATGCGCAGTGCCAGCGAAGACCGCCAAGCCTTTGAAAAACGCCTGGCGGAGTTCGACGGTGTGGGGCCCAAGACCATCGAGATTTTCATGCGCGATGCGGCAGAGGTGCTGTTTTGACGGCACCCCTGTATGTGGGCTGCGCCGGCTGGAGTCTGCCGCGTGAACACTGGCCGGCGTTTGTCGACGAGGGTACGCATTTGCAGCGCTATGCCAATCGGTTCAATGCGGTGGAAATCAACAGTTCGTTCTACCGGCCGCACCTGCCCAAAACCTATGAGCGCTGGGGGCAGTGTGTGCCTTCAACCTTTCGCTTTTCGGTCAAGGTGCCCAAGCAGATCAGCCATGAACTGCGTTTGCAGCACTGTGAAACGGCGCTGGATGAGTTTCTCGAGCAGTGCCTGCATTTGGGTGAAAACCTGGGCTGCCTGCTGGTGCAACTGCCGCCGTCGCTGGCCTATGAACCGGTGGTTGCAGCGATATTTTTTCGCGCCCTGCGCCAGCGTTATCTCGGCGCGGTCGTGCTGGAACCGCGCCACCCCAGCTGGCTGGAAGCAGAGGGTTTGCTGCGGGATTTGCACATCGGCCGTGTGGCTGCCGACCCGCCGGTCATCGACGGCGGTCATGCACCGGGTGGTTGGCAGGGTGTGCGTTATTGGCGCCTGCACGGCACGCCGCGTATTTATCACAGTGCCTATGGGCCAGAACGGGTGCAGGCTTATGCGCGACTGTTGGGCGAGTCTGTGCAAGAGAGCGTTCCCACCTGGTGCATCTTCGATAACACTGCCAGCGGCCACGCGGTGGCCGATGCCCTGGACCTACTCGATCTCCACGCGCATCACGTCCAACCCTAACTGCTCATATGCCTCGACACTCGGCACATGCCACTCGGTGATCAGCGTGTGGATGCGGTTGCAGGGCGCCACGACAAAAGGTTCTACCGCCCCGAGCTTGTCGGCCATGGTCACGGCTACCACATGGGAAGCGCTGTCGAGCAAGGCCTGCTTGACCGCCACTTCATCGAAATGCAACGAGCTGATGCCCACTTGCGGATGCAGCGCGCAGACCCCGGTAAACAGCAGGTCGGCCTTGATGCTCTGGATCAGGCGCACTGCTTCGTGTCCGCTGGTGGACAAGGTCGCGGGGTTGAGCTGGCCACCGGCGAGAATGACTTTTACATCGGGATGATCCGCCAGGGCGATGGCAATCATCGGCGACGGCGTGACCACCGTGAGGCGGATCGAGCGCGGCAATGACTGGGCGATCTGCAAGGTGGTGGAGCCGGAATCGAACAGCACGATCTGGCCGTCTTCCACCAGGTCGGCTGCCAGTTGCGCGAGCCGGCGCTTGGCGTCGGTGGTTTCGCCGACACGCGTGAAGAAATCCTTGCCGGTGTCTTTGGGCCGGGGCAGGGCGCCGCCGTGTACGCGCTGCAACAAGCCAGCGGCGGCGAGTTCGCCGAGGTCGCGGCGGATGGTGTCCTGGGACACGGCAAAGTGCTCCACCAGGTCGGCGGCGGTGACTTTGCCGTCGCGTTCCAGCAGCAACAGAATCTTTTGTTTGCGCAGTGAAGGCAGGTCGATGGCTTGGTGAGTGCTGTGCATGTTTGTGCGCTTTCTTGCGGGTTTGTGCGAGATTAGTCGTGCACCGATATAAACGCAATGGCTGGTTGTGCGCTCGATGGGCGGTTACTCTCAGGGTTCAGTTCAGGGAGAGGTGACCTAGATGTCGTTGATCACAACCATCGAAGATTTACGCAAGCTGGCGCAAAAACGTGTCCCACGGATGTTTTACGATTACGCCGATTCCGGCTCCTGGACTGAGAGCACTTACCGCGCGAATGAAAGCGATTTTGCGCGGATCAAATTCCGCCAACGGGTGGCGCGCAATATCGATGAACGCTCGATCCGCGCCAGTATGATTGGCCAGGACATGGCCATGCCGGTCGCCCTGGCGCCTACCGGCCTTGCCGGCATGCAGCATGCCGATGGCGAGATTCTCACCGCCCGTGCCGCTGCCGCGTTTGGCCTGCGTTACACCTTGTCGACCATGAGCATTTGCTCGCTGGAAGACATTGCCGAACACGTTGGCCAGCCGTTCTGGTTTCAGCTGTACGTGATGCGTGATCGCGCGTTCATCGAGCAACTGATTGAGCGCGCCAAGGCCGCAGGTGTGGATGCGTTGGTGCTGACCCTGGACCTGCAGATCCTCGGGCAACGGCATAAGGACCTGATCAACGGCCTGTCGGCGCCACCCAAACTCACCGTGCCCAATATCCTCAACATGATGACCAAGCCGCGCTGGGTGATGGGCATGCTCGGCACCAAGCGCCACGGCTTCGGCAATATCGTCGGGCATGTGAAGGGCGTGGCGGACATGAGTTCGTTGTCGTCCTGGACTGCCCAGCAATTCGACCCGCGCCTGAGCTGGGACGATGTGGAGTGGATCAAGAAGTGTTGGGGCGGCAAGTTGATCATCAAGGGCATCCTTGATGTGGAAGATGCGCGCCTGGCCGCCGATTCCGGCGCCGACGCGTTGGTGGTGAGTAATCACGGTGGCCGTCAGCTGGATGGCGCGCCGTCGAGCATCAGCCAACTGCCTGCGATTGTGGAGGCGGTGGGCGAACGCATTGAAGTGTGGCTGGATGGCGGCATTCGCTCCGGCCAGGACGTACTCAAGGCGATGGCGTTGGGTGCCAAGGGCACCATGATCGGCCGCCCGCATTTGTATGGTTTGGGCGCGATGGGCGAGGCCGGGGTGACCAGGGCGCTCGAGATCATTGCTCGGGAGTTGGACGTTTCGATGGCGTTATGTGGCTATAACGATATATGCCATGTGAATCGCGAGATTTTGTTGCCCGGTACATTTCCCGAAAACGTTTTTTGAGAAAAAAAACGTAAAAAAATAAAAAGAGTTGTCCACGAAAACCGTGGGTATCTCTGTGGATAACTTTGCGAAGGCCCGGCTGGGTTGGCGATTTAACCGGCGGTTAATATTTGATCAACTTCTGACGAGGCCCAGTATGGGCAGGGTTTGCGCTTGACAGGCAAGCGCGAACCCAGTGCCGAAAAGCATTTTTATGAGTCGCCGTCGCGGCCTGTGGAGTGCTTGACTAAGGGGGCTGGCGTCGGTACTGGCATCTTCGCTTGCATCAGGCTGTCGAGTGCCTGGCGATAGCTGCGACCGGCCAGGCTCATGCTGTTGTTATGGCTGGCGCCGGGCACTAGCAGCAGCCGCTTGGGCTCCCTGGCGGCTTCAAATAATTGCTCGCTGAAACGCGGCGGCACATAGCGGTCGTCCAGGCCATGCACCACCAGCAATGGCATATGGATGTCGGCGATCTTGTCGATGGAATCGAACTTCTGCGACAGCAACCAGCGCACCGGCAACGAGGTGTTGGCCACCGCCGTGGCTACATCCGCCAGCGAAGTAAAGGTGGATTCGATCACCAGCCCGCGCACCGGCAGCGGCGTTTGCTTGCCCAGCTCCGTCGCCAGGTCGATGGCCACCGCACCGCCCAGGGAGTGCCCGTAGATCAGGCGTTTATTCGGGTCGGGTTGCAGCACCTGGAAGCGTTCCCAGGCGGCGCGCGCGTCTTCGTAGACACTGGTTTCCGACGGCAGATCGCCCAGGCTCTGGCCGAAACCGCGATAGTCGATGGCCAATACCGAATAGCCCAATGCGTGCAGTTGCTCAATGCGAAACAGCTGCCCGGTGAGGTTCCAGCGCACGCCGTGCAGATAGAGGATGGCGGGCGCGTCCTGCTTGTCCGCCGGGTACCACCAGCCATGAATGTTCTGCCCTGACTTGAAGCTGGCGGGCTTGAGTTCGAATTCCTGCACTGCCTTGGGCAAGCCGCTGTACCAGCTGGCGGTGCCGGGTTCTATGCGAAATACCAGCTCGCGCTCTTTGTGTTGCAGCACGGCGCAACCCACCGGCAGGCCGACGATCAACAGCGCCATGCAGAGCATGGGAAACCAGCGCAGGCTCAGGCGAGACAGAAAACGAGAAGACATGAAGGTTCCTGGGCAAAGGTGAAGCTGGGTTTTTACCAGATGGCCTGGGCGGGCAGGAATTAATTCGACAGCCGTCTACGGGGATTGCTTGCAAAGTGTTACGGCGTGGGTGGGTGCTCGCCAGCGCTGCCTTGACGCTGATGGTACCCGCGCGACATGCTCGGGCTCTTTTGAGTACAGGCCCTCCCCATGGACAACAGCCCCGTTCGTATTACCGCCGAAGAGACCCTCTCGGATAACTGGTACCTGCTGAAAAAATACAGCTTTGACCTGCGCCGCCGCGATGGCAGTTGGCAAGCCCAGACCCGTGAGGTGTATGACCGGGGCAATGGCGCGACCATTCTGCTGTATAGCCGTGAGCAGCGTACGGTGCTGCTGATTCGGCAGTTTCGCATGCCTACGTTTGTCAATGATTACCACGGGTATTTGATCGAAGCGGCGGCGGGGTTGCTGGATGATGCGAGCCCTGAAGAGCGGATCCGGCTCGAGGCGGAGGAGGAGACTGGCTACCGCGTGGGGCATGTGGAGAAGGTGTTTGCAGCGTTTATGAGCCCGGGGTCGGTGACTGAGCGGATTCACTTCTTTATCGGTGAATATCGGGCGGGGGATCGGGTCGGGGATGGTGGTGGGCTGGAGGAAGAGGGGGAGGATATCGAGGTGTTGGAGTTGGGGTTTGAGCAGGCGTTGGGGATGGTGCAGAGCGGGGAGATTGTGGATGGGAAGACGATTATGTTGTTGCAGCATTTGGAGTTGAGGATGTTGAAAGAGGGGTGGTGAGTTTTGTCCTGGATTGAGTACATATCCGTTGCTGCGGTAACGGCTGCTTAGGGTTCCGCTCTTACAGCGGGTCACTTTTGGAAGGACCCAAAAGTAACCAAAAGGTCCTCGCCCCAACACTCGGCACCTCGCCT